>VXSG01000011.1:0-20430 GCA_009838075.1 Boseongicola sp. SB0665_bin_10 | reverse complement strand
TCCGGGTCTCCGGGTCTCCGGGTCTCCGGGTCTCCGGGTCTCCGGGTCTCCGGGTCTCTGTGGGCGATGCATTGCATATCAGAGATTAGTCGCGCGTAGGGCATCATCATCCTTCGTACGTTATCCGCCGAAGCGCGTTCACGCAACACCCTCGGAATCTGTTTCGCATAGACGCAAGACGCCCTGCGATGACGGGCCGAATCGGCGCTTGGTTTCCGAAAGGGCGTCCGCGTCCCCGTTCCTGCGCACGCCGAGGACAGCGAATCAGTTTCCCCTCCCTGCCCGATCCGGAGCGGGACAACACCCAGTCGATGCGCCGCACATGGTGAGGGAATCATGAGCGACATCTCGCTCAGGCCGCCGCCGTTCCTCAAGGTCTCGTCGATCTCGCGATCGACGGGTGCCTGCGCGGTTGAGGCCGCGGCGCATCGCCATGCCATGAAGATGCAGCTCCCCGGCGGCAGGGCCTCGAAGTGCAGGAAAGCGCACTCCGGCGACGTGAAGCACTCGGAGATCCTGATGGCCCGGAACACGCCGGCATGGGCATCAGGCGCCTACGGCGACCAGGCCTTCCGGGCCGCGCTTCGGGAGATCCCGGCGGAGCCGGGACGCGATCGGCACTCTACCGAAAGGACGGCATGGGCGCGTCTTGCCGAGCGGCTCTGGACTGACATCGACAATGTCGAGACTTGCTGGAACAGGCAGTGGCGGCGGGCGGAGCTTGCCCGCCTGGTCACCGTCGCGCTGCCAAGGGCGCTTTCCTCCGACCGACGGATCCGGCTCGTCCGGGACTTCGCCAAGGAGGCGTTCGGCTCGCACCGCACGGCGATCGATCTCGTCGTCCGCGACAGGAGTGACGGCAACCCTCACGCGTTCCTGGCGCTGCCCACGAGGCCGCTCGACGCCGAAAGCTGGGGCGACAAGGACCGCGAGCAATGGAGCCGGCGCCGGATCTTCGCGCTGCGACAGGCCTGGCAGCGCCACGTCAACCTGGCGATGGAGCGCGAGGGCCTGCGCGGACGGATCGACATGCGTTCCCGCAAGGACCAGGGCCGCATGCTCGAATCCGAAAGCTACGACCGGAGGATCGCGGCCCGCGTCGAGAAGGCCGGCGGAACGGCACGCGAAGAGTGCCGGGCGGAAGCGGCCAGGCACCGGAACCAGGCGCTTCTCCGGGAACGGCCTGAGATCATCATCGCCGAGGCGCAGGCGGAACTTGCCGCATTCACCCTGGCCGAGCTCCTGGCCGATCTCGCTTGGCGGCTCGACACGACGCTACTGGCGCTTCCGGCCAGCATGGTTGCACGGGTCGCCGGATCGTCCGGCCTGGTGCCGACGGGCGAGCGCACGACCGACGGGCTGAACCTGTACGTGTTCCGCGAAACGGGAGGCGCGGCATGACCGTCATCGTGGACGGCGCGCCGGTGTGCAATGCCCGGGCGCGTCCGCGACATCGTCAACCCGGCGGGAACGCCCGCCGCCACGAAAGGGGAACGGACATGAAGGACAACCAGGACCCGCATCGCAAGGAGCGTGCGCAAGCGGCGACGGACGAACGGCTGTTCCACGACGTCCGGGCCGGAGAGACCGCACGGATCAGGGAGGCGATGGCGGCAGGCGCGGATCCGGATGCACGCGCCCGGTACGGCATGACGCCGCTGCTGACGGCCGTGCAGCACCGCCGGCTCGACGTCATCAGGCTTCTCGCGGAAGCCGGCGCCGATCGGGACGCACCACGCCTGGGGGACGAATTCACGCCGCTGCACCTTGCCGCCTGGCAGAACCACCCGGACTCGGTGGAGCTCCTCCTGGCGCTGGGCGCCGACGCCACGAAGCGCACCTGGCTGACGCCGGTCGACTGGGCCGTCAGCCGGCCCGTGATCGAGGCGCTCGTGAATTCGGGCGCCGATCCCGGCGCCCGCTGCCCGAAGACCGGCCAGACGCCGCTCCACCGCCGCGCATGCACGTCACTGCACGAGCCGATGTCCGCGCTCCTGGACGCGGGCGCGGACCGTTCGGCACGGGATCTGCGCGGACGGACCCCGCTCCACCACGTGACGCTCGGCCACCGGAGGGGCGACGTCGCCACGGCCGTCGCCCTGCTGCTCGATGCCGGAGCGGATCCGGAGGCCCGCGACCACGCAGGCGAGACCGTGCTGCAGCTCGCCCGCCGCCGCCGAGACGTCATCGCGATCCGGGCGCTGGCCAAAGCAGGCATCGGCAGCCCGGCGGCGAGGCGCGCGGAGCTGGCGGCATGACTGCAGGACGTCTCCAGGAACGGTCGCCGTACGAGACGGACGGCGACCACCTCATCGGCCGCGACCCGCGGACGGTCCCGGCGGATGACTGGCCGGACGCGTGGCAGGAAGCGAAGCAGGGAATCAGGGCGATCCGAATGAAATGCCTGGACCGTTGCGGAGGCGACCAGCCGGAAGTGCGGAAGTGCACCGTCACGACGTGCCCGCTCTGGGCGTTTCGCATGGGATCCGTGCCGAAGGCGCTCAAGAGACGGGACGCGAGGCGCCGGGACCGCTCCGTCCGGGCCGAGGGCGAGGCGCTGCGGATCCCTCCGGGCCAGATCGGGGCTTCGCCGTGACCGCCCTGCCACGCCCAACATGGCCCCCGAGTCAAGTGCGTGTCGTTGATAGGCGCGCCGGGATCCAGGTTGAAACCGTCAAACGTCAATTGATCGGCATTGTCCGGCGCGGGGCACATGTGGTATGCGTGCACACGGTCGCCACGACACCGGCGGGCGGGAACCAGCCCTCGCGGTCCGGCGTGGGCAGGCCACAACGACACCATGAAGGGAGGTGCAGCACGACGAAAGCCTGGGTATCAAATGCGAAACCGCGCCGTTGGCGCGGCGCGGTTTCGGAATTCCTGGCGGCTCTTGCCGCAGACAAATCGAATAGCACCGTTTGTCTACCGCATGGCCACAAGGAATGCAACCGGAAAATGAATATTAAACTGTAGAGGTCATGCTCCACACGCACACTTAACGGAAAAACAGGTACAATATTGCGGAATTCGGGCGCACCGATCACCGGTTTCGGCGCCGCCGCGGGCGTTGCAGAGGATAGAGGCCGGCGCGCTCCGGGACGGACCTCCCGTGGCAGGCAGCGTGTGGCCGCGGATCTGGCGGGTTGATCGGCAACAACGGAGGAGACCGGCATGAGACGACATTCTGGGTGCGGACTGGCGTTGGCGGCCATGGCCGTCCTTTCGCTTGCGGCGTGCAGCGAGGGCGGCGACATCAGGGAACTGACCGGCCTCTCGGCGCCGGCAGAGACCGCGGCGGCGCAGCAGGCGCGCCAGCAGGGAATCGCCGCGCGCGCCGATTCCCTTGTCCTGTCCACGACGCACGCTGAGGTCGTCCACCCGGACGGGACTCCCGCGTCCCGGTGGCTGGCGACTTGCTCCGGGACGCGCTGCGAGCTGCAGGACCCCGCGACCGGCGACATGGACGCGCGCGACGTCGCCAACTTCCCGGTCTTGCGAGGCGATGCGGAGGCCATCGGCTCCGCACACGGCATCACGCTCGTGTCGGAAACCGGGCAGATTGCGGGATTGGACCGGACCGCGTTCGGCGCCTGGATGGAGCACGGCTCCTTCGGGCTCTTCGACGATCGCTTTGTCGGGGAAGGGATCGAGGCCACCCACCTGTATGCGCTGGCCCTCGGAGATCTCACGGATCGCCCGCTGGGCGGGTCCGCGACGTGGCTCGGGATCATGGTGGGAACGCCAATCGCCGGGGACGGCGAGGGTGACCGGCTGGTCGGGACGGCGGCGTTGAACTACGACCTGGCTGCAGGCGGGCTCGATGCCGCGTTCAGCGGCATCAAGAACATTGACCGCGGGAGAGCGCACAGCGTCGCGACTGTGATCTTCGCCGATCTCGAGGTTGGCCCGGACGGGACCTTCGCGAGAGGCCAGGCGGGCGGGCGCATCCAGGGCGGCTTTTACGGTCCTGGGCACGCGGAGGCGGCGGGGATCTTCGAACAGTCCCACATCGTCGGTGCCTTCGGGGCAACGCGGACGCCGCCCGACGTGCCAGCGACTCCGTGACGCGGCGTGACGAATCGACAATGCCGGCCTTGAGGAGCGTCACGCGAGGTTGACTTGGCGTGAACCGCGCCCGACTCCATCGACAGGTGAACCGGACCGATTTCTCGATCTGCCAGATTTCACGATGGCAGCCTTCGCTCCAGCGCGGCGCCGGTCCTGACGCGAGAGCAAGACGGTGCTTGCGGCGACGGTTCAGCGGATGTGATCTGTCACCGGGGTCGGGGCAGCCGAGGTCGAAGTTGCAATGGCGTGCCCAGTCACCCGCATGGTAGCGCGGCCCGAACCGTGATCGGCGCCTGTCACTGATCGCGCGGGCCCTGTCCGTGACCTCGTTCAAGAGACTGAGGACTGGCCGTGGTTCCATTCCGGCCTGAGCGAAGCGGACGGGGACGGGAACCGCATGCCACGCAAGCGAAGAGGGAAGGCCAGAGCCAGGAGATCGTGACCCGGGACTGTGCCGGGATCGATATCGGCAAGGACACGCACGACGTCGCGATGGACCCGGACCGGATCCGATGCGGTCGTTCGACGCCTTCATGCGGGACCCGGAGGAGATGGCGGCAAGGCTGTCGTCCAGCGGGGCGGAGAAGGTGGCGGTGGAGTCGACGTTTGGTGCAATTCAATCGCTTCTGCGTTTTCACGATTGCTCTCTGTACGCGGTTCAACTCGACCGCGGAGAACAAGAGGAGGTCTCCGGTCTTCCAAAGCCGGAAGTCGGGGATGTACCCGAACCTGCGGATGCTCGGGGGGAGCAGGTCTGGCGCGAATTCCGGGGGTGTCGAGGAGGAGGTGTCTCTTGGGTCAAGCAGCGGTTGCGGCACCGACGACATGGACATGGTCCACGCGGCCCCTTTCGTCCTCGACCAGTTCGACTTCCGCGCCTTCCTCGATGCCGAATTCTCGAAGCGGCTGGCCTCCATACCCGAACACCTTGTCAAGCGTGAACGCAGCTCCGCCGGGCCTTTCGCCTATGACCACCTCGCAGAGTCCGAAACGGTTGATCCGCGAGATCCGGGCCTTGACCCGGACTTCCCCTTCGCTGTGCGCCATGTCCATTTCTCCGAACTGTGCAGGACCATGTATCGGAACTGCCACGATGCAAGCCGAACTGCACATGTTCAGACACGTAGGTTCAAGCTTGGCTTGCTGTCAAGCCAGGGCAGTCGCACTGTCGATGACACGCCGCATGTCCGCACAGGTGTTGCATGCAACATCCGTGCGGCTCTTGCCTATGCTGCTTCGAGGACATGGGGCTGGCGCCCCCGGGTTGCCGTGCCCGAAAGCGTCAAGGCGGCGGCAACGAAGCTGTCACGCCACGAGCCGGTCCTGAACGAGACCTGCGCCGACCTGCTTGAGCAATGCGGCACCCAGGGCCTGCCTGCGCGGGTGAAGAGGTCGCGCGACAGGCCCTCGCGGAGAACGGCATCTCTTGGCCGAGCGCCGGACCCTGGCGCCGCTGCGCAGCCATTTCTTCCATGGCCTGTCATCGCTGAACCGGGCGGTCGCGGACGCCGTCCTTGACCGCCTCTTCCCTGGCGCGATCCGGTTCGGGCTGCACGGTTCGTCAATGCGGGCGGGCAGCGCCGTGGCCGGGAAGCGAGGGCCGGAAGCGGCGGCAGGCCGGGACGCCACCCGGCATCGGTCCGGGAGGGTCCTGCGGATTCGTGGACGAGCCCTTCGATGACGGACATGATCGCCGGGCGCCCGGCGGCACGCGTCAAGGTGCATGATGCATGGACGGTCCGGACGGCCGGGATGCCCGGAGACGGCTCACCGACGTCCTGAGCGCCCGGCAAGGACGTTGAGGGCCAGGGCCGGAACGGCTATCGTGAAAGCCATGTTCGCATCCTTCCATACGGAGATCCTTCCCGTTCCCCAGAAGCGGCTGTGGGACAGGCTTGGCGACACGCCGGACGGCTTCGTCCTTTACGGTGGGACGGCCCTTGCGTTGAGACTCGCGCATCGCGAATCCGTGGATTTCGGCTTCTTTTCCCGCGCGGCCTTCAGTCCGGACAGCCTGTGCAAGGAGATCCCCTACCTGAAGAATCCTGTCGCAACCCGGATGGAAGAGAGCACCCTGGAATGCCTTCTCGACGTCGAGGGGCATGTGAAGATCTCCTTCTTCGGGGGCCTTTGCCTGCGCAGCGTCCAGGAGCCTGACAGGGCGGCGGGTCCCGGAATTCCCGTCGCCTCGGTCCTCGACATCGCGGCGACAAAGGCCCTTTCGGTCCAGAACCGCGCATCTGCCAAGGACTTCGTCGACATTGGCGCCCTCCTGGACTCGGGTCTTTCCATGGACAGGATGCTCGGGGCCGCACAGGCCGTTCACGGGCCGGCCTTCAATCCCGTCCTGACCATGAAGGCCCTTGCGTTCTACGGAGACGGCGACCTGCATCTCGTTCCCGAAAGGGTCCGGAAGGCGCTGGGCGAGGCCGTGAAGAAGGTCGATCCCGGATCTCTCCCTGGCTTCAGGGCCAGGGAGACCCTTTGCGAAGGCGTCGGCGACGAGGCATTCCGCCATGGCTTCTGAACGCGCAGACCTTGCCGGCCAGGGACGGGCGGACCTTGGCGCGCTTTCCGATGTCGCCAGACGCGTCGTCTGGTTCAGGCCGCCGGAGGAGACGCTGAAGGACGAGACCTTCTTCCTGAACCACGTCATGATCCACGGCCTCGCGGACGACATCGTCCGAACCCGGCGGCATTTCGGCGACGAGGCCTTCAGGGACGCCCTGCGCAACGCGCATCCGGGGATCTGGGACCGGCGGTCATGGGCCTTCTGGCATCTCGTCCTGGACATGAACCCGCCTCCGCCGGTTCCTGTCCGGCTGTCCGGGGTGGACGAGACGCTCAGGGGGTTCGGCGGGCCTCCCCGCGCGGCACGTCCTTGGAAGCCGGCAGGGCTGCCTGGGCTCCGAAGACCTTGAAGGCAAACGACCCGGACATGCCCGCCATCACGCGAAGCCTCTCCGCCGCCGTCCTGCCCCTGGCGCGTGCAAACGGGCCGCTCCTGTCGATCGAGGGCGCGACGCGCCCTCAGCCCGCCTTGAAGGGATCGAACGGCGAAGGCTCCGGCGGCGCCCACCCGTCGTCGCCGCCTCCCTCGCCGTGCCCGCCGGATTTCCCGCCGCTTGCGCCGGAACGCGCCTCGCCCTGGTCGCGCAGCCTCTCGAGGTCGTCCGACGAGAGTCCGTAGCGTATCAGGTTGCCTTCGTGGAGGCCCTCGATGCTGCGTCTCACGTGTTCCAGGACCTCGGGATGGCCGGACAGCCCCTTCTCGCGCACCATCCCGGCCGCGCGGCCAGAGTCGAAGCCTCCGTGAGACTTCACCAGCTCGCGCACCGCGTTCCTGATGAAGTCCCGGTTCTCGAGGATCGCCAGCGAGGGCGCGCTGGCTTGGACGGACGGCGACCAGTACCGGGACGCCGACGTCACGTAGGCCCCCACGAAGATCTCGCGCGCCAGGGAGATGTCGGCCATCTCGTAGATTCCCAGCAGGCCGTCCACGTAATCCCGGTGAGAGACCTCGAGAAAGGAGACCGGAGAGAGCCTGGCTGCGAGCAGGGGAATGTTCGCCGCAATCCTGGAGGTCCGCTTGTTGCAGTCCTCGAAGGCCTGGAGGAGGGGCACGTGGACGCACAGGAAGAAGGCCTGCTCGAACGGATCGCGGATCATGGCGGCCTTGGAGACCATCGTCTCGAACGTCTCCCTGATCCTGTGCGGGTCGTCGAGCGGCCTGTAGGCCGACCCCCCGATCATGACCGGGTGGGTGCGCAGGGCGCCCTCCCACATGGGGTCGTCAAGGAGTTCGGACGAGATCAGGGCATGAATGTTCCGAAGCGTCATCGCCGCGATGGCGGGCACGTCCGGGTCCGGGAAAATGTACTCGATCGCGGTGCGGTGGTTGAGAACCATAACGGTCTCCTCCCGGGTCCGGCCCTCCGCCTCCTCGCCGAACTTCAAGAGGCGCTCGGTCTCCGCCAGGGAATAGGTGTTGCCCTCGAGGCTGGACGATTTCCAGGACAGGTCGACGAGAAACCGTTTCAGGACGCGCTCGTCAGCCAGGCCCGAAAGCCCGGCGGGCGGCGTTCCCGCCTCCTTCAGGGCCTTCCGGCTCTCGAGAGGGAGGTAGAACGTCCTGTTCGGAACGTAGGAGTCGAGGAAGGCGATGCCGTATCCAGCCGGACGGCGGCGGTCGGGAGGCGTCTCCAGGTGCCGGCGCACGGCGGAGGGGCCTTCGAGGAGCCAGCGCGAGGAGGGTCCCGCCCCCGTGGCCGTCACGAAGCCGTCGGTTTGCAGCGCTTTCAGGGCCTTCCAACAGGCCTGGCGTCCGATCGCGGGGCGGACCGCCTTGCGGATGTCCGCCGCCCTGGATGGACCCTGTTCTGCCAGGAAGCCCAGAATCTGCTCCTTCGTGCTCATCGACCGACTCCCAAGTTTACGATTCACGTTTCGGCAAGCCTTGCAATAAAGGGACTTCGTGAATTGGTAAACCCGGGAGGTTTACGATTCTCTGCCTGGCCGCACTGGAAGGCCGAAAACAGGGTCTGCGTCCTTGGACGGCGTCAATCCTTCGCGTGACAGCGGGTCAACCCCGCGGGAAAGGGAGCGAAGCGCCTACGCATTGAATTCGCAACTTCAGGCCATCCGTGGCCTGTTGCGGCCTCAGACAGCCGATAGAGGAGGATTCCGTGCCCGCACGTGCCGCGGCAGTTCCAGGCGATCGTGATTGCAGGTCGACGGTAAGGGCCAAGGCAAGACCGGTCCGGTGCCGTCCCCATGTGCAACGAAATTTCGGCCAGGCCGCGCGGCAACTTGAATTGCAAACTGGACATTCTTTGCACCCATGAAGCCAAGGATGAACCGGAAGCAGGGACAAGATGGCTGGTGCAAGCGGATCGACGGGCGACCCGGGAGGAGGAATTCCATTGCGTCGACAAGACCCCGCTCATTCACGGGCTGGTCGATGAAGGGCGCAGTTTCTGCGGAGGGAGGAGCCGTTCACCCGGCTCGCGACTGACCGGTTACGCAATGCAAGTGGACGCAGCCAAACAAACGAGCGTGCAGGCACGCTTGAAGATAGGCTACACGCACGCTGATTGCGTCGCCATCGTCGATGAAACATGACAGCTTGCCGCTCGCCCGCCTTGCAACGAATTCGGTCTGCATGGCCATGTCCCCGGACTTCATGCAGATCTGGTCAAACTGCCGGATCGGCCGTGGCCGATCTTGAACCACGTCGGATGCGGCGTTCATTGCTTCCCTTAGGTCAATTTCGCTCATTGGGAGCCCCTGAATCCAACGTCGATGCGTATCGATCGTGTCGCGCGGGTGCGTCGTTCGCCTCCTGCTCGAACATCGGCACGACACATCGGCAAACATTACTCTGGGAAGGCCATTAACTACTTGATATTGTGGGGATGAGAAAGATGCAAAGATCGGCATGACATCCCTTGAGACACCGGCACGGTTCGAGCCTTGTGGCATAGAAGAGGCGATACCCGTTGCGCTGTCCGATCTGGCCCTCGAAACAAGGGCTGCCTCCCTGGATCTAGGTCGTGGACTGCCTGCAGACAGCGCAGATGAACTGCGGACCATGACGCAAATAATGAACTCATACTATTCGAATCTGATCGAGGGCCACACCACGAAGCCTGTTGATATCGAGCGGGCCTTGGAGGGAGGCCAGATCAATGAGGACGACAGGCCATTGGCGGAGGAAGCCGCCGCGCACGTGAAAGTGCAAGCTTGGGTCGATGGCCTGGCGGCGAGAGATGAGCTTCCACTGCCAACGTCCGTTGAATTCATCCGAGAGGTTCATCGCCGATTCTACTCAATGATGCCGGCCGAACTGCGAATGGTGGAACTCCACGGCCAAAAGATGGAGATTGTGCCGGGAGCGTTCAGAGGCGTCGACCAGGAGGTAACGGTTGGTCGCCACCAGCCGCCTTCGCCGGGACGGCTGGATGCCTTCATGAACCACTTCTCGTGGCGCTACGAAGGCCTGACACAAGGAGCAACCGGTCGCGTCCTTGCGGTGGCCTGGGCGCACCATAGGCTCAACTATATCCACCCGTTCCTGGATGGGAACGGCAGGGTCAGCCGACTGATGTCACACGCCATGTGTCATCGCGCAGGAATTGCAAGTGGTGGTCTGTGGTCCATTAGTCGAGGATTGGCGCGAGGGCTCAATGATCGAGGCGAGTACAAGTTTCGGATGGATGCGGCCGACAGCCAAGGGCGCGGCGACCGGGACGGTCGCGGAAACCTGTCCCTTGCGGCGTTGACTCAATTCACTGCCTGGTTTCTCACCGTGATGCTCGACCAGATTCAGTTTGCAACCGCCATGTTCGACCTCGCTGAACTGAAGCCTCGATACATGTCCTTGATAGAGGATCTCCACCCGCCGGATGCACGAATGCGTCGACTTGTGGCGCACGTCCTTGACTTCGGCACTCTGTCCAGAGGCGATGCCCAGTTCGTCCTGGGCGTGAGTGAGCGCGCTGCCCGGGCAGACCTTTCAAAGGCCGTTGCTGAGGGATTCCTGAAGTCGTCGACGCCCAAAGGACCCGTGCGCATTGCGTTTCCGACAAGATATCGTGAGCGCCTTTTTCCAAATCTCTTCTCGCACGAAGAATTCAATCCCCCAGGTTCGCCCGTAGCGCCTGGCGTGTCGCGGGATCGACGATGACTGGTCTTGAACGAGCGCGAGCCCAGGCCGCCTGGTGCTCGGCCAGTGTCGCCGGTGCCGATCCCGGACAGCAACAACGGGACCTGCTGTCGTGGCAAGTCGGAGGCTGAATGTGCCATGTTGATCGGTGCGTTCCCGCGGCATTGCCATGGTCAAGACACGCGGCGAAACCTGGCACGCGTTCGTGTCGAAATGCAAAGGGCGGCTGCAACCGTGGGGAAGCAGGACCGTCCGTCCGCCTTGAATGTTCAAGGCCAGGTCCCTCAGGCCGGCCTTGCCTGAATGGGTCCAGGACGGTGCAATCGAACCGGTTGCACGCGAGCTTGACCGACGTCATGCCGATTTCATGGGAACGGCCGTTTCAAATTGCGACGAAGTCTTCAGAGCGGCAGCAGGACACCCCGCGGCAGTCATGGGCATCTCCGGAAGCGAACCCTGCACCAAGGCCGTCGAGGAGTGCGGTTCGCGAATGTCCCGCGAGCACGTGTCCGAATGGTTCCACGCCGTCTGTGCCGATGTGGCGTGGCCGTCGGGTCCGGCCTGTCCTGCTGCCTGTCCGCGCCGAAGCCGCCGGTCTTGCAGTCGAAGGCGCTGAATTCGGACCGGAACGTGCCGGTCACGGCGGTCGGGACGTTGCTGGTGTCTCCGCCCGGTGCGTTTCCGGGCATTCGTCATGCACCTGGCCGCTCCGTGTGCCGGACGCCGGCGCCATGTTTCCGTCGGTCGACCAGGCCGTGGGGTCTGCGCCTGGTGCGCTGATTGCTCCGTCGGCAGCCGGGGCGCCTCGGGCCAGTGACACGCTCCAGCCCGGATTCCCGAACCGTCGTTCAGCCGGAATTTGTCGATGGCGCCGGTCATGCCGGAATCCGTCACGATGGCGGGCCGGCCGGGCCGTCGCTGCATCGACGGGCAGGCCTTCGCCTGGTCGAAGGCGCCCGGTTCCAGCCAGTTCAGCGCAACGTTGGAGGAATCGTCCCGGGCCGGACGAAACTGCGCGGGCATTCATGCCGCAGCAATGCAAAGGGAACCTGGTGCGGCGCGACGGTGCGCGTGTGCGCAAAGGGGAGACCACGCAATCTTGGGCACGCGGCGAATCGCCGGGACTCTGCGCTCTTTCATCGGCATCGATGTCCGGCAAATGGGCAGCTGAAGGCCGAACGCGCGGAGAGCGTTACAGGCCGAATCCCGTACGAATTCCTGTAACATGCTGCATTTGAACGGAAATCCATGGATTGGTCCCATGAACTCCGGCCCTGGGCAAGGCAGGAAAATTTTCGTTTCTCCCCAATGTTGGGGAAGCGGGACATTCATGCCTGTCCTAAAGATTCCGCGCCGCAGCAGGGTTTCCGAGGCCGATCCGGTGCAGATCGCCCCCGGTTCGCCGATCGCGGCATGACAGTGGTACGAATGGTCGCCGGGTATGCGTTCGGCGCTAGGAGGGACCTTGCGCGGGCGCAGTGAAACTGGCGGCAATGCACGGTCGGAGAACGGGAAGGCTCACGCGCGGCGGTGGCGCCGCGCGCTCTCTGGCGTCCTTGTCCTTCTTGCAGGCCTGTTCGCAACCGGCGCCGAGGCGCAGACGGTTGCCACGCTCGTCTCGAACACCGGCCAGCAGCAGAACTCCGGCGCCAGCCGCGTGGTCGAGGCCCAGAGCTTCACCACGGGCACGCACGGCACCGGCTACACGCTCTCGTCCGTCAGGCTCCGGCCGTTCCTCGATTTCACGGGCGACACCGGAACCCACGTCACCATCAAGACGGACAGCGCCGGCCGGCCGGGCACCCTGGTCGCCGCCCTCGAGACTCCCGACGTCGCCTACGTGCCCGGGAACTTCTTCGCCTACACGGCGCCCGCAGGCACGGTCCTGCTGGCAAACGCGACCTACTGGCTCGTCCTGAACGAGGAGCAGGCCGAGACCGACCGGCAGGCCTGGGGAAAGACGGCTTCGTCCGGAGAGGACAGCGCGTCGCTCCCGGGCTGGAGCATCGGGAACTCCCGCCTTCAGCGAAGCGGAACCTCGTGGACCACCGCCCCGAGCGACCCCGTCCAATTCGACATTCGGGGCCACAGGAACGCCGACCCGACGCTGAGCATCGCGGACGCTTCGGCGATCGAGGGCAACGCGGTGCGGTTCGCCGTCTCCCTCGACAACGCGACCGACGGCGCTGTGACGGTGCAGTACGACACCGGCGACGACACCGCGAGCGCGGGAACGGACTACACCGCCGTGTCGTCAGGGACGCTCACGATTCCCGCCGGAGACACCGTCGCGGCAATCAGCATCGACACGACCGGCGACAGCGCAGACGAGAACGACGAGACCTTCACGGTGACGCTGTCCAGCCCGTCGTCCAACGCCGACCTCGGGACCGACACCTCCGCCACGGGAACGATTCTCGACGACGACGGCAAGCCGGTCGTCGGCGTGACCGGCGGCACCGCCGTCGAGGGCTCGGACGTGAGCTTCGCCGTCAGCATCAGGGCCGCAACCGACGCGGACGTGACGGTTGAGTACAGCACGTCGATCGGCTCCGGCGACACCGCGTCCGCGAGCGACTTCACCGCCGCAAGCGGCAAGACGGCGACGATCACCGCCGGGCAGACCGAGACCACGGTCAGCATCCCCACGACACAGGATTCGCTCGACGAATCCGACGAGACGTTCACGCTCACGATCTCGAACCCCTCGTCCAACGCAGAGCTGGGCGCCGCGGCCTCGGCGACCGGCACCATAGAGGACGACGACACGGCAGGGCTCGTGCTGTCAACACCGTCCCTCGAAGTCACCGAAGGCGCGAGCAACAGCTACACGCTGGCGCTGGCGACCAGGCCGAGCGCCAACGTGAGCGTCTCGATCGCCGCCGGCGGGAATGCCGGGCTGACGCTCGGCACGAGCCAGCTCACGTTCACGCCGTCGAACTGGGACCAGGCGCAGACCGTGAGCGTGAGCGCGGTCCACGACGCCGACGCCTCGCCCGACACCGCCAGTCTGACGCACACCGCGAGCGGCGGGGGCTACGGATCGGTCACCGCCGAGCTGCCGGTCAACGTAACGGACGACGACACGCCCGCGATCTTGCTTTCCCGGACCGCCGTGCAGGTGCCCGAAAACGGCAGCGACACCTACACCGTCGCGCTCGCGACATTGCCCACGGAGAAGGTGACGCTGGAGCTTGCCGGCACGGCCAACACAGACCTCACGGTCACGCCGGACACCATCGAGTTCGAGCCGGACGCCTGGAACACGCCCGTGACGGTGACGGTCGAGGCCGCGGCGGACCTGGACGCCGCCAACGATCCGGAGACCCTGACCTACACCGCGAGCGGGGGCGGCTACGCGGGGAGCACCGCGAGCGTGGCGGTGGAGGTGACCGACTCGGTTTCGGCGGCGATCGTCCTCGACACGACCCGCCTGCACGTCAAGGAGGGTGGATCGAACGGTTCGTACACGGTCGCTCTCAACCTCCAGCCTGCGAGCGACGTGACGGTGGAGGTCACGGTGCGCAACAGCGCGCCGCTGTGGATTGGCTCCACCCACCTGTCCGGCGCGAGCGTGACGCTGACCTTCACGCCGGACAACTGGGACGAGCCGCAGAATGTCATCGTGGCCGCGCGCAACAACGGCGTGACGGAGAACCGGGAATTCAGGCTGCGTCACCGGGCCGCGGGCGGCGGGTACGATCCGGCGGCGCCGGTCAACCTGCCGGTGCTGGTCGAGGAGAAGACGGCACAGAACGGCTACCTGTTCTCGGCACCCGCGCTGTCGGTGGCCGAGGGGGGGACCGCCAGCTACACGCTGAAGCTCGGCAAGCGGCCGTCCAGGACAGTCAACGTGACCGTCGCGGGCGCCGGGAACGGCCTGACCGTCGAGCCGGAGAGCCTGGCGTTCACGCCGGACAACTGGAACGATGCGCAGACGGTGACCGTGACGGCGGCCTCGCAGGTCTCCGCGCAGGAAGCCGCGAAGACCCTCACGCACACGGGCGACGGCGCCGGGTACGGCTCGGGCGCGCTGGCGCCGGGAGAGCTTCCCGTGACCATCGTGCGCGACGTGCCGGGCATCGAGAGCGGCGGAGTCACGCTCACGTCGTCGCCGCTGCACGCGGCGGACACCTACGCGAGCGGCGAGACCATCGCCGTCGCGGTGACGTTTGACCGGGACGTGGACGTGAACACGGGCGGCGGCTCGCCCGGCCTCGAAGTGGACATCGGTTCCTCCGCCAGGACCCTTGGCTACGCTGGCATGTCCGGGAACCGGACGCTGACGTTCGAATACGTGGTCCAGGCCGGCGATCTCGACAGTGACGGCATCAGCATCGGGACCGACGCGCTTGCGCTCAACGGCGCGACCATCCGGGCCAGCATCGGCCAGCGCGACGCCGACCTCGGCGGCACCGCGCTGGCGGCGCAGGTCGGGCACCTGGTGGACGGCGGCCAGACGCTGGCCGCGGCGAAGCTCGCCTCGCTGGGGCTCACGCACGGCACAGCATCGCTCGCCCTGACACCGCAGTTCGACACCGACACGACCGCGTATGACGTCACGACGAGCGGCAGCGCCGAATTCGTGACCGTGTCGGCCTCGGCGGCGGAAGGCGGCGACGCCACGATCCTGCCCGCCGATGCCGACAGCAACGCCGCGGGACACCAGGTACGGCTCAGCGGCACGGAGACCGAGATCACCGTCACCGCGGTCAGGGCTCCGCGGCCGAACGGGACCTACACGCTGACGGTGACGCAGCCGAGGCCGAGCGTCTCGGGCGTCACGGTCACCTCGCAGCCCCTGCACGCCACCGACACCTACGCGAGCGGCGAGACCATCGCCGTCGCGGTGAAGTTCGACCGGGACGTGGACGTGAACACGGACGGCGGCTCGCCCGGCCTCGAGGTGGACATCGGATCCTCCGCCACGAGCTTCGGCTACGCGGGCAAGTCCGGAAGCGGGACATTGACGTTCGAACACGAGGTTCAGGCCGGCGACCTCGACAGCGACGGAATCAGCGTCGGGACCGACGCCCTCGCGCTCAACGGCGCGACCATCCGGGCCAGCATCGGCCAGCGCGACGCCGACCTTGGCGCGACCACGCTGGCGACGCAGGGCGGGCACCGGGTGGATGGCGGCCAGACGCTGGCCGCGGCGAAGCTCGCCTCGCTGGGAATCACGCACGGCACCGCATCGCTCGACCTGACTCCGCAGTTCGACGCCGACACGACCGCGTATGACGCCACGACGCTCGGCACCGACGAATTCGTGACCGTGTCGGCCTCGGCGGCGGAAGGCGGCGACGCAACGATCCTGCCCGCCGATGCCGACGCCAACGCCGAAGGACACCAAGTACGGCTCGACGGCACGGAGACCGAGATCACCGTCACCGCAGTCAGGCCTCCGCGGGCAGACAGGACCTACACGCTGGAGGTGACACTTTCGAGGCCGACCGTTTCGGTCGCCGCCGACGTGTCCACGCTCGCCTTCCACCTACAGGGGCTCGAGCTCACGGTGACGCGGGCCGCGGCGACCGCAGAGGCGCTCGACGTGAAACTCGTATTCACGCAGGACCAGGACTTCCTTCCGGCCAGCAGGCTGTCCCGGACGGTCACGATCCCGGCCGACCAGACGTCCGCGACGCTGTCCCTCGCTTCCGGCGACTTCTCGGGCGGCGCCACGTCCGACGGAACCCTGACCGCCACCATCTCGGCGGATCCGGCCTATGCCGTTGGCACCAACGCATCCGCAAGCGTCGCGATGGTGGCGGCCAATCCGGCAATCGTCGTGCGGCCCGGCAGCGCCGAGCACGTTTTCCGCGAAGACTCGGGCACGCAGGCGATCAGCATCGTCGCGGAAACCGCGGCGGGCGTGCCCGAGCCGACCGACGCAACGTTCAGGATCCTGGCCAGGACCCGGAACGGGACGGCGGTGGGCGGCCTGGACTACGGGCGCATCCCCGCCAGCTTCGTCAGCTTCCAGGCTTCGGATTTCGCGGCGCAGGACGGAAGGTACGTGGCCAGCAAGTCCCTGGACGTGACCATCACCGACGACGCCCTCGCCGAGGACAGCGAGGACTTCTCGCTCCAGCTGATTCCCTACGGCTTTCCCGACGCGGTGTCCTTGGCCAAGGCCGACGGCACCCTTTGCAGCTCGACATGTGATTGGGAGATCGTCATCGTCGACGACGACAGCCCGCCGGCCCAGGTGACCGGTGTCGTCCTGACGCCCGGCGGCGGCAAGCTGGACGTGGCCTGGGACGAGGTGGTCGGCGCCGAAGGCTACAAGGTGCAATGGAGATCCGGGACCGAGACCTTCGCCAACGCGGCCTCGGACAACCGGGAGGCGGCCGTCACGCCGGGCTCGACCACCAGCCACACCATCTCCGGGATCTCGGACGGCACCGACTACACGGTGCGCGTGATCGCCACCCGGGACGGTCTGGAAGGAACGCCGTCCGCTGAGGCGACGGAGCGTCCCGACCTGCGGATCCTGACCATCGCGGACGCGTCGGCGACGGAAGGCGACGCGGTCGCGTTCACGGTGACGCTGAGCCCGGCCGCATCCGCGGACGTGACCGTCGGCTACGCGACGACGGACGGCACGGCGACCTCGGACAGCGGTCACGCGGACGGGGCGGACTACACCGCGCCCGCCGCCGGCGCGCAGCTGACAATCCTCGCCGGGCAGACGACCGGGACCATCTCCGTCGCCACCGGCGACGACAGCAACCACGAAGGCGACGAGACATTCACGGTGACGCTCGCCGATCCTTCCTCGAACGCCGGGCTCGGAACGCCGAAGACCGCCACGGGCACCATCGAGAACGACGACGTGACGGCGGCCGAGGTCTCCTCCGTCGCCTTCACCAGCCCGCCCTCGGACGGGGAATACGACCTCGGCGACACGATCGAGGTGAGCGTGACCTTCGACGCGGCGGTCGACGTGACCGGGACGCCGCGCGTGGCCCTGTCGCTGGACGGCACGCCCGCCGCCGACAGCCATGCGCTCCACGAC
The DNA here is from genome assembly GCA_009838075.1 of Boseongicola sp. SB0665_bin_10. Taxonomy (GTDB): domain Bacteria; phylum Pseudomonadota; class Alphaproteobacteria; order Rhodobacterales; family Rhodobacteraceae; genus JAJEFO01. The sequence continues at coordinate 2,680 of VXSG01000011.1, read as the reverse complement.
CCGGGCGCGAGCTCGGCCACCGTGCTGGTGTTCCGCAAGACGGTGACGGCAGGGGACGACGACGACACGGACGGGATCGGCGTGGCCGCCAACGCGCTGGAGCTGAACGGCGGCAGCATCGTCAACCAGGGGACCACGGAGGCCGCGGTGCTCGATCATGCTGCCGTCTCGAACGGCGCGAACGTCGACACGCGGTGGATCGAGAGCGTCGCGGTGACGTCCACGCCGGCGGTGCCCGCAACCGTGACGGGGGATCCGGTCTACGGCCCCGGCGAGACGGTGCGGTTCACCGTGAAGTTCGAGAGCGCGGTCACGGTGGACACGGGTTCGGGCGTGCCGGTGCTGAAGTTCTCCGCCAGCGACTCGGGCCGGCAGGACGCGGCCTACGAGAGCGGGTCCGGCGGCACGGACCTGGTGTTCGCCTGGACGGTGCCGGCCGACGTGCCGGGCGACGAGGGCGCGATCGGGGTTCCCGGCAACGTCGACGCGGCCGGGACGCTTCTCTCCAGCGGCGGCCTGGTGCTGAACGGCGGGACGATCGAGGACGCGGGCAACCGGGCGGTGAACATCCGGCACGGGAGCCATTCGACCGGCTCGCTGGTCGACACCACCGGGCCGGCGCTCGTGGCTGGCGCCGGGGGCGCGGTCGTGGACGGCAACGAGCTGGTCCTGGCCTTCGAGCGGGCGAGCGGCGTTCCGGAACACCTGGACGAGGATTCCGAGCCGGCGCCGGACGACTTCACGGTGACGGTCCAGGGGACGGCCAGGACGGCGACGGGCGTGGACGTGGACGGCGCGAGCGTGACCGTCACGCTCGCCTCCGCCGTGGGCCACGCGCAGCACGTGTCGGTGGCCTACGCGCCCGGGACCGACAGGCTCCAGGACCGCTGGGGCAACGGGGCGGCGGGCTTCACGGGCCGCGTGGCGCGCAACGACACCGACGAGCCCGCGCTGTCGATCACCGGCGCGACCGCGGCGGAGGACGCCGGCAGGATCGAGTTCGCGGTGACGCTGGATGCGGCCAGTGGCGAAGCCGTGACGGTCGACTACGCGACCTCGGACGGCACGGCCAAGGCGGGCACGGACTACGCCGCGGCGTCCGGAACGCTCGAGTTCGCCGCCGGCGAGACGTCGGAGACGGTCGAGGTGACGCTGGCCGACGACGCGCTCGCGGAGGGCGACGAGACCTTCAAGGTCACGCTGAGCAACGTCTCTGGCGCCAGCGTCGCCGCCAGCGAGGCCACGGGCACCATCGAGGACGACGAGGGAACGCCGACCCTGACCATCGCGGACGCGACGGCGACGGAGGGCGACGCGCTCGCGTTCACGGTGACGCTGAGCCCGGCCGCGTCCACCGACGTGACCGTCGGCTACGCGACGACGGACGGCACGGCGACCTCGGACAGCGGTCACGCGGACGGGGCGGACTACACCGCGCCCGCCGCCGGCGCGCAGCTGACAATCCTCGCCGGGCAGACGACCGGGACCATCTCCGTCGCCACCGGCGACGACAGCAACCACGAAGGCGACGAGGCCCTCACGGTGACGCTCGCCGATCCTTCCTCGAACGCCGCGCTCGGAACGCCGAAGACGGCCACCGGCACCATCGAGAACGACGACGCGGCCGCGGCAGACGCGGACCTGAAGGCCCTGTCGGTCAGCGTCGGAGGGACCCAGGTCAGCCTGACGCCGGCGTTCGCCGCCGGAACCCTCGAATACGAGGCGGACGTGGAAAACACCGCAACCAGCGTGACGGTGTCCGCAACGGAGAACCACCGTGGCGCGACGGTCGCGATTGCGGGGGACGACGACACGAGCACCCCGAACACGGCGGACCTGGCTCTCGCGTTCGGCGAGAACACCGTCACTGTGACGGTGACCGCGCAGGACGGCGTCACCGAAAGGGAGTACCAGGTCAAGGTGACGCGCGCCGCGCCGGTGTTCGAATGGGCGCACACGGGCATCTACATCGGCGAGGACGAGGGCGACGTGGAAATCGCGGTGTCCTTGACGCCGGCGCTCACCCAACGCGTGAGCGTGGACTACGCAACGCAGGACAGCGGCGGCTCCAGCACGCCCGGAGAGGACTACACGGCGACCAGCGGCACGTTGACCTTCGAGCCGGGCGAAACGCGGAAGACGTTCACTCTCTCGATCCTGGACGACACGGTTTACGAGCCGGCGAATGCCGGCAACGTGGTCCTCTACCTGAGCAATGCGACGGCTCCGGCAACGTTCGGCAGGAACGGGACGGTGTTGCTGGTGATAGTGGGCCCCGACAACGATTCCCCCGCAACGGCGACAATGGAAGACGTGTCGGTGGACGAAGACGAGGGCGCCATGACGTTCGTCATGAACCTGAGTCACCCGGTGGACGGCGAGGTTGCCTACACCGTCACGTCTGCGCGAATCGGCGGCACCGCGACGGAGTCGGACGACTACGGGCGGTTCGTGTCGTTCGGCAGTGCCAGCATCTCGATACCCGCAGGACAGACATCGGCGAGCCTGCAGGTGACCATTGTCGACGACGACATCGACGAGGAGGACGAAACGCTCGAAATCGGATGGCGTGCGTCCACGGGCAGCCTTCTCGTGGAGACCGCAACCGTCAACGTCACCGGCACGATCGTTGACGACGACACGCGGGGCGTGACGGTCTCGGAGACGGCGCTTCCGGTGC
>VXSG01000054.1 GCA_009838075.1 Boseongicola sp. SB0665_bin_10 | reverse complement strand
CGAACCGGCACCTGGCGATTCAGAAGACGCGGGCCAGGAATTGCGGGCCGCATCCCTTCGACGAAGGCCTGCCGGACCGGCGCCAGGCCCTTCGCGCGAATTCGAGCAGGGATCCAGGCATCGGGGTCGACGGCTCCGGGGGCTTCGGCTGGACGTTCGTCGACAATGCGGCTCTCCGGACAAGGATCTTCGAGACGTTCGGCGCTCGGCCCCTCGACATGGAGTGCGCCGCCGTGGCACGCATCGACTGCACCAACGACGCTTCGTTCGTCGCAGCACGCGGTCTCGCCGACCTCGCAGACGGCGAGGCAGGCGCGTTCCAGATGGAGACATCCCTCGAAGAGGCGTGGCGGCGCCCACGCCTCCAGGTCGTCGCGCCGGTACCGGATACGCGAGCAGAACCTGTGAAAGACCGGCCCGCCCCTGGAGACCCGGTAGCGCGACAGCGTCTTCGCCGACAGCCCCGGACGCCGGGCCGCCCGCTGCGTGTCCAGGTAGATCGTCTGTTCCGTCTTTCCCCTCTCCTCGTGTTCCATGGGTCGTGCCGGCGCCGGGACGGCGCGGACGCAGGTCCCGCCACGAGAGCCGGAATCCCGGCTGCCGGTGAGGGTCGTTCTTCGATTCCAAAAACGACCGTGCAGGCGGGGTCTCGGGAGGACAGGAGAGGACGGGTCGCGGCGGCGGTCGCCGGGGCGACTCCCTTGAAGAGCCGAAATCGCCGCGAATCGGACTACGGTTCAGGGCGATTCGGCCGTCCGGACCGGGCCTGCGCTTCAACGACCATCCGTTGCGGACGGGACCGGGAAGCCCGGACGCCGCGCGAGGTTCGCGAATCCGTCACGGATGCGCAGGCCAGCAGACGCGAGGGCGGGCACCTTCGCCCCGGAAGGCCCAGCTCCGTCCGTTCGCGCTTGCGCAGGACGGCGAATTTCGGGACACGTCCCTGCACGTCTCAGGAACGCAAGGAAGCGCCATGAACATCAGCCTCGAGCTCTTCGAAGACTCCGCCCGCTTCCGGTATCCGCCGGAACACGAGGCATGCATGGAGGCTCTCGACCGGCTTCTGGACGAGCGCGAAGCCGGCAAGATCGGCGGGAAGCGCTACATGGACGGGCTTCAGGACCTCGCCGGAAGGCATCCCTGGTTCATCGACGCGCATGCGCATGTCGGCAACGCCCTGCTCAACAGGGGCAGGACGAGACCCGCGCTCGACGCGTACCTCAAGGGCCTCGCTCTCGGCGAGGCGGCCATTCCCGAAGGATACGCGGACCTGATCGAGTGGAGCTGGATCGAGAACCGGCCCTTCTTCCGTGCCGCGCATGGCGCCGTCCTGTGCCATCTGCACCTTCGCCAGTGGGACGAGGCGATCGACCGGATGAACGCGATGCTCGCATTGAACCCGGGCGACAACCAGGGGATCCGCTACATTCTCGGCCCGGCCTTCCTGCGTGCCGGACGGCCGGACGAGGCGCGCGCGCTCCTGGTGGAGTTCCGCGACGGGGACCCATCGCTCCAGTACGAGCTCGGGCTTCTGAGGCTGGTCGAGGGAAAGTTCGCCGCCGCCGCGACAAGCCTGCGGCACGGCTTCAGCGGGAACGGCTACATCGCGGAGATGATCTGCGGGACCCCGGACCCGATGCCCATGACGATCTGGCACGGATCGGGCTTCTCCGATCCGGACTCCGCGAAGGACTACATGCGTCTCTTCGGCGACCTCTGGAACGACTCGCCAGGAGCGACGGAGTTCGTGCGCTGGCTCCACACCCACCCGAAGGTCATGGCTGAGCGCACGGCCGTTCTCGAATGCAGGGAGGCGCTGCTCTGGACGCGGGACGTCGAGAACCGGAGGACCATCCTGGACCGGCTCGGCTTCCTCGCGGACTCAATCGACGACAGCCTGTCGGACAGCATCGTGGCGCAGCGCACGGACCGCGCCGGCAACAGGGTGTGGCCCTGGCTGCACGCCGCGTCGTGCCGGAGACCGGACTGAGGCAGGGGCGGTCCCGAAAACGGACCGTCGCACAGCTTCGCCCCCGCCGACGCGCCGAAGCCCGCATTCCGCAACCCGGAACGATCATTCGGCAAGACAGGCACCGGCACGGCTGACGGCCGGCCGGCTCAGTCCGCAGCGGCGTGATCCGGACCTGTGGCTCCCGGGTCCTGCGCTTCGCAGACGACCGGTTCCGCAGGGGTCACGCCGCAGACCCCTTCCAGGCGCCCGAAGCCCCTGGCGCGGCGGCCTTGTGGCGGACATGCACGGCGCCCCCCTCCTTGCGGATCTCGAACCCGCCCGCCTTCTCGGCAAGAGTGCTCAGGTTCGCGCAACCGTAGCTGCGCGGGTCGAAGTCGGGATGCGCGCCCTGGATGCGCTGCCCGACGCTGCCCAGGCTCTCCCATCCGTCGGCGTCAGGTTCCGCGATCGCGCCGGCGATGATCCTGCGCGCCTTGCCCGGAGACTTCTTCTTTCGCGCCGCACCCGCGGGAGTCCCGGCCTCGTCCTTCGTCCGCTCCGGCTCGGTCTCAAGCAGGTTCTCCACGTAGATGAACCGGTTGCAGGCGTTCCGAAACGCCTCGACCGACTTCCGTTCGCCGAATCCGTACACCACGAGGCCCTCCTCGCGGAGGCGCTGGGCCAGACGCGTGAAGTCGCTGTCAGAGCTGACGAGCACGACCCCGTCGAGGGTCCGCTTGTACATGAGATCGACAGCGTCTATGACCAGCGCGATGTCGGACGCGTTCTTCCCCCGCGAGTTGCTGCGCTGCTGGTGCTGCAGGATCGCAAGCGACTTGATCGCCCCGTCCCAGCCGGACAGCCTGCCATGGGAGAAGTCGCCGTAGATGCGCCGCACGGTGGCCTCCCCGAGCTTCACGATCTCGTCGAAGATGGCCTGCGCGTGCCTCGCGCTGGTGTTGTCGCCGTCGATCAGGACGGCGAGTCTCGTCGTTTCCCGCGCTTCTGGCATGCTCGCTCCTTTCGGGCGTCGGCTTGCCGGCGCCATTCCAGACGTGTCGTCGTCGTTGACGGAGTCCCTTACGGCCTTTCAGCCTGCCGCGCCATGAAGGAACGCCTGCCTCTCCTCCCGCCTCCCTCGGTACGGAAGTCCGTCATGGGTCATTGCCCTTGGCGGGCAGCGCGGCTTGCGTTCGCAGCCCGTCAACGGACGTATCCCTCTTGCACAAGGACCAATTCGTGCGTCATGCCCGGCTCGGTCTCCGCCATGCCGCGAAAGACGCCTTCTCATGCCTCGGCCTGCGCGAGCCGCTCGGCGCAGGGCTCGCACCCTCAGCCCACGGTCGCGATCGTGTCCGCAAGATACGCGCACATCTGGGAAATCGCCTCGCTGGCCTGCCGGAGAAGCTCGACCCTGACCGTGTCGAGGCCTTCGTCTTCCACCAACCTCATCGCACCTGGCGCGCGATCCTTCATCTTGGCCTCCGTTCGCCATTCTGCGCTGCCTGACTGCACGGTCCGGGCCTGGAATCCGTCGGTTCCCCACCTCCAGGTCCGTACCGGACGGTCAGCTCGCACCATTGCCCTGAGTCGCCCTGCCGGGCAAGCCGCGCCGTCCTGACCGGCATCGAAAACTCTCCATCGCGCTGCGGGTGCAGATCGGTGGCAAGGCGCGGGCCATCCAGGCACGAGACGGGGTCCGGTTCCCGCCCATCCGTTCCAGCTTCCCTCAGTCCAGCCAGCGAACCTCGGCAATGCGTTGCGTGCCGCAAACGCCGCATCGCATCGAGGCGACGGCGTCACGAACGCGGGCCTCCTCGCCGTGCCGCGCGACGAGGGCGGCGACCGGAACGTCGCCGGCATGGCCGCAGACGCACACGATCCGGAGGCTCCCGCCACGGAGACGATCCAGCCGCCGCCCGTCCAGGCGCAGGGCAGCGTCCTCCCCGGAAGCGGCCCCGGGCCGACCGGTCCCGGCTGGAATGTCTTCGAGAGATCTCGCTCGGGCGGGTTTCGCGGCCTGTTTCGCGGACTGGCGCGACGGGCGGAACCTGCCCGACGCGATCTTGCTTGACGAGTGGATTCGCCTGGACCGACCTGAGAATGCCGTCATTCGACTCCCGTCCCCCGCACGTTGCCGATCATTGCCGCCTTCCGTTCTCGAAGACCTTCTCCTGTGCACCAACGAAGGCCTGCGCTGCGAGCCAGCGGTCGCGTGTTGCCACGTCGCCGAAACGAGACTCGCCGCCCCATGTCGCAGCCTTCGCGCAGGCTCGCCGCAATCCACGCAAAGAAGGCCGTAGCCGCCCGGCCCGGCGTGACGAAGCCGGCCCGCAGCGCGGCGGCCCGTGCCAGCCCGTCGATGTCCATGGCGCGCAGGCTGCACAGAACATAGCCCGAGGCGGGCACGACTTCCAGCTATGGATCATCAGCCTTGAATTGTCGACATAGATGCCGTTGCGCGGGCTCCCAGCGCTGTCCGGTCCCCCGCCCCTGCGTCCCGAATCGTTCAGGAAGGGACCGTCCGCTCCGATCCGGCCAGCCCGCGCAGCTGTCCGGTCACGTCGCGGCGAGCCTTTCCCGCTCCAGCCAAGTCGCTTTCGTGACCGTCAGCGACCGTCGGAGCGCGTCGAAAACCCCGCCGAACTTCAGCGTCGCGGAAACGGCACCACGTTGTCGGCCTCTCCCTCCGGGCCAGTTCGCAAGGTCAGGAATGCCGGCTCGCCCTCTCCCGAGGCCGTCCGCGTACGGACCTGCACCTCGTACTCGGTGTCGGGCCTGAGATCGACGAACGTGAAGCTCGTCAATGGCGTCTCGAACCCGAAGCTCCAGTCCTCGCGCCCGGCCTCCCTGATTCGCACGACGTGCGTCACGCCCGGCCGCCACGTCGCCTCGACCACCTGCCGCCCCTCGTCCACCGGCAGCCTGACCGACCACGCGCCTTCGTTCCATGCGACTTTCGGGCTTTCGCTCCCCGGCCGTGTCATGCCTGCCCCCCGCAATTCCGCGAACACGCGAAAGGCGCACGTTCGTGCATCGGCGTCAAGTCAAGGGCCTCCCTCCGGGCGCAAACACGTTCGCCACGCCAATGCGCGGCTTGCCGTCCCGAGGCGGACGATGGCCGGCACCGGCGCAAGGGGCGCGACACGGACAAGGGGACGTAAGGGAATCAGTCGCCGGTTCGGTCCAGGTCCCGCGCCTGCCTCAAGCCGTGGACCATGAGCCGCCTGCGATGAAATTGGGCGAAGGCCGAGGCTTCATGCCTGCCGGCGCCGTCACGCACGCGCGGTTTCCGGGCAGTCCACAAGTAGGTCGTCAGCGATCCCGCCCGACACCCGGACAGTCGAATCCGGCGCCGGATCCTGTGACGGGTGCGGGTATCTCGCGGTGGAAACGGCTGCTCATCCTGCATTTCGCGCAGCTCTGCCGTTCGACGAGGAAACCTGCACCCGCAGAAAGTCATTGAAGTGTTGCTTCCCGTGTTCGAGACCGTGTCACCCGCACAACGCAATGCAGCCTTTCCGCACCATGCACTTGCTGAAACCGTCAGCCCCCACGGCTCAGTTCCGGGGCGTTGGTCGCCGCGCCGTTTGGGCAAGGAAAACGACATGCGCATTTGCGACCTTCGTCATTCCCTCGCCTCAAGGGCCCTTGCGCTCGGCGAGAGACTCACGATGATCGGAAAGCTTCTTCGTCACACGCAGGTTCAGACAACCGCCAGACACGCTCAGCTTGCCCGGGATTCGGTCCAGACGGCCGCCGCGAAGGTCACGGGCAGCATCGGCCGCGACTTGCTGGGTGAGCGGAAGCCTCACGGATCCGCGGCGCCGCGATGAACCGGGCCAGCTCCCCCGCCCGACCGGCACTCTGCCAGCACGCGTTGGCAGCAGCGCACGAACCGCACAAGCGCTGCGCAATTTCAGGCGCTGCGACACGCGGCAAAGACCGGGGAAAAGCGCGCTTGTGCTTCGACCGGATCATGAGACCATTGGACGCACTTCGCGTGGAATCTCGGATCCCGCACGCAGTGCAGTTTCCGGTTTCGCTGCGGGATCGCGGGCTCGCGAGACCGCCCGGCAGGAACGGCCGCGGGGCTGGCGGACTTGCCCGATCAGCGAAGAAGGCGAGACAACGAACGGGACTTGTCCTGCACGACCTGCAATCGCCTGTCCTGTCGCCGGTCTAGAATCTCTTGCCCAGCCCCGTGGAATTCAGGATCGCGTTTGCGGGGTGCCTGCTCTTGATCTTCGCCCGCACGGAGACACTTCGCCGCGTGCCGTTCACGTTGCCCTGCCAGGTCTCGTGACTGGCCTTGCTTCCCGATCTGGCCCGCGACCACCCGGCTGACTTCAAGAGTCTCCAGAATTCGCGCCCGCATTCCTTCAAGGCCAATGCGCCTATGCCACCAGCGGAATTTCGACGCTCATTGACCGTGACACCGCAGGCGTCACCGCCGAAACATACCCCACGCTGATTGCGTACACGTCATCGGACTCCAAGCCGAGATTGTCCTCGATCAGGCGCGGCGCACGCTCCTTGATCGTGTCCATGACGCCGCCAACCGTCTCCGCCTTGACCACCAGGCCCGGGATGTCCGGGCTTGTTGCCACGAAGGCGTTCGTTTCCTCACACCTGCGAAGTTCAACGCGAAACGTGCGTGGCATGACACTTCCTTCCGCATTGGGCATGAAGTGCCCGTAATTCGCCGCGCAGCCTTCTGCAATGCCTGACCGTTGATGCGTTGCTTGCGCGACAGCGTCGACGTGCCTGGCCTGAACAAGGCGCTGTCGACAGAAGGAAACCCGACGCTCGCCACCGTCCTGAAGGTTGCCAAGGCTCTTAGCCTGAAGGTCTCTTTCGAACCGGATGCAGCCAATGGGACTGGCGGAGCATGACCGTTGAACTGACGGTCCCTGAGCCGGCGGACCGCCTGAACCTGGATCAGGCCATCGCAGGCACCATGCGACGCTGGCGGAGTTGCAGGCTGTCGGCAGCCAGCTTCCGCGCATTGCGTCGGGAGCCTGGCGAACCTCTTGCAAGACAATTGAGCCGAACAGCCTGCAAATTGGGCAAGGTTCCGGGCGTGGTCAAGAGCGCATGCCGGGAGCCCAAGATTCACGGGCTTTCCACGTCCCATCCCGCAGGCGCGCTCAGGTGACGAACAATCCGAAACGCCGGTCGAACTTCGCCCCTCGCCAGCCTCTTCACCCGCAAGTTTCCCTTGGGCTTTCCGATCGTCGTTCCTTCGCGGGAGCGCATCCTGACGAGATCGCCTTTGAACTCGGCGACGGCGGCGACGAGTTTGAAGAAGAACCTGCCTGTTCGGTCGGAGGGGTCGTGGGACGCCTGCGGCCGCTCCCGCGCAAGTGCTGCCCACCGAGAGGCCGCGACTCTCAGCCCCTGCCGATGTGCCGCTCCGTCTTCTACAAACGCTTCGCTCCGCTCGCCGGCCGGCTCTATAGCGAAGATCTGAAGGAATCGAAGAATGAAGGGCGATCTGATGACAGGACACCGTTCCTTTGCCAGATTGACGGAAAGGTTGCCTCCCGCGAGTCGGTCACGGATCGTGGCCAGGAAAGGGAAGCTACGCGCTACTATGCTGCTTCATGAGGTCAGGCAGGCCCGGGCCATGACCCAGAGGGCCATTGTGAGGCCCTGAAAGTGCAGCAGCCTGCAGTCGCCAGGCTGGAAAGGCGCACGGACATTTACGTGTCAAGTCTTCGCTCCTACATCGAGGCGATGGGCGGCAACTTGGACTTCGATGCGCGGTTCCCCCACGGCAGCGTAATCATCACGAATTTCACCGATGCCGACGAGGGTCGCATCGAGGCTGGTCCGCTCTCGGAGGCTGCAAGACTGTAGCGGTGGCGCGACGCTAGACCGCTTCCTGATGCTCAAACTTAGAAGCCCAAAGGGGCGAAGAAAAACGCGGGCCGTAGCCCGCGCTTCAATGTGGTGCAATCGAGTGCTTGTTAACGGCTCGACCACGAATTCTGAACGTGGAGGTGAATAACCGATCCATCAGTTGCGGTCCAGACCAAATGCACGTTTGGCAGACGCCGTCCAGCTGCAGCCAAATCAGCCGTTCGAGGCCCTTCGAGTGCGGCGCGGGCATGGACGCGCGCCTTGTCCTGGTGATACGGAATATCGTGACGCGAGACATAGGCGCGCCTTCATCCCAGTTTGGACCCAGAAGGCGTTGCCTGCAGCACGAGCTAGCCACGGCTTGACTCAAGCGCTTTTCGTGCCAAAGGAAGTCTCCGAAGCAACTTTGGGAGAGTGCAATGCCCACGCGTCTCGGTCTCGACATCGGCACGAATTCCATCGGTTGGTGGCTCTACGAAACAGATGGCAAGACCATTGTCGGCATCGTGGACGGCGGCGTTCGGATCTTCTCAGATGGTCGAGACGCGAAATCCGGTGCCTCCCTTGCGGTGGACCGAAGGGCGGCGCGCTCGATGCGCCGGAGGCGGGACAGGTACCTGCGCCGCCGCGCCGCCCTGATGCGCAAGCTCGCCGAGGCCGGCTTGATGCCCAAGGATCCCGCAGAGGCCAAGGCGTTGGAAGGGCAAGATCCTTACGAGTTGCGGGCCAAAGGGCTGGACCGGTCCCTGCCGCTACACCATCTCGGGCGGGCCCTGTTTCATCTCAACCAGCGGCGCGGGTTCAAGTCGAACCGCAAGACCGACCGGGGCGACAACGATCCCGGCAAGATCAAGGACGCGACGGCAAGGCTCGACCAGGCCATGATGGCCATCAGGGCGCGGACCTACGGCGAGTTCCTACATTTGCGCCGTCGGCAGGTGCCTGACAAGCACGAGGACTGCAGGGACAACAACGATGGTTCGCGAACGGACCACCGCAAGACTCCCTCCGTGCGCACCCGGCTCACCGTGGTCCGTCGCGAAGGATCGGAAAGGGAGGAGGCGGGCTACCAGTTCTATCCCGACCGAAGGCATCTTGAAGGGGAGTTTCACAGGCTTTGGGATGCACAGGCCGTCCATCACCCAAGCTTGCTGACCGATGACCTCAAGGAGGCGCTATTTGAGACGATCTTCTATCAGCGCCCGCTGAAGGCGCCAGCCATCGGACTGTGCCTGTTCGCGGGCATTGGCGACGTGCCTGGAGACGAACGACGGCTGCCCAAGGCCCACCCGTTGACGCAACGGCGCACGCTCTACGAGACGGTGAACAACCTGCGCGTCACCGCTGACGGGCGGGAACGGCGTCCCCTGACGCTCGAGGAACGCGATCAGGTGATCGGGCTTCTGGACAACAAGAAACCTGCGAAGTCGCTCAAATCGATGAAGATGAAATTCGATGCCCTTGCGAAGGCGTTGAAGCTTCCGCCCGGTAACCGCTTCACCTTGGAGACCGCAAGTCGTGACACGATTGAATGCGATCCTGTCCGTGCCAGCCTCTGTCACCCTGATCGGTTCGGGCCGAGTTGGTCAACGCTTGATCCGGATCAGCAATGGGAGGTGGTGCGCCGCATCAACGGAGTCGAAAGCGATGCGGACCATGACGCCCTCGTCGACTGGTTGGCTTCGACCCATGGGCTCCCCCGAGAACGCGCGGAGACGACGGCGCAGGCTCCCTTGCCTGAAGGTTTCGGTCGCCTTGGGGAAAGGGCAACTCTCCGCATCCTTGCGGCCTTGCAGAAAGACGTGCGGAGCTACAGCGATGCCGTGGCTGCTTGCGGCTGGCACCACTCTGATCAGCGCACCGGCGAGATCCTGGACGAACTGCCGTACTACGGCGCCGTTCTGGAACGTCACGTCATTCCCGGCACGGGGAACAGGAAACATGATGACATTACACGTTATGGTCGCATCACCAACCCTACGGTGCATATCGGACTGAACCAGCTGCGGAGGCTTGTGAACAAGATCATCGCCGTCCACGGAAAACCCGATGAGATTGTCTTGGAGCTGGCCCGTGAGCTGAAGATGTCAAGGGAGCAGAAGAAGAGAATCAGCGAGACGAACAGCGCTAATCGCAACGCGGTCGAGAAGCGCGGCGAAAAGCTGGCGGAACTTCGGCAGCCTGACACGGGAAGGAATCGAATGATCCTGCGGTTGTGGGAGGATCTGGGCCATGACGTCATGACGCGGAACTGCCCCTACACCGGCGAGCGGATTGGCGCGGGCATGCTCTTTGACGGCTCCTGCGACGTGGATCACATCCTGCCCTATTCCCGCACGCTGGACGACAGTTTCGCCAACCGCACACTGTGCCTGCGAAAGGCCAACCGGGAGAAAGGGAACAAGACGCCGTGGGAGGCATGGGGCGAGACGGATCGCTGGCCGGACATCGCCGCCAACCTGAAGAACCTGCCCGACAACAAGAAATGGCGCTTTGCACCGGACGCGATGGAACGCTTCGAGGGAGAGAGGGACTTCCTCGACCGCGCGTTGGTGGACACCCAATACCTGTCACGGATCGCCAGAAGCTATCTCGAAGCGCTTTATCCCATGGGCGGGCATGTCTGGGTCGTGCCGGGGCGGTTGACCGAAATGCTGCGCCGCCATTGGGGCCTGAACTGCCTTCTGCCTGATCGCGGCAAGGGCGCGGGCAAGGCGAAGAATCGCACGGACCACCGCCATCATGCCATTGATGCGGCGGTCGTGGCCGCAACAGACCGAGGCCTGCTCAACCGGATCAGCAAGTCGGCAGGGCAAGACGAGCGTGAAGGGAAGGGCGCCGAAGATGTCGCGCGCAGCACGCCAGAGCCTTGGGAACACTTCCGTTCGGACATCGGCCGCCAGCTCGAGACAATCATCGTAAGCCATCGTGCCGATCATGGACGCATCGACCCCGAGGCCCGCAGGCGGGGGGTCGACAGCACCACGGGACGGCTCCACAACGACACTGCCTACGGCATAGTCGATGACCAGACCGTGGTCAGCCGTGTGCCGCTTCTGTCCTTGACGATCAAGGACATCGGGTTGACATCCCGCGGCAAGAATGTCCGCGATCCTTTCCTGCAAGGGCACCTGGCCCGTGTGACTCGCGGCAAGACAACCCCGAAAGAGGTGGAGGCGGCCTTGGCCGAATTCGCCGCAGCCGAAAGGCTACCTGACGGGAGCCGAAATCCCTACAAGGACCTGCGCAGAGTGCGTGTGGACGAAAGCCTGCAACGAGCGGCACGAGTGGAAGTCAACGGTCCGGATGGTCGGCCGCACAAGGCCTACAAGGGCGACAGCAACCATTGCTTCGAGATCTGGATGCTGCCAGACGGCAAGATTCGATCTCTTGTCACCGCCACGTTCGATGCCCATCGCAACGAGGTGCACAAGCCGCATCCCGCGGCGAAGCGCCTCCTTCGGCTGTTCAAGCGGGACATGGTTGCCATTGAACGTGAAGGTGCAACACTGGTTTGCTACGTGCAGAAATTTGACCCGGCCAACGGCATCTTCCTTGCGCCTCATGTCGAAGCGAACGCTGATGCGAGAAATCGTGATCGCAATGATGACTTTCGACTTCTCCAGATGGGGGCGATGCCGGCCTTGAAGGCCAAGCTCCGGCGCGTCCATGTAGACGAGATGGGCCGCCTTCGGGATCCAGGCCCGATACAATAAGGCGTCGACGCGATCGGCTCGGGCAATTGCGGCTTGCGTGCAAGCTGTTAGGATGCATCCGTGGACCAGATCATCGATATTGCTACTGACGGACGGCATCTCTCGCGGGACCGCGGGTTCCTGAAGGTGTCAGAGGATGGGCGGGAAATCGGTCGCACCCCGCTTGACCAGGTCGCCGGCGTCATCGTGCACGCCCACGGTACGACTTGGTCGACGTCGTTGCTGGTCGAACTGGCAGAACGTGGTGCGCCCGTGGTGCTCTGCGGACCCAATCACGCGCCACGTTCCGTGCTGATGCCGATCGAGGGCCACCATGCCCAGGGCGGTCGACTCCGTGCACAGTGGCAGGCCAAGGCGCCTCTGATGAAACAGGCCTGGAAGAAGATCGTCACCGCCAAGGTCACCATGCAGGCTGCCGCTCTCGAAGCGGTCGGCCAGCCGTCCGCGCCGCTGCAGATGATGATCCGCAAGATCACTTCCGGAGATGGCACGAATGTCGAAGCCCAGGCGGCCCGCTACTACTGGCCGCGCATGATGGGCGACGCGTTTCGCCGCGATGCAAAGGCCTCGGATGTCAACGCACTGCTCAACTACGGCTACACGGTGCTGCGCGCAGCAACCGCCCGTGCGGTCGTCGCCGCCGGACTTCACCCCTCGGTCGGGTTGCACCACGCCAACCGGATGAACGCCTTTGCTCTCGCAGACGACCTCATGGAACCGTTCCGCCCGCTGGTCGACTGCGCAGCCCGCCGTTGCACCGCCGACCACGGAGCACAGGTCGACACGCCGAACAAGCAGGCCCTCGCGCGTCTGATTGCAATCGACTTGCCCCTCGGCGGCGCGCTGAGCCCTGTCTCCGTGGCCGTGACCAGGTTGGCAACTTCTCTTGGACAGAGCTTCGAGATCGGCAAGCTCTCTCTCGTCCTGCCGAAGCCGCCCGATGCCCTCACGCTCGCGAGTCTCGGCGCATGACATTGCAGCCAGACGTTCTGTCAGGATACCGCCTCATGTGGATGCTTGTCATGTTCGACCTGCCGACCGATACCAAGCTGCAGCGGAAGGCCGCCACGGACTTCCGGAACTTCCTGCTCGATCAGGGTTTCGAGCGCAGCCAATTCTCGGTCTATGCCCGCTTCGTGAATGGAAAGGAGGCATTCAGGACGCGGGTGAACCAAATCGAGAGGAACATCCCTGCAATGGGAGACATCCAGATTCTGAACTTCACGGATCGTCAGTACCGTGACATCATCCATTTCTCGGACCAAGGCCGCCGGGCTCCCCGCAGGAATCCGGAACAGCTGGTGATGTTTTGACCGGAAGCTGCCGAAATGATGCAAGGAGATGCCGGAGATCCCCCTGCAAAAACAGGGGCATCTCCGACGATCGAGCTTAGCCGTTCAGAATTCGGGGTCCAGCCGCAACACCGGGCAGGGCGTGTTCGACGACCTGCTGTCAGCTTAGCCGTTCAGAATTCGGGGTCCAGCCGCAACGTTCAGCGTCATCGAGACGGCCATGGGCGCAGCTTAGCCGTTCAGAATTCGGGGTCCAGCCGCAACTGAGGGCGCCCTGCGCGGCGCTGAGCGCGCAGCTTAGCCGTTCAGAATTCGGGGTCCAGCCGCAACTCGACGCGCGGACGACCTCGTTGGTCTTCTAGCTTAGCCGTTCAGAATTCGGGGTCCAGCCGCAACATCCGCCGCAGTGACCTGGACAGCGAGCTGAGCTTAGCCGTTCAGAATTCGGGGTCCAGCCGCAACGAACAGCCACGACATCAACGCCTGCCGGCAAGCTTAGCCGTTCAGAATTCGGGGTCCAGCCGCAACTTCCGACCGGACCTACATCGGCGTGAACCTAGCTTAGCCGTTCAGAATTCGGGGCTGTATCAAAAAAACATCT
>VXSG01000005.1 GCA_009838075.1 Boseongicola sp. SB0665_bin_10 | reverse complement strand
GGTTCGACACCCGGGCGCTGGAGAACCCGGAGATCGCGGGCGCGGAGTACCGGCAAGGGACGCTGGCGGGATGCGAAGTGCGGGAATGCCTGCTGGAGAAGTGGGGACGGACGTGCGCCTGTTGGGGTGCCACGGACGTGCCGCTGCAGGTCGACCACGTGCGCCCGAAGGCTGCGGGCGGTTCCAACCTGGCGCCGGCCTGCGGACCGTGCAACCAGGCCAAGGGCGCGCAGCCCGTGGAAGCGTTCCTGGCCAGGCGTCCGGAGCGTCTCCGGAAGGTGCTGGCGCAGGCGAAGGCGCCGCTCTCCGCCGCCGCCGCGGTCAACGCCACGCGCCGCGTCCTGTTCGAGGCATTGAGGCGGACGGGGCTTCCCGTCACCGGCGCCTCGGGCGGGCGGACGAAGTTCAACCGCACGCGGCTGGGGATCCCGAAGTCGCATGCCCTCGACGCCGCCTGCGTCGGCGAGACGCCGGCGCTGAAGGGCTGGAGGCAGCCCGTGCTCGCGATCAGGGCCATGGGCCGGGGCGCGTATGCGCGGACCCGCGTGAACCGGTCCGGCTTCCCGGTCGGCCACCTGATGGCGGAGAAGTCCGTGCGAGGCTTCCGGACGGGGGACATCGTGCGCGCGGCCGTGCCCTCGGGAAAGAGGAGGGGCGTCCACGTGGGCCGTGTCGCGGTGCGCCGGACAGGCTCATTCAACGTCCGGACGGCGCAAGGGACGGTGCAGGGGATCTCGCACCGGCACTGCCGCGTCGTCCAGCGCGCCGACGGCTACGGATACGTCCTCGAGACGCCGCGGAAGGAGGAGACGACAACGATGCACGGAACACGGGAGCCCGCATTCCTCCCCGCCCCGAAGGGCGGGGTTTCCTGCGGGATGACTTGATGACCGGTTCGCCAAGCAGGGAGCAGTTCGCGACAATTGGTGCGGGGTATTCACCGGACGCGAGCCGCTCATTGTCGTTGAAGGCGGATGCCTACACGGATCCGGCCTGGTACGAGGTGGATCGGTCCGAGATCATTGCACGGAGCTGGCAATGGGTGTGCCATGCGGAAACGCTGCGCGAGCCCGGCTCCTACATCGCAACCGAAATCGCCGGAAGGCCGATCGCCATCGTGCGAGATGGAGAGGGCGTCCTTCGCGCCTTCTACAATGTCTGCAAGCACCGCGCGCACCATCTCCTCAGCGGACAAGGGAAGGCGTCGCGGATCATGTGCCCGTACCATGCCTGGGTCTACCGGCTGGACGGCAGGCTGGTCCGAGCGCCGGAAACCGGGAACCTTTCCGGCTTCGACGTGAATTCGATCTGCCTCGACGCGGTGCAGGTCGCCGAATTCGCGGGGTTTGTCTTCGTGAACCTTGATCGGGACGCGGCGCCCATGTCCCTGGCGTCAGAGGGCCTCGAGACCGAAATTCGCAACTGGGCGCCGGACATCGAAAGCCTCACGTTCGGGCACCGCCTGTCCTACGACATCAAGTCGAACTGGAAGAATGTCGTCGACAATTTCCTGGAGTGCTACCATTGCCCGGTCGCCCACAAGGACTTCTGCAACCTCGTGGACATGGACACCTACGAGGTGACGACCCACGGCATCTATTCGAGCCACATGGCGGAGGCCGGGAAAGGCGCCAACACCGCATATGACGTCTCGAACGCCACGGTACGCACGCATGCGGTCTGGTGGCTTTGGCCCACGACCTGCTTCATGCGCTATCCGGGCCGGTCGTCGATGATCGTGCTGAACATCATCCCCGCCGGCGCCGGGCGAACCCTGGAAACCTACGACTTCTTCCTCGAGACACCCGAACCGGACGACATGGAGAAGGAAGCGATCCGCTACCTCGACGAGGTGCTGCAACGCGAGGACATCGACATCGTCGAAAGCGTGCAGAAGGGCATGGCGACGCCAGCATTCGCCCAGGGGCGGATCGTGAGCAATCCGGCGGGCTCGGGAAAGTCCGAACACGCCGTGCACCACTTTCACGGGCTTGTCCTGGACGCCTACGCACGGGCAGCCCCGTGACGCGGCCTGGCATCGCCCCGTTCGCCGTCCCGGTTTGGAGGGGGAGGAAAGACGCACAGTGGCGCGCCGAGACCGCAACGCGATCGGGAAGGCCACAACGGGAGGAAGGCGAGCATGTCGCTTGAAGGAAAGACCGCGTTTGTCACGGGGGGCCGAGGCGGCATTGGACGCGCAATCGTTGCGCGCTTCCTGGACGAGGGCGCAACCGTCTATTCGGCTGACCTGAGCGCCGGCGGTTCGCTCGACCGGCACGATGATGACGGAAGTCGTTTCGTTCGGCTCGATGTCACGAACGAGGACGCGTGCATTGCTGCGATGAGCCGCGTGCAGGACGAGGCGGGCAGGCTTGACGTTCTCGTCAACGCGGCCGGAATCGAGATCGAGAAGACCATCGAGGAGACCACGCTCGACGAATGGAACCGTTCCTTTGCCGTCAATGTCACTGGCACGTTCCTGACCTCGAAACATGCCTTGCCCTTGCTTCGCTCGGCGGCGGGAGGGGGTGCCAGCGCCAGCATCGTCAATTTCGGTTCGTACGACGGATTCATCGCCGATCCGGGGCTGGCGGCCTATTGTGCCACGAAGGGTGCGGTTCATGCCCTGACCCGGGCCATGGCCTGCGACCACGGTCCGGAAGGCGTCCGAGTCAATGCGGTTTGCCCGGGCTATGTTGACACCCCCATGCTGCAGAGCTTCTTTGAAGGCGAAGGCTCGGGCGGTGGCGGCAGGACGATCACGCAATTGCAGAAGGCGGTTCGCGACGTGCATCCGATGCGGACCTACGGCACCCCGGAGGACATCGCGAACCTCGTCAATTGGCTGGCGTCCGACGAAGCGCGCTATGCCAGCGGGCAGCTGTGGATTCTCGATGGCGGGCTGAGCGCGCAGGTCCAGCAGATGAATCCATGATGACCGTGGAAGTGACCATGGACGAAGCGCTGGACGCGCCGTCCGTCAGCCTCGAAACGGCGCAACTCGGCATGGGATCCATGAAATTCCGGATCCTTGAGCGTCCCGGGAAGTTCGACTTGGGAGCGGAATGCCTCGCCGAGGCCCGGGCCTTCATGCTGCCCGACACCTTCGCGACCATTGCGTGCGCCACGAAGCATCCGTGCCACGCAAATGGCACGGGGTACGGGTTCGAATGCGACGGTCCCGGCCGCGTCTTCAAGGCTGGACATTTCGTCGACACGTGCCTGACCAGGCGTCCCTTCCCGTCGCGTTTGCACTGGAAACCCCGGCGGCGCCAACATCTCCGGCAGAAGCATGTCTTGGGGCGCCCGGATGCGGCTTGAGGGCAAAAGGGCCATCGTCACGGGAGGCGGTCGGGGCATCGGACGCGGAATCGTCGGGGCATTCCTGGAGGAGGGCGCAAGCGTCGTGACCTGCGGGCGAAGCCCCGCGCCCGAAGACCTGCCGGTGGATTGCGTCTGGATGACGGCGGATGTTTCCCGCGCCGAGGACATGGAACGCTTGGCCGCGACGGCCGGGCCGGTGGACGTCCTTGTCAACAACGCCGGCGTTCAGGTCGAGCGAACCGTTGCGGCCAGCACGGACGCGGATTGGGACCTTGTCATCGGCGTGAACTGCAAGGGCGTGTTCAATGCCTGCCGTGCAGTCCTTCCCCGCATGCGGCCAGGTGGCTCCATCATCAACATCGGTTCGGTTTCAGGTCAGGCCGCCGATCCGGGCATGGCGCTCTACAACGCGTCCAAGGCCTTTGTGCATGGCCTCACCCGTTCAATCGCCGTGGATCACGGGCCCGAGGTGCGCTGCAATGCCATTTGCCCCGGATGGGTCGAAACCGGAATGCTCGAAGCCGGGTTTGAACTTGCCTCGGACCCCGAGGCTGCCCGGCAGGACGCGCTGATGCGCCACGCGACGCGGCGTTTCGGGCGCCCTGAAGACATTGCCGCAATGGCGGTCTGGCTGGCGTCGGACGAGGCGGGCTTCGCAACCGGCCAGCTCTTCACGGTGGATGGCGGCATGACCGCAGCATCGCCAGTCAACCCGGGAATCTTCTGATGTCTGAAATTGCACGAACCAGCGTCATTGGTGCGGGCCTCATCGGCGCAAGCTGGGCGGCACTCTTTCTGGCTTCCGGCCGGTCGGTGGCGGTCTTCGATCCGGCCGCGGGAACCGAAGCGGCCGTTCGGGACCATGTTCGGACGGCTTGGCCTGCAATGACTAGGATCGGGCTGACGAAACGGGGCGATCCGGATCGGATCACCTTTCACCCATCGCCTGAAGAAGCGGTTGACGGTGCGGACTTCATTCAGGAGAGCGTTCCCGAACGGATTGCCATGAAACACGATACCTATGCGCGGATCGAGCCACGCCTTTCGTCTCGGGCAATTGTCGCAAGCTCGGCCTCGGGGCTGACCCTTGGACAAATGCAGAAGGGATGGCGCTCGCCTGGCCGGTTCATTCTGGGCCATCCCTTCAACCCGCCGCACCTGATTCCCCTTGTCGAGCTGATGGCGAACGAAGGCACGCAGCCCGGCGTGATTGAAGCGGCAGAGGCGTTCTATGCGGACATTGGCAAGACCACGATCCGTGTGCAGAAGGAGGTGCCGGGCCATGTCGCCAATCGGCTGCAAGCTGCCATCTGGCGCGAAGCAATCCACCTGGTCGAGAGCGGCGTCGCAAGCGTTGGCGACGTGGACAAGGCGATCGCTTCCGGTCCAGGGCTCAGATGGGCAACCATGGGGCCGACGACCCTTTTTGGCCTTGGCGCCGGCCAAGGCGGACTGGCGGCCTTTTGCGATCACTTTGCAGACACCTTCAACGGCTGGTGGGACGACCTGGGTTCGCCGCGGCTGAACGCCGCGAACGCAAAGCTGCTCGAAGAGGGTCTGGCGGAAGCCAACGAAGGTCGTACCGTCGCCGAGCTGTCGCAAAGACGCGATGCAATGCTGGTGGCAATTCAAAGGGCGCTTGCCGAACTCGAGCCGGACTAGGCGCGACGCATGGAGTCCCGGAGTGCCGGCACCCATCGGGAGATTGGCCGGACTCTTGAACCCGCGTTCCTCATGACCCCCTCCGATGGCCGGGATCGTTCGGCGAGAACCGGCTCGCGTGCGCCAGATGCATTTCCGGAATGGATCACGCTTCTGACACCCGAACCAAGCGCGAATCTTGCGACGTCGGTCGTGGCGACCGCGTCGGCGACCTGGAGTCACGTGAGCCAAAGTCCGACTGAATGAATGCAAATTGACAGACAATGTGAGAAAAAATAGACTATTTCGGGTAAAATGGATTCGTTTCGGGGCCATTGGTGAAGAAGGCTGAACAGCAGACACTCGCGAAGCTTCGCCAGATGATTCTGGATGGAGAGCTTTCAGGAGGCGAGCGGCTGTCCGAGGTCGTGGTGGCAGGAATGCTGGGCGTGTCCCGCACCCCCGCAAAGTTCGCCTTGACCCGCCTGGAAATGACCGGGTTGATCAAGAAACTACCGGGTCGAGGCTATGAAGTTTGCAAGGTCAGCCTTGGCGAACTGGAAATGGTCATCAAGCTCCGCGGGGTCCTGGAAGGCGCGGCGGCTGCAGCATTGGCCGCGAACGGCGTAAGGGAAGCCACGCGCAAGGATCTGGCGCGCAGCATTGAAATGACCGAACGAATCGTGCTCAGGCGCCGGATCGGCATGGATGACGTGGCGGCGTTTCAGGATGCCAACACTCTTTTCCACGAAACCGTCATGCGTGACTGCGGCAACGAGTACATTGCGTTGTCATACGAACCGATCCGTCATCTTCCGATGGCCGCCCTGGGCACATATGCTCCCAACCCCGATCTGCTGGACAAGGAGCGCCTGCGGATGTCAGTCGGCCACGCGCAACACGTGATTATCGCCAAGGCGGTGGAAGACGGCGACGCCGCCAGAGCCGAGACCGTGATGCGTGAACATTCCAACGCCACCTTTGAATATGCCCGCCTGTTCGTCGGACAGCGTGAATCAGACCATATCCCGACACTTCTGCAAGCGGTCTGAGACAGCAATTTGGTTGAGACATGACCGTTCCATCGCCACCCTTCAACAAGGCCCTTGCAGAATCCTATCAGGCGAAGGGCTTGTCGATCGGCGGTGCCTGGCGTCCTGCGTCGGACGGCACCTTTGATGTCCTCAATCCGGCAAACGGTCATGTGTGGGCCAAGGCCCCGGACGCCACCCGAGAGGATGCAGAGGCGGCGATCGACGCGGCATCAGCGGCGCAGCCGGCCTGGGCGGCGCTCCCGTTCACCGAACGTGCAAGGCTGTTGCTAAGGGTGGCCGACGTTCTCGAAGCCCGGCGGGCCGACTTCGTTGGTGCACTGACCGCGGAATGTGGTGGCTGGATCCGAAAGAGCCTGTTCGAAACCGGCTACACCCCCGGTGTCTACCGGGCGGCGGCTGCGGCGGCCTATCTCCCCTCGGGCGAAACCATGCCCTCTGATCACTTGAAGACCAGCATCGTCGAACGCCAGCCCCTTGGCGTGGTCAGCGTCATCAGTCCCTGGAATGTCCCGCTCCTGTTGTCCAGCCGCGGCATGGGGGTGGCGCTTGCGGTCGGCAACGCAATCGTCCTGAAACCCTCGGAAGAAACTCCGGTCACAGGCGGCTTGATGATCGCGGAGGTCTTCGAGGAAGCAGGGTTCCCGCCGGGCGTCCTGAACGTCGTGACGTGCTCGCGCGACAATGTTGCCGAGGTCGGGGATGAACTTGTCGCAAGCCCCAAGGTCGGGGCGATCAGCTTCACGGGGTCCACTGCCGTCGGCCGGTCGATCGCGGGCAAGGCCGGCCACCTGTTGAAGAAGGCTTGCGTGGAACTTGGCGGCAAGGACAGCCTGATCGTGCTTGACGACGCCGACCTCGAGGTGGCGGTCAAGTCCGCCCGGTTCGGGGCGTTCTTCCATCAGGGCCAGATTTGCATGTCCGCCGAGAAGATCATCGTCGACCGCAAGCTCGAAGACGCATTCATGACCAAGTTCGTGGCAGCCACGAAAGAGCTGAGGGTCGGCGATCCCACAATGATGGAAAACCAGATCGGTCCGATGATCAACGAAGCGCAGGCCCGAAAGGTCGACGCACGGCTGGCGCAGGCGCGGATTGACGGGGTCGAGTTCCACGCGGGTGGCACGCGAGAAGGGCTCTACTACCAGCCGACGGTCATCACGGGCGCAGCCCCAGACATGGAAATCTTCCATGAGGAAGTGTTCGGCCCGGTCGCCAACGTCATGTTCGCCGACGGCGAGGATGAGGCGATCGCGCTCGCCAACAATTGCAGATACGGGCTTTCGGCGTCGGTGATCACGCGGGATGAAGAACGTGGACTGGCCGTTGCGCGGCGGATCGAAAGCGGCATGGCCCATGTCAACGACACCACGATCTACGACGAGCCGACCATCCCGTTTGGCGGGGTGAAGAGCAGCGGGCTGGGACGGCACGGCGGGCGCTGGTCGGTCGAGACCTTTACTGAAACGCGATGGCTGACCGTGGAACGCGGCGGCCGGAAGACCCCGTTCTAGGAGGCCCCGATGGACGATTGGCAAGACAGGCTTCTGCTGCGCGAACTGATCGAGAACTGGGCCATATGGCGGGATGCCGGCTTCTGGGACAAGTTCCGCACGGTCTGGCATGACGACGGTCGCATGATGGCCACCTGGACCCAGGGCACGGCCGACGAGTTCATTGAAATGAACAGGCAAGGCTGGGCGCGCGGCGTGTCGATCCTGCATTTTCTGGGCGGGTTCAATTGCGAAATCGCAGGCAACCGGGCAGTCACGCAAACCAAGATGACGATCTCGCAGCGCGGCGAGGTGCACGGTGTTCTGGTGGATGTCGTCTGCACGGGACGCTTCCTTGACTTTCTGGAGAAGCGTGACGGCAAATGGGGAATGTGCCTGCGCCAGCCGATTTATGAAAAGGACCGGATGGACCCGGTTGGACCAAGCGTTGCGATTGAGCTTGATCAAGCGGTTTTGGACGAGTTTCCGACGGGGTATCAGCATCTTGCCTATCTTCAGTCGCAGGTCGGCTATTCGGTCAAGAAGGACATGCCGGGCCTCAAGGGTCCCGAGGTCGAAGCGCTTTACGCCACCGGCGCCGAATGGCTGGCCGGGAAATCAATCACTTGGGCCGGACATGCCTGGGGCTGAACCCGGGGCCGGCACGCAATCAACCGGGAGGTAAACCATGACTGAATTCTCAAGGGCGCTCGCCATCGGGACCGCTTGCCTGATGGCAAGCGGCATCGCGGCCTCGGCGGAGACAATCAAGCTGACGGCCGGATCCAGCCATCCACCGTTCCTGCCGTGGGTCGAGGTCATCACGAAACACGTCGTGCCGGAGACCAACAAGCGGCTCGAGGCCATGGGCAGCGACAATCGCATCGAGTGGACCGAGGCCTATGCCGGTTCGCTGTTCAACGCGTTCAATGCGTTGGAAGGCGTGGAAAGCGGCCTGGCGGACCTGGCCTGGATCGGCACGATTTTCGAGCCGGAAAAGCTGCCGCTTCACAACGTTCATTTCTATGCCCCGTTCGCGGTCAGCGGCGTGCATGACCTGACCGAAATTGGCAACCAACTGCATGAAGAAGTGCCTGCAATGAATGAACAATGGGCCAAGTACAATCAGGTCCATCTTGGCGCGATGGCGGATGGCTCCTATCACCTGATCACCAAGGAGCCGGTCAGTTCGCTGGACGACCTGCAGGGGCTGAAGCTGCTGGCCGGCGGGGCGGTCGGCAACTGGCTGCAAGGCACGGGGGCGGTTGCGGTCAATGCTGCGTTTCCGGAGTTCTACAGCTCGATTTCCACGGGCGTTGCCGACGGGGCCGTCATGACCATCAACGGCATGCTCCCGTTCAAGATCCACGAAGTCGCTCCCCATATCACGCTCGTGGACATGGGCGGCCCGGTCACCGGTTCGCTGACCATGAATGCCGAAACGTTCAACAGCTTGCCGGAAGACGTGCAAGGCGTGCTGATGGCGCTTGGAATGGAATACAGCCAAATGGTCGCCGATGCGGTTGGCGGTCGCGAGGCCGGCTTCCTGAAGGCCATGCAGGAGCAGGGCGCCATCGTCTCGGAACTGCCGGAGGCGGAGCGCCTGCGTTGGGTCAACGGGCTGCCCGATCTGGCTGGCGACTGGGTTGCGTTGAATGCCGCGGCCGGTCTTCCGGCGGCGGAAGTCCTGAAGGCTTTCCTTGACGGCGGTCGCGAACGTGGGTCCGCACCGCTGCGGGACTGGACGCAGTAGAGCAGGCCGTCTTGATTGCCCGAAGCACCTGACACGCCCCCCCGGCGCGCCACGCCGGCGCCGGGGGCACTTGACCGGGCCTTCGGGCCCGTTTCGGAGGCTGCGAGCGCCATTGGCACGGTGTGGTTCTTTGCGCTGATGGTCCTGATCTGCGCCGAAGTGATCGCGCGCGAGTTCTTTCTGAGCCCCATTCGCGGGGTCACTGAAATCGTCGCGTATTCGCTTGTTGGCGCCACGTTCCTGCAAGTTGGCAGCGCGTTTCGTTCCGGGCGCATGACGCGGGTCGATTTTGTGCTCGGCATCTTCGAGCGCCGCGCGCCGCTTGTCCGGACGATTCTGGAAGTCGTGATCTCGCTCTTGGGCGTCGTCGTGATGATACTGATGATCCAGGCCGGCTGGCCCAAGCTGACGCGGGCCTACCAGGAAACCGAGCTTGTCGGCATCCCCGGCGCCTTTTCGTTTCAGGTCTGGCCCCTGCGCCTGCTGGTCATCCTGGGCAGCGCAATGGCAGCCACCGCGTTACTCCTTCGTACCTTGCGCGTGCTGCGAACCGGGTTCAGGGAGGGCACAATTGCCAAGTCGCTGGTCCTGGCCCTCTCGCTGGTCGCGATCTTTGTCGCCTGGCACGTCGGTTTCGGGGCCGCGATGGATGCAGGGTGGTCCAACTTTTCCATCGGGGCCGGCGCGGTGCTTGTTCTGGTCTTGATGGTGCTCCTGGGGTTGCATGTCGGGATCGCCATGATCCTTGTCGGCTTTGTCGCGCTTTGGCTCATCAAGGGGCGCGTCGCGCTGCCCTACGCGATGCTCGGGATTGCGGGCAACGAATATCTCGCAAATTACTTTTTCAGTGCGGTGCCGCTGTTCGTGTTGATGGGCCTTGTGGTGTCCGCCGCCAACATCGGCCGGGAGACCTTTGTCGTGGCACGCTGGCTCACGCGACCGATCCGGGGCGGTCTTGGCATTGCCACCGTCGCCGCCAACACGATCTTTGCCGCAATCACAGGTTCCTCGATCGCCTCTGCTACCGTTTTCGCCAAGATCGCGTCACCCGAGATGATCCGCCACGGATACGACCGGCGATTTGCTGTTGGCGTGGTGGCGGGAAGCTCGGTTCTGGGAATGCTGGTTCCGCCCAGCCTGTTGCTCATCGTCTACGGCTTTCTGGCAGAGCAATCGGTCGGCCATCTTTTCGTCGCGGCCGTCGTTCCCGGCCTGATCCTCGCTCTCGCGATGTGCCTCATGATCTGGATGCGCGCCTGGCTTTGGCCGCAGCAGGTATTTGCCAATGCCACAAGGGACGAGGGGCGCGCTGAACAGCAGGACATGAACGCGGGTCGCGCTGCCGTCCTCCTGGCGCCGGTCCTGGGGTTGATCGTCCTGGTGCTCGGCGGAATCTACAACGGGTTCTTCACGCCCACGGAGGGTGGCGCGGTTGGTTCGGCGGGAGCGTTGATCTATGCCTTCGCGCGTGGACGGCTGGACCGCACGGCGCTATGGCGCGTGATGGTGGAAACCGGCCAGATCGCGACGACTGTTCTCTTCCTGATACTGTCGGCGAACATCTTCACGATCATGCTGGCATCGTCGGGGTTCGTTCAGCAGGTCGGTGGCATGATCAACGGCCTTGGTCTTCACCTCTGGCAGTTTGCGCTGATCTACGTGCTGCTCCTGGTGGCCCTTGGCATGTTCCTCGAGTCCGTTTCCATCATGTTGATTGTCGTTCCGATCGCGCTGCCAACCGCGCTGCTTCTTGGGGGTGACCCGATCTGGTTCGGGATATTGACGGTCATTGCGGTGGAAATCGGCCTGCTTACACCGCCATTCGGGCTAACCTGCTATGTCGTGAGCTCAACGCTGCGTAGTGCCGGCATTACGCTCTCGGACATATTTGTCGGGGCGTTGCCATTTGTTTGGGTCATGGGATTCGTGACCCTGTTGCTGATCGCCGTTCCGTCGCTGGCGACCTTTGTGCCCTGACCTCCCGGGCTCAAGCCCCCATTGTCGCCGCACGGGCGGAGGAGGGCACAGCTTGGGATCGATTCCATCGACGCTGCACGGCCCCACGATCAAGCGGCAAGCGCTGCATTTCTCGGGAATGGGCGGGAGCCATCCGACTTTTCGTGCATTGTTTCGCCATATTGGGCAAACGCCTCGCAACGCGCGGAATCGAATTCCAGGTCGGATCATCGCGTTCATTGACGTTTGCTTGCCTGGCTTCATGCCTTGCACATTTCACGGCAACTTGGGTATTCGGGCGCTGGGCGTGGAAGTTGCGTTCGTTGCAGCAAGAACCAAGTGGAGCCCGATGTCTCGGAAACGCAAACTGAAGCCCCGGCTGCAAGGTTGGCCATCGCCGGGTACGCACAGGCGCGAAAGAGCCAAGTCAAGTGCTGCCGCGCCACGCACGTGCCGACCGTGATCCCCGTTCCGGCACTTCGCCGGGAGCGACAGTCTGTCACCAATCGAGGACCTCGGCGACTTGCCTGTTCAAGGTCGATCACTGGTGCAACGCCAGCCCTGAACGCTCTCACCAGAAAGCGAAGACGCCGTTGCAAGGATCACGCCTCACCGGCAACTGCGCATCCCTGGAAACGCCAGCCTCAGTCGATGTCCACGATAGCGCCCCGTTTGCCGATGACCTTGAGTGCGAGTGCATGTCCGGCCTCCATTGCCTTGATCGACGACCGGCCAGTGGACGTTGCCGCGAGATAGCCCGCGTTGAAACTGTCGCCGGCCGCCGTCGTGTCCACGACATTTTCGGCAACCGGCACGCTCAAGGCATGCCCGCCAGGTCCCAGATCCACTGGCCCTGCATCTCCGCGCTTGATTGCCCCGCGCGAGACACCCCAAGATCGGAGTCGGGCCATGACCTCCGCGCCGTCAGCATCGCCGAAGAGCGCCATTTCGTCATCGACGGAAGGAAGCGCAATGTCGGTGCACCGCCAGAACCTCTTCGTTTCGGCACGTGCAAGCTCGAGGTCGTTCCAGAGATGCGGGCGGAAATTGCTGTCGAATGCCAGAAGTCCGCCGCTCGCCCGAAACCCCTCGAGCGCATTGCGCAGGCGGTCCCGCGCCGCGCGTGACAGAATCGCAAGCGAAATCCCCGAAAGCAGCACAAGGTCGTGGCCGGCGAGGACATCCGCCGGGTCGCGACCGTCCGCGTCAAAGAGCGTCCGCGCCGCGGAGGACGAACGCCAGTATGCGAAGCTGCGCTCGCCGGCGGCATCAGTCTCGATCGCGTAGAGGCCCGGCATTCGATTCGGATGCCGGGTGACGGCCGTGGCGCCGATGCCCCTTGCCTCCATGTCGCGGACGATGCGGTCGGAGAACCTGTCCCTGCCAAGAACCGTCACGTATTCGACGTCCAGTACCGGTGCGACGCGCTTGAGATAGGCCGCCGTGTTGTACGTGTCGCCCGCCACGCTCAGTTCGGCGGCATTGCCGTCTCCCGCAACGAGTTCGATCATCACTTCGCCGACGCATGCTATCCGGAAAGGGCGATCCACGGGTTTCATGGCTCTTCAAAGGTCAGACGCACCTGGTCCCAGGCATCGTCAAGATGGTCGCGGAGCGCGCGTTCGGCTGCGTCCGGATCTCGGAAAAGGATCGATTCGAAGATCCTGCCATGCGCCCTGTAGTTCACGTGATTGCGTTCCGGATCCCGCGGCATTCGCGTCCAGTGACTCGACAGCCAGTCCGTATAGGCTTTGTGAATCTGCGGCAGCACCGGGTTGTCGGGAACCTCGTAGAGAACGCGGTGGAAGGCGACGTCGGTTTCAAAGAACCGTTCGGAATCGCCGAGTGCCGCTTCGTTGTCTGCCAGCGCCTGCTTCATTCGCGCGACATGATCCTTGCCGGCATGCAGTGCCGCGTCGCGGACAAGGGCCGCTTCCATCATGATGCGAAGCTCGAAGAGGTTTCGCACGCCGCCCGGCACGGTCAGGAGACGGTTGACGACCGAACCAACGGCTTCGATCGCGGCATCGTAACCCGGCGTTCGCACGACAGGCCGGTAGCGCGGCCGGGCTTCGACGAGACCCTTGGCGGCAAGGGCCCGCACGGCTTCGCGAACGACCGTGCGGCTGACGCCGAAGGACTGCATGATCTCGCGTTCGGGCGGCAACGGCTTTCCGACGGCGAGCGTGCCATCGATGATCTGCCGCTCGAATATCGAGACCAGATTGTCCGCAGCGCGGGTGCGTACGTCTCGAATCCACTCGTCCGTCATACACCGAGAGCCTGTTTAGTATGACAAAACTGGGCAAGAATTGCTTGTTTTGCGGGCATGGCGAAAGAAGTTCTGGACATGATTCTGCGTTTTTGTCATACCAAACTGAAACAAGCCTTGCAATGATCAGAGCACATGCCGCTTGGGGACGCGCATGCCGGTCATCTCAGACGTATCCGTCAGGCGTTTCGCCGTTCCGCTCGCGGAAGTGCTGACCGATGCCAAGCATGGCGACCACACGGAATTCGAACTCGTTACGGTCACTGTTCGGACAGGCGATGGCCAGGAAGGAACCGGATACACCTATACGGGCGGCAGGGGCGGACAGGCCATCGTGGCGATGATCGAGCACGATCTCGCACCCTTCCTGGTCGGTCAGGATGCAATCCAGGTCGAGACGCTCCACGATGCCATGCAATGGCATGTTCACTACGTGGCCCGGGGAGGCGTGGCATCGTTCGCGATTTCCGCCGTCGACATCGCGCTGTGGGACCTTCGCTGCAAGGCGGCCGGCAAGCCGCTCTGGAAGGTGGCCGGCGGGGCAGGAGACCGCTGCAAGGCCTATCGCGGAGGCATCGACCTGAATTTCCCGCTCGACAAGCTCATCCGCCAGGCCGAGGGCTTCGTCGACGCGGGATTCAATGCGGTGAAAATCAAGGTGGGTCAGCCGGAACTGGCGACCGACGTCGATCGTGTGCACGCCGTCCGGGAGGTGCTGGGGCCAGACCGCACATTCATGGTGGACGCAAACTATGCGTTCTCCGTGCCCGAGGCGATCAAGGCCGCGTTCGCATTTGCCGAACATGACATCCTCTGGTTCGAGGAACCGGTCATTCCCGACGACTACGCGGGATATGCCCGGATTGCGGAGGCAACGGGCGTGCCCTTGGCGATGGGCGAAAACCTGCACACGATCCACGAGTTCGAGCACGCGTGCGGCGACGCCGGATTGAGCTACATCCAGCCGGACGCCTCCAATTGCGGTGGCATTACCGGCTGGCTTCGGGTTGCGGAACTGAGCGAACGGCATGGCATCCCGGTCTGCAGCCACGGAATGCAGGAGCTTCACGTCAGTCTCGTGTCGGCGCGTCCCGACTCGGGCTGGCTGGAAGTGCACAGCTTTCCGATAGACGAATACACGCACCGCCCGCTCGTCGTGGAGGATCACCTTGCCGTTGCTCCGAACGAGCCGGGCATTGGCGTTTCCTTCGATTGGGCGAAGCTCGAGGCCGCGCATGACGCCGCGGCCCGGAACGCGAGAGCGGGCAGGGCGGCATGAACAAGGAAGTCGCGGCAGCATTCTACCGAGGGAACAGGTCCTTCGCCGTCGAGGCGAGGCATGCAAGCGAACCTGGGCCGGGCGAGGTCGCGGTTCGCGTTGCCTATTGCGGGATATGCGGGACCGACATGCATGTCTTTCACGGAAACATGGATGCAAGGGTCGGCCTGAATCGCGTGATCGGACACGAAATGTCCGGGACAGTCGCGGCTGTCGGGGAGGGCGCGTCAGACGTCTCCGTCGGGCAGAAGGTCGTGGTGCGGCCCTTGGACCATTGCGACGAGTGCCCGGCATGCGCAGCGGGTCACAGGCACATCTGCCACAATCTGAAGTTTCTCGGGCTCGATACGGATGGCGCGATGCAGGAGATCTGGAACGTGCCGGCACACACGCTCCATGCGTTGCCGGACGGCCTGCGCATGGATCACGCCGCGCTCATCGAGCCTGTCGCTGTTGCGTGCCACGACGTGCGGCGCTCGGCGCTGCGACCGGGCGAGGACGCGCTTGTTGTCGGGGGCGGCCCGATCGGGATTCTCTGCGCGATGGTTGCACGCGAGCGTGGTGCCAAGGTCGTGTTGTCCGAAGTGAATCCGAACCGCGTCGAGATTGCCCGCAAGCTCGGATTCGACGTGGTGAATCCGGCAGAGGATGACCTGCCCGCCCTGGTCAACGAGCGAACCGCGAAGAAGGGTGCGGATGTCGTGTTCGAGGTTTCGGGCACGCAAGCCGGGGTCGATGCGATGACGGCCTGCGCAGCAACGCGGGGACGGATCGTCATGGTGGCAATCCACGCCCGGAGGCCGAAGATCGACCTTTTCAAGTTTTTCTGGCGCGAGCTTGAACTCTTGGGCGCGCGCGTCTACGAGCCGGAGGATTACGAGCAGGCCATCGCGATCATCGCCGGCGGCGGAGTTGATGCGGACACGGTCATAACGGATGTCAGCCCGTTGTCCGGCATCCAGTCAGCATTCGAGGCCCTGGACAGCAGTCCGACGGCGCTGAAGAGCCTCATCAAGATCGGGGATGGCGCGTGAACGTTCTTTCCGCATTCGACCTGACGGGAAAGACCGCGCTGGTCACCGGCGCGAGGCGCGGAATCGGACGCGGCATGGCCGAGGCGCTTGCCTCCGCCGGCGCCGACATCGTTGGCGTCAGCGCCAGCCTGGAAGGTGAGGGTTCGGAGGTCGGCGCGGCTGTTGCCGGCAAGGGGCGCAGTTTCGCGGCCTACCAGGCCGACTTCGCGGACCGGGCGGCCCTGAACGCGCTTGTTGCAGATCTGGCCCGGGACGGGGTCAAGCCCGACATCCTTGTCAACAACGCCGGAACAATCAGGCGCAAGCCCGCCGCGGATCATCCCGGCGAGTGGTGGGACGAGGTGATCGAGGTGAATCTCTCCGCCCAGTTCGTCCTGAGCCGGGAAATCGGTCGCGGCATGATTGAACGTGGCCGTGGCAAGATCATTTTCACGGCCTCGGTGCTGTCGTTTCAGGGAGGGGTCACGGTGCCGGGGTATGCCGCGTCCAAGGGCGGGGTCGCGCAACTGACCAAGGCCCTGGCGAACGAGTGGGCGGGTCGGGGGATCAACGTCAACGCCATTGCGCCGGGCTATGTCGCAACTGACAACACCGAGGCGCTCAGGAATGATCCCGCCAGGCAGAAGGCCATCCTGGAGCGCATTCCGCAGGGACGGTGGGGAAGTCCGGAGGACTTTGCCGGACCGGTGGTCTTTCTCGCGTCGTCGGCGTCCGACTATGTCAACGGGGAAATCCTTGTTGTGGACGGCGGTTGGATGGGGCGATAGGGAGGCGAAATTGAATGTGTTTGTGACCAGTGACTTGCCGTTATGGGCATCAATCTCGGGCTCGGGCGCTCTCATGGCCAGATGGAGGTCAGGGCATGTCCGGGCGGAACACTCAAGGGAGGAATCCTAGAATGAAACTCACCAGAGGAATGATCCTCGCGGCGTCGGTTGCGGCACTTGCAATCGGGGCCACTGCCGCATCGGCTCAGACGAATCTGCGGATCCAGACGCACTTCAGCCAGGAGACCCTCTCGGGTCAGATGGCCGAAAAGTACATCGATGACATCACCACCATGTCGAACGGCGAGATCGAGGTCGAGATGTTCTACGCCTCGTCCGTCGTGAAGTCGGCGGAGACCTTCGATGCGGCCGCGACCGGCATTCTCGACTGCGACATGACTGGTGGCGCGTACCAGACCGGCAAGAACCCGGCGTTCCAGTTCACCGGCGACCTCATGGGCGGATATACCAATCCCTACCAGCAGATGGCCTGGCTCCTGCATGCAGGCGGGCGGGATGCCGTCAACGAACTGTATAACCAGCACAACATGGAGTTCGTGGGCTGGTGGATCCCCGGGCCCGAATCGCTCTCGTCAACCCGCCCGATCCGCGGCGTCGACGACTTCAAGGACTGGAAGTTCCGTTCGCCTCCGGGCCTGGCAACCAAGGTGTTCTCCAATCTCGGGGCTTCGCCAATCGTAATGGACTTCAACGAGATCTTCACCGCTCTCGAGACCGGCATCATCGATGGCGCCGATGCGGCGAACCTGACCAACAACATCGGTCTGGGTCTCTATGACATCGCCAAGCACACCAACTTCCCTGGCTTCCACTCCATGCCGGCCGACCACCTGGCCTGCCGCAAGGACGTCTGGGACGCGATGCCGGAGCACCACAAGCGGATCATGATCGTCGCAATGGATGCGCTGGCGATGCACAACGCATCGATCAACGAGGTCAAGAACGCCCAGAACGCGGTCGTACTGCGTGACAAGGGCGTGAATCTCTACGAGTGGTCGCCGGAAGAGCTCGCGAAGTTCCGCGTTGCCGTTAAGGCGGGCTGGGAAGAGTTCGCGACGACTCCCGAAGCCAAGGCGCTTCTGCAAAGCCATATCGACTTCCTGGTCGGCATTGGCGCAATGCAGTAGGCGGTTGGCGCCTCGGAATTGATTGGCGGCAGGGCTCGACGGGCCCTGCCGCAATGCGATTCTGGATCCCATGAAGATCACCCGCATCGCAAGCCACGTCCTGTCCTGCGACATGCCTGAAGTGCTCGGGTATTCGCAGCAGTACTACTCCAGGCGCACCGCCCACCTCGTCGAGGTCGAGACCGACGAAGGCGTCAGCGGCTGGGGCGAGTGTTTCGGTCCCGGCGCAGTTGCGCTGGCGAACAAGGGCATCGTCGAGGACGTGATACAGCCGATGGTCCTCGGCTCCGACCCGCTTGACCGCGACGTGATCTGGCACCGGGTCTACAACCTCCTTCGTGATCATGGGCAGAAGGGAATGCCGCTCCAGGCCCTTTCTGGCGTGGACATCGCGCTGTGGGACATCTCCGGCAAGGTGGCGGGACTGCCCCTTCACAAGCTGATCGGCGGCGCTCACAGGAAGAACGTGCCCGTCTACGGCTACGGCATGATGCTGCGGCCCGAGCCGGTGTCCGAGCTGGCCACGCGATTCCGCGACGAGGCTGCCGCAATCAAGGAGGCGGGATTTGTCGCAGCCAAGATGAAGGTGGGTCTTGGGCCTGAGAATGACATTCGCCTTGCGACAGCCGTGCGCGAGGGCGTCGGTCCCGACTTCCGCTTCATGGTGGATGCAAACCATTGCTACACGACCAGCGACGCCTTCCATGTGGGCCGTGCGCTGGAAGAGCTGGGCGCTTACTGGTTCGAGGAACCCGTGGCGCCGGAGGACCTGGACGGCTATCGCGAGCTGCGCGCCGGCCTCAAGGTCAACATTGCCGGCGGGGAAGCGGAATTCAACCGTTGGGGCTGGCGTGCAATCCTGGAGAACAGGGGACTGGACATCGCGCAGCCTGAGGTCTGTGCGCTTGGCGGCGTCAGCGAGTATCTTCGGGTTCTCGCGCTTTGCCACGCACATCACACACCGGTCGTCAACCATGTCTGGGGATCGGCGATCGCCGTTGCGGTGAACCTGCATCTCCTGGCCGCGATGCCGACGATGCCGGGAGGCCTGAACCCCTGGGAGCCCATGCTGGAATTCGACACCACGGAGAACGTCTTCCGTGACGGTCTCCTGGCCGAACCGCTTGATGTCCAGCGCCAGGTCAAAGGGAACCGAGGCAGGGTTGCAATCCCGACTGCGCCGGGTTTGGGTGTCGCGCC
Organism: Boseongicola sp. SB0665_bin_10; assembly: GCA_009838075.1. Classification (GTDB taxonomy): domain Bacteria; phylum Pseudomonadota; class Alphaproteobacteria; order Rhodobacterales; family Rhodobacteraceae; genus JAJEFO01. The sequence goes on along the minus strand of VXSG01000005.1, from coordinate 61,882 downwards.
CGATCAGGAATTCATCAAGAGTTACAAGATCGCTTGAAGGGGAACGTTGTGAAGGACCAAACAGGAAGCTTCATGGAATGGTTGATACCGTTCTGCTTTGTCGTCTGCGCGAGCTGGGCCATCTGGCACATTCCGGCATACATCCTCACGCTGGCGCCGCATGAGAACCCTTCGACGCTTGCCCAGGTCACGGCGATTCACGTGACGAAGGACGTGACGCCCGGGCTTCCGGGCTTGTTTGGCGGCGTGGCCGACATCGTCGACTGGGTGGCGCTCGCACTCATCCCCGTCTTCCTCGTGATCGGCATGATGGGCGTAAGGGTGGCCCACATGGAATTCCAGCATTGGAAACCCATTGATCGCGTTGCGCTCTTCTTCGGGCGCGTGACCATGATGCTGATCATCTCGATGACATCCGTCATGCTCTACGAGGTGTTCCTTCGATACGCACTTGAGGCACCGACCCTGTGGGCCAACGAGCTCACGCTCTGGATCGGCGGTTTCGTGTTTCTCTGCTCAGGCTTCTACGGCATGCAGCAGCGCAGCCATATCCGCATCTTCCTGCTCTACGACGCCGTGTCCCGGCCGATGCAGCGCGCGTTCGACGTCATCTGGACGGCGCTCTTCGTGCTGTTTGCGTTCCTTCTGGTCTTCGGCAGCTACAAGCAGGTGTTCCTCATCAAGTTCTACAAGTGGGAAATGTTCGGCACGGCGTTCGATCCCCCGATTCCGGCGACGATCCAGCCGGCGGTTCTGGTCATCATCGTGCTGGTGGCCATCCAGGCCGTCCTGAACGTGATATCGGACTGGAACCTCGAACCTGAGGTGCACACGGCGGCCGATGACATCGACGAAGACGAACTTGAAGCAATCAAGCGCGCGGTAGGAGACGACTGATGGATGTCGGAACGATTTCGCTGGTCCTGGTCCTGGGTCTCATCGTCCTCCTCGCCATAGGGATGCCGCTCGGTCTCGCGTCGGCCAGCCTGGCGGCGCTCGTGCTCGTCATGAAGTTCGAGCCGGCGTTGCTGACGAACCCGTTGAGTTTCGGCGACGGGCTTCTGACGAAGAATCCCGGCACCGGGCCGTTATACATCCTGACCCAGAAAGTCTTCGACCTGATGACGGAATACGTCCTCTTGTCGGTGCCGCTGTTCATCTTCATGGCGGCCCTTCTGGAGCGGTCGGGCATTGCCAAGGCGATGTATGACTCGCTCGACTACTGGCTTTCGCAGGTGCGCGGCGGCATCGCGGTCGTGACCTCGCTCATGGCGGTCATCATGGCGGCCATGTCGGGAATCATCGGCGGCGAAGTCGTGCTGCTTGGTCTCATTGCGCTCCCGCAAATGCTGCGGCTGGGATACAACCAGAACCTGGCGATCGGGACGATCTGCGCAAGCGGCAGCCTCGGCACCATGATTCCGCCGTCGATCGTGCTGATCATCTACGGGCTGATCACCGAGACCTCGATCAAGTCCCTGTTCACCGGCGCCTTCGTGCCCGGCTTCATGCTGGCAAGCTTCATCATCATCTACATCCTGGTGCGCGTGAACCTGAACCCGACGCTGGCACCGTTGCCGGAGCCGCGCGAGGACGACGTTCCGGGCTTTCAAAAGCTTGCCATGTTCGGCGCCTTCCTGTCGATCCTGCTGGCTGGCTTCGCGACCCTGCTGCTCCTGCGGGTGCTCTACTTCACGGTCACGGGCCAAAACGTCCTGGAGGCGGGCGAAGACCCGATCGCTTGGGGCATGCCGCACCACATCCCGTATGTTGCGGCAGCGGTCGCGATCGGCATCGTCCTAGCCCTGTTCGTGTTCGGGCGCGAAAGAAGCGCAAGGGCTTGGGAGCATGGCAAGGGCCTCGTGCCCCCCTTCACGGTCATCGGGGTCGTTCTGGGCTCGATCTATGGCGGGGTGACCGGCATCACCGAAGCCGCGGGAATGGGTGCGCTCGCGGTGTTCATCATTGCCGTGTTCCGGGGCGAGGCCTCGGTCGGACTGGTCTGGGACAGCCTGATGCGGACACTGCGCTCGACCGGCACGATCATCTGGGTCACCATCGGGGCCGCCGCGCTGGCTGGTTCGTACACCTTGGCGGGTGGCCCGAGCTACATCGCGAACATCATCGTCGGGAGCGAGATGCCGACGATGCTCGTGCTGCTCAGCATGATGGTGATCCTGCTTTTCATGGGCGCCTTCATGGACTGGGTCGGCATCGTGCTCCTGATCATTCCGGTCTTCCTGCCGATCGTGAAGAAGCTGCCGATCGAGGAGATCGGTTTCATAGGCCAGCTTGAACCGCATTACGTCTCGATCTGGTTCGGCGTGCTGTTCTGCATGAACATGCAGGTCAGCTTCCTGTCGCCGCCCTTCGGCCCGGCAGCCTTCTACCTGAAGTCCGTGGCACCGCCGCATATTTCGCTGACAGACATCTTCCGGGGCTTCCTGCCGTTCATCTGCGTGCAGCTTCTGGCCCTGTCGGTGCTGCTCATCTGGCCGAGCATCGTCACGGTGCTCTTGTAGATCGGGAGGACCGGATGCTCGACAGGCAGGATGTGGAGAAGTTCAGGGAGCAAGGGTACCTTGCTGTCGAAGGCCTCGTGGACGACCAGGTAATCGAGAATGTTCGAGACGAATATGCCGTGCTCATGGACCGTCTCTTCAACCAGTGGCACGTGGAGGGCCTCGTGGATGCGCCGCGTCCCGGCATGGACTTCTGGGACAAGCTTGACGTGGCGTATCGCGGCGGATTCGACTGGTACCAGCCTTTCGACATCAGCCTGCCGTTTGCAGGCATCACCGAGGAGACGCCGTTTCACTTCGGGCCTGCCGTGTTCGACATGGTGACGGACTGCAACATTCTCGACGCGGTCGAGACGCTGATCGGGCCCGAGATCACATCGAACCCGATCCAGCACGTTCGCATCAAGCCGCCGGAACGGGCCGTGGCCAAGGATGAAATCCGGGCGCATGTCGTGTCAACCGACTGGCACCAGGACCAGGGCGTCACCTTGCCGGAAGCTGACCAGACCGAGTTCGTCACGGTCTGGCTGGCCATTACGGACGCGACCGTCGAGAACGGCTGCCTGAAGGTGGCGGCGGACAGGTACGACGAGATGATGCCGCATTGCCCCAGGGTCCAGACGGCGCTCGCGGATCCGTACGTTCCCGAGACTTCCGTGCCGGTTCCCGTCAAGGCAGGGGGCGCGGTGATCTTCCACCCGATGACGCCTCACGCGTCCCTGGCCAACGAATCGAACGGGTATCGCTGGTCATTCGATCTTCGTTACAGCGTCACGGGCCAGCCGACGGGCCGCAGCCACTTTCCGGAATTCGTCGCGCGGTCCCGGGGCAATCCCGCGAGCGAGATGAAGGATTGGCGGGCTTGGAAGGTCATGTGGGAGGAGACTCGCAGCCGTTTGGCCAATGCACCGCACATTGCGCAACACAGGTGGGACGAAACCAGTCCCCATTGCGCCTGAGATGGCTGAAGTTCTGACAGGGCATCAGGAGGCGTCTTACGCCGAGAACGGTTATCTCGTGCTTGAGGGCAGGGTGCCGCCCGACATCATCATGGCCATTCGAGACGAGATCCGACGTTTCGAGGACGTTGCACGCACGATGACCGAGTCCGACGAGAAGCTTGATCTCGAGGACAGCCACACGCCGGACGAACCGCGCCTGAGACGGATCAAGCTTCCGCACACGCAGTCCAAGGTCATGCGGGATCTCATGTATTCGGATCACGTCCTGGCTCCGGCGCGCGACCTTATCGGCCCGAACATTCGGCTGCACACGACCAAGCTGAACATGAAGGCGGCCGGCTATGGCGCCGCTGTCGAATGGCACCAGGACTACGCCTTCTATCCGCACACCAACGACGACATCCTTGCGATCGGCGTCCTGATCGACGACATGGGGGAAGAAAACGGACCCTTGATGGTTTTCCCTGGCAGCCACACGGGGCCTGTACACGATCATCATGTGGACGGCATCTTTGCCGGCGCGGTGCTGCCCGAGGCGGTGGGCATGGACCTGAAGGATGCCGTGCAGCTCACGGGCCCTGCCGGATCCATCTCGATTCATCACGGGCGCATCTTGCATGGCTCGGCGCTGAATCGCTCGGACCGGCCCCGGCGGCTCCTGTTCTACGAGATGATGGCGGCGGACGCGTTCCCGATCATGGGATCGATGACCAAATGGGCCGGCATCGAGGACTACGACAGCCGAATGCTGTGCGGTGAGTCGACGATCGAACCGCGCCTTGAGGACATTCCCGTCCGCATTCCGCAGCCACAGCCTGACGTGGCGATCTCGATCTACGAAATCCAGAAGGGCATGCAGGCCCGCGCGTTCGAGACCATCGGTGCCGACGAAGGCTGATTGCGCGGTTCGGATTGCGGTCTGACCATGCCGCGTTTCACGGCGATCGCCACAACGGCCGTTCTGATGATGCTGTTCGCGAACTTCATGTTCGCGCTTGTGGATACGTCCTCGAAATGGCTTCTGGGCGCGGGCTACGTGGCGGTCCAGCTGGCGTTCTTTCGCTACGCAACACAGCTTGCAATCACGTCCGGCGTTCTGGCCGGGCTGCGCGGTCGGGGCCTTGCCGCCGCTCAACCGCTGCTGCCCGTCCTTGTCTTGAGGGCGTCGCTCCTGGTCATGTCCACGATCTTCGTTTTCGTGGCGTTGCAATCCCTTTCGCTGTCGGTTGCATCGGCAATCATGTTCTCGGCTCCGATCATCGTCTGCGGGCTCTCGTGGCCGCTTCTGGGCGAAAGGGTGGGGCGGGTGCGCTGGGCGGCCGTGGCCCTTGGCTTTGCGGGCGTGCTGGTCGTCATTCGACCCTTCGGTGCCGACATTGATCCGGCTGCATTCCTGATGCTCCTTGCCGCGACCGGTGTTGCGCTCTATTCCATCTTGACGAGGAAACTGTCGCGTGACGTGAAGCCGCACATCATGCAGTTTCTTCTCGGCCTGACCGGCACGGTCGCGCTCGCGCCGCTCTGCTGGATCTACTGGATTACGCCTGCCGGCGCATTCGATCTTGCCCTCATGGTCTCGCTCGGGCTGTTTGCGTGGATCGGGCATGAATTCCTGATACGTGCGCACCGGGTTGCCGAAGCGAACTACCTGATGCCGTATTCCTACAGCTACCTGATCTACATGACGGCAGGCGGTTTCGTTGTCTTTGGCGACCTGCCGGACAAGTGGACGATACTGGGTGCGCTGATGATCTCCATGTCCGGTCTCGTGATCTGGCGTCGCGAAGTGGTGCTCATGCGGGCAGGAGATGCAGGTGGGCAAGCTCAATGACGCCATGCGCTCCCCAGCCTGGGATGCCTGCGGGTCAAGGTGTGCGACGAAGCATAGCCTTCGATCGCATGGCGCTCAACCGCTCGCTAGACCCTGCGTTGGCCAAGGCAGCCATGCGCGTTGCGCTGCACCTCAGGCGATCGCTCGCCGGATTCCGCAGGGAGCGTTCGCCGGCACGCTTCGACTCCCTCGTGATCAAGCAGCAAACGCAACATTTCTCGGACTGGGACCGAGGACAATCGTGCCTTGATTCGATGATTCGGGCATGAACTTCGCGACGCGCGGAAAAGGCGAAATCCAAGTCGGATCATCGCGTTGATCGACGATTGCATGTTCGGCTGCATGCCATGCACGTTTCACGGCAACTTGGGCCCTTTTCGGGCGGCAGGCGTAGATGTTGCGCTCGTTGGAGAGTGAATCAAGTGAATCCGAATCAGGACAAGGATTCAGAAACTTGGGTTTCTTGACGCCTTGGCTCCGAGGGGCCCCGGGGGCAAGTCAGCTTTGGAAGCGCAAGAATCTGCGTTCGGCTTCAGGGTGCCACTGCCAAACGCCGTGACGCACTGCACCGACGGAACCTGTTCCCCGGAACGTATAATGCATATTGCTTGATTGCCGCTCGATAGGGACAGGCCGATGTCACGACTGTTTCTTGCCATCTCCCCATACTGGCTTTGGGCGCTCCTGGCACTTCCCGCTGCCGGGATGATCGCCGAGGCTGCCGAATCTCCGTCACCGCGCGTGTTTCACGAACTCCTGCACCCGACCGGAGAATTTTCCGCGCGTTTCATGATCATCGCGCTGATGGCAACACCGCTCGCGATGATCCTCAAGGAGTGGCGCGGTCCGAGATGGCTGAAGAGGAACCGGCGGTATTTCGGCGTGGCCGCCTTTGGCTATGCGCTCGCGCACACGGTCTTCTACTTGGTGGATGCCGGAACGCTTGCAAGGATCTTCGGGGAGGCGCTGCGACTGGATATCTGGACAGGATGGCTTGCCTTCTTCGTCTTCATCCCGCTGGCTGCGACCTCCATGGACTACTGCGTTCGCATCATGGGTCCACGATGGAAGATGCTGCAGCGCTGGGTCTATGGCGCTGCCATCCTGACGCTCGTGCACTGGGCCGCACTTCATGACTGGGGCGGGCTGGGACCAGCGCTCGTGCACTTCGTGCCGCTGGGGTTCCTGCAAGCCTATCGCGTCTGGCACCACTTTGCCCGTCGGCACCAAAGGGCGGTCACCGGATAGTCGCATCGTAATCTTCTGCGGGGAGGCGTGTGCAGATCCGCAGCACCATGTACAAATCGGCGCCCGTGCAACGACATGCGCCTGTTGTGGCCGTCGGCAAGGCTCCTTGCGCACGGGTCTTTGCGTCACGGCGGAGACACGCAATCTTGGGCCGCGCCGTACCACCGTTCTCAATGCGAACATCAAGCCTCGAATCCGTCGCCTGGCAGGACGCGCGCCGCTCCTATGGATGCGGTCCGCGGGTCGCGCGGTCAACCACGGACATCGCCGCACCTGCTGCGCGGCGCTTCGCGGCGGCGTTCGACACGTCGGAGTCCGGACAGGAGTCACTCCCACCACGCTTTCGACTGCAGACGAAGCCGCGCCTCGGGAAAGCTTCGGCATGTCCAGGAAGGAAGTGCACGCAGGACGGGAAGCTCGTGAATCCAGGCCGATCGCCCTTGCAAGCAATGACGGAACCGCAGTAGCCCAAGTGCGGGCCGTCGCGCGAACTGGAGAATTGCGACGCCCAAGCCAACTCATATCGGAGCCATGACGGTGCCCAACGTGATTGCCCCCGAGCTGTTCCGCTTCCTGCGGGAGCTGCGCGCCAACAACAACAGGGAGTGGTTCGCCGACAACAAGCCGCGGTTTCGTGAAGCCGTGCAGCTGCCGATGATCGACTTCATAGAGACCATGGCGCCCTGGCTGGCGAAGAACGCGCCCGCCTTCGTCGCCGACACACGACTCAACGGGGGATCGCTGTTTCGCATCTACCGCGACACCCGCTTCAGTGCCGACAAGACCCCATACAAGACCAACGTCGGCTGCCATTTCCGGCATCGCGCAGGCAAGGACGCCCACGCACCGGGCTACTACGTACACATCGCGCCGGACGAGGTGTTCTTTGGAGGGGGGATCTGGGCACCGCCGACACCGGTCCTCAACAGGATCCGCGACGCAATTGTCGAAGACCCCGGGCATTGGCAGGCAATCCAGCGGACGCCGGCCTTCGTCGAGGTGCTTGGCGGCCTGAGCGCGGCCGAATCCCTTAAGAGGCCCCCGCGCGGCTACCCGGACGATCATCCTTGCCTTGAAGACCTTAAGCGCAAGTCTCTGTATGTCGCTGCAAGTTGGACCGAAGAACAAGTTTGCGCCGCCGATTTCCCCGACCGCGTGACGGAGGCCTTTGCGGCGCTGGTGCCCTTGCTGGAGTTCATGGTCAATGCCCTGGGCCTGGACTGGGAGCGAAGCCGAGACCCGATTTTCGCTGCAACCGCTCCGGGCGGATGACTCCGTCTCCTGACTCGCAGGCGTTCACCTGCTTCATCTGGAATGTCCGTTCAGGACTGAAGCTTGAAGATTCACTTGTTCAAGCCGTCACTTGAGTTCTCCTGGTAGTTCTCTGGATCAAACTTCAGGAAGAACTCGTACGCCAGATAGATTGCCAAGGCGAAGAACAGAATGAACCAGAAAGGGCTGTTCCAGTACAGTTCGAGAAGGCTCCAGCCAAGACAAAGGCCAAAGATCGCAACCCGCCGCCATAACGGCCGAAAGACCGGATGGTGCAACCCGAGCGGATCCCGTTTCAATTTGCGGCTCCTTCGATCAACGGCGCCCTCAATCTCGACAGGTTCATTCCAGGATCTCGTCCATCGCAACCGCGCGACTCTCGGCCACAGACAAATTCGCGGCTTCGGCAAGGACAAGTGCCATCAGGCCGTCATGGCCGGACACTGGCGGTGCCCTCCCGGTTGCAACGACATGCACGAACGCACCGATCTCGTCCGCATAGGCCGCTTCGTAGCGTTCCATGAAGAAGTTCTGAAGCGGCGGTCGCAGATAGCCGTTTGAAGTAGCTGTCTCGACACGCGTCTCGTGCACGTTTTCGGCGGATGCCATGCCGTCAGATCCCAGAACCTCGATCCTCTGATCGTAGCCGTAGGCAGCGCGCCTCGAATTCGAAATCACGCACTGCCGTCCGGATCCGGTCTTCAGGAGCACGTTCACGCTGTCAAGATCCCCGGCTTCGCCGATGGCAGGGTCGACCAGGACCGAGCCTTGGGCAAAGACGCTTTCAACCTCCTCGTCCAGAAGCCAGCGCGCGATGTCAAAGTCATGGATCGTCATGTCGCGGAAGATGCCGCCGGAGCGCCCGATGTAGTCCATTGGAGGTGGTCCGGGGTCGCGCGACGTGATCGTCACCATCTCCACATCCCCGATGCGGCCTTCGGCGATCACCGACTTCAATGCCTTGAAATCCTTGTCGAAGCGCCGGTTGAACCCGATCATCAATGTCGCTCTCTCAGCCTCCACCACGTCCAGGCAGGCGCGGACCCTGTTGACGGAGAGGTCGACGGGCTTTTCGCAGAATATGGCCTTTCCCGCCCGCGCAAAGAGCTCGATCTGTTCCGCATGCAGGTCGGTCGGCGTGCAGATCAGGACCGCATCGATGTCATCGGCATCCGCGCAGGCCTCGACCGTCCTGACTTCGCAATCGTATGCGGATTGAATGGCGTCGGCTGCGGCTGCCAAGGGATCATGGACGGCCACAAGCTCCGCCGTGTCGTTTGCGGCAATCGCGCGCGCATGAACCTGGCCGATCCGGCCGGCCCCGAGGATGGCAAGTCGCACCGCCATCAGTGAATGTCTCCCGCAGTCGTGAACATGCCGCGCAGGGAATCCCGCCGCATGGTTGTCGTCAAGTCGAATCGCACGTTGCCCGGCACGGCGGCTTTTCGGCAATGCCCGGAGAAGGTATCAACGTGACCATGGGCTTCGAACTGAAATCTCTGGTCGACGGCGTATCGGGCTTCGACATGGTGATCGACGTAAGGTCGCCATCGGAGTTCGCTGAAGACCGCATCCCCGGCGCCGTCAGCATGCCTGTCCTCAGTGACGCGGAACGGGCGCATGTTGGCACGATCTACACCAGGGAGAGTGCCTTCAAGGCCAGGAAGATCGGAGCCGCGCTGGTTGCGCGCAATGCCGCGCGGCATATCGAGGGGCCGTTGGCGGAATTGGGCGGTGGATGGAGACCTCTCGTCTATTGCTGGAGGGGCGGGCAGCGTTCCGCGTCATTTGCGTCGATCCTGTCCCAGATCGGCTGGCGGGCGGAGACCGTGGAAGGCGGCTATTCAAGCTATCGGCGACTTGTCGTGCAGCTGCTGTACGATTCGGCGTTTCCTTCTTCCGTCGTGCTGCTCGACGGCAACACCGGGACGGCAAAGACCGAGGTGCTCAATCGCGCCGCAGAGAGTGGCGTACAGGCCATCGACCTGGAAAGGATGGCCAATCATCGGGGTTCGGTCCTTGGCGGGCAGGGCGAGCAACCCAGCCAGAAGTGGTTCGAGAGCTGTCTGGCGGCAGAGGTGGCCGCCCTGGATCCGGACAGGCCTGTCGTCATCGAGGCCGAGAGCAGCAAGGTTGGAAGGCTCAGCATTCCGCCACGCGTTTTCGAGGCCATGAAATCGGCGCGCCGCATAAGGATCGAGGCACCCGTCTCCGCGCGCGCTGGCTACCTCACGCGGGCGTACCAGGATCTGGTCAGCGACAGGATCCTGCTGCTTGAACGGCTGGATCGGCTCCAGCGCCTTCAGGGCAGGGAGAAGGTTGCACATTGGAAGGCGCTTGCCGAGGGCGGATCCTACCAGGAACTCGCCGAGGGGCTGATCCGCGATCATTACGATCCGAGATACGCCAAGGTGCGCGGACGGCGCTCGATGGGACCGGAATCCGTCATCGCGGCGGAGAGTCTCGGAGACAAGGATCTGGACCGACTGGCAGGGAAGGTCGGGGAACTGGTCAGTCAACCCGGACCGTGACCTCGCTCTTGGACTCGAAGACGCCAATGATCCTGGCATCGTGGCCCATGTCACGCACCGCGCGCAGGACGTCATTCGTGTCATCCGGAGGCAGCGCGGCAAGCAGTCCGCCGGCGGTCTGCGGGTCAAACAGCAGGTCGCCTCGGCCGCTGTCGCGGAGCTCGATGCTGGCAGCCGCGCGGTTGGCAGGCCAGATCGAGGATCTCGTCCCCGCCACGCAGAGGGCTTCGGCTCCCCCGTACGTCGGGATGTCTTCAAGGGCAATGCGCGCCGTCAGTCCGGATGCTTCCGCCATGCGGCCAAGATGTCCCGCCAGCCCGAAACCCGTCACGTCCGTCATGGCCGACGCGCAACTGGCAAGCAGGCGAGCGGCGTCGCCCTGGGATGTCGCCATGGTCTTAAGGGCGGCGGCGACGTCATCCCCGTTGGCGTCGCCTGCCATCTCCCCTGCAAGGATTGTTCCGGAGCCGATGGGTCGGGTCAGGAGCAGTGCGTGACCAACCTGCGCGCCTGCCAAGGTGGTTGCCTTGCCACGCGCAAGGCCCGTGACCGTGAACCCGATGACCATTTCCGCGCCGATCGTGCTGTGTCCGCCCGCGAGTGCGGCACCGGCGCCCAGGAACACCTCGGACGCCGCATGCATGACTTCGACGAGCCAGGATCTCTGCAGGTTCTCGGCCATGGGCGGCAACGTGACCTGCGCCAACGCGGCTTGCGGCTCGGCGCCCATGGCCCAGACGTCGCCGAGTGCGTGAAGCGCAGAGATGCGCGCGAATAGCCATGGGTCGTTCCAGAATGCGCGCAGGTGATCGGTCGTGACGACTTGCCGCGTGTCGCCGGTGCCGAGAATGGCCGCATCGTCTCCGGGCCCAAGTTCAACATCCGCACGCGCGTGGTCCGGCAGGTCGGCTAGCACCGAATCGAGCACGCCTGATCCGATCTTTGAGCCGCAGCCCGTACAAAGCGGCTTCGGTCCGAGAGCCAGGTCCACGCCCTCCGCGCGCGTGCCGGGCAGGTCCGGGGCCGTCATTTCCGGCAGCGTGTTCAGCTTGTCCATGAAGACGCGGTCGATCCGGTCCTTCCAGCGCCAGACCCAGTCGCCCGTGACGCGCATGCCCCACTTGTCGGCGAGTGCGGACTTGCGTCCCAGCGAAACGAGCTTCAGGTAATGCGACTGCGGCCGGAAGGCGCCCAGATCCGTTCCGGAAACCGCGGCACGAAGGTTGGCCGTCAGGACAGGCGCGGCGCGAACGGCGAACACCCCTGCCTTGGGCCTCGGCGCGTGCTCGAGATGCGCACAGTCTCCGACCGCGAAGATCGCCGGATCCGTGGCCGACTGGAGCGTTGCCCCAACCGTCACGAAGCCGTCTTTCAGGTCAAGCCCGGTTTCCTCAAGCCACGGGAAGGGCCTTGCCCCGGCGGCGCCGACCGACAGTTTCGTGGGCAGTTCCCGGCCGTCGTCAAGGACAACCGCATCGGGAAGAACCTCGCTGACCCGGTTGTTCTGGATCAGTTCGATGCCCTGCCTCGACAACTCGGCCAGGAGCCTCGCGCGGGAAGACCTGGCCATGCCGGCAAGCGGGACGTCCGACTCGATTATCCGGATCTCCCCGCTGTCCGAGGCGTGCCGCATGGCCATGGCAAGCTCTGTACCGCCCACGCCGCCGCCGATCACCGTCACCGGACCTCCACCTTCTTCAAGATGCCGGATCCAGCGCGTGGCAAAGGGCCCAAGCGGCTTGGCGGCGATGCCGTGCTCCGAGAAGCCCGGAAGTTCAGGCATGTCCGACGTGATGCCTATGTCCAGCGACGCCACGTCGTAGGCCACGGGCGCGCGACCGTCGATCGAAAGCCTGCGCTCCGTCCGGTCAATGCCCGTGACATGTCCGAAAATCATGCGGGCACCGGCAAACCTTGCCAGCCGGACAAGGTCGATCTCCAGCGCGTCACCTGGATAGTGACCAGCCACGAAGCCCGGCAACATGCCGGTATAGGGCGCGGTCGCGCTCGGGTTGATGACGGTCAGGCGTGCGCCGGGCAGCGGGTTCATGCCCCAGCTGCGGAGCAGGAGCGCGTGGGTGTGGCCTCCGCCGATCAGGACGACTTCCTTGGTCAGGGGCAGGGGCAGGGCGTGCATGGGACTTCCCTAGCCCGATGCCGGCGGCTTGGCGAGGGGTCAGTAGCCGGTCAGTTCGAGATAGCCTTCGCCGGAATGGCTGCCGCTGGCCCTGACAGGGCCTTCCCAGTAGGGGATTAGCGTGCCCATCCAGCTCTGCGGGTAGATTGCCTCGGCGCGGATCGCGATGCCTCGCGCCCCGTGCGCAATGTCCCAGGCTACCGGGAGTTGTCGTCCGGCAACCTCTGCCCATTCGACCGGAGTCATCTCGAGAGAACCGACCCGAAGCGGCTCGGGCGATCCGTCTGCGGCAATCCATGTGCCGAAGACATATGTGCCTCCCGTACGGTCGCGCAAACGGTAGCCCATCAGCTTTTCGCCGTCCGGGAGGTGGAGCGAAATCCAGTCCCAGCCGGTCTGGTCCAGGGCAAGGGCCTGCGAGTACCATTCCCGGTCCAGCCAGGCCCGTCCCGTGACGTGAGCCTCGCCCTCTGGCAGGCTCAGCGTGCCTGTGACCGAATAGAACGGCTGCGAGTAGTAGTGGCTGGCCTGTCCAACGGTCGACTTGACCGAGAAACCGTGTTCGCCCTGCGGCACGAGAGGTCCTTCGCTCGACAGGTCGAGGTCGTATCGGAATTCATGGCTTTGGGCCGTAACGCTCACGTTTGCCAGGTCCGGGCCGGCCATGCGCCACTCGTCGATGAATGCCTCGAACGGCGCCGCCGTCACGCCGGCCTGTCCGATGCCGCCGCGTGCCAGGCGCTCCGCAAAGAGGTGGCCCGCCGGCGTTGCAACGGCTGCATGCCCCATCCACGCCTGGTCCTCGGGCCTGCCGCTCGGAGAAAGCGCGTTCCGGAACAGCGTCCATTGGATGCCGTACTCAGTGCCATCGGCGTCCCTGAGATTCGCGGTCACGTACCACCATTCAATCCGAAACTCCCGGTGCGCGCCATGGTCGTCCGGAAACGTGAAGCGCGTCGTCGGGTCGGGCAGGGCGTAGCCCTCAGCTGTCTGGCCGAGCTCGGCAAAGCCCTGAGCCAAGGCCAGTTGCGGCATGATGCAGAACAGGATCGGCAGGAGCGCGCTAGCGTTCATGGCTGAACACCCGGGCGAGATCTGCGGGCGGACGCTTCGCGAGCTTGTACGCGGGCCAGATGCACGCAAGCCCTGCGGCCCCGAGGGACAACGCGCCGAGCCGGACCCAGTCCAGCGGAAAGAAGTGCATCGGCAGTCGCCAGCCGAACGCCTCGACATTGATGATCGCCAGCAGCATCCATGCGAGCACAAGGCCGACGGGCAGTGCGAACGTGAAGGTAAGTGCCGCGAGAACCAGTGCGCGGATGAATTCGAGCCTCCCGAGCGTCGTTCGGGTGAGACCGAGCGCCCAGACGGGTGCCAGTTGCGGCAAGCGCATCGAGGCGAGCGTGAGCAGGCTCGTCAGGATGGCGATGCCCGCAACGGCGAGGGTGAGGACGTTGAGGGCGCCCGTGACGGCAAAGGTCCGTTCGAAGATCGACAGCGAGAACTCCTTGACGGCGCCTTGATCGGTTACACTGCTCTCGGGCAATTCGAATTCCTCCGTCAGCGCGGCCGTCAGGGCCTCCTTGCCCTGCTCAGGCACGAGGATGCCAAAGTTCGAGCGGTCCACGTCCGGGTAATGGCGAGCAAGGTCTCCAAGCGACAGGACGACCTGTCCCAGGGGATTGCCGTAGTCGCTGTAGATGCCGATGACCGTCGTCGTCCAACCGCCGGGCAGGGGCAGTCCGTCTTCAACCGACAATCCCTCGCGTCTCGCAAGCTGCTCGTTGACCAATGCTCCCGAGCCCCCTGCGATTCGGTCCCAGGTGTCCGGCAGGGCCGACAGGAGCGGCCAGTTCGCGGCATAGACGGGGTGATCGGCCACGCCATAGATTTCGGCGGGTGCGCCCATGACTTCTGCGTCGACATGCCAGATCGGAAGGACGGCTTCCGACTTGCCTTCGAGAAACGCCATGAATGCAGGAATGTCCGCTTCGTCCTCCAACGAAACGTAGAGGTCGCTGACGAGGCGCTGATCGAGCCAGCCGGAAAACGTGGCGCGGAAGCTCGCAACCATGGTTCCCACGCCGACATTTGCCGCAAGCGCCAGAAGCAGCGCCATGAGCGCCAGCGAAAGGCCTGGCAGCTGCTGTCGCGTGTCGGCCCAGAACCACTGGCCGACCGGACCCCATGACCACCGGGCCGCGACGGCGATGAGCGACGACAGGACCATCGGAAGAAGAAGCGCGGCTGCAGCGAGAAAGCCGCCAACGAGAACGAAGCCGCTTGCGAGACCGCCGCCGAAGGTCGCGACGCAAATGGCGGCAGCCAGGCAGATGGCTGCGCCTGCCGCCTGCCAGCGCATGGCGCGGCCGCTGGCCATGATCCATGCGCGTGGACGGGCCGGTGAGAGGGGAGGCATCCTGGCGATGCGCCACAATCCGTTCGTGGCGGCCAGGGCAGTGCCTACGCACGCGATGCCTACGCCGCCCAGCCACCAGAGCGGCGAGAGCGTAAGCGCGTCGTTGACGGTCGCGCCGTAAAGACCGCGAAGCGTGGCGGCGACATCGGGAAGCAGTGCGGCCGCCATGACGTAACCGACAATGATTCCCAGCGCACCGGCAACCAGCGCCAGCGTCAACAACTCGAAGATCAGGCAAAGGACAATGCGGCGGGCGGAAACCCCGAGCGCCCTCAGCGTGCGCAGGACGGGGCGGCGCTGTTCGAACGCGAGACCCACGGAGCCGTGCACGATTGCGAGGCCGACCGCAAACGACAGGAGCCCGAATGCGGTCAGGTTCAGGTGGAAGCTGTCCGTAAGGCGTCCGAGATCGTTGGCCGTGGACGGCGGCCTGATCGCGAGTTCGGGTGCCAGGGACGCAAGATCGGGGCGAAGCAGCGGTTGGACGGGCGCCAGGAACATCCTGCTGAAGCCCTCCACGCCCAGCAGTTCTTGCGCGGTCGTGATGTCGGCAAGGACAATGTTCGGGGCAAGGCCGTCGATTGCGCGAAGCCTGTCCTCGAGATCTGGCAGCCGGGCCGCCGTTGCCGGGTTGGCAAGGAGCACCCCGTTCTTGCCGACCAGTTCCGGGTAGAGGCTCGGTTCGACGGAGGCTGCGATGCTTGTGTCCTGAGGAATTGTGAACGGATCCATGCCCAGAATCCGTACGCGACCACCATCTGCGGACAGCCATCCATCGACAAGCGGGCTTGCAAGCCAGCCAGCCCTTCGAAGGGTCGTGTAGGTCTTGACCGGAATCATGCCGCCGTCGGTCCGAACGAGCTCGGAGAGCCCGCCGCCGCCAAGAATGCCGGCAGCCTCTGCATAGGACTTGCGGGCTTCGGCATTGATTGCCTGCACGCCGGACCAGAGCGCGGTGGCGAGCGAAAGGCCCAGCAAGAGCGTTGCCAGCTGGAACGGGCGTCGTCGCCAGTGGGACAGAAGCGCGGTGAAAACCGGACCGATCACTTTGTCAGCTTTCCGTGACTCAGGTGCACGCGCCTGTCGGCCGCCCCTGCCAGGCGCATGGAATGAGTGGCAATCAGGAGCGCGGCGCCCGTTCTGCGGGCGAGGGCCAGCAAGAGGTCGTAGACCGCCTGCCCGGTGTCCTCGTCCAGGTTTCCGGTGGGCTCGTCGGCCAGCACCAGTCTCGGTTCGCTCGCAACCGCGCGACCGATTGCAACGCGCTGCTGCTCCCCTCCGGAGAGGTCTTCCGGGAATTTCTCGAGATGGTCCGCGAGGCCGAGCGACGTGGCGAGTGCCGGCAGGTCGAGCGATGCGGCGCGTCCGGCCAGGCGGGCATGGAAGACGAGGTTCTGGCGCACGTTCAGCGAGGGAATCAGGTTGAATTGCTGGAAGACGATGCTGATCGCGTGCCGGCGCAGTGCCGCCCGCCCGCCATCATCCATGAGGCAGATGTCTTCCCCGTCAAAAAGGACCGATCCGTCATCCGCTGGCTCGAGCCCCGCGATGATGTGCAGGAGCGTGGACTTGCCGGAACCGCTTTCACCGGTCAGCGCCACGACTTCGCCCGAGTCAAGCGACAGCGACACGCCATCGAGCACCGTGATCTTGCGCTCGCTTCCGGGAAAGCCCTTCTTCAGGCCGTGCACGTGCAGCAACATGATGCCAACATATGTCGGAAAACTGCCGAAGGAACGAGACAAATCGATGGTCGTCTTTCCCTCCGGTCAAGGCGACCCTAAGGTCGTGCCATGAGCAGGACCGCCGGATTCGCACATCTTCGCGTTCACACCGAGTATTCCCTTCTTGAAGGCGCCGTTCGGCTTGGGGAACTCCCGGATCTTTGCCGCAAGTCCGGCATGCCCGCCGTGGCGGTCACCGACACGAACAACATGTTTTCGGCGCTGGAATTTTCGGTCTCCGCGATTGATGCCGGCATCCAGCCGATCGTTGGCTGCCAGGTTGATCTGGTGCTTGATGGCACGAATCCGGAGCGAGGCGCGGCCGCTCCGGCACCGGTCGTCCTGCTGGCGCAGTCTCGCGAGGGGTACCAGAACCTGCTGAAGCTGAATTCCAGGCTGTACCTTCGAGAGGCCTCCGAACCGCATGTGACGCTGGCTGACCTGGAAGGGCATGGGGAGGGCCTCATCTGCCTGACGGGTGGACCGGACGGCCCGCTTGGCCGACTTTGCAGATCGGGTCAGCGCGGCGCGGCCGATGCGCTTCTCGGGAAACTGGCGGCGACCTTTCCGAACCGGCTCTACGTCGAACTTCAGCGCCATCCGACCGAAGCCGGGCAGCTTCCGGAGCCACAGCGGCTTTCGGAGCGGCCCAGCATCGAGATGGCATATGAACGTGGCCTGCCGCTCGTGGCGACCAATGACGTGCACTTTCTCGACAGCGACATGTACGAAGCGCATGACGCGCTGATTTGCATCGCCGAAGGAACCTATGTTGATCAGCAGGCTGACAGGCGGCGGTTCACGCAGCAGCATTATTTCAAGTCCCCGGCCGAAATGACGGCGCTGTTCGCCGACCTGCCAGAGGCCGTTGAAAACACGTTGGAAATTGCACGCCGCTGTGCATACGTCGCGGAACGGCGCGACCCCATCCTGCCACGATTCGCCGAGGACGAGGTCGAGGAACTCCGGCGCCAGGCAAAGGAGGGCCTCGAAGCGCGACTGGCTGTCATCAAGCCGGCCGCGCCCAGGGAGGAATACGAAAGCCGGCTCGCGTACGAACTGGACACCATCGAGGACATGGGATTCCCGGGGTATTTCCTGATTGTCGCGGACATCATCAAGTGGGCGAAGAGCAATGCGATCCCCGTTGGTCCGGGGCGTGGTTCCGGGGCCGGCTCGCTCGTTGCCTATGCGCTGACGATCACCGACCTTGACCCGCTGCGCTACTCGCTTTTCTTCGAGAGGTTTCTGAATCCCGAGCGGGTGTCGATGCCCGATTTCGACATCGACTTCTGCATGGATCGCCGCGAGAAGGTCATCGAATACGTGCAGGAGAAGTACGGTCGTGACCGGGTCGCTCAAATCATCACGTTCGGTGCGTTGCTGTCCAAGGCGGCGGTGCGCGATGTCGGGCGGGTCCTGCAGATGCCGTATGGCCAGGTAGACCGGCTGTCAAAGCTGATCCCGGTCGAAGGCGTGCGACCGGTATCGATCGAAAGGGCACGGCGGGAAGAGGCCCGACTTGCGGAAGCGGCTCGCGCCGAGGAGGTCGTCGACAGGCTCCTGGACTATGGCCAGCAGCTCGAGGGACTGTTGAGAAACGCGTCAACTCATGCCGCAGGCGTCGTGATCGGGGACCGTCCGCTCGACGAGCTTGTGCCGCTCTATCGTGATCCACGATCCGAAATGCCCGCGACGCAGTTCAACATGAAATGGGTCGAGCAGGCGGGCCTGGTGAAATACGACCTTCTAGGTCTCAAGACCCTGACAGTGATTCAGAACGCGCTCGACTTGCTGAACGAGCGCGGGATCCAGATCGACATCGGGCAGATCCCTCTCGACGACAAGAAGGCCTACGACCTCTATTCCAGTGCAAGAACCGTTGCCGTGTTCCAGGTGGAAAGCTCGGGCATGATGGACGCACTGCGGCGCATGAAGCCCACGTGCATCGAGGACATCGTGGCGCTTGTCGCGCTGTACCGGCCGGGTCCCATGGAGAGCATTCCGGAATATTGCGACGTGAAGAACGGGCGTGCCGAGCGGCAGGCGCTGCATCCGCTCATCGACCACGTTCTCGACGAGACGCAAGGCATCATCGTCTACCAGGAGCAGGTGATGCAGATCGCGCAGGAAATGGCGGGCTACACGCTCGGGGGCGCCGATCTGCTGCGCCGCGCGATGGGCAAGAAGATCAAGTCCGCCATGGACGCGGAGCGGCCGAATTTCATGGACGGGTCCAGGAAGAACGGTGTCGATGACCGCACGGCCCGCAAGATCTGGGACTTGCTCGAAAAGTTCGCCGACTATGGATTCAACAAGTCCCACGCCGCCGCCTACGCGGTCGTCAGCTACCAGACCGCCTGGCTCAAGGCGAACCACCCGGTTGAATTCATGGCCGGTGTCATGAATTGCGACATTCACCTGTCGGAAAAGCTCGGCGTCTATGCAGAGGAGGTGCGTCGCGGTCTCGAAATCGAGATTGTTCCGCCTTCAGTGAACCGGTCCGAATCCCGTTTCGCCGTCAGTGAGGGCAAGCTCGTCTACGCCCTGGGAGCGTTGAAGAACATTGGCCTGGAGGCCACGCGGCTCATAACGGACGCGCGAGGCGACAAGCCGTTCGTCAACGTCTTTGACTTTGCGCGGCGCGTTGATCTCCGACAGTTCGGAAAGCGGTCGCTTGAGACGCTGGCTCGATCGGGTGCGCTGGACGAACTGGACCGCAATCGCAGGCGCGTCCTGGATTCGCTCGATGCGCTCGTGGCCTATTCGGCAGCGGTCTTCGACCAGAGCAATTCCGATCAGGGTTCGCTCTTCGGCGATGCGGGCGAGGACCTGCCGGAACCTCGCCTCGCGTCGGTCGAGGACTGGCTTCCAAACGAGCGCCTGGAAGAAGAGCGCGCGGCAATCGGTTTCTACCTGTCGGGCCATCCTCTGGACGATTACGCCATGGCCCTGAAACTGAAGGGCATGGTCACGCTCGCGGAGCTGCGTAAAATGGCCGAGCGGGACGATGGCGCCGTGGGCCGCGTTGGCGTCATTGTCAGCGGCTTGCAGGAGCGAAAGTCGAATCGAGGCAGGAAATTCTTTCGCATGAACATCTCGGACCCGACCGGGCAGGTGACCGGCATCGCGCTTTTCCCGGAAAATTTTGACGAGGTTCGCAGGGTTCTGGAGGGCACGTCGCAAGTCATCATGAGTCTGGAGGCACGATCCAGTGAAGGCCAGTTTGATCCTGTCGGGCGGTCGGCGGTGCCGATTGACCGGGTCGTGACGCCGGGTGCGTCGGCTGGAATAGACGTGCTGATCGACGCTCCCGACGCGGTGGCGTGCATCGCGTCGGTCCTGACGCGGTTCAAGGACGACAGTTCCATCAAGGGTCGGGGCCCTGTTCGCATCACCGCGTTTTCGGTGCCATTGCCCGATGGCGCCACGCAGGACGTGCCGGTCGACATTGGGGGAGACTGGCCGGTTTCGCCGCAGATCAAGGGAGCGCTGAAGTCCCTTCCCGGCGTGCTGGCCGTCGAGGACCTGGCAATATAGGCGCGCGGCTCGTTCGGGGCCTCCATCCGCCGCCGTCTCGCGTGACCGGAGCACGAATTCGGTCCGGCTGATTCCCTGGATTGACCCGGCTGGGAGGGCGCGTCCCATGGCGACGCGCCCTTCGGATTGGCGGATGGACGCGACCGCTATTCCTCGCTGTGAGTCAGGGCAGGCACATCCGCCGCCCCGGCAGACCCACGTCCGGACAGGGACGGATTCTCCATGAAGAACCGATGGCAGCTGAACGCCGTCTCGTTCTCGGGCACTTCCGCACGGGAGTAGCCGCCATCGGGACCAAGAATCCAGCTTTGCGCGACGTCCGCCAGGTTTGCGGCCATGATCTGCCTCACGATCTGCGCCTTGACCGTCGGGTTCGTGCATTCGACAAGCGTTTCGACTCGTCGGTTCAGGTTCCGCCCCATCCAGTCGGCAGAAGAGATGTAGACCCTCGCCTTCTTGTGCGGCAGGCCAAGGCCAGCGCCAAAGCAGACGATCCGGCTGTGCTCAAGAAACCGCCCGACCACGGACTTCACGCGAATGTTCTCGGACAGCCCCTTGATTCCCGGCCTGAGGCCGCAATTGCCCCTGACGACCAGGTCGATTTCGACACCGGCCTGGCTGGCATGATAGAGCGCGTCGATTACGTCTGGATCGATGAGCGAATTCATCTTGGCCCAGATCATTGCCGGTCGACCGGCACGCGCGTGTCCGGCCTCAACGGCAATCCGCTCCAGAATCGTGTCTTTCAGGCTGATTGGCGAGATTCGCAGGTTCTCCATGCCTTCCGGCTGCGCGTAGCCGGACAGGTAGTTGAACACTTTCGTTGCATCACGGCCCAGCGCCGCATCGCAGGTGAAGAGCGAAAGATCCGTGTAGATCTTCGCGGTGTCAGGATGGTAGTTTCCGGTACCGAAATGCGTGTACGTGACCAGTTCGCCGCCTTCGCGGCGTACTACGGTCGATATCTTGGCATGCGTCTTGTAGTGCAGGAACCCGTAGACGACGTGGGCCCCTGACCGTTCCAGCCGCCGCGACTGCCGGATGTTGGCGGCCTCGTCGAACCGCGCCTTGAGCTCGACAAGTGCCGTGACCGACTTTCCGTCTTCCGCCGCCTCGCAAAGCGCGTCGACGATGGGCGAGTTGCGAGACGTCCTGTAGAGCGTCTGCTTGATCGCGACCACGTCGGGGTCCCGCGCGGCCTGCGCCAGGAAACGAACGACCATGTCGAAGGTCTCGTAGGGATGGTGCAGCAGCATGTCCTTTTGGCGTATGGCCGCGAACATGTCGCCATCGTGGTCCTGCACCCTTTCGGGCACTCGAGGCAGGAACGCCGGCCATAGAAGATCGTAGCGCTCGTCGAGTACGAGCTCGTTCAGATCGCCCAGACCCAGAAGTACCGCCAGTTCAAGAACCTCGGCTTCGGAGACCCGAAGCTCCTCCATGATGACCCGGCGGAGTCCTTGCGGAGCGCCTTCCGACATGGTCAGCCGGACCACTTCGCCACGCCTGCGGCGCTTCAACGCCACCTCGAATTCGCGGACCAGGTCTTCCGCCTCTTCCTCGAGTTCCAGGTCGCTGTCGCGAAGCACGCGAAAGGTGCAGTGCCCGACCATCTCGTAGCCCGGAAACAGCCTGTCGAGATGAAGGAGCAGCAATTCTTCCAGGGGAATGAACCGATGCATGCCATCCATTGCGGGAAGCGCCACGAAACGCTGAACCTGGGCGGGCACCGGCAGGAGCGCACGCAGCGCCCGCTTGTCCGTCCGGCGGCGCAGTTCCAGCGCAAGCGAGTATCCCTCGTTCGCGATGAACGGGAACGGGTGCGCCGGATCGATGGCCAGCGGCGACAGGATCGGGAAGACTTGACTGAGGAAGAAGTGTTCGAGATGCGTCTTGTCTGCCTTGGACAGTTCCTCGCGTGCCAGAAGGCAAATTCTGTGCCTTGCCATTTCCGTGCGCAGCGTCTCCCAGACCTCCTGTTGCTCGTTCTCCAGCCGACGCGTGTCGGTGTCGATCAGGACGAGTTGCTCGGCGGGCGAAAGGCCGTCCGCCGCAGGTGTCGTGTTCCCGGTATGCGCAAGCTCGCGCAACCCGGCCACGCGCACGGTGTAGAATTCGTCCAGGTTTGTCGCGGAGATCGACAGGAACCTCAGGCGTTCCAGGAGCGGAACGCGCGGATTCTTCGCCTCTTCCAGCACGCGCCGGTTGAAGGCGAGCCACGACAATTCCCGGTTGATGAAACGGTCCGGACCGGAGAAGTCCTTGCCCCTCAACTCCTTTGGCCGGGGCATCGGGGCAGACAGAAAGTTGGTGAACGCGTTCATGGCACCCGTCGTGACCGTCAATGTTCCAGGGGAATGACGATTATGGACCCTTGTCCCGGTGCTTGTCCAGCACATCTGCGGCGAGGTCGCGCGTGACCTTGCGACGTTCTGCAAGCGCACGGGCGTCAATCGCGGCCACGATGCGCTGCGCTTCCGCAAAGGAACGGTCCATATGCCTGGCCAGCCAGCTGATTGCCGATGGCGTCACGGCGTTCTGGCGATCCGCAAAGAGCTTCATCAACACCGCGGCAAGCAGGGCTTCGTCTGGCGCGTCGATGCGTACCACGTCCGTCGCTTCCATGCGGCTTCTCAGGTCAGGAAGGCCGACGTTCCAGTAACGCGGCGCGCGGCGGGCGGTGAGCAGCAGGCAATGACCCGACGCGGCGACCTGGTTGTGCAGATGAAGCAACGCCCTTTCGACAGTGCTTTCGATCCTGTCTGCGTCGTCGAGGGACACGGATTCGTCGATGCTGCCAATGTCCAGCCTTTCCAGATCCGGCGGCCGCATGAGGCGCGCGCCCTCCTGCTCCGCCCAGATGTGGGCCAGATGGGTCTTGCCGGCACCTTCCGGCCCGACGAGAACCAACTTTCCGTTGGGCCAGGTCGCGGGTTCCTCCAGCCGGGCCAGGGCGAGTTGATTGACCGCCGAGACAAGGAAGTCTCCCCGACCAAGGGAGGTCCGAACCGACAGATCCAGGATCAGTTGTCGCACCATGCCTCAGTTGTCGTCCCGTCCCGTCACACCCTTGTAGAGGCGGCTTTCCCTGTATTGCTCAATGCAAAATCGAGAAATCACGCCAATGGCGGCGGCAACGGGAACAGCGACAAGAAGTCCCACGAATCCGAACAGTGCGCCGAAAGCCGACAGCGAGAAGATCAGCCAGACGGGATGCAGTCCAACCGAGGAACCGACAAGGCGCGGCGTCAGGATGTTGCCCTCGACGAACTGGCCGGACTGGAAGATCGCGTAGACCAGCAGGATCCAGAGCCAGTCTCCCCAGAACTGGAAGAGGGCGAGACCAATGGCCAACGCACCGCCCACGAGGGCGCCGACATAGGGAATGAATGTCAGGACTCCGGCAACCGCGCCCACCACCAGCCCGAAATTCAGCCCGACCAGCATCAAGGCAACGGCATAGTAGATGCCCAGGATCAGGCAGACGGTGCCCTGGCCGCGCACGAAACCGGCCATGGTCTTGTCAATGTCGCTGGCAATGCGCCGGATTGTCGGCGCGTGATCGAGGGGCAGGAGCGAATCGATCTTGGTGACGATTCTGTCCCAGTCGTAAAGCAGGTAGAAAGCGACCACGGGTACCACGACGATCAGGACCAGGAGATTCACGATGCCCGAGAACGAGGCAATGACAGTGTTCAGGAGTTCGCCGCCCCTGGCTTGGACCGTCTCTCCGAGAGTGGCAAGGGAGCGCCGAATCGTCGAGTTCGCGTCCCCGAGTGCCGGGATTCTTTCGAGCACGAACGCTTGCAGCTCCGATGCGATCACGGGTGCCGCCGCCACGAGACCGGCAGCCTGGTTCAGGAGCGAGGGCAAAATCAGGAGTATGGTGACGCAGAACGCGAAAATGGCCAGGAACGTGATGATGCCCGTGGCAATCGCCCGAGAGCATCCCAGCCGTTCCAGCCGGTCCGCGAACGGATCGAGGCAGTAGGCAATGGCCGCACCGATGACGAAAGGCAGGATGACGTCGCCGAGAAGCCACATGACAGCGAGAAACACCGCCATGGCGATGCCCCAGGCCGTCAGCTGCGTTCTTGCCGCAAGTGCCAATCAATCGCTCCTTTCGCGCCCTTGTTTGGCAGTCCGGCCGGGTCGGCGCAAGGTGATGGGTGACCTTCTCCCTATGCCGCACCTCCCTTGCCTGGCGGAGTCCGCGCTTCCCGGCAGGCATCCATGTGGTCTCCCGCCGCAGGGGCGGCTCCTGCGGACACCTCAATGACCGGCTTGATGCCTTCGGTTTCGCGCGTTCACGCATGGGCGGCAGCAATCTCTCAAGGGCTTCTTGTCCAGCAAGATCGCATGACGTAGTTCGAGGCTGGAATTTTCGAGGATCATGCCCCATGCGCCTTTCCCGCTACTTCCTTCCTGTTCTCAAGGAAACGCCCGCCGAGGCGCAGATCGTTTCGCACCGCTACATGCTTCGCGCGGGCATGATCAAGCAGGCGTCGGCCGGCATCTACTCCTGGCTTCCCCTCGGCTTCAAGGTGTTGAGAAAGATCGAGGACATCATCCACGAGGAACAGCAGCGTGCCGGCCACATTCCGATGCTGATGCCCACGCTTCAGTC
Source organism: Boseongicola sp. SB0665_bin_10 (assembly GCA_009838075.1). Classification (GTDB taxonomy): domain Bacteria; phylum Pseudomonadota; class Alphaproteobacteria; order Rhodobacterales; family Rhodobacteraceae; genus JAJEFO01. Next base: position 37,069 of record VXSG01000005.1, on the reverse strand, counting down.
GGCGGATCTCTGGCGCGAAAGCGGACGCTACGACGATTACGGCGAAGAGATGCTTCGCATCCGGGACCGCCATGATCGCGACATCCTGTACACGCCCACGGCCGAGGAACTCGTCACCGACATCTTCCGCGCGCATGTCTCTTCCTACCGCGAGCTTCCGCTGACGATGTACCAGATCCAGTGGAAGTTCCGGGACGAGATCCGGCCCCGCTTCGGCATCATGCGCGGTCGCGAATTCTACATGAAGGATGGCTACAACTTCGACTTGACGAAGGCGGACGCCATGCATGCCTACAATCGTCACCTCGTCAGCTATCTTCGCACGTACGAACGAATGGGATTGCAGGCGATTCCGATGCGCGCCGATTCCGGACCGATTGGCGGCGATGACACGCATGAGTTTCTCGTTCTCGCCGAGACGGGAGAGTCGGAGGTCTTCTTCGACAGCGCGATCACGGAACTGAAGATCGGCGACCGGGAGATCGACTACGGCGACAAGGCGCAGTGCCAGGCCGTGCTCGAGGAGTTCACGTCGCGCTATGCCCGAACCGACGAAACCCATGACGAGGCGCTCTTCAACGAGATCCCGGAAGAGAGACGCCGGTCGGCACGTGGCATCGAGGTGGGACAGATATTCTATTTCGGCACCAAGTATTCCGAGCCCATGGGTGCAACTGTCCAGGACGCTGACGGGAACGATGTCGCGGTTCACATGGGATCGCACGGCATTGGCGTCAGCCGCCTTCTTGGCGCGATCATCGAGGCAAGCCACGACGGGAAGGGCATCATCTGGCCCGAAGGCGTGACACCGTTCCACGCGGGAATCGTGAATCTCAGGCAAGGGGACGCAGGAACGGACGCCGCCAGCGAACGGCTGGAGGCGGCGCTGATCGAACGCGGACTGGATCCGCTCTACGACGATACCGAAGAGCGGCCGGGGGCCAAGTTTGCCACCATGGACCTGATCGGGCTCCCGTGGCGGATCACGGTCGGACCTCGCGACCTCGCGCAGGGGGTCGTCGAACTGGTGTCTCGGCGAACCGGCGAAAGCGAAAGGCTGTCCGTGGATGCCGCCGTCGACCGTGTGGCCCAGATCTACGACGCTTGATCAGTCGGCACCGTTGACGCCGCAAGGACATGCGACGGCGCGCGGTGTCGGAGGCGGTTTGTCGGCTTGGCCGCGTGCCGACCGAACCCGCCGTCGCGAGGCAATGAACGCGAGCCGAGCAGGGCAGGAGTGCAGGGGAGGAGGCAGGAATGACTGGCAAGGCCTTGATCACATGGGGCGGTTGGGACGGGCATGAACCGGACCAGGTCGCGGAGATCTTTCGCGCCATGCTTTCCGAGGCAGGGTTCGCGGTAACCGTGACCGACAGCCTCGACTGCCTGGACGAGGCGGAAGCCCTCAACTCATGCGACTTGATCGTGCCGGTCTGGACCATGTCGGACCTGTCCCATGAAAGGGCGACCAACATGTCCGAGGCCGTGGCCCGCGGTGCCGGGCTTGCCGGATGCCACGGGGGCATGTGCGACGCCTTCCGCGACAATGTGCTCTGGCAATTCATGACCGGGGCGAACTGGGTTGCGCATCCGGGCGGCGACGGGGTTCGCTACCGCGTGAAGATCACGGACCCGGAGCATGAACTGGTCTCCGGAATCGATGATTTCGACGTCGAAAGCGAGCAGTACTACCTGCATGTCGACCCGGCGAACCATGTCCTGGCGACGACCCGGTTTCCAACCGTCACGTGGTTTCACAGCCCGAACGGGCCGGTTGACATGCCCGTGGCCTGGATCCGACGCTGGGGGATGGGGCGGGTCTACTACAACGCGCTCGGGCACAAGGCCGAAGTGATTCGAAGGGGGTCCGCCCACGAAATGCTCAGGAGAGGACTAATCTGGGCCGCACGTGGGCGCGAAGTCGCAATTTCCGCAGGAGAGTGCTACGAAGCGCTCCTGTCGGAAGGGAACCACCATTGAACGGCGTCCCGTGATTGCGGATGGTGCCACAGATTGGAAGCCCTCGGCCACCTTCGACCGCAGACCATTGAGCGATCACGTCAGTCCGCGAAAAGCAGGGCGCGGCGCCAGGCAAGGGACGTTGGGCCGACGCAATTCTGAAATCGGAAAGCTCACAATCGAGGGGACTTGACGCAGACTTCGGTCGCTTGACGTGACGGCTGCTCGGACAGGCAATCTCCAAGATGTTTACGTGACCGAGCGCAGCAATTGACTTCGGACTGTGCGACCGGCTTCATGTTGTGATTTGCGGACGCTGCGGTGCCATTGCCATTTGCTGATGCCACGTCAAGAAGCGAAGGGCCTCCGACTTCCGCGACGTGCAAGCATGGCCGACAGTCGTCGAGTTTCAGCCAATCTGGGATACATCCGGAGGGAGACACGAATCACTCCTGATTCAGGCGTGTAGTCCGTCGGCGGACTTGGTCACGCTGAGAGCCGCACCTTCCCGTTTCCCCAGGTGTCCTACCATGACGAGCAAGTTGTCGGCGCGGGGGTTTCCTTTGCGAGAGAGCATGCGCATGAGACTTTTGGGGCTCTTGTCCAGCTCGGCCGCCAAAGCCTCGAAGCCCAGGGTGGCGTTGACGTAGTCGCGCAAGAGCACCTTGCCGGTCTCGAGATCGTTGCTCAGGAGCGCCTCGACCGCCTCGCGAAACAGTCCGAAGCGAAACTCGGGATCGCGCTCAGCGCGCGCCTTGACAGTGTCCTTGAAACTTCTGGTGAGTGGCATCGTCAGCCTCCTTTCTTTCGCTTCTTGTAGTCGGCCCAGCATTCCTGCGCCTGCTCGATATCCTTGGACTGCCGCTTCTTCACGCCGCCCGTGAGGAGCACGACAAGCTTCTGCCCGTCCTGGCCGAAGTAAAGCCGATAGCCAGGCCCGAAGGTGATCCGTCGCTCGGAGACTCCATGGCCGACGGGCTTCACGTCTCCCAGGTTGCCGCTTCCAATCCGGGCAATCGCAGTCGTCACCTTCAGCGCGGCCTGTGTGTCGAGCGAGTCGAACCATTCATCAAACGGTGCCTTTCACGGCTTCTGTCTCGTAAACGACAATTTCAAACATAGATGCTTTAGTATCATAAGTGTTACCAATTTGCCAGCTTCGAGCTCCTCGGATGTCAAGCTCCTCGGCGTGTGCGTCCCGGATTGGTTGCAACGCGGTGACAGCAGGCAATTCATGCCTTTCGAGGAAGTTGGGTCAGTTTCATGCGGCAGCAATCGCCTTGCGGCGTCCACGAATCGCAACCACCTTTCAAATTGGGATACACCCGCAGGAGCCCTTGCCTGCAACCAGTCGCGGATACTTGAACGAACGCATACGCGACCGAGCCATTGTCGCACCGGACGGAGGAGCCGCCATGCACCGGAGATTGATCGCGCTTGTCGCGATGGCCGCACTTGCCGGCACGACCCATGCCCAGGTTTCGCAGGGCCCGAAGAACGTCCCCGAGTTCGAGCCAGCATTCGAAAACCAGACGCGTGCTCCCGAAATCAGGAACGCGCAGCGTTTCAATGTCGATGTCATCGCCGACGGGCTGGCACACCCCTGGGGAATCGAGGTGCTTCCCGACGGCGCCTATCTTGTGACCGAACGCCCTGGGGGGATCAAGATCATCAGGCGGGGCAAGGGCGTGCAATCCGTGGCCGGCGCGCCGGAAGTGCGGGCCCGGGGCCAGGGCGGGCTTCTCGACGTGGCGCTCGCGGAGGACTTCGAGAGCTCTCGCCGCATCTACCTTACCTACGCGAAACCGCTCGGCAGCGGCCGGTCCGCCACCGCGGCCGCAAGCGCCGTGCTGCAGGAGAATCCTCCCCGCCTGACTGATCTGCGCGACTTTTTCGTCCAGACGCCCCCATCCAGGTCCTCCAAGCACTTTGGCTCGCGAATCGTTCCTCATGACGGACATGTCTTCGTCACGACGGGCGAACGCTCCTCGCGCAGGGAGCGCGTTCTGGCTCAGGACTTGAAGGCAACCTATGGCAAGGTCGTGCGCGTCACCCCGGGCGGCGGCATTCCCCATGACAACCCCTTTCTTGGGCAGGGCGACGCACTCGGGGAGGTCTGGAGCTACGGGCACCGGAATCCGCAGGGAGCGGCCATCCATCCCCGGACGGGCGAACTCTGGACGCTTGAGCACGGACCGGCCGGCGGTGACGAACTGAACCTGATCAAGCGTGGCGCGAATTACGGATGGCCTCTCGTGAGCTATGGGGAGAACTACATCGGCACGCCCGTCGGAACCGGCAAGCCGCGCGCTGAAGGGATCACGGAGCCACGCTACTACTGGGATCCGGTCATCGCGCCGGGTGGCTTCGCCTTCTACGAAGGCGACATGTTTGACTGGAACGGTGACATCGTGGCGGGATCGCTCAATCCGGGCGGCATCGTTCGGCTGAAGCTGCGGGGCGTGCGAGTTGCAGGTGAGGCCCGCTATCTCGAAGAGCTCGGCCGCATACGCGACGTCGAGGTGGATCGGGACGGCGCCCTCCTGCTGCTTGTCGACGCCCGCGACGGCGCGCTCATCCGGGTCACTCCCGATTCGTGACGTCGGTCTGCCTGGACATGGATTCCACGTTGTCTGCGTGTCCTGCCAGATCGGGCCGGGCCCGGCTCTCGATGCGCGTCACCCGAGAACGGAGAAGCTTGATTCCTTGTTGATCTCGCGCCTTCGGGAATAGAAGCCGACGTCGATGTCACGCTCGATGTAAGGGAGCCTGAACGTCAGCGGGTCGCTGTCGTGGTCGTTGCCCGCCTCGCAGTAGTCCACGAGGGCCGCCATCATCTTGCCCGCGATCGGCGCGTTCTTGTACTGGTTGCCGCTGGATCCGCACGCCATGTAGTAGCCGCCAAGGCTGGTGGAGTCGTAGATCGGTATCCAGTCGGTCGAAGCGTCGTAGAGATCCACCACGCCTTTCGCCGTCGACGGAATGCCCAAGGCAGGGACGCGTTGGGCGTAGCGCATGGCCTGCGTCGTCCATTGATCGGTGAAGTTCCGGTCGTATTCGGTGTCCGAATCCACCCATACGTGGGGGTCGCATTCGGGATCCTCGCTGCCCACGAGTATGTGGTTGCCGCTTTCGGGCCTGCAGTAGCAGGCGATGTCGCTGTCGGAGACGATGGTGCCGTAGTTTTCGAAATCAAAGCTGGCGGGTGCCGGAACATGCACGACTTCCTGCTTGAGCGGTCGGGTCGCGATGGTCATCTCGTCCGTGACGCCCGCCATTGAATTTACCGATGCAGATCCCGGACCGGCGACATTGATGACCACGGGAGAGTGGACTTCCTCGCCGCCCTCCAGCCTGACGCCCTTGACCCGGCCACCCTCACTCAGGATTTCGGTGACCTCGACGCCGAGACGCGTCACTGCTGCGTGCTGTGCGGCAGCGGCGGCGAGGTTCTGGGCGGACAGTGCCGGGTCGGTCACGTATCCTGCATGCGGCCAGAACACGCCTCCGGTGAGCCTGTCCCCGTTTGCCATGCCAAAGCCGTCCTGGTCGCTGCGTTTCGGAGGCGCGAAGCTGTCGAGCGAGTAGATCGGCAGGCGTTCCTCGATTTCGCTCGGGCTCCATTCCTCGAACGGGCAGTTGAGCAAGGAACTGAATTTCATGTGCTTTTCCAGGAATCCGTTCATCTCTGTCTTCATCACCAGGCAGCCGCACTCGACGAATTTCGCCAGATCTTCGGACGCTGGCAGGCCCAGGTGCTCTGCCCAGTCGCGCCAGTAGTGGTAGCCTTCCCAGGCAAAGGCCGTACCGTCATAGGTCGAATAGTGCATCCGGATGATGGCGCAGGATCCGGCAGTCGAACCGTGGCCGATCCTGCGGTTCCGGTCGAGTGACAGGACCGATCTTCCCGTCTTGGCGATCTCGAATGCCGTGGCGGCGCCGATCACTCCGGTGCCGATCACGATGACGTCTGGCTGGCCCATGCAAATGTCCTCCCGCTCGGTGGATGCCTTGGCATTCCCCGCTGCGCGCTGTCAAGACAATGCGCGTGTCGACCATGGACAGGTCGTCCGCGAATCGGTGCAGTGGCTGCGTTCCGGTGACCAGTTCTCAGCCAAACCGCTCCTGCCAGGTCGGGAAGATGTCCCCGTTTGCAGGTTGTGCGTGAAAGACAGCGCGCGCGATCGCCCGGGCAAGGCATGTGGCGGCTACATGCCCGAGACGGAGTCGGTCCTGCTCGACCGCTTCCCGGAGGCCCGTTGCCACGCCGAAGACGAGGTCTCCGTCCAAGGGGGTGTGGGCCGGCACGACCGCGCGTGCAATGCCGTCATGCGCGGCGGTTGCCATGCGCTGGGCATCGGCCTTGGCGAGCGCAAGGTCCGTCGCGACCACGGCAATCGTCGTGTTCGCGGGGCTGTCGAGCTTTGTCTGCGGCGCGGGCGCGGGGCCTGGTGCCGGGCCGCGGCCGCCGAACTCGCCGTCATGCTCGAATGGCGCCGCCCAGAAATGCGGTCCGTCGCCCACGGTTGCCTGGCCGACCGCGTTGACAGCCACCAATGCGCCGACAGTCGCACCCGAGGGCAGTACGGCTGATGCAGAACCCAGACCTCCCTTGAGCCCGGCCGTGGTCGCGCCGGTGCCGGCTCCGACACTGCCAAGTCTCATTTCCGAGCGGCGCGCCGCATAGGCTGCGCGTCCAAGGGTCGGATAGGGATTCTCGTCCCACCCCTTGGCGCCGCCGCTGGCAAGGTCAAAAATGATGGCAGCCGGCACGATGGGCACGCGGTGCCCCGCCGCCTCGAAGCCCCGCCCATCGGCGCGGAGGCCTGCCACGACGCCGTCGGCGGCGGCCAGGCCGAACGCCGAGCCGCCCGCAAGCGTCAGCGCGTCCACGGCCTGGACGGTCTTGTCGGGCGCGAGGAGGTCGGTCTCCCGGGTGCCGGGCGCGCCTCCCATGACGTGAACGCCGGCAACCATCGGGGCATCGCCGACGACAACCGTCACGCCGGTCTTCATGAGGTCATCCTGCGCCTGGCCAACGGCAAGGCCGGCAACGTCCGTGAGCAGGTTCCGTGGTCCCGGCCGCATCTTGCTCTTCCTTGTCGATCGTTCCGCAGGTTCCGTCAGGCTGGCATGGACCGCTGGCGCTGTGAAGCCCTTGCGCCCACAATGCGCATCGCCATATGTCCGGGTGGAAGGGGAAACGTCATGGCCTATGTGAGCTGGACCGTCCGCATAATTGTCGCGCTCGCCTTCGTCGGTGTCCTGCATTACAACCTGCCGCAGCGTGACATCGTGCGGATCGTGAACACGTATGAGGAGCGCCGGGACTTCGATGACTGGACTTCGATGTTCTGGAGTGGCAGTGCGACGACGAGCACGACCAATCCCACCAAGGACGTCCTGTTCATCCAGACGGTCAAGGCCAACGGCAAGGCCATGGTGTACCGCAATCAGGACACCGGGATCTGGCCGCCCTATTTCAAGTTCGACACCGCGGACCTGCAGACCGAGGCGGCAGATGCCGTTTCGACCCGGGATGATCCCGAGTGGTACGTGGTTCGCCACTATGGTTGGCGGAACGTCTGGCTCTCAATTTTTCCGAATGCGCTCCGCCTGACACCGGCCGACGGCCCTGAAATGCAGTTGATCCCTTGGTTCAACATCGTGTTCCTGACGCTCCTGGCGATCGTGTTGATCACCATCTGGCGGCTTTGGCGGAATTTTCGCAGCCGTCGTATCGCCCCGCTGTTGCTCGACATTGGCGAGGCCACGAATTCCGTGCGTGGCCGACTTGGACGGCTGTTCAGGCGGGACTGACTGTCGAGGGTTCGTGCAGCATCAGGAGACCGCCGCGAAGACCTTGACGGTCCTTGCGGCCCGGAAGGGCTGGCAAGGTTGACCGAAGGCACGGACGGGACCTTGACCCGTTTCGCAAAATCATGAACTTTCATCGAATGGTGAATTCCCTCGGAATGAAGTGCGAGTGGACAGAATGGCGGCGGACGCGATCCTTCCGGTGCTTTCAGGACCGAGACTGGATCTGGTCGACTTGAGAAGGAACCCTGGGAGAAGGACATGGGAAAGTTTGTCATAGCGCCACACATGCGCCTGCACGAGTGGGTCGCGGTCGAGAAGGGGTACTTTGACGAAGTCGGGCTGGACTACACGCTGGAAGATCAGCTTCTGTCCGCGACCGGTGAGCGTCATGACCTTGGCGACCGGGTTGGGGCGTATCAGACCTTTGAGCAGGGCCGGACCTGTGACGTAAGCTCGGCCTGCCACTGGACCGTGAACGTGGCAGCCGCGTCCGGGCACGGGAAGCTCTATGCGAAGGCCTATTCCGTTTCCCCGTGCGGGATATTCGTTCCTGCGGAATCTTCCGTCAGGAGGCCAGAGGATCTGGCCAATGTCCCGATTTCCGTGGGCTATCAATCCGGCAGCCACTACTCGTCGATCCAGGCACTGGAACCCTTCCTCTCACGCGATGAAATCAACCTGTCCTTTGCTGACGGTCTTCTGTTCAAGCGGATGGAGCACATGATCGACGGCAACATTCCCGCCGTCAGTCTGTTCAGTGGCCCCTACTACTTCATGGAGCAATTGGGGTTCCGCAAGGTCCTGGACACGTCGTTCATGATGGCCGCGATGGTTGCCGAGGACGCCGACCTGGAAGACGTCGAGAGATTCTTCAGTGCCCTGCGGATGGCGCAGAGGGACATCGATCTCAGGCAGGAACTCTACACCCACTACTACAGAAACGAGTTCCCGGAGCGATTCCGCGACCAGATGGACACGCGGCTGTTCGGACCGGGAGAGCGGATCGTGTTCGAGCCGTATTCGCGTCAAATTTTTGACGAATCACGCGAATGGATCGCCGAGCGCGACATCTTCGAGGACGGGTTGGGCAACTTGTCCTATGAACAGGCTGTCGTCGCTCCTTTGGCCGTAGAACCGGCCGCGTAAGCCGGGTGCAAGTCGAAGTGGGCGAATTCCCGCGGCACTTAACCTCTTCTGTTCGACTTGCCGGACCTGGGTGGGCAATCCGGCACGTGCATTGAAAGTCGGTTGCATCCCATGAGAGGCGGACTCTTTCGAGCTTGCACAATGCCTCTGCGGGAGGGCTTGCGCGAGTTGGGTTCACTGATCACGAAATTTTGCACAACTTCGATCTGATGCCTGGCCAAGTTTCACAAGGCGGCCACAAGAAAAAGTTGCGGGAGTTGAGGGCGTTTGCCGCCGGTGACGCAATGCGGTGGAAAGCGGTTGAGCCTAGCCATGTGCGCATATGCGCATGAAGCCGGGACAACGGACTCACCGAGTGTTGGTCGGCGTCGGGTCGCATCGCCCAACGCGGATCATGCGCTGCCACGGCCGAATTCAGAGAATTTGCGAAAGCGGCAACATGATGACGAGGGACTCCTGACAAATTTCACTACTTTGCCTGTTTTCACCGTTCGGTGAAAAAGCAAAAGTTAGCGAAACGAATGGATGACATGGTCTTGGACGCGCTTCGCGCTCAGCTCGAACGCGCTCCGAACATTCAGATCACCGCAGTTCGCCAGGCGCAGCGTCTCGCGCCCGGCTGTCGGCTCGATGCATGGATCGAATTCGACCGCAATGAAGACCGCTATGGACTCCTCATTGAGATCAAGCCGGATGGAGCGCCGCGCTTTGCCCGTTCCGCGATCTATCAACGTGAGAGCTGCATCCCGTGCTTGCATCGATGGCGGCCCTCCTGGCCATGATGGGTTGCGCCGTCGCCAACAGTCTGAAACGCAAGGATGCTTACGATGCCTGCAGTTCCGTACCGATCTTCTCCTCCCTGATGGAATCGGCGCCCTTGTCGATGCAACCCCGCCGCTCCTCGACGTCGAATCGGCTCTCCAAGGATGCCGTTGCGTCCCTGACGGGTTTCGGAATTCCGAAGAATTCGGGCCGGCGAGCGTGAGAGAGTTCGTTGAAGGCTCCTGACTCCTTGGTGATCGCACGGCAGATCAGCGGCAGCAGGACCCCTCCGGACAGGTCGACGCCCGGCACAGAGGCATTGGTCTGACGCATCCGTGACCAAGACCTCGAAAGTCTAGGGCGCCTTGGAAGGAATGGCCGGGAGTTGAAAGGGGAGCGATGAATCCGGGAGTGCGCGACCCGCTGAAGGCGGTAAATTGGACGTCAGGTCGGCCGGACCCATTGCCCAGTTACGCGGGGGCGGCTATCTTTCGGAAAACAAGAGCAGGACATGGCCGACGATCTTCTCGCAGCGACCGTAGCGGACACCTATGACGCAGCTTCGATCGAGGTCCTTGAGGGCCTCGAAGCGGTGCGAAAGCGCCCGGGGATGTATATTGGCGGCACCGACGAGCGCGCGCTTCACCACCTGGTTGCCGAAGTCCTTGACAACGCGATGGACGAAGCCGTTGCAGGCCATGCCAGCCGCATCGAGGTCGAGTTTCATGACGATCACGCGGTCACGATTCGGGACAACGGTCGCGGCATTCCGGTTGAACCGCACCCGAAGTTCCCGGACCGCTCCGCGCTGGAAATCATTCTCTGCGAACTGCACTCGGGCGGAAAGTTCTCCGGAAAGGCCTACGAGACGTCGGGCGGCCTGCATGGTGTTGGCATCTCTGTCGTCAATGCGCTCTCCGACCAGCTTCGCGTCGAGGTCGCGCGGGACAGGCAGGTTTATGTGCAGGAGTTCTCGCGCGGCATGCCGCTCTCGGGCGTCGCGAACGTGGGCGCCGCCTCAAACCGGCGCGGCACCGCCGTCACATTTCACCCCGATCACGAGATATTCGGCTCGCTCAAGCTCTCGCCGGCGCGCCTCTTCAAGATGGCCCGCTCCAAGGCCTATCTCTTCAGCGGCGTCGAGATCCGCTGGAAATGCGCGCTTGATGCGGATGGCATTCCCCCCGAAGCGACCTTTCGCTTTCCGGGCGGCCTTTCGGACTTTCTGACCGAAAGCCTGAACGGCGACACGACCTATGCGGAGCAGCCCTTTGCGGGCCAGGTCGAATTCAAGGAGAAGTTCGGCGAGCCCGGCAAGGTCGAATGGGCGATCAACTGGACGGCCGCGCGAGACGGATTCATCCAGAGCTATTGCAACACCGTTCCAACGCCCGAGGGTGGCACGCACGAGACGGGTTTCTGGGCCGCAATCCTCAAGGGGATTCGTGCCTATGGCGAACTGGTGGGCAACCGCAAGGCCTCGCAGATAGCGCGGGAGGACCTGACGACCGGCGGGGTTGCGCTGGTCTCCATCTTCATCCGCGAACCGCAGTTCGTCGGACAGACGAAGGACAGGCTGTCCACGGAAAGTGCGGCGAAAATGGTCGAGGGCGCGGTTCGCGATCATTTCGACAACTGGCTTGCCGCCGACACGAGGTCCGCAGGCGCCATTCTGGACTTCCTTGTCCTGCGGGCCGAGGAGCGGATGCGTCGCCGGCAGGAAAAGGAAACCGCACGCAAGAGCGCGACCAGGAAACTCCGTCTTCCCGGCAAGCTGACCGATTGCACGGCCAAGTCCCGCGACGGCACCGAGATCTTTCTCGTTGAGGGTGATTCCGCAGGGGGATCCGCCAAGGCCGCCCGAAACCGGGAATTCCAGGCGCTCCTGCCCCTCCGCGGCAAGGTCCTGAACGTGTTGGGGGCGGCATCGGCAAAGCTCATGCAGAACCAGGAGATCAGGGATCTCTGCGAGGCCCTGGGGTGCAGCATGGGTGCCCGCTTCGATGTTGATGACCTGCGTTACGACAAGGTCATCATCATGACTGACGCCGATGTGGACGGAGCCCACATCTCGTCGCTCCTGATGACATTCTTCTACACGCAGATGCGGCCGTTGGTCGACAAGGGGCATCTCTACCTTGCCTGTCCTCCGCTGTACCGGCTGACCCAAGGTGCCAATCGCGCCTATGTGGCCAGCGATGCCGAAAAGGAGCGCGTTCTTGCCGATGGGCTGGGTGGAAAGGGCAGGATTGACGTTCAGCGATTCAAGGGTCTGGGTGAAATGGACGCCAAGGACCTCAAGGAGACCACGATGGATCCGGCATCGCGGATGCTGATCCGCGTCACGACCGACGAGGACGTGCCCGGAGAGACCGGGGACCTGGTCGAACGCCTGATGGGGAAGAAGCCGGAGTTGCGGTACCAGTACATCCAGGAAAACGCACGGTTTGTTCAAGAACTGGACGTTTGACGGCGAAAGGAGTGCGTGAGCACGCCCGATCGACCTGAAACCGCGCACCAGTCGCAGCCCCGGGGATCGCGGATCAGCGGAGCTTTCCGCCTTCCAGCCGCACGATCCGGTCCATGATCGACGCAAGCTCACGATTGTGCGTTGCGATGACGGCTGCAAGACCGGTTTCCCTAACCAGTTCCATGAGCGCCGCAAACACGTCTTGCGAAGTTGCAGGATCCAGGTTGCCCGTGGGCTCGTCGGCCAGCAGCACCTTGGGGCCGTTTGCCAGGGCGCGGCAGAAGGCGACCCGTTGCTGCTCGCCACCGGACAGCGCGGCCGGCCGGTGCTCGACGCGCTCGCGCAAGCCCACCCGCGTGAGCAGCTCCTCGGCGCGTTCCCCTGCGTCCCTTGCGGGCACCGCGTTTGCGAGTTGCGGCAGGACGACGTTCTCGAGTGCCGAGAACTCGGGCAGGAGATGATGAAACTGGTAGACAAATCCTATGTCCTGTCGCCTTGCGGCAGTGCGCGCGGATTCGCCCGCCCGCGTCATGTCGGCACCGTCAATGGCAACGGTTCCGGCGTCGCAGGAATCGAGAAGTCCGGCAACATGCAGCAGCGTGGACTTGCCTGCGCCGGAGGGCGCGACAAGGGCCACGACCTCGCCGGCCGCGAGGGACAGGTCGGCGCCTGCGAGCACGGTCAGCGCATTCGGCTTGCCCGCGTTGTACGTCTTCTTGACGCCCTGCAGCGTCAGCACGTCACTCATAGCGGAGCGCCTCGACCGGGTTCATTCGGGCGGCGCGTCGGGCGGGAAAGAGCGTGATGCCCCAAGAGAGCGCCAGCGAAAGCCCGACGGCGGCGAGGACGTCATTCAGTTCGAGCTTTGCCGGCAGACGGTAGATGCCGCGCACCGAGGCTTCCCAGACCTCGCCGCCCGTGACTCCGTTCACGAAGGCGAGGATCGGGTCGAAATAGATTGCGAACAGGCAGCCGAGAACCACGCCGAAGAGCGTCCCGAGCGTACCGATGAGCGCACCCGTCAGGAAGAACACCCTCATGACGGCGCCTTGGGTCAGGCCGATCGTCCGAAGGATGCCTATGTCCCGGCCCTTGTTCTTGACGAGCATGACCAGCCCGCTGATGATGTTCATGGACGCGATGAGAACAAGGACGCTCATCAGCACGAACATCACGGTGTCCTCGACCTCAAGCGCCCTTAGGAAGCCGCCTGCCGAGTCCTTCCAAGTCCAGACCCGGGCCCGCTCGCCGCCGGCCTCCCGAAGCAGGGGAGCAACGGCATCAATGGACTCCGGCTCGACGACGTTCACTTCAAGTTCGTCCGCCACGCCCTCCCGGTTGAAGTAGGTTTGTGCTTCCGCGAACGGCAGGTAGGCGCGCGTTCGGTCGATGTCGTACCGTCCCGACTTGAAGATGTAGACGACTTCGTACTCGTTCACGCGCGGGCTGGTGCCGAAAGGGCTCTTCACGCCTTCCGGGTTGATGAGGCGAACGACGTCTCCGACGGTCACGCCGAGCGATCGCGCCGCCTCCTGCCCGATCGCGACGCCCCGGTCGAAATCCTCGATCATGCCCAGGGCCGTATCGGGATTCGCGATGCGCGGGATCCGCTCAAGATCCCGCCTTGCGATGCCGAAGACGTCCATGCCGCTGGTCTTGCCGCGATGCACCGCCATCACCTGGCCCCTGACCAGCGGTGCGACGCGGGTGACTCCCTCGACCGCGCCGAGCCGCCCGGCCCAGTCCGCGTAATCCGGAATCACGTCCGTGATGTTGCCGCTTTCGGTCATGTAGCTTCCGGAATAGACGGTCACATGCGCATTGGCGCCGAGAATGGTCGAGACGAATTCGTCCCGAAAGCCCGAGCGGACGGCAAGGGTGATGATGAGCGCCGCAACGGCAAGCGTGATCCCGATCAGGCTGATCCAGGTCATGACGCTGACCCCGCCCTCGGCCCGCTTCGCGCGAAGGTACCGCCAGGCGATCAGGAATTCGTAAGCTGCGAACGGCGCTGGGGTTGCCATGTCTGCTCCGATTTGCGCCACTCAATGGCCGGGCAGGGACGCGGGGTCAATCCGTTTCATGGACGCATCACGGTGACCTTGCATGTCGATCATCGGGGTTCACGCAGCATTTTGCGTTCCGAAGCCGAATCGGGGACTGGCGGCAGCCACCCCTGGGCTGACCGCGCCCCTGCCGTGCAGGAGGGCAGCCTTTCCAGGCGCGGAATCTTCAGGTTCGCGGTGATCCGGCGAGTTCCCGCCTCGCGGGACCGGAAAAAACCACGGCATTTTCCTTGAAATTTGGCGATCATTGACAGAGTCTGGCACGGGCAAGTCGCGCACATGCGAGCCCATGCGCAGAAATTCGCAAGACGATCGTTTAAGAATTTTTTCATAATGCGGTGGAAATGACCATGCGTGAGTCCGGGACGCTGTTTCAACGCTTCTGCTTTGCGCAGGCCTCTTTTGAAAGCTCGCGCCATGTATACCGACGCGAGCATGGACCTGGCCAGGTGCGCCGTTTCTTCAACACCAGCTTCACCGCGTTCGAACTGCGTCGGTACATGATGAACTTCTACTTCATCAAGGGCAGTTTCACCATCACGGAGCTTGTGGAAGTCTCTGAATTCAGTCGCCCAACCGTTACTTCAACGGTGCATGAAGCCTTGGAACTCGGCTATTTGGAGGAGCTGTCAGGCACGGGCGACCGCCGTCGCCGCGACTTTCGCCCGACCGAGCCGATGCTGGAGGCCTGGCGCAATTATTGCAACGCGCTTCTCGCAAACCCCGAGTTTTCCCGTGTGCTGAAGCTCGCCCAGGCGCTGATGTCGATGCGCGAGCTTGAGGCTCAGCCATCAGGCAATGATGTGTAAGATGTTTTAGGCTATTTTGTTGTCACGCCCTATGCTGCAATTGAGCAACAGCGGGCGCCGGAGCATCTCTGCCCCTCCATGGTGCCGTCTGATGAAGTCATTGCCCAGAGGGCATCACGCGAATGTTGGAGACGCCTGAGCTGCAGTTCATGTCCCACAAGGGCGGTCGCCTTGCGTATCGGGAAACGGGTGCGGGACAGGCGCTCTTCTTGCTCCATGGCATGAATGGCAGCAGTCAGAGCTGGGCCCACCTGTTTCGGGCGCTTGGGACTTCGTTCCGCGTTGTCGCCTGGGATGCGCCCGGCTTTGGCGCGTCCGATGTATTCGGAGACAGCATCGAAGACTATGTTGAAGCGGCCAAGGCGCTGTTGAAGGCACTGAAGTTCAGCGACGCAATCCTGGTCGGCCATTCGATGGGAGGCGTGGTTGCCGCGCAACTGGCGGCTGATCGAGATACCTCAACCGCGGGCCTGGTGCTGTCTTCCACGCATTTGGGCTTTGCCCGCCCGAAAGGGGAACCGCTGATGCCGCGGTACGGGACGAGAGTCGACCGCATCCGGTCCGAGGGGGTCAATGCGGCCTATGGTCTGGAACGCGCCAAGCGCAGCACGCCAGAGGGAACATCCCAAACTGTCATTCGGTTCCTGGCCGAAATAGCGGCAAGCGCGCGAATCGAGGGTATCCGCGATGGTGGCCGCATGTGTCAGGAAACGGACAACACGAGAATCAGCCATGACGTGAACGTTCCCGTACTCATTTTGTCAGGCGGCAAGGACACCGTGATCTCGCCTGAAATGCACGCGCTGCTGGTCGCGGCCTTTCCGAAGGCACGCCATGTCGAATGCCCCGAGGCGGGTCACGCCTCCTACGCGGAATACCCCGACTTCTTCAACGGGCAGATCAAGGAATTCGCGACGAAAGCCCGGCAGTGAATCCGGGCCGTCATCACCAGGGAAACAACCAAGAACCGATGAAAGGGAGAAAAAACATGAGAAAGTTCATCTTTGGTCCAAAGGCTTTGCTGACCGCCGCGGTCGCGGGTCTTGGGTTCTTGGCCGGACCAGTGTCGGCAAGCGACCTGACAGTGGCTCTGGCGGCCGAACCCACATCCATGGACCCGCATTACCAGAATCTGACCATCAACAACTCGATGGCGACGCAGGTCTATGATGCGCTGGTCCTGCAGGATGTGAACCAGAACCTCGTCCCCGGGCTTGCCGCGTCTTGGGAACCAATTGACGAGCGCACCTGGGAGTTCACGTTGCGTCCCGGTGTGACCTTTCACAACGGCGCGGCATTCACCGCTGAAGATGTGATCGCCACGATGCAGCGCGCGGCAAATGTACCCAACAGCCCGTCCAGTTTTGCCACCTTCATCAAGGGCAAGACCTTTGACGTTGTCGATGACCTGACCCTGCGGATTTCGACCGAGAAACCCTACCCCTTCACCCCGAACGACATGTCGCGGATTTCGATCATCGACTCGGCGTTCGTCGACGCCACGACCGAGGACTTCAACATCGGTGCCGCCTCCTACGGGACGGGCCCGTTCACCTTCACCAAATGGCTTCCCGGCGACGTGATCGAATTGTCGCGCAATGACGGCTATTGGGGGACGGCGGTGGATTGGGACAATGTCGTCATTCGCCCCATTGGTGACGGTACAACCAGAGCGGCCGCGCTCATCGCCGGCGACGTGGATTTCATCGAGAGGGTTGCTCCCGCTGATTTGCCCACATTGGAAAGCCGCGACGGGCTGTCGGTCTTCAAGTCGGTGTCCAACCGTCTGCTCTACATGACCTTGCACATGACCGATGATCCGATCAAACCCTATGTCACTGATCATGAAGGCAATCCGATTGCCTCGCCGTTTCGGGACGTTCGCGCGCGCGAAGCCGTGTCTCTGGCGATCAATCGCCAGGCCATTGCGGATCGCGTGATGGACGGGCTGTCCGCACCTGCAGGTCAGTTTTCGCCCGAGGGTTACATTGGCTACTCCGCCAATCTCGAACCAGATGCCCATGATCCGGAGCGTGCAAGGGAATTGCTGGCCGAAGCAGGCTATGGCGACGGGTTCAAGCTGACCATCCATGGGCCAGCCGGTCGCTATTCCAACGACACACGGATTCTCGAAGCGATCGCGCAGATGCTGTCGCGCATCGGTATCGACACCGATGTCGAAACCATGCCCGCCTCGGTCTTTTTCAAGCGCTTCTCGCGCGGAGGGCCGGGTGACACGCCTGAGTTCACCGTTGCCATGTCCGGCTATGCAAACGGCTCGGGTGAGCCTTCGCACCCGCTGCGGATCTTCATTCACACCAAGCAGAAAGAGCGCGGATACGGACCGGGCAACCGCAACGGGTACAGCAACCCGGAAGTCGATAGGCTGATCGAAGACGGGCGCTCTTCGATGGACATTGCCATGGGTGAAATGGCCTTCATTCAGGCGACCGACATCGCGATGCGGGAATACGCGCTGGTTCCGATCCATCATGAGATCGCGACCTGGGCCGCACGCGACGGCATCTCCTACGAACACGGTGCCCTGGACAGCACCTTCATCCACAAGATCCGTCCCCAAGAATGAACCAGGGTTGGCCCGCCGCAAGTCCGCGGCGGGCCAACCTACGAAGGGAACCCCCGATGCTGGCCTTTGTCCTGAGACGCGTCATGCAAAGCGTGGTCGTCCTGTTCGTCATGTCCTTGATTGTGTTCTCCATGATCAATCTCGTGGGTGACCCCGTCGACATGCTCGTCAATCCGGAAAGCCTGCCCGAGGAAATCGATCGTGTGCGACGGGACTTCGGGCTCGATCAGCCGGTCCACGTGCAATATTGGAAGTTCCTGATGGGTGCGCTCTCGGGGGATCTGGGCAATTCCTTTATCTTCGGACGACCGGCACTTGCGCTCATGGCCGAGCGTTTTCCGGCTACGCTTGAACTTGCGACCAGCGCACTGGTCATATCCGTGACCGTGGGCCTGCCCCTTGGGGTCTACGCGGGCCTGCGGCCTGACGGATGGGGCACACGCATCATCATGGGTGGCTCGGTGCTCGGCATATCGATCCCGACCTTCTGGCTGGGCCTGATGATGATCATTGTCTTTTCGGTCGTGCTCGGTTGGCTGCCGGTGTCCGGCCGAGGCGAAACTTCGCGTTTCCTGGGCATCGAGAGCAGCGCCTTTACGCTGGACGGCCTGCGCCATCTCGTCTTGCCCGCCACCAATCTCGCTCTCTTCAAGATCGCCATGGTCATCCGGCTGGCGCGCGCCGGAACAGTCGAGGTCATGGCGCTCGATTTCATTAGGTTCGCCCGCGCCAAAGGGCTGGCGCCAAGACGCATTGTGCTCGCGCACCTAATGCCCAATATCCTCATTCCGATTGTCACCGTGTTGGGGATCGAATTCGGCACCCTGATCGCCTTTGCGACGGTAACGGAATCCATTTTTGCCTGGCCTGGTCTGGGCAAGCTTGTCATCGACGCCATTGTCAATCTCGACCGCCCGATCGTGGTGGCCTACCTTCTGTTCGTAGTGACCCTGTTCCTGGTGCTCAATCTGGTCGTGGACATCATGTACGCGCTGCTTGATCCGCGCGTGCGCCTGCAAGGTGACGAGACATGAGCGAGACCAGGGCCGAATCCGCCGCAAGACAGGAATCGGGACTGTTTTCCAAGTTGGTGCGGTCAGATTTGTCGCGTCCCACGACGCTGATCTCGGGCATTCTGCTTTTGGTCATTGCCGCCTCGGCGACATTTGCCCCCCTCATCGCACCCACTGACCCTTATGATCTGGCAACCGTCAGCGTGCTGGACGGGCGTCTTGCGCCAGGCGAAGAGATGTTTGACGGAACGATCGCCTGGCTGGGCACGGACGGGGCAGGTCGAGATGTTCTGAGCGCCATCATCTTTGGACTTCGCACCAGCCTGACCGTGGCCATCAGCAGCGCCCTCATCGCGCTGATTGTCGGGCTCGCGGTTGGGCTGACCGCGGCCTTCTACGGCGGACGGATTGACGCGTTCCTGATGCGGATCGTCGACATTCAGCTGTCGTTTCCGGCCATTCTGGTCGCTCTCGTGCTCTTGGCGCTGTTAGGCAAGGGCGTTGACAAGGTCATCATTGCGCTCGCCATCGTGCAGTGGGCACTCTATGCGCGTACGGTACGTGCCGCCGCCATGGTCGAACGACGCAAAGAGTATTTCGAGGCGGCCATCTGCCTGGAGCTCAGCAACGTCCGCATCATCTGGAAGCACCTTCTGCCCAACAGCGTCTCGCCGCTGATCGTTTTGGCGACCCTGCAAACGGCGCACTCCATCTCGATCGAAGCAACGCTCAGCTTTCTCGGTGTGGGCGTGCCCATCACCGAACCATCGCTCGGTTCGCTGATTTCAAATGGCTTCGACTTCATCCTGTCGGGTGCTTATTGGATCACCTTCTTTCCTGGTGTCATGCTGCTTGCGACGGTTGCCGCGATCAACGTCTTTGGTGACCAGCTGCGCGCAATGGTCAATCCAAGGCTTTCGAGATGACACGGACGGACCTCTTGTCCATTCAAGGGCTGCGGACCGAATTCTCAACCCCCGACGGGTCGCTGGCGGCCGTGAACGGCGTCGATCTTGAAGTCGCGCGCGGCGACGTGCTCGGCATCGTTGGGGAATCCGGCTCCGGCAAAACCGTTCTTGGCCTGTCCATCATGGGGCTGGTGGACAGGCCGGGTCGTGTCACGGCGGGGCGCATTGCGTTCGATGGCACTGATGTCACCGTTTTCTCCGAGGCGCAGTGGCAAGGCCTTCGCGGCAACAGGATCGCGATGATCTTTCAGGATCCGACGACGAGCCTGAACCCGGTGCAGCGCATTGGCACACAGATGATTGAAGCCATCCAGGCCCATCGAGACATCTCCTCCGACGCCGCACGGCAGATCGTTCGCGAGGCGATGGTGCGCGTCGGGATCAACAGCCCCGATGAACGGCTGGAGGCCTATCCGCACCAGTTTTCCGGCGGGATGCGGCAGCGCGTGGTCATTGCCATCGCGCTGCTGAACGAGCCGGACCTGATCATCGCGGACGAACCGACGACGGCGCTGGACGTTACCGTGCAGTCGCAAATCCTGCGTGACATGCGGCGGCTCTGCCGCGATTCGGGCTCGGCGTTGATTTGGATATCTCACGACCTCGGCGTTGTGGCCCAGATCGCCCACCGCGTGGCCGTGATGTACGCAGGTCGCATCGTGGAACAGGGGGCGACGGTGGAACTGTTGAAGTCACCGTCCCATCCCTACACTGCGGGTTTGATGGCCAGCATGCCAGCGAACTCTCCTCGCGGACAACGCCTGATCTCCATTCCCGGTGGTCTTCCGCAACTCTCGAACATGCCGAGGGGCTGCGCCTTCGCGCCGCGCTGCGCCCGCGCCACCGAGGCCTGCGAAACGCCGCCGGACCTGTCCTTCACAACACCCGGCCATGCCGTTCGCTGCGTCTTTCCGCTTCATGTTGGGGCTGCCCTTGACGAATGTGATTGAACTCAAGTCTGTCCGGCGCAGTTTTGGCAGGAAGCCAGATCTGGCAGATCGGATCGCGATCTCATTTGGGGCAAAGTCGACCGCGCACGTGCTGCAGGCCGTGGATGGCGTTGATTTGACGATAGGGCAGGGCGAAGTGCTGGGGCTCGTGGGCGAATCCGGCTGTGGGAAATCCACGCTGGGGCGTCTCGTGGCGGGCATTCTGCCGCCCGATTCCGGTGATGTCCTGTTCAACGGCGAACCCATGGCGGACAAGACCAAAGAGAAGACACGCGCAGGTCTGGGCGTTCAGATGATCTTTCAGGATCCCGCCGCCGCACTGGACCCACGTCAGCGCATTGTTGATGCGATCACCGAAGCTCCCATTGCCCACGAGTTGATCCCAAGGTCCCAGGCACGCGCCTTTGCGGTCGAGGCGCTCGACCGCGTTGGTCTTCAAGAAGATTCGCTGGATCGCTATCCGCATCAGTTTTCCGGGGGGCAACGCCAACGGATCTGCATTGCGCGCGCGCTGGCGGTCAATCCGGGCGTCGTTGTCTGTGACGAACCCGTCGCCGCTCTGGACGTGTCCGTTCAGGCACAGATCCTGAACCTGTTCCTTGATCTGAGGGACAGCTTGAACCTGTCGTATCTGTTCATCAGCCACGACATCAGCGTGGTCGAACATGTCTCGGACCGAATCGCAGTGATGTATCTTGGGCAGATCGTGGAACTTGCCGCTACTGCTGACCTTCTGGCGAACCCCATGCACCCCTATACTCGGGCTCTGCTGAACGAGGTTCCCACGCTGGACAGGCCTTTGTCCGAGGAACACTCGCTCGAGGGGGAGTTGCCCTCGCCATTTTCGCCCCCATCAGGCTGTCGGTTCCACCCAAGATGCCCCATCGCGATGGAAGAATGCCGGTCGCGGGCACCGCAACTGTTGCCCCTGCCGTCTGGCCATCAGGTCAGCTGCCTGGCCGTTCACGAAGAGATCTGAACGGCAGATTGGCCGTTTGTTTCTCCCCGACAGCACTTTGCGGCAAGCACGATTTGGCGGAGGTCAGATCTTCATGGATCCAGGGCCGGTGTTGGGCCGTCAGGGATGAGCGTCGCGCGAGCACTTGAAAGGTCGATGATGGTCAGTTCAGCCCCGTCGTCATCGTAGGGAATGTCGGTTCAGCGCGGATCGCGATCATTCCGAGGCTGCGCAGCTCTTCGAAGGACGTGCGCTTTCCAACTGTTCCCCGTGCCTGGCGCCGCCAACGTCCTGCCACAGGACCGGAGCGCTGAAAGCCAGGACGGCCGGCAGGAAAGCCGCGACTGTGCAGCTTCGGTTCAAGAACGATGGCGATGTGAACCATGCCCGGGGGACATTTCTGTCAGCCGCACCATTGCAGCACAATCCGACCGAGGTATCTGAAGGTTCTCCAATCGGATGGCATCGTGCACGGCGTGGTGCCGACCAATGCCAAGAATCAGTCAGTTTTCCCAGGCTGGCTGACGCGCACCTTGAAGTTCATTCGGCAGCCTTGAGCGCAAATCCCTTCTCGATTTGGTCGGACGGTGCTACCGGGTACTCTCCCGAAAAGCAGGCATCGCAATATTGCGGGCTTTCGGCGTTCCGTCCCCCGGCCTCGCCAACAGCCCGGTAAAGGCCGTCAAGTGAAATGAACTTGAGCGACGTGACGCCCAGGTGCCGGCACATCTCCGCTTCGCTCATGGTCGCGGCGAGAAGGCTCTCCCGATTGGGCGTGTCCACGCCATAGAAGCAGGGCCATGCCGTCGGCGGCGAGGCGATTCGAAAGTGAACCTCCCTTGCACCGGCGTCCAGGATCATTTCCTTGATCTTGAGCGAGGTGGTGCCGCGCACGACGCTGTCGTCAACCAGCACGACCCGTTTCCCGGCGACGAGCGCGCGGTTGACGTTGAGCTTCAGGCGCACGCCCATGTTTCGAATCTGCTCGGTCGGTTCGATGAAGGTCCGGCCCATGTACTGGTTGCGGATGATTCCCATGGCGTAGGGAATGCCGCTTTCCCTGCTGTAGCCGATCGCCGCGGGGGTTCCGCTGTCCGGCACGGGAGAGACCAGGTCGGCGTCGACCGGCGCTTCCTTGGCCAGTTCCTCGCCGATCGCGGACCTGGTCTCGTAGACCGAGCGCCCGTTCAACTGGCTGTCGGGGCGCGAGAAATAGACATGCTCGAAGATGCAAAAGCGCGAATCGCGTCGCTCAAACGGCATGTGGCTGACAACGTCGTTTTCTTCGATGACAACCATCTCGCCCGGCTCGATCTCGCGCACGAATTCGGCGCCGATGATGTCCAGGGCGCAGGATTCGGAAGCCAGCGCCCAGCCTCCGCCGCCGACACGGCCCAACACCAACGGGCGAACGCCCAAGGGATCGCGCACTCCGATCAGCTTGGTGCGGGTCATGGCAACAACCGAAAAGGCGCCTTCGACCCGCCGCAAGGCATCCTTCATCCGCTCGGGCACTGACTTCTGAAGCGACCTGGCCATCAGGTGAATGATGCATTCACTGTCCGAGCCGGACTGGAAAATCGAGCCGTGCTCGATGAGTTCGCGGCGCAGCGAATCGGCGTTCGTGATGTTGCCGTTGTGCGAGATGGCCGCGCCGCCCATGGAGAATTCTCCGAAGAACGGTTGGACATCCCTGATTTCGGCGGGTCCCTTGGAGCCGGCGGTCGAGTATCGCACATGTCCGATTGCCAGTTCTCCGCGAAGCGTGTCCATCACGGACTGGTTGGTGAACGTGTCGCGCACGAGGCCCGTGCGACGTGCTGAATGAAAGCCTTCGCCGGGCTCATAGGAGACGATTCCCCCGGCTTCCTGCCCGCGGTGCTGCAGGGCATGCAACCCGAGCGCCACGAAGCTGGCGGCGTCCGTGACGCCATTGACGCCAAACACGCCGCACTCTTCGCGAAGCTTGTCGTCGTCGAACGGATGGGTCGTCTGGAGTCGAGGCAGAATGGGTTCGGACATGCCCGTCTCGAATTGGCAGCAGCGCGATCTTCTATTAGCGCCTTGCGACGGACGTGTCACGCAGCCATTTTCTTCACTCCTCGGGATTGGTTGCCGTCAGGCAGCGCCCGGTGCCCGCGCGACCCCTCGTCGCGCCAGGATTCCGTCGGTTCGATTTCCCGGGGGCGTCTCGCGCCTTTCCTGGAATGGACGCGGGCGAACGGAATGGCAGACCAGCCATTCTGACCGTGCAGGTTCACACGTCGGTGCCGGCTCTTGAGCAATTGTCGATCAACTGATCGTATTGTTGCGTAATCCAGCCCATCGCGTTTGCGGACACTTGCTCGTCTATCGCATCCGTGACCTCGGCGAAGACCGCCACGGCGCGGCTGTCATCCACGACGGGAATCGGTTCCGACACGATGACCCGCTGATAGATTACAAGGGCGACGGCAACCAGGATTGCACCACGCAGGACGCCGAACAGGAAGCCTACGCCCTGATCGACGCCTCCAACCGCCGAGCGTTGGACCGCTCCTGCAAACAGGGGCGAAAAAATCGACGTGACGATCAGGGACGCTGCAAAGACAACGGCAAAGGCGAATATCAGGGCGAGTTCACAGGAATTGCCCAGCACGTTGCGGACGACGGGGATTTCCTTGACCAGCGGCTCGACCGTGGGAGCGAGGAGATACGCCAGAACGGCGGCCAGAATCCAGCCGCAGATCGACAGCGTCTCACGAACAAACCCCCGATAATATGCGAGGAGTGCGGAAACGATGATGACCAGCGCAACGACGCCGTCGATGATTGTGAAGCCGTTCATTCCTTGGTCCCGTAGCTCCTATCTGGTTGTCTATCCTGGGGCATTATATACATGAGTGACCATCGTGCTCACCCGCATACCGTTCCACGTCCTGCCCCGGCAACCCGGCGGCATGTGATGCAAGAACATCCCCGGACGCGCCGGGACAGCCTGAAGGGCCGATTTCCCACCCGGCCAGCGCAATCCCGCGCCGGAGGATGTTCCGTGCCGCGTTGACATCACGGTCTGTCACCAGACCGCAGCCGCCGCAGGCAAACTCGCGCACGTCCAGCGGCATCTTCTGCCGGTGCCCGCAGGCATGGCAGTCCGTGCTGGTGTGCTGGGGACGGACCCGCACGACTTCCCCACCGGCGCTTTCAGCCTTGAAGGTCAGTTGGTGCACGAGCCGTCCCCATTGCTGTTCGGCCATCGGTCGCGCCAGCGTCGGATGCCGCATCATGTTCGAGACCTGGAGGTCTTCGACGGCGATCCGGCTGTGGCGTTTCACGATGTCTGCCGAAATCTCGTGGAGCGCGTTGCGCTCACGTGTCCGTGTTCGTTCCCATTCGCGGGCGAGCGTCTTCACCTTCTTGCGGCGTGACGCGGAGCCTTTCTTCGCCCTGGACACCAGTCGCTGCACCCGCTTGAGCGGTCGCCGGTCGATGGTGACGGCGGGCACCGTCTCGCCGCTGGACATGATTGCGCGGTTGCGGATGCCCATGTCGATGCCGATTGGTCTTCCGACCGGAGTTGAAGGCCGGCCTTCGAGTTCGACGACGAACTGGACGGAGACGCGCAGCGCGGACTTGACCGCGCGGGCCTGAACGATCCTGGCGTCCGGAACGGACGGAAGCCGGAAGCGGCCCAGTCCCTTCACCCAGAGCGAGCCGTCGCGGATCACCGGATCGGGAACGTCGAACGACCGGATGCCTCGGTTACGGCCCTTGAAGCGCGGAAAGCCCGGCTTCTCGCCACGCTTCACCTGATCGAAGAACCGCTTGAACGCCTTGTCCAGTCGCCGCAACGCGGAACGTTGCGGCGCGACCGGAAACTGCCGGAAGTCTTCGTCGTCCCTGCGGATTTCGGTCAGCGACTTCATCTGGTCGAAGGCGGTGATGGTCTTCCCGGTCTTCCTGTAGCAGTCGATGCGCTCTTCGAGGGCGGCGTTCCAGAGTTCGGTCTGCTGGCGGAGGAACGTGTCGAGCCGGCAATGCGTTGCCGCGCTGATCGACGCGGTGAGCGTGATGGTCCTGATGCGCTTGCCTTCGGGCTTCGCCTGTGCCTCATGTTTCACGTGGTCGCCTCCTGCAAGGCGTTTGGGGATCGGGCCTGTCCAGCGCCCACCCACGCACCATAACCAGACCAGAACGAAACAGCAACATCTTTCTGACCGATGGTCACTTAGGTATATGATCCCCCTATCCTGCTCCAAACACGTCTCCAACCAAAGTGGCAAGGTCGGGCATCATTTGAACCTTCATGCCGGGTGCCATGCCGGTCTTGCTCCGTGCAGGCAGGATCGCGGATTCGAATCCGAGCTTTTTCGCCTCTTTCAGGCGGGCTTCAGTCTGGCCGACCGGTCTCAGCATGCCGGACAGGCTCAATTCGCCAAAGACGACCGTCTGCGGGGGCAGGCGGACGTCTTCGCGCGCGGAAAGCAGCGCGGCTGCCACGGCGAGATCCGCGGCTGGTTCGGTGATTCGGAGGCCGCCGGCGACGTTGAGGTAGACGTCAAGCCCTGCAAACGGGATGCCGCATCGCGCTTCAAGAACCGCCAGTATCATGGCAAGCCGACCGCCGTCCCAGCCGACCACCGAGCGCCGGGCGCTTCCGGCCGGGGCCGGGGAGACCAGGGCCTGGATCTCGCAAAGGACGGGCCGAGTGCCCTCGATGCCGGCAAAGACAGTCGTGCCGGGGCTGCCCGAGTCACGTTCGGAAAGGAACAGCGCGGACGGATTCGCGACTTCTGCCAGACCGGTGCCGGTCATTTCGAACACACCGATTTCGTCAGCCGGTCCGAACCTGTTCTTGACCGCGCGGAGGATCCTGAACTGATGGCCGCGCTCGCCCTCGAAGTAGAGCACCGTGTCGACCATGTGCTCGATGACGCGGGGACCCGCAATATGGCCTTCCTTGGTGACATGGCCCACAAGCACCACGCTGATGCCCTTGCGCTTGGCGAAGGAGGTGAGCTCATGTGCCGCCGCACGCACCTGCGAGACCGAGCCTGGTGCGCTTGCAACCGTTTCCAGCCAAACGGTCTGGATCGAGTCGACGACGGCGATCGACGGCTTCTCCACTTCGAGGGTCGTCAGGATGTTTCGAAGGTCGGTTTCCACGGCGAGTTGCACCGGAGCATCGGCCAAGCCAAGGCGCCTGGCACGCAACCTGATCTGGCTGGAAGCCTCTTCTCCCGAGATGTACACCGTCCGCAGGCCCTTCCGGGCAAAGGCCGCCGCAGCCTGCAGCAGCAGCGTCGACTTGCCGATGCCCGGGTCGCCGCCCACAAGGACGGCACTCGCGGGAACGAGCCCGCCGCCAAGAACCCGGTCAAGTTCGGCCAAGCCCGAATTGTCGCGTGAAAGAGGTCCGTCCTCGCTCGCAATGTCGCTGAGCGGAACAACCTTGCCGCGTGCGGAGCCAAGGCCCCTGGATCCCGGTCCGGCCGACAGCGGTGCTTCCTCGGAAATCGAGTTCCAGGCACCGCACTCGTCGCAACGTCCGGACCACTTGGCATGCACGGCGCCGCAATTCGCGCAGGAGAGGCGCATGGACTTCGTCATGGCGCCTTCTTGCCTGTGCCGAAAGGGCGAGACAAGCAGGTATCGCGCGGGAATGTCGCCTGAAGTGCCGGACTTGATCCGCGCTCTTGCACGATGAACGGATGTGCAGTTCCCCGGGACCCGAGCGGATGGGCAGGGGTCGCTTCCCATGCTGCCAGGCCCGACGGCCCGAACGGCGGAAAGCGCGTCAACGAACCGTCTCGATCGGTCCCTCGGCGCTGCCGGCGATGAACTGCGCGACACAAGGATCGCCGCAGCTGTCCATTTCGCTGGCTGGTCCGGTCCACTGGATCATGCCGTCATGGAGCATCGCGACTTCGTCCGCGATCGCCCGGACGCTCGACATGTCATGGGTGATGGTCATGGCTGTCGAGCCCATCTCGCTGGCAATCCCGCGGATCAGGTCGTTGATGACGCCTGCCATGATCGGGTCGAGCCCGGTCGTTGGTTCGTCGAAGAAGATGATCTCGGGTTCGGTGGCGATGGCGCGCGCAAGGCCTACGCGCTTCTGCATGCCTCCCGAAAGCTCGGCCGGAAACAGGTCTGCCACTTCGGATGACAAACCGACCCGGCGGAGCTTTTCGATCGCGATGTCGCGCGCTTCGGCCCGCGGCTTCTTGAGGGATCCGCGCAGCAGCCGGAACGCCACGTTTTGCCAGACAGGAAGGGAATCGAAGAGTGCGCTGCCTTGGAAGAGCATTCCGAACCGGGCGAGGAACGCGTCCCGTTCGGACGTGCCCTGCCGGAGATTGGTGACGTCGGTCCCGTCCACGCTGATCGCGCCCCTGTCTGGCTGAACAAGTCCCAGCACGCATTTGAGGAGCACCGACTTGCCCGTTCCCGAGCCGCCGATGATCACCATGCTCCTGCCCTTTCGCAGGGTCAGGTTGACTCCGGTCAGAACCGTGTTCGCGCCAAACGCCTTATGTACGTCCACCAGGTCGATCATGCCGAAAAGAACAATTCTGTGAGCACGAAGTTGGCAGCGAGGATCAGCACGCTCGCAGCAACGACCGCGCCCTTCGTTGCCCGCCCGACGCCTTGTGCGCCCCGGCCGGATCGCATGCCGAAATAGCAGCCCATCAATGCGGCAAGGAAGCCGAAGACGGCGGCCTTTGTGAGCGAGGAAACGACGTCCAGCGGCTCCAGGAAGTCGATGGTGTTTCTCAGGTACGTTCCGGCGTTGAAACCCAGCCGTTCCACGCCGACGAGATAGCCGCCCATGATTCCGATGATGTCGCCGACGCCGACCAGGAACGGCATGACGATCGTTGCGGCAAGGACGCGCGGCAGCGTCAGGTACTTGGCCGGATTGGTCGAGAGGGTGATCAGGGCATCGATCTGTTCCGTGACCTTCATCGTGGCGATTTCGGCTGCGATCGAGGAGGTGACGCGGGCGGCGATCATGAGACCGACAAGGACCGGCCCCAGTTCCCGCACCATGCCGATGGCAACGATCTGGGGCACGACGGCCTCGGCAGAGAAGCGCGCGCCGCCGGCATAGATCTGGAGCGCCAAGGCGCCGCCGGTGAAGATGGTGGTCAGTCCGACCACCGGAAGCGAGAAGTAGCCGATCTGCACCAGCGCCTGCGCGAATTCGCGGGGATAGTAGGGCGGGCGTCCCAAATGGCTGACGGTCTCGACGGCGAACAGCGTGACACGGCCGATCGAGGCAAGCATGGCGAGCACTGCCCGACCGATGATGGCCAGGACATTCATTGCGGCAAGTATACGCGCTCGTAGCGTGCCCCGAGGGATGTCAGGACTTCGTAGCCGATCGTTCCCGCGGCCTCGGCAAAGGCGTCAACCGAAGCATTGCGCCCGATGACCTGCAACGATCCCGGCACCTCTTGCAGTCCGCTCACGTCAACGGTGATGAGGTCCATCGATATGCGCCCGACGACGGGGCATGGCGTGTTCCCTGCGAAGACCACGGCTCCGGGCGCCGCCGCTCGCAGGAGTCCGTCCGCGTATCCTGCAGAGATCGTGGCAACCCTCGTCGGAGAGGTCGCGGTCCAGGCACTGCCGTAGCCCACGGTCTCGCCGGGCTGAACGGTCCTTGTCTGGATCACCGGCACATCCAGGCGGATGGCTGGCCGGGCCTCGCCAAATGGCCGGCCGCCGTAGAGCCCGACGCCCGGCCGGGTAAGGTCGAAATGGTATTCCGGCCCGAGGAGAATCCCTCCGGTCGCGGCCAGCGAGCGGCGGGGTGAAATTCCGTCGGTCAACCGGCGAAATGCGACAAGCTGCTGCGCGTTCATCGGATGATCTGGTTCATCCGCGCAAGCGAGGTGGCTCATGACGAGGAGTGGTCCGGATTCCAGCAGCTCGCCCTTGCAGTCGTTCCATTCGGACGGCCCGAAGCCCAGGCGATTCATGCCGGTATCGAGTTGAACGCCAAAGGGACGGGAGGGCGCATTCTCGGCATGGCGTGACACCTGGTCCGGCGCGTTCAGCAACGGGATCAAGCATGCCGAAACCAATGCATCGGACATGCCTTCCATATGGCCGGAAAAGACAAATATGTCGGGCTTGTCGCCGAGCACGTCGCGGAGCGCGACGCCTTCCTCGGCAAGGGCGACGAAAAAGCTCCTCGCGCCTGCCTCTGCAAGCGCGGTCGCGGCTTGCGCCGCCCCGATGCCATATGCGTCGGCCTTTACGACGGCAGCCGTCTCCACCTCGCTGTCCGACAGCGCATCAAGTGCGTGCCAGTTTGCGCAAATTGCGTCAAGGTCGATGGTTAGTTGCGCGGCTCCCATGTTCGAGGGTGTCGGACACAGGCTGCGCAGCGTCAACCCCGGATTGGGTGCATCCGGAGGGCTCGTCGATGCAGCAGGGGCGAATGAACGGGTCTTCCCGCCCGGTTGTCGGCGTGGACGTGGCAACTTGGCGATGCGCGGGTGTCGCCAATGTCCTGCCGGGACGCGAGACCCGCCTGCCTTTGCTGCCTTCTCCAAAGTGGCATCTGCTCGCCAGGCAGGTCCGCAATGTTCCGGGCGAGATCCTGCGGCAAGTCACGGCGAAACCGGGAAATCCCGCATGCCATGCTTGATCGGACGCGTCGTCGCCCAAGCGCTCGAAGTTCGAAGGGTCACGCTCGACATGGGATTGGCGGGCTGCTAGTGACACCAATGGCACACGCGCGTGACAACCTGGGGCAGGAAAGGAACGGCCGTGACGGGATTGAGAGCCATACCTGCAGTCGCAATTGCGATGTCGGTGCTGCTTGCCTTGCAGGCTACGGCGACCGCCGAAGCGCAGGATGCAGGCAGCATTCGAATGTTGCAAAGCTATGACCAGGATTTCACGACGATCAATCATGCAGGGGGCGCAATCACTGGCGGGTCGCTCGTCGGAACCAGCACGATCTTGGAGAGCAGTGGCCCGCCCTTTGTCGTAGGCGAGACGAGCATCGCAAAGTGCATCGTGATCGTGGGCACGTTCCGCGACGGAGTCGTTGACCTGGAGTCTCCATGCACGTTTACGGACGTCGAGGGTGACGAGATCTATCTTCTCGCCCTTCGAAGGGACGGCGACATAGCGGAAGGCGGTGGCGGCGAGGGCCGGGCCCAGATCATGGGCGGTACGGGAAAATTTGCAGGTGTTTCAGGCGAATGCACTTATGTAACACGGTATCTTCCCGTGAACCACGTTGACACTGCCAGCAAATGCGCGTGGCAACGGCCATGACGTGCCTGCCTGCCGCCCCTGCGGCAGCGCTTTCAGTTGAACGGGCATGGAAGCCAGTCACGTGAACGCGCGGAGGCGACGCAACATCGCAGGGCTGCGACCAGTCAGGATGTTCGGCATCGTGCGCGCGGCAACGGCGCGTGCCCTTCCGGGATGCCGCCATCGCGGGGCTTTGGCCATGCGCCGCGGGCGCCTGAATGTGCGTTCCCGGCTTGCGGCTGCTGCGACCCTTGCTTCGATGTCATTGTGTCCGGGAGTCGCAGGCGCGGACGAATTCTATCTGCGGGGCGGCCTTGGACTTGACTGGACCGACGACGCGGCCTTTACCGACATCGACTGCTCAAGCACCGTGCCGGCCGCGCTGTATGGCTGTGGAACGGACCGCGATGATGTGCCTCGTCGTTCCCTCGGCGACTTCGGGAAGATGGCGGTGCTGGAACTCGGGTTCGGCTACGCACCCGAAGGCGCGATGCGCTACGAGGTGATGCTGGAGCACCGGCCGCGCTACAGCTTCAAGGGCCGTGCCAACTTTCTCGCGTCAGATCGTCTGCAATCCGTGGCGGCAGACATCTCGTCGGTATCCAGCATGCTTGCGGCGTTTGCCGACTTTCCCGCACGGCAATCAGGCAGTCGGACGGCGATCACGCCTTACGTCGGTGCGGGCATTGGTGTCGCACGCAACAGAATCGGCAAGACCACAATGACGTTTCCGGCGACAACGACGAGCGTGCCCGGCGGGACCCGGACGGACCTGACCTGGATGGTGACCGCTGGATTCACGCTGCCGCTGAACGAGCGGCTCGGCCTGGACATGGCGTGGCGCTACACCGATCTCGGCGAGGTCCGCACCGGGAGGGGCGAAGGCGGCGTGACGTGGCGCGACGGCAGTCGCGAACCAATTGCGCTTGATCTGGCTCCCACGTGGGCGCGTATCCGGAGCCAGGGCCTCCGGATGTCACTGCGCTATGCCTTCTGAGTTCCGTTGCAAGGCCGAGCGATTGGCGCGATTCGAAGACGCGGAAGGGCAAGGAAGAGCAAGGAAGAGGCTGTTGAAGGCTGCGCGTCGGAGCTCCTCGACGGGAACACAAGGGTCGCCAAGCCAAATCCGCCCGTTTCATCCCCTGATTGAGATCACCGCGGCATGGTTTCGGAAACCGATGACTTGACGAGACAACCGGTTGCCTGGCCCGGTGACCTCATCAGCGGCATCAACCTCGGGAACGGTCCGGTCCGAACTGATCCGTCACACCACCCGGTTCGACGGTTCTCCTCGCCAAAAGTTCTCCAGATGATCCACCACCTGATCCCAGAGCGTTTGCATTGCCTCATCGCTGGCCCAGGCCGTATGCGGCGTGACGATCACGTTGGGACGGTCAAGCACGGAGAGCAGCGGGTTGTCCGGCAGCGGCGGTTCGCTCGTCAGAACGTCGAACCCGATCCCCGAAATCCGGCCAGCATCGAGTGCGCGCACCAATGCGGTCTCGTCCACCAGCCCCCCACGGGAGGCGTTGATGATCAGCGGCTTCTTCTTCATCATCCCGAATTCGCGGTCCGAAATCATGTTCCTGGTCGCAGGCATCAATGGCGCATGCATTGTCAGGACATCCGCCTCCTCGATGACCTCGTCAAACGGCGTATAGAGCGGCCCCAGACCCTCCACGCCCTTATGCGCCGCAAACAGAGGCTTCATCCCGAACGCTTGCGCAAGCCTGGCCACGCCTTGACCCAGGACGCCTTCACCAAAGATGCCAAGCGTCGATCCCGCCAGATCCCGGACCGGATGGCTGAAGAAACAGAACTGTGCCGCCCTTTGCCACTCTCCGTCGATCACGTCCTGGCGAAACCCGACCAGGCTGCGCCGCAGCGCAAGGATCAGCGCAAACGTGTGCTCCGGCACCGTGTTCGCCGCATAGCCACGCACGTTCGACACGACGATGCCCCGCTCGCGGCAAGCGTCGATGTCAAACGCGTCATGGCCTGTCGCGGGGATGCAGATCATCTTGAGGTTCGGCAACGCCTCTATGGCATCCCGCCGGATCGGCACCTTGTTCGACACCGCGATGTCCGCGCCCTCGAGTCGTCCGATGACCTCATCAGGCGCCGTGCGGTCGAATTCCACCCAGTCATGATCGAAGGCTGGCCTCGATACATTCACCGAAGGCCCGATCGTAGACCGGTCAAGGAATACAATCCGCATCCTGCCGCTCTTGTCTGCAGAAGTGCCCAAGGGCGCTTTCATCGCGTCGTCCTTCACTCCGCCGCCGTCCGGATGGCGATTGCGTCATCGGCGAAGTGGCGCACGGCCGCCCCAACGCCTGCGCCGGGCTCGAACGGAATGCCCACGTCGCGCATTGCAAGTTCGACGCCGCCCAGCGTTTGCAGCACCATGATTTCGTTCAGCCAGCCCAGGTGGCCGATCCGGAAGACCTTGCCCGCGACCTTGTTCAGGCCGGCGCCGAGCGACAGGTTGTAATTGTGATAGGCCGTCAGGATGACGTCATTGGCATCAAACCCGTCGGGCACCAGAATCGCCGTGACCGTGTCCGAATGCCATTCGGGGCCTTGCGCGCAATTGCGTAGCCCCCAGGCCTCCACCGCCGCGCGTACGCCGCCGGCCAAGCGATGGTGACGGGCAAAGACATTTTGCAGCCCCTCCTCCTTGAGCATGTCGACCGAGGCGCGCAATCCGCGCAGGAGCGTTGCCGCCGGCGTGTAAGGGAAGTAACCCTGATCGTTGGTCTTGATCATGTCCTGGAAATCGAAGAAGCAGCGTCGAAGCCCCGCCTGCCGCCCCATTTCAATGGCCTTCTGGCTTACGCCGATCACGGCCAGGCCGGTCGGCATCATGAAGCCCTTTTGAGAGCCCGAGACGATCACGTCCACGCCCCATTCGTCCATGCGGAAGTCGATAGAGGCGACGGAACTCACGCCGTCCACGAACAGAAGCGCGGGATGATCCAGCTTGTCCAGGATCCTGCGGACCGCGGCCACGTCGGAAGTCACGCCGGTCGCGGTCTCGTTATGGGTCACAAGCACGGCCTTGATCCGATGGTTCGTGTCCGCAGCCAGCTTCTGGCGATACTCGGCCAGCGGAACGCCCTTGCCCCATTCGACATCGATGGCGTCCACGTCAAGCCCGAACCGTTGACACAGGTCCACCCAGAGAAGCGAGAACTGCCCGAAGACCGACGCCAGGACCGTGTCGCCTTCGGAGAGCGTGTTCGTGATGGCCGCTTCCCAGCCGCCCGTGCCGGAGCACGGATAAATGAACACGCGACCGGTCCAGGTCATGAAAATGTCCTTGAGGTCTTCAAACAGCGGCAGGGTGAAGTCCGGGAAGTCCGGCGCCCGATGATCCTGAAGGGGCACTTCCATGGCCTGACGGATCTGGAAGGGCATATTGGTCGGGCCAGGAACGGCCAGTCCGTTGCAACCGATTTTCATGGAACCTGCTCCTCTCAAGCTTTGCAGGGGTAGATGGGGAAACGACCGCAGGGCTTCGGCGCTTCGGCCCGCACGGCTGCTGCCTGGGTGCTTCCGTCGGGACATGTCACGGCGTCGAGGCCGGGATCCGTTTCGGTCATCGTCGATGCCAATGACGAGTCTGCCGCGCATATGCGGCCGGGTTGGCCGTCCATGGGAGTTCCTCGCGTCAATGCCCTTGGCGGTACGTTGTCTGCCAGTAACACCTGTCGAAGGCCTGAACACACAAAATCGGGTTTGTGTGTTGTTAGTGTGCGTATCATGCTATAAGTTTCGTAACTTTGTAAAAGCCGGAGGATTCGAATGAAGAAGACCTTCATTGGCCCGCAGCTGCGCCAGCTCCGGCGCGCCCACAAGCAGACCCAGGCCCAGATGTCCAAGGTGCTCGGCGTCAGTCCGGCCTACGTCAACCTGCTGGAAAACAACCAGCGGAGCCTCTCGGTCCAAATGCTCATGGCGCTGTCCGACAAGTATGCCATTGACTGGCGCGAACTGGTGCAGGATCCAAGCTCCAACGTTCTGGCGGAGCTGCGCAGCGTTCTTCAGGACCCGATCTTTCGCGGCACGCCCGACCTTCAGGAACTGCGGGCCGCAGTCGATCACGCACCCGGGCTCGTCGAGAACTTTCTGCAGGTCTACCGGACGCACCGGACCACGCTCGACAAGGTGCTGCGGCAGGGTCGGGAACGGGTGCCGGAAGATCTCGTCTCGTCCTCGCCGGAAACGATCATCCACGATTTTTTCCGGAACCATGGAAACCACTT
This sequence comes from Boseongicola sp. SB0665_bin_10, assembly GCA_009838075.1. Classification (GTDB taxonomy): domain Bacteria; phylum Pseudomonadota; class Alphaproteobacteria; order Rhodobacterales; family Rhodobacteraceae; genus JAJEFO01. The sequence goes on along the minus strand of VXSG01000005.1, from coordinate 2,035 downwards.
TCCCGAACTCGAAAGGGCAGCGGAGAAGATCCGCGCCGAACAGCCCTGTGCGCCCGACGATGTCTACGCGATGTTGAAGGACCGCCTGAAAGCGCGCCACGGGGTCGAAGTTCGCATCCGGACCGTCGAGGACATGAGCGAAGCCCTGCGCATCTTCGACAGGGAGAATGCGACGGTCCTTCTTTCCCAGGCGCTCGACTATCCGAACCGAACCTTTCAGCTGGCGCATGTTCTGTGCCTCCTGGAGGCGGACGAGATCCTGGACGGGTTGGTCTCGGACAGCGGGATCACGTCCTCCACCGGGCTTGCGCGTTGCCAGGTGGAACTCGCCAACTATTTTGCCAGCGCCGTCCTCATGCCCTATGCGGATGTTCTCGCTACCGCGCAGGCGACCAAGTACGACGTGGACCGGATCGCGGCGGCCTTCAGCGTCTCGTTCGAGCAGGTATGCCATCGGCTGACGACGCTGCAGCGCAGGAACGCAAAGTGCGTGCCGTTCTTCTTTCTCAGGATCGACAAGGCCGGCAACGTCACCAAGCGTTTCAACTCGACCACGTTCACGCTGGCCGAGTTCGGCGGCGCCTGCCCCGTCTGGAACATCCACACGTCGTTCAGGACGCCCGGCGTGATCCTGCCCCAGTTCGTGGAACTGCCCGAGGGCGAGCGATTCTTCACGATCAGCCGCACCTCGGACCGGCCCGTGTTCAGCCGGGAGTCTCAGGACCGGCGACTGGCGCTAGCGCTCGGCTGCGAGTTCCGCTTCGTCGACGAAATCGGATACGCGCGATCCTTCAACCTTGATCGCGACGACCTGTTCAGCCAGATCGGGATCAACTGCCATCTCTGCCCGCGCCAGGCATGTTCCCAGCGTGCGCACCAGCCATTGCTGGTGGAATTGCCGATCAGCCCGGACAGGCGCGGCAACACCCGCTACGAAAGCTAGGCGGCGGCCCTGAGGTTGCCGGCAATGCGCGATGTCACTGTCGCCACGACTTCATCCACTGCAGGGTTTCCCATGCCAAGCTGGTCGGCGATGAGCTTCACCAGCAGGTCGACCCTCTCGATGTGCTGGGCGCCGCCGTCGATGGCGCGCGCGGCCGACGAGGGCTTCAGCAGACTTTCAGCGGCCATTGCATACTTCTCGAACGGCACCTGGCTGTCCGGCGTCGCCCCGAGCTTGACGACGAGATCGCTGACCGACTGGTAGATATTCCGGGACGTTTCGATGTCGTCATGCACGGCCTCCTTGATCGGACGCATGCCCGTCTCCTGCACGCAGCGGTAGTTTCCGGTGAGGAGCATCGCCCATTTTGCGAACGGCACAAAGAGCGAATCATGGGCACGCAGCTTCACGGGAACCTCCTTGCCCTCGACACGGATGGCGTCGATGCCCGCTTCCAGCTCCTTCAAGATCTCGTTGTGCTCGAGCGCTTCGAACGGGGCGGCCTTGAAGTTGGTTGGCAGGCCTACATGAAGCACGTTCGCGTCAGCATCCGGCAGCCGGAACGCCTGCGGGTCCGGGCTGCAAAGCGAAACCAGGCCGGGTTCGAATTCGCGCCAGCCGTCCAGTGACGTGTAGCACGCGGCCAGATGGTCCGTTTCGAGACCCGGGATGCGGTTGAGATAAGGCATCGGCGGCATGTTCATCAGGGAGAGGCACGGCACCCGAGCCTGCGCGATTCGCATCAGAAGCATGCGCACGTCAGTGCTGGCAAACTGCGGCTCGGACATGGCGAGAACCACAAGGTCATACGCTTCGGGCCGGACCTTGTCCGGCACCATGGCGTCGAGCGTTCCTGCCAGGTCCCGTGAACGGAACGGGCGATGCAAATCCTCGTCCCGCAGCTTGATTCGCACCTCGGACCCCTTGCCGTTGATCAGTTCAGCGGTCGCCTTGCGGCACACCAGCGTCACGTTGTGGCCCGCCATGAGAAATTTCGTTCCGAGAAGCGACCCGTAGGAAGCGCCGAGGATCAGTATTGCCGAATTTCACCAACGTACCAGCCTAATGTCATCCAAAGTAGCCGGTCAGTGT
>VXSG01000102.1 GCA_009838075.1 Boseongicola sp. SB0665_bin_10 | reverse complement strand
TGCTGATGTCATTTGCCGTTTTGATAGCAACTATCGTTACAGAAGACTAGCCTGAATTCCCATTCTTGGGGAGAGGCATGACGCGAGACGGCCGCATTTTCTGGATTCCCCAGGCTCTCATTGGCTTGTCGCCGACAGTTCATCACATGATTGGTTCGCAGTAGTAACAATAATCGTAAGATCATTATGGAGGCCGCGAGCGTCGCCCGGCATGGCGGCGACGGAATTCCCGCGCCGGCCGCCGCCGCGATGCACGTCTCCAGGTGGCTCCTGTCCCGGAAAACAACATGATCTTGCGCCCGGCCGTTCTTCAGCCACGTTCCCTTGACGTCGACACCGCATCAGGCGGTTGACAGGGAATGCCCATGATGATATTGTGACAATGTGTATTTTGTGCAACAACGAAGATTATGAACATCAAGGACGCCTTCCTCAAGCCGCGGAACCCGGCACAGAGACGGTACGAGGCCCTCAGGGCCCGCTATGTCGACGGAATGGACTGCAGGGCCGCGGCCGAAGCCTTCGGCTACAGCGTCGGGTCCTTCCGCAACCTCTGCTCCGCGTTCCGTGCCGATCCCGGCTGGGCCTTCTTCCAGCCGCCGCAGAGGCCGAAGGAGGCGCCGCCGCCGGGGATCGCGGCCACGCGCGGGCGCCGCAACGACCGCATCCTGGCCCTGCGCCGGGAGCGGCGGATGTCCATCCACCAGATCGTCGACGTCCTCGGCGCCGAGGGCTGTCCCGCCAGCCCGTCAACCGTGGCCAAGGTGATCCGCGAGGCCGGGCTGGCGCGGCTGCCCCGGCGCTCGGCGGCGGTGCTGGCGGACATCGTCGGCCCCGACGTCGCGCCGGTCGCCGACCATCGCGCCTTCCGCATCGAGGACGGCGCCTTCCGCACCCGCTTCGGCGGGCTGTTCGTCTTCGTCCCGATGCTGGCGGCCCTCGATCTCGACCGGCTGCTCGACGAGGCGGCCATGCCGGGGAGCGCCATGATCCCCGCGCCCGCCGCCTGGCGCGCGCTGCTGGCCCTCAAGCTCTGGGGCATCGGCCGGCCCGCGCAGGCCATGGCCGAGGTCTTCGATCCCGGCCTGGCGCTCTTCGCCGGCCTCAACGCCATGCCCAAGCGCTCGACGCTCACCGAATACAGCACGCGGGTCGACCCGCGCCGGCTGCCCGTGCTGATGCGTACGTGGAACCAGGCCGTCCGCGACCAGGGCCTGCGTCCCGGCGCCTCGTTCGACCTCGACTTCCACACAATCCCCTGCCATGGCGACCAGGCGCTGATCGAGAAGCACTACGTCTCCAAGCGCTCGCGCCGCCAGAACGGGGTTCTCGCCTTCCTCGCCCGCGACGCCGAGGCCCGCGTGTTCTGCTACGCCGACACCACCGTCCGCAAGGACCGCCAGAACGACGCCATCCTCGACTTCGTCGCGGACTGGCTCGAGGAGACCGGCAGCCTGCCGGGCGAGCTGGTCTTCGACAGCCGCCTCACCACCCGCGCGAACCTGGCCGAGATCGACAGGCAGGGCATCGCCTTCCTCACCTTGCGCCGGCGCTCGAAGAGGATCATGGCCGCGCTCCGCGCGCGTCCCGAGGCCGACTGGCGCCGCATCCGCCTCGCCAACATCGGCCGACGCTACCGCACGCCGCGGATCATCGACGAGACCATCCGCCTGCCGCAGTATCCCGGCGAGATCCGCCAGATCGCGATCGCCGCGCTCGGCCACGACAACCCGGTCCTGCTCGTGACCAACCAGATGCGGGCGCGGCCCGCCGACCTCGTCGACCGCTATGCGCGGCGCATGGTCATCGAGAACCAGATCGCCGAGACCATCGACTTCTTCCACATGGACGCGCTCTCCGCCGCCGTGCCCATGCGCATCAACACCGACCTCCAGCTCACCCTCATGGCGAGCGGGCTCTACAGGCTCCTGGCAGACAGGATCGGCAACGGGCAGAGGAGCGCGCGGGCAAGGACCCTGTTTCGCAGCTTCATCGACGCCACCGCAACCGTCACCGTTTCCGAGCACGCGGTGCGCGTCCGATTCGCGCGGCGGGCGCACAACCCGATGATGGTCAACGCCGGCTTCGCCGACGCCGAGACCGTCGTGCCATGGCTCGGAGGGCGGGCCCTGAAGCTCGAATTCGGGCCGTGAAACCCGTCATCCGTCACACCTCCCCCGCGCGTGGGAATTCAGGCTAGGAAAAAGGTGATGACATCCGCTGCTGCAACGACAGGCGGAATGACCATCATGAGTGCTGATTTCAGCATGGCGCATCAAGCAGGGGCGTCAATGCCGGATCGTCAGATCGCCTTCAGGTTGTCCGCCATTTCGCGGCCGTCACGGCCGTCGACGAGCTCGTATTCGATCTTCTGGTTGTCGCTCAATCCGGTCAGCCCGGCCCTTTCCGCGGCAGAGACGTGCACGAACACGTCCTTTCCGCCATCGTCCGGCGCGATGAACCCGTAGCCCTTGTGGGCATTGAACCACTTCACGGTGCCTGTAGGCATGGCAGTCTTCCCTTCGTCATTGGGTCCGGAAGGTCCGGGCCGGGCTCTTGGCAGGCATCGGTCTTCGGATGGTGATGGCGGAGTCGCACAGCCAGCACTCTCGGGAATTCCATCACGGTTTGCAAGGATTGCATGAACCGTTCGAGCGCGAGATCGCGCATCAGTCCGTCCTGAAAGGATCATCCGTGGCATCGAAAGGCGACGGTTCCGGCGGCGTCCAGCCATCGTCTGGATCATGGCTTGGCTGCAAGTCGGCAAGCGGCGCCCGCAAGAATTCGGCCCATGCATGCGTCGTTTCGTACGTCCTCGCCAAGAAGCCGTCGACTGTCCGGAACTGCAGCCTGGCATCCTGGTGGTCTATCGAGTTGTCGTAGACGTAGACGCGGTCACAAATCGGAATGGCGGCCGCCAGGTTGGCGAGCGACTTTCCGAAGCGTTCGATGATCTTGACGTTGGGCACGTCGTGGCCGCCTTCCATCACCCGGCCCGCGACGCGCGCGGCATTGATCCTGGGACTGTCGGTTCCAACGAAGAACATCCTGGCGAAGAACCCTGCGTTCTTCGCCCCGTGAAGGAACTGCAGCTTTTCCGAGCTCGACAGGACAGTCTCGAATGCGAGGCTGCGTCTTGACTTCAGGCATTCATGGCGTTGCCTTGTTGCTTCCTGGGCGGCCTTCAGGACCGCATCCGGATCGTTCCAGTCTCCGAACATGTCCTTCGCGATGTCATCGGGATTGACGTAATGGCATCCTTCGATCCACCGATGCATCAAAAGGTCCCTTGTCAGGGACGTCTTTCCGGAGCCATTGGGGCCGGCAACGACAATGAGGACGGGGCGCATCGGCCGAGGGTCACGGACCAGGGCCCGGAACCGTTTCCTCCTCAGCTTGATCGACAGAAAGGTCGGGGCCTGTCCCGCCATTGCGGGCATTGGCGACGCCATCGGCAAGATGCGCCATGAACCGCTGCTGCGCTGACGCATGCCGATCGACGGCCTTGTCGCGCACGGACCGCATCAGGGCTTCCAGTTCCGAGTCCGTCGGTTCGCGGGCCGGATCGGTCAGGTCGACTGCATTGATCGGCATAAACGACTCCTCGGTCAGCGTCTCGGGCGCACTTGCAACCATAGGAATTCCATCTCGGTTTGCAAGGATCGCATGAACTGTCCAATTGCTAAGCCGCGCGTCAGCTCGTCCTGAAAGGATCGTCCGTCTCATCGTAGGGCGACGGTTCCGGAGGCACCCAGCCATTCACGGAAACAGGACTGGGCGGCAGGACCGCGTCCGCCCGATGCGTACGCAACGTATCGCTGTCCAGGAAGTCGGACAGGTAATCGAGATCCGGATCCCGAACGCCGCTTTCGGCGAAGACGTCACGCCACGACGAGACATGGCCTGCCATGACGTTCCATTCGTGGCGAGCCTGTTCGGGTTCCAGGCCGAAGGAGGCCGCGGCGGCGATCGCGTGTTCCCTGTCGAACCGGTTCTCATAGGCCGGATCGGGCGAGATCTGCATCGCCTGCAGGGCGAGGCCGTTCATCTGTGGCGGGATGTCATAGGCGGGAGACAGGCTCCAGGACCCATCCCTCTCGCGCAGGAAAGCGTGGTTTTTCGAGTGATCGTCGGTGTTGTCGATCATGATGTTGAACGTCATCCGTCGGAACAGCTCGAGCTGCTGAAGGGCGGCCGCGTCCGGCGCCGCATGCGTTTCGAGGAAGCAGGACAGGGCCGCGTAGCTCTCGACCCTTTCCCGGGCCAGCGCGGTGCGTCCCGAGATCGCGTGCCGTCGCACCACCCCGCATCGATCGAACCTGCGGACAAGAAGGACGTGATCAATGTCACCTGGCATCGCGCGCGATTCGGCGACTTTCAGCCCCGCTCTGCGGGCAAGCTCCATCGCGGCATGCTCGATCAGGAGCTGGTCAACGTTGCTTCCATGTGGGAACTTCGCGATCCACTCCTGCCCTTCGTGTTCTACGAGCATTTTCGGGCGAGCCCCTCCGAGACTGCCCGCGCTCGCTACGAGCTGCCTTTCCCGCTCGTCGATGGGTTCGCGATCCAGCACGCGCCGAATGATCTCTTCGGCTTGGCCCAAGGAAGACGCCTGGATCAAGGGAGGCTGGGGGCAAGGATCGTAGAATTCAGCGCTCCTGGAAATGCCTAGTGCGCCGAAGCGCCTGTCCCCGGCGTGCCAGAGCTTGTCCAGGGGGCTCATTCGCGACGGGCGCGATATGACGCGTATCATCCGCTCTCCCCAGCGGTCGGGCATCGCGTCATCGAGGGCGCCGGGCGCTTCCAGCCGGCCTGCGGGGTCGTGCAGCTGTTGCGTTCTCGGCATGTCAGGCGAAAGGTCGAAGCCGGAGTCTCGCCATGCACCTCCGTGCACCAGGATGCAGCTGCGGGCATCGGAGGCCAGACTGACTTCGCCGACATATCTCGGCATCTGTACATCTCCCAGATACCAGCAATGCAAGGTCCGTTCACGCATCGGGTCGCTCACGTTCGTCTAGTTGCAGGGTCTTGTAACAGGGCACGTGAACGGTGAAGAAGCACACAGTGGAGGCGCAACACTTCGCAAACAGTGCGAATCTGGAACTCAAAACATGATCCACGTCGCTCTGCCATTCTAAGCCCTGACTTCCGACAGTTTTGCAACAATGGCGCCTGCAATACTCAATATGAGTGGACCCAATGCCGACACAACTTCGCCAATTGGCACGTCTTCAATTTCACCGGTAACTGTGTAGAGGTGGGCATACACAGGTAGATGAACTGAAAGTATCAAAATTGTCTGAACCGCCCCATAAAACATGAACAATCCTAACGAAATCGTCGGAAACTCCTTCTTCATACGCGCACTTTCAACGTTCGCCAGGACCTGATGCGTCATGTAAACATAGCATATTCCGCATATGATCGCGAAAGAGTGAAAATATGTAATTTTACCAAGAATATGTCTCATTTCACTGATAGAAAATGTCGGTCCATTCGCCTCGAAACCGAGCATTGAGCCAAGTGCGTGCAGCGTCATGATCAACACAAGAACTGTTGCCGCCACGCCCGCTCGATCGATTACTAAGTTCCATTTTCTCAAAGAAGGTGAGAGGAATTTCTGTTTTAATTTCGTGACACTTGGAATGCTCTCAGTGTTGTAATGGTAAGCCAGAACGGCTACTAAAATTGCAAACGCACCAAAAGATAATTGAACCTCGTTGCTTGAAACCTTGCTCCCTACATATACTACAATGAGGAGTAAGGTGATAAGAGAAAAAAAGAGAAACAAGGTAGCCGCCGCCCAACAAGAAAGGCTAAAGACTTTTTGAGAGAATTGGCTATCCGCAACAGAGGCTTCTTGACATTTATTTAATCGCTCCAACTCACTCCAGGATGCACCGATTTCGTAAACAAAAAGCCACTTCACGAGAATCAGTTGGACCGCATAAACTAAAGTTGCAATCAACAGCGGCACTGTAACATAGACTTCACCACAAGTCCATAGACCTATGATTAGCAGCGCCGCCAACCAGACAATTGAATACTGGTTCAAAGTTACACTTTGAAGCTTGGACATTCTGGGCATCGTAGGTGTCTCTTGCCGCAAAGGTGGTTGTATCGGAACATGAAGTCAAGAGTCGGCGATGGACGGCGTTTACTTCCTTTGCGATCTCGTCCAGGTGGCGGTCGTCGCGGAGCATGTCCTGCCGTCTGGAGACAGCCTCCTCGACGTTGACGGCAGCTTGGTGAAGCACGCCGCCGAGCCTGAGCAGGTCGTCTGCGTGGCGCGCGATCTCCCAGTTCGAGTCAATGCTTCGGCCTTCCCAGTCCAAGGTGTTGGCAGACCGGGTCGGATCGCCGGTCAGCATCGTGTGGGCGACGAGCGCGCCCGTCGCGAGCGGTACTGCCCCTGCGCGCAGTGCACGAGCATGGAAGCTGGTTCAGCACCAGCGCCAGCATCCAGCCATTCACGGAAGAACTCGATCATCGGTCCGACGCCCTCGGCGTTCTGTGACCTTTGCCGCCATTCGCGATTCAGGACACTGGCGCATTACGCTCGCAATTGCGCGCTGCCAGTCAACCCGTCCTGAAAGGATCGTCCATGTCATCGAGGGGCGACGGTTCCGGAGGCGTCCATCCCTCGTCGCTGGAACCCATGCCTTCCTTGCCGGACGCTTCGCACCCTTCCAGCGTCCTCGCATCGCCACGCAATCTTTCGAGATCGTCCAGGCCGAGGCCGTAACGGACCAGGTTGCCCTCGTTGAGGCCTTCGATCATTTCCCGCATCTCGGTCACCAGTACTGGGCGGGACTGCAGACCCTTCTCCTGCACCATCGCCTCGGCGGCCTTTCTGTCGAACCCGCCATGGTGCTTCACCAAGTCACGCACGGCGGATTCCAGGAAATGGGTGTTCTCGACGATCACAAGAGGCGGTACGCAGAAGCTGACGGTTGGAGACCAGTATCGTCTGGCGGACTTCACGTAGGCCTCCACGAAGACCTCGCGCGCCAGGGAAAAGTCGTTCAGCTCGTAGATGCCCAACAGGCCGTCCACGTAATCTCGCTGGGTGACATCCATGAAGGAAAGCGGGGACACTCCAGCCGCGAGCAAGGGAATGTTCGCGGCCACCCTGGAGGTCCGCTTGTTGCAGTCCTCGAACGCCTGGAGAAGGGGCAGGTGAACCGTGACAAAGAAGGCTTGCTCGAAGGGGTCGCTGATCTGTCCGACCTTCTCGACGAGCAACCCGAACGCCTGGTCGATCACGTGCGGGTCGTCCGGTGGCATGTAGGCGGAACCGCCGATCCGGACTTCATGGGTGCGCAGGGCGCCTTCCCACATGCGACTTGACAGAAGGCCCGCAGAAACCAGGGCATGGATGCTCCGAAGCGTCAACGCCGACAGGGGCGGCGTATCCGGATAAGGACATGTCATATTCGACCGCCCGGCGACGTTCCCAAGGCGTCTCCAGATGAAGACGCATGGCGCTGGGTCCCTGCAGTAGCCAGCGCGAAGACGGACCGGCGCCCGAGGGCGTCACCAAACCTTCAGCCTGCATCGCCTTCAAGCTGAGCCAAAAGCTCTGGCGTGTCATTTCCTGTGCGATAGCCTGACGGATGTCTTCCGTTCGTGATGGCCCGTGTTCCGCAAGGATGGCAAGGATTCTCTCTTTCCGGTCCATGGCGCGTCTCGTTCTCATTTGACGATTGACGCTTCTCACACCCTTGCAGGAAAGGCAAATGCGTGAATGGTCAAATGAAAATTTGACGATTCACCCAAGGTCGTCGATCCGCATGCGCCGGCGTCCCCGGTTCGCGTTCGGAACGTGGGTGCATCCAGGGTAGCTGCAAGTCCTGTCGGAGCTTCACGTAGTTCCACAAGGCCGCTTCTCGGCCGCGATGACCGCTCCCATGCATTGGTCTTCAGGCAGATGATGGCAGATCCGCACGATGTTGATTCTCGTCGTTCGAAATTCGCGCTGGTTGCTCAACTTGTCTTGAAGGGATCCGACAGATCTTCCAACGGCGACGGTTCCGGCGGCGTCCAGCCCTCGTCGCCGTCCTTCGACTCATTCCGGACAACCGGTTCCACACAAGCGCCCCGGCGTTTGGGCTTGTCGTCGCTTGAAGGGGGGTCCGTCACATTCCTGAAGTTCGCCACGGCCTCCGGAAGTCCGTTGATCAAGATTCGTGCCGCATCCATGGCGGGTGCGCCAAGCTCGATCTCAAACGCGTCATATCCCCTGCTCGCAACATGCCTGAAGGCTCTCGTGCGGGTCGCAGCCCTGGCAATCTTGGCATCAAGGACAGAAGGCCTGCTTTCGGCCGGTTCCGAAACACGACGGATCAGTTCTTGATGCCAAGACTCGCCGGAAGGAGGAGTCTCGTCCAATATGCCGAGAATGTTCAGCATCGCGTTCTCGAAGGACGTATGTCCGCTTTGCATCGCATGCATCAATGCTGCATCCTGAACATACTGATCGTATTGATCCTTGTCAGCATGACGGTTTCCCCAGATCTTCAGCGCCATGGAAAAATGTTGAATGGCAGACCTCACGTTCCTGTCTGCGTCAAGCCATCTTGAATCGCTCATGCCAACTCCATCATGTCCGCACGGATCCTGCCCATGAATTCTGACATCCTTTCGGTCTTCGGCATCGGGAGGACGTCACAAGGTAGTCTCTCCTTCACGCAAGCGTCTTCGGCAAAGACGATCGCGTCGAACCGGCCTTCCTCCGGAAAGTCTGCCAAGATATCGATGTCGCTGTTGAAACGCATCTCCCCGCGCGCTGCGCTGCCGAAGACGATGAACCGACCGCCGTGGCTGGCCGCGTAGCCGCGCAACCTCTTCATGACCTTTGCGGCGGCTGTCGCGCGCCTTGCGGCCTCGCGGGCCTTGCGTTCGGCCACCGTGACAATCCTGACCATCTTCGTCCCTTCCCGTTGCCGGGTCCCTTGTGCCATGGTAGTCGTTCGGGTTCAGGCGCTCAACGCCGTCTGCCGTCACTCATGCCAGCTCCACCGTGTCGTCCTTGATCATGTCCATGAAGGCAGCCGACGGCGTTCCGCAGAAAAGGACGTCGCAGGGCAGGTCCTCCTTCGCACAGGCTTCCTCGGAAAAATGGACGGCGTCAAACTCGCGTTCCCGGGAGAAGTCGGCCCAGATGTCGATGTCGCTGCTGTAGCGCATCTCCCCGCGCGCGGCGCTGCCGAATACGACGAACCTGCCGCCATGGCTCGCCGCGTAGCCGCGCAACCTTTCCATGACCCTGCCCGCGGCCTCCGCGCGCCGTGCGGCCTCACGGGCCTTGCGTTCGGCAACCGTGACAATCCTGCCCACTTTCGTCCCTTCCCCTTCCGGATCGCCTGCGCGATGGTAGCCGTTCCGGTTCCGGCGCTCAACGCCTTCTGCAAAAGCTGCTGCGCAAAACCGCCGCCCGACAGTGCGTCGTCACATGCCGAGATCCGTGCTGTCAGTCCGCCCCGTAAGGATCGTCCATGTCATCGAGGGGCGATAGTTCCGGAGGCGTCCAGTCCCTGTCACCGGAACCCGTGCCGTCCTTGCCGGACGTTTCGCACCCTTCCAGCGTCTTTGCATTGCCGCGCAGCCTTTCGAGATCGTCCAGGTCGAGACCGTAGCGGATCAGGTTGCCCTCGTGGAGGCCTTCGATGCTCCGCCTCACGTGATCCAGCACCTCGGGATAGCCTTCAAGCCCCTTGTCCCGCACCATCTCACCCGCGCGGCCGGCATCAAAGCCGCGGTGCCGCTTAACCAGGTTGCGCACGGCGTTCGTGATGAAATCCCTGTTCTCGACGATCGCACGGGAGGGGGCGCTGGCGCGGACGGACGGCGCCCAGTACCGGCGTGCCGACTTCACGTAGGCCTCCGCGAAGACCTCCCGGGCCAGGGAGAAGTCGTGTAGTTCGTAGATCCCGAGCAACCCATCCACGTAATCCCGGTGCGTGACGTCGAGAAACGAGAGCGGGGAGAGACCGGCGTCGAGCAAGGGAATGTTCGCCGCGATCCGCGACGTCCGCTTGTTGCAGTCTTCGAAAGCCTGGAGATAGGGCACGTGGACGGTGATGAAGAACGCCTGCTCGAATGGATCCGCAATCATGGCTGCCTTTGAGATCAGGGTTTCGAAGGCTTCCCTGATCCTGTGCGGGTCGTCTAGAGGCTTGTAGGCCGAGCCGCCAATCTCGACGACATGGGTGCGCATGGCGCCCTCCCACATCGGATCGCCCAGCAGGTCGTGCGAGACCAGCGCATGGACGTTTCGAAGCGTTATCGCCGAGAGTGCCGGCACATCCGGGTTGGGGCATAGGTACTCGATCGCGGCCTGATGGTTGAGAATCATCACGGTTTCTTCCCGGGTCCGGCCCTCTGCAGCCTCGCCGAACCTGATGAGGCGCTCGGTTTCCGCCAAGGAATATGTGTTGCCTTCGAGACGGGAGGAAGTCCAGGACAGGTCGGTGAGGAACCGCTCCAGGACGCGTCGGTCAGACGGACCTGATCGCCCTGTAGGCGGAGTCCCTGCCCGAGTCAGACTCTCCCTGACCTTGGTACCAAGATAGAACGTCCTGTTCGGAATGTAGTCGTCAAGGAAGGACATGTCGTAACCGACATCGGGACGACGCTCCGAAGGCGTTTTCAGGAAGCGTCGCACGGCGGCAGGTCCAGACAGGGACCATCTTGTTCCGGATCCCCGCCCGTCAGCAATCACGAAACCTTGCACTTCAAGAGCCTTGAGGTCACGCCAGAAGGTCTGGCGCGTCATTTCAGGGGCGACGGCCAGACGCACGTCTTCAGCACTTGCCTGCCGGTGTTCGGCAAGAAACGCGATCACTTTTCCCTTCCTGGTCATGTCGTGCCCCTTCAGGCTGGAAATGTAACCAAAGGCGTTAGCCAAGTGTTTGCCAAGAAACGCCAATCTCGACTTGTTACATTGGAATGCAACCAGCGTCTCGGCCCGTCAAGCATGTTCTGTAGATCCCATTGAATGTCGGCATCTTCGCGGCAATCGCGCAGTTGCCAAGCCAGACAATCATGGCGATGTCGTGGCGTCCAGTGAGCGCCTCAGACGACCTCTGAGGCGCCGCTCAGGCGAACCGTCCGCCCTGGCTCGCACAAGGACAGCGTGCAGCTCCTGAGTTCTCCCAGGCACTGGAACCGGGTGCCTTCCACGACGGCAGACGCCGAGCGGTGCCAGTGCCCGAAGATCCAGGCTTCCGGGCGGTGCGCCTCGAACATCGCGTCCAGCGCCTGCGTCGTCCGCGACAGCGGGCGGAACTGCCGGACTCGAGGAAAAACCGCCTCGATTGCCGCCGACGGCGCATCATGCGTCACCATGATCCGGGGCTTCATCGCGGCGTAGCGGTCAACGATCCCGTTCAGCTCCGCGATCGAGCATTCCTCGTCCTCCCACCAGTCCAGTCCCTGGATGCGCAGGTGCCGGTCGACAGAATGAGCGCCGCCCACGAACATGATGTCCCAGACCGAGTCGTGGTGCCCGTCCGGGATCCAGCCCGGCGTCATGCGACAGACCTCCGGGTCATCGTGGTTGCCGCGGATGAAGCCGCAGGCGCCCGCACTCTCCCGGAAGAAGTCCGCGGCACCCGCTGCCGTGCGGTGATTGAGAAACCCGTGGCCGAAATCGCCGATCTGCACGACGGCCACTCCCCTGCCCAGCACGCGCCGGGCGAACGCGTGGAAAGGCGGGAACTTCCCGTGGATGTCGCCCACGAGGACGAGTCTGCCGATTTCGGCGAACTTGATCAATCGAAGCACCTCGAGTTCAGGTTCATGCCACGCGTTTTCCTTGCCCTTGCAACCTGCATCGAAATCAGAACGGCTCGAACGTGGAGTCGTCGGGCTCCTCCGGCTCTTCAATTCCAGTCCCTGGATCATGGGCAAGGTCCAAGGGGCTGGCCATGTCGGCGAAGTCCAGTGTCCGGAACCCCGCCGCGCCAAAGCGCGCGCGTTGCTCCTCGGTGAAGGACGGGGAGACAAGGAGCTTCTCCATGCGGCCTTCCGCACCGCCGGGCCAGGCAGGCGCATCCTTGGCGCGCATGACGTCATCCCTGAATGCCACGACCTCTTCGTCGAGGCGACGCGTGTCGTGCCGGGCGGCATTGCGCTTGCAGCCGACCATCAGGAAACATGCCTCCGGATCAACAAGCTGGCCCTGGAGCGCCATCACGTCCACCTCGACCTGCCCGGATGCGGCGTCGGGCAGGGTCCGCCAAGGCCTGGAGCCGCTCCAGCTGATCCCTGGCTGCGCCCGAAAATAGCTGACGGCCAACCGTTCAAGCGCGGCGCCTTCCAAGGTTTCGAGGCGCTTGATACGAAGTTCGGTGGGCTCCCGGCCCGCCGGGCCATCCCCTGCCGGTGCGACTCGACGTCTCGTCGCGAAGAGGTCGGGAAACACGGCGCGCTGGAACAGCGTGCTGTTGTCTACAATTCGGACGCGTCCGACGCCTTTCTTCCAGAACTGAGCGTAATGCTGGACCAGTTCAAGATGTGCGATCAGCATCCCAAGGGGCTCCTCGATGTCTTCATGCCCGCGCGATCGCATCGCGTCTGCCAGGCGGTCCCACGACGTGCCGTTAGGGTGGTTCTCGGCCAGCCACTGCAGCATGTCGCGCTGTGGTGGCGGGAGTTCGACGTGCGATCTGTTGTCCGTTCTGTCGTCAGAGCCTGGTGCGAGTTGGGTCTCCTGAACCTGGACGAAGGCGCGTCTCCACTCGGCGTCGTCTGGCCAGGCCGCCATGTCCAGAAGCCGGGCGTTATCTTCGCGATGGACGAAATCGTGCCAGTAGCGAGGAATGCCGCCAAAGGCGGTCCAGAGCGTCAGCAGCCGTCCGGGATGTTCGAGGAAGCCCTGCTCCCCGGCCATCTCCAGCACCGTCGGCGCCTTCCATTGCTGCAGCGCGAAAGCCGGGTAGATCCTCTGGTAGAGCGGCTGGTCCGGCAAGAACATGCGCTTGACCTGCTGCTGGTGCGAGCCCATGACGAACAGCTTCGCGGGCGGCGGCGTGCCCTGAATTGACTGGTACCTGTCGATCATCATCTTGATCGGTCCTTCCAGCCCCAAGGGCTTGGCGAGATGAAACTCGTCGATCGCGACCGTCACTCCGCGGTCGAGAAGTCTTGCAAGGAGGCCGGAAAAACGCATGTAAGGCAAGGAATCGCTGCGTACAGGCGCGTCAAGACTGTCTAAGGACGCCTCGGACATGATTGCGCGTGCTTCGTCCACGAGTCGGGTGTTGCGTGCCTCGGCGGTTTCGATCTCGGGCGACAGCAGTTCGAAGATCAGCACTGGCGGTTCGCCCGCAACACGCTGTGCGGCTTCTGCCATGAGCTCGGACTTGCCTATCCCGCGGCGACCGTCGATGCGGCAGGCCGAGAATCTCGGCGAGCGAAGATAGGTTTGGACAAGTTTCTCAATCTCGTCCTCGCGGCCATAGAAGCGCCACTTGCTCCGGTTCATTCCCTGCATACTCCTTACCCTGACAACGTCAGCATGGTTCGCATGAAGACCCCTCGGAATCAATCCGACCGGTCGATACGATGGCCGCCTGCCTGATGCCCTGCAGCCTTTCGCAGATCGATCGCGGTGTCATCGAGCCGAGGTTGAATACCGGGATTCCGCGCTCTTCGGCGATACGGAGGCCCATCCCCGTTCCGCCCTCCACGCGCCCTTCCGAGGTCCAGTGATGTTGCGCGCAACATCAGTGGTCTAATGTTGCGGTTCAGGGAATGTTGCGGAGAGTCGTCCAACGGCCGGCTGC
>VXSG01000064.1 GCA_009838075.1 Boseongicola sp. SB0665_bin_10 | reverse complement strand
GACCTTCTGGGCAGCCGCCTTGCCTCGCTCCGAAGCGGCGGAGACGCCGCATGAGGGCTCCGGGAGACGTCGCCAAGCGGCGGGCGCCGCACTTCCTTTCACCTCATATGCTTCGAGAACCAGAAGTGAACAGGGGTGGCTGTGATGCGGCCATGGCCGAAACGTGCCATCACGGACCAGACTCGGCAACTGCCCCACGCTTTGCGCTCTCATGCATTCAGGCTGCATAAGGCCCTCCAGGAAGCCAACCGATACAAGTGATCCAACGGATCTTCGTGGTTTCCATGCATGGCGCGCATGGCGCATGCGCCGAACTATTCGGTCAGGGGAGCGGAACCCGGGAAGAACCCGCGAAAGAACGGAATGCTCGCCGCACCGACCGGGCCGCAAAGGTCCCCCAGGCCCGTCGGGCGCAAGGGCGCGGCCGTCAGTCCGCGCGAAGGCCCTTCGACTCCCTCTCGCGCGATCTCCGCAGCGATGACGTCGCTCAGGAACGACGGGAGCATGCCGCCCATCACGATCACTTCCGGGTCGAACATTCCGCTCACCAGGCGGACCGCCGTCTTGATCTGCTCCTTGGCCCGGTCCTTCCACGCCGCAAGCTCCGGAGAGAGGGCCGAGGCGCCTTGTTCCGCGGCAAACACGGCGGACGGTTCGAGCGCAAGGTCCCGGAGATGCTCCTCCAGGTCCTGAAGGGTCGGGCGGGGCCGGCCGTACGGGAAGAGGGCGCCTGGCAGGCACGCGTTCCCGTTGTGCCCGCGATAGGGCCGCCCGTTCAGGACCGCGCCGCCGCCGAATCCGGCGCCGATGTGGAGCATGAAGAGGGTGCCGGCATCGTGGCCGCCGAACAGGTACTCCCCGAGAGCCGCGGACGTGCCGTCGTTTTCCAGGAAGACCGGCCACTTTCCGTAGTTCAGGAGCGCGCTCTGGATCGCCGTTCCGTCCAGGCCCAGGAACGCCTCATGGGCCTCGACGGACTTGCCGAAGGACCCGAAGTTGCCCGGCAGGCTGAGGCCCACGCCGAGGAAGACGCGCCTGCTGCCGCGGACCGCCGGCAACAGCTCCTCCGTGAGCGCCTGCATTGCCTCCACGACGTTTTCGGCGGAGCCCCTTCCCAACGGCCTGCTGTCCTGCGCGATCACCGTGCCGCCAAGGTCGATGAGCGCCCCCTGGATCCTGTCGGTGAACAGGTAGAAGCCCAGCGAGCAGAACCGTTGCCGCCGGATCTCGAGCAGCTTCTTGGGCTGGCCGCGAGCGCCGTCCTTGAGGGCCGTTTCGGAGAACAGGCCGAGCCTCATCAAGCCTGCTACCAGCCTTGTCACGCTGGCCGGGGTCAGGTCTGCGGCCGCCGCCAGGTCGATCCTGGCCAACCGTTCGTGCCGAAACACCAGCTCGACCAGCCTGCGTTCGTTCAGGGACAGTTCCCTGGGCAGCAGCTCCATGCGTCATCTCCTCGAATCCCCTGGGGATACAATGCCACGAAAATATTACTTTACACAACGTAAGTTATTTTGCAGGCTGATCGCACTCACTCGGAGAACCTCGCGCAAAGCGCGCGTGGGACAACATGCAAAGCACAAGGAGGAACCTCAAATGACAAGGAATCACTGGCTGGCCGGCGCGATGACATTTCTGTCCCTTCTGGGAACCTCGGCGGCGACCGCGGAACCGCTCGTCGTATACTCCCCGCAAGGCGACGAGCGTGCGGTCTGGATCGCCGAGCATGCCACCGCCGCCGGGCACGACGTGACGATCCTGACCGCCGGCGGCGGCGAGCTGTTCGACCGCATCCTCGCCGAAAGGGCGAACCCGCAGGCCGACGTCGTGCTTGGCCTGATAGACGCGGCAATGGCCACGCTGAAGGCCGAGGGACTGTTCCAGCCATATGTCCCGAAGTGGGCCGATGGCCTGCCCGAAGTCTACCGCGACGACGCCGACCGGATGGTCTGGAAGTTCTGGCAGACTCCGGTCGTGATCGCGTACAACTCGGACATGCTGGCGCAGGAAGACGCCCCCGCGAGCTGGCTGGAGCTCGTCGAGGACCGCCATGCGGGCAAGTACGTCATCGGCCCCGCGACCTGGCAGACGACGAAGACATACCTGATCGGGATGCTGCTTCGCTTTGCCGATGACGGCGGCGAGATCTCCGACGATGGCTGGGACTTCATGCAAAGGCTCTACGACAACGCCATCGTCGTTGACAGCGCCGATGCCAAGACCGCGGCTTTCGTCAACAAGGAGGCCGTGATAGATCTCAACTGGTTCGGCGGCGTCGGGCGTCTGGCCGACGACGTCGGCTACAATGCCGTCATGGTGGATACCGAAGGCGGAACGCCCTTCATCGCCGAAGGAATCGCCATCACGAAGGGGACGGATCAGCTTGACGACGCCAAGGCATTCGTGGACTGGTTCGGATCCGCGGAGTTCATGGCCGCCTATGCGGCGCGGTTCGGCCAGGTTCCCGTGCACCCCGACGCGATCGCGGCAGCACCGGACTCGGTCAAGAGGAACGCGACCCTGCTCCGGCCGCAGCCGATCGACTGGGACGTCGTGGCGCCCAGGATCGATGGCTGGATCCAGCGCATCGAACTCGACATCAAGTGAATTCGCTATCCCCCCGGACAGCCGGGCACCGTTCCTCCCGCGGTGCCCGGCCGTCTACCGGCGCAAGTCAGGGCTCGCCCATGATTGAGCTCGACGAGGTCAGCGTCCGGTACGGGTCGCACGAAGCCGTGACGCCGACGAATCTCAGGATCGAGACGGGAGAGTTCTTCACCCTGCTCGGCCCCTCCGGATGCGGCAAGACCACCATCCTGCGCGCCATCGCGGGATTCGTGCCGGTCGCGTCCGGAAGGATCACGATAGAGGGCAGGGACGTGACAGGCATTCCCGCGGAAAGGCGCGGCGTGGGCATGGTCTTCCAGAACTACGCGTTGTTCCCGCACATGACGGTCGCCGAAAACGTCGCCTTCGGCCTGAAGGTGGCGCGCAAGTCCGGAAAGGAGATCTCGCGTGCCGTCGATGCCGTGCTGGAAGCCACCGGCATCGAACGGCACGCCCGGAAGAAGCCCGCCGAACTGTCCGGCGGCCAGCAGCAGCGCGTGGCCGTCGCGCGGTCCCTTGTCATGGGCACACGGGTCCTGCTGTTCGATGAACCGCTTTCGAACCTCGACGCCAAGGTCCGGGAAGACATGCGTCACGAGATCAAGCGGCTGCAGAGGGACGTGGGCTTCACGGCCGTGTTCGTCACGCATGACCAGGAGGAGGCGCTCTCGATGTCCGACAGGCTGCTGGTGATCAACGAAGGGCGCGCCGAGCAGTCCGGAACCGCGCGGGAACTCTACCAATCGCCGGCAACGCCGTTCGTCTGCCAGTTCGTCGGGGCCGCGAACGAGATCGGCCCCAAGGTTGCGCGGGCCCTGGGCCTCGACGCGGCAAGGCGGCATTTCGTGCGACCGGAACACGTGGCCTTGGCGCAGGCAGGCGATCCGCAGGGCGTCGAGGCGACGGTCGCGGACGTGGACTACCTCGGGTCGATGACACGCGCGTTCCTGGACGTGCTCGGCGAACCGCTGCAATGCCAGGTCCCGAGCGGCCCCTCCGTCGACCGCCTGAAGGCAGGGATGAGCGTGAAGGTGAACCTGTCCCGCGAACGGATCCTCAGCTTCGACGGATCGTCATGACACCGTCCGGCATGAGCCGCATTCCGCTGGTCCGTTCGGTCCTGCTCGTCGTCGTGATCTGGTGCGCGGCCAGCTTCATCTACGCACCCATCTTCTCGGTCCTCCGGTTCGCGTTCGCGCCCGAAGGAGACATCGGCCTCGGAGCGATCGGCGAACTGGCCGGTTCGCGCCGCGTCCGGACCGCCATCGTCAACACGCTTGTCGTTACCGGCCTGTCGATCATCACGGTGAACGTGATCGGGATCTTCCAGGTCGCGGTCCTCGAATACCTCAGGGTCGGCGGCAGGGGATTCCTCCGGTTCGCCTTTTTGACGCCGCTGATATTCGTTTCCGTGGCCGCAGCGACCGGCTACGGCTTCGTCTACGGCCAGACCGGCGCGCTCACCAGGTTGCTGCAGTCCGTCTGGCCAGCATTGCCGAACGACTGGTTCACGGGCACGCTGGCGGTCGTTTTCGCGCACACCTTCCTCCTTACGAGCTTTCATTTCCTGTTCCTGAGGGCGGCGATCCGCCGCGTCGACTACTCGACCGTCGAGGCGGCGAGAGGCCTCGGCGCCTCCAACATGGAAGCCTTCGCCAGGGTCGTGCTTCCCGTCCTGCTGCCGACGATCTTCGCGACGACACTGCTTGTCACATACAAGTCTCTCGGCTCGTTCGCGATTCCGTCGGTCCTGGGCGGACGCCGGTTCGACATGGTCACGGAGCTGATCCTGACGCTGAACTCGCTCAGGCGGCCGGACATGGCCGCCATGCTGTCGATCGGGCTCGGGCTTGCCGTGATCCTCTGCATCGCCGCAATGCAGTACGTGGAGCGGCGGGGCAGCTACGTCGGGGGATCGAAGACGCCCGTTCCCGTCGAACGCATCCGCATTTCCAGTCCTTTCGTCAACTTGGCGGTTCATGCGGCCGCGTATGCCATCGCGGTCATCCAGCTGATCCCGATCGCGCTGGTCGTTCTCTTCTCGTTCGCGCCCGCCAGGTCCATCGCGACGGAGGTGCTGCCAAGCAGCTTCACCTTGCAGAACTATGTCACCGTGTTCTCGCAGAGCACGGCGTTCGTCCCGCTCAAGAACAGCCTGGTCATGGGAGCCAGCGCCACGATGGCCGGGCTCATGATCAGCCTCTTCGTCGTCAACCTTGCGCACAGGCACGCGAACGTCGGCACGACCTCGCTCGATCTTTCCTTCATGGCGCCGTGGATCCTGCCCGCGCCCTTCATCGCGATCGGGCTGATCCTGACCTACGACGAGCCGAACCTGCTTGTCGCGAACCGCGTTCTCCTGGGAGGCTTCTGGATCCTGCCGATCGGCTATGCCGTCGTGAGCATTCCCATCATGATGCGTTTCCTGCGGGCCGCGTTCTTCTCCCTCGATCCCGCCCTGAACGAGGCCGCGCAGTCGCTGGGCGCGCCTGCGTTCTACAGGTTCCTGCGGGTCACCGTGCCGCTGGTCCTGCCGGTCATGATCCTCATCGCGGGAATGACGCTGAACGTAATCCTGAGCGAGTACTCCATGTCGGCGTTCCTGTTCAACGTGAACAACAAGCCGCTGTCCATCGCGCTGTTCGAGGGCGCCCGCTCGGCGAACCCGGAGCAGGCCGCGATCAACCTGGTCTACATCTCGCTCATCATGGCGTTCTCGCTCGGCATTATCACGCTTGCCGACAGGTACGGACTGGGCGGCGGGAAATGAACGGAGAGGAACCCATGCAGAAACCGGCAACCAGCCTGGCGGAACGCTTCCGCAACCCCAACGGCAATCCCGGCGAAGTGTTCGTGATGGCGCACCGCGGCGCTTTCCTTGACGAGGACCGCGTCATCCTTCCAGAGAACTCGGTGCCGGCGATCGAGCGTGCCCGCCGGATCGGCTGCGACCTCGTCGAGATCGACGTGCAGTTCACCTCCGACGGAACCGCAGTCGTCATGCACGACACGACCCTGGACCGCACGACGGCGGCCAGCGGCGAAGTCGCGTCATGCAGCCATGCGGATCTCGGGGAGGTTCCGCTTGTCCATCCGGAGACCCGACAGGAATTCGCTGCAAGGGTTCCAACGCTCGAGGAGGCGTTCCTGGCCCTAGGCGACGAAATGCTCGTCAACGTGGAACTGAAGACCGGAATCGAGGCGATCCCGGAAATCGCGCGAATCGCCGCCGACGCCGGCGTCTCCGGCCAGCTCACGGTCAAGTCGAACCTGGGAGACGCGACCCGGTTCGAACGCGTTGCCGAGATCATCTCGCGGACCCCGCATCCGGTCGACTTCATTCCCGTCCTGGTCGACAGCCGGGACGGCCTTGAAGGCATGAGGGCCGCCTGCGAAGTCCTGTCTCCGAACTGCGTCGAGTGCATCGTGGACTACGGGTTCGGCAGGGACGCCGGCTACAACCTCCTGGCCCGCAGGGGCATGACGATCGATGGCGGACCCCTGTTCTCGCTGGAGGCGCGCAGGATCGCGGCCGGCAGGAACCTGCGCCTCTTCGTGAACACGCTCTTCGTCAATCCGCACATTTCCGGGCACCATCAATGGAACGGGGGGCGAAGCTGCGAGCTCGGGAGAATCGCCCCGGACAGCGTCTACGGCTTCTGGATCGCGCACGGCGCCACCGTGATCCAGACGGACGATCCGCCGTTCGTTCTGGACTGGCTGAAGGCGTCGGGGTTTCGCGGATGACGGCCGACCCGAAAAGGACCGCCGGGCAGCAGGACATCGATGCCGTCATGGCGATCCTGGATGCCACGGGAAAGCAGGCCCTCGGCATGTTTGACCGGATCGACAAGCGCCGCATCCGGGAAAAGTCGCCCGGGGACTTCGTCTCTGACGCCGACCGGGCGCTGGAGGTCGCCTTGTGCGAGCGGCTGCGCCTGGCGTTTCCCGGCGACGGACTCTGCGGAGAGGAGCTGGGCGGAAGGCCGGCCGGGACATACTGGACGATCGACCCCATCGACGGGACGTCGAACTTCCTGTCCGGGCTGCCGCTCTGGTGCATATCCGTTGCCCGGATGAAGGATGACGTGCCGCACCTGGGCGGCATTCATGCCCCGGCCCTCGGGCTGTCCGCGGCCGGCGGACCCGGACTCGGATTCGAGGTCCGCGGAACGACCGTCCTGCCGGACGGGCCGCCGCGACCCTGCTTTGGCGTCGGGCGCAACGCGAACTGGAACGGCGCCGAGCGGGCGTCGCTGGAAAGCAGGATCGAATCCCGCGGATTCAACATCGTGTCGCTCGGATCCTGCGCGGTCTCCCTTCTCTTCGTCGCGCTCGGCCGGCTGTCGGGATACCTCGAGATCGGCTGCGACGGCATCTGGGACTCCGCTGGCGGAATCGCGCTTTGCCGCGCGAACGGGATCCGGGCCGACTTCCGGATTGCAGGGGATTCGACCGTCGACGTGGAGGCGGGACTGTCAGCGGAATGTCGGGACCCACCAAATTCTCCTGGGTCAAGCAACCGATCCTCCACGGGTGCCTTCCTGTTCCCATTCAGTGCGTGTTTCGGAAAATGAACTCCGGCTCGATCAAGACCATTTCGCCCTGTTTCTCGGGTGCACTCAGACGTTCGCCCAGCATGCGCAGGATATGCGAGACCGTCTTTTCCATGTCGTTGCGCATCGTGGACAGGCCGAATTCTGGCCATGCCGCCATGGCAAGGTCGTCAAACCCGATGACGGAGAGATCCGCCGGAACCGAAATGCCGAACTCGCACCGTGCGGCCGCTATCGCGCCAAGTGCCATGGCGTCGTTTGCACAAAACAGGCCATCCAGTTCGCATCCGCTTTGGATAAGTTCCGAAAGCAGGCGATACCCGCCCTCGTGGCTGTAATCCGCCTGGACAATCGCCTCAGGGAGCAGTCCCGCGCGTCGCACGGCGAATTCGAATCCTGCCTTGCGCTCCTGATCCGAAGACAGATGTTCACTTCCGCCAATGTATCCCAAACGCGTGCGCCCCTTTTTCAGAAGCTCGGATACAGCAATCTCCGCTCCGCGTCGATTGTCGCAACACACGCAATCCACTCCCTCCGAGCGCATGACCCGTCCCGATACGATAAGCGGCACGTTAAGCTTGGAACAGTGAATCATGACTGATTCGTCAACGCTTCCGCCACGCAGAATCAGTGCATCCAAGGGATACGCAAGCACGTTCAGGACTTCGGCTTCGGACATGTCTTCGGATCCGCCCACGATCACCGGCCACTTTCCCATGACGTTCAATCCACGCACGAGCAGCGAAAGGACGTCGCCGTCGTAGTGGTTCGCGAGACTGCCAGTGACGATGGCAACTAGATTCGACCGCCCTTCACCCTGGAGCCCGGCTGCCAGTGCGTTCGGACGATAGCCAAGCTCTTGCGCCACCTTGAGAATTTCTGTCCGCTTGCCCTTGTCCAGATATGCCCCGACCGTGAACGCCCGCGACACGGCCGAACGCGACACGCCGGCGGCATTTGCAACTTGCTCGGCAGTTATGCGCCGTGACCTGGCCTTCCTTTCCTGTTCCATCGTCAATTCCTGTTCCAAGATCGCCTCGGGTTCCCTTGATCGGAGCCTGCAAGAAATGGGCTTGCGTCGTGAATCCGTCGCTCTATGCTAGTATGTGAATACGTGTGCACATTTCTGTGCACCAAAATTCCGGGAGCCGCCAGATGAATCTTCGCAGCGTCGACCATCACGCCGCGTCCGCCACGCTCGGAGCGGAAATCTCGTTGCGCAACCTTTGCGTGGGCTATGCCGAGCAGGACGTTCTGAAGAACGTCGATCTTGACGTTCGCGCGGGCGAATTCATTGCGCTGCTGGGTTCGTCCGGTTGCGGCAAGACCACGCTTCTGCGCGCACTGGCAGGCTTCGTGCCCGTCAAGTCCGGAACGATCACGGTTGACGGTCGCGACATGCACCGGATACCGCCCGAGCGGCGCGGCATGGCAAAAATGTTCCAGTCCTACGCGCTTTGGCCTCACATGAACGCGGCACAGAACATCGGCTACGGGTTGAGGCTGCGCAACAGGAGCAAGGCACAGATTGCCGAGAGGGTGCAGGAGATGGCTTCGCTCGTGGGTCTGGGTGACCTGATCCACCGCAGGATCAACGAGCTGTCCGGCGGCCAGCAACAGCGGGTGGCGCTGGCTCGGGCCCTGGCGATTGATCCGCCGGTGCTTTTGCTGGACGAACCGCTCTCCAACCTCGATGCGGGCATCCGCGCCAGCATGCGGCACGAAATCCGCAACCTGCAGAGGCGCCTGGGCCTGACCACGGTACTGGTGACCCACGACCGTGAAGAGGCAATGTCCATGGCCGACCGGGTCGCGATCCTGAACCAGGGCCGCATCGCACAGGTGGGCACTCCCGAGGAGGTGTTCCACAAACCCGCCAACCCGTATGTTGCGCGCTTCATGGGGGCGGGCAATTCCGTTTGCGGCCGTGTCGTGGTCGCCGGTGAATGCGTCGAGCTGACATTGCTCGACCAGACGCGCCGGCTGCCGATTTCAGGCAACGGGAAGCCTGGCGTACATTTTCCGGACCGTGTCAGCGGCGCTGTCGAAATCCTGTTCCAAAGCGACGTGGCACGCCTCGGCAAGTCGCCGGATGACTGCGTCGCCCTGCCCGGAACGGTCGTGCAGCGTTCCTATCTTGGATCGGTCTATCGACATGAAGTTCAACTCGGACAGAACCGCGTAATGGCGGACAGTCCGGAAGAGGTGCCCATCGGCAGCGATGTCGATGTGTGCGTGCCGGCCACGGCTCTACGTCTGTTTCCAGCAAAGTCCCAGACAGCCGTGACCGGACCAGAGGCGGCGACCACGGCCGCAACACACCCCTGAGTCTATGGAGAAACATCATGACACACAAAACTGCAAACCTTTTTGCCTCGGCGGCTGTCGCGCTGTTCGCCGCAGGCGCGGCGCCGGCCGAGGGCGTCCTGAATGTCGTCTCCGGCGGCAGCCAGAACATGGTTGACTATGTGACCGACTACCTCGGGCCCTTGTTCGAGGAACGGAATCCGGGCTGGAAGGTCAATGTCGTGGGAACCGGCCCGGGAAACGCCGGGAGCCAGGCGATACTTGAGAAGATCAAGGCCCAGGCCGGAAACGACAAGTGGGACACGGACGTCGTCGTGATGACCCAGCTCAAGACCGGTGAAATGGTGACCGAAGGGCTCCTGCAGAAATACGTGGACGATATCGAGACTGGCAAGCTGGCAACTCGCGACACGGCCAGAACCGCTCTCGGCACTGATGTCGAGGGATTCGTCATGCCGATGTTCCATAGCCAGACAGCGATCGCCTACAACCCGGACGTTGTCGCGAACCCGCCAGCCAGTCTTGACGAGTTGAAGACCTGGACCGCCGAAAACAAGGGCGCTTTCGGCTACAACGGCATCAAGAACGGCATGTCCGGCGTCGCCTTCACCGCAGCCTGGATGTACGCGTATGCGGGCAACACCGAGCAGTTGATCAACGGACCCTATGACCCGGCTCTCAAGAACGGCTGGGATCAAGCGCTGGCCGACCTGAAGGCGTTCAACGAAAACGTCACCTTCACCCCGGGCAACGCCGGCACGCTTGACATGATGAACAGGGGGGAGATCGTGATGGGTCCCGTCTGGGTCGACATGTTCTATACCTGGCAGGCCGACGGTCGCCTTAACCCCAACCTGAAGCTGCTGCTGCCCGAGCCAGGCATGCCTGGCCAGCCGTACTACTATGCGATCCCGGCCAAGGCCGAGGATGCCGACGCGGCCCGCAGTTTCATAGCCCTTGCCACGAGCCCCGAAGTGCAGGCCGAAGGCATCGTCAAGCGCTTCAACTGGTATCCGGGCATCGACGCAGAGCATCTCGAGGGTTCGCTGGAAAGCGAAGTCTGGGACAAGCTGTTCACCGACGTGACCCCCGAGGAGCTGGCCGCCAAGGGCAAGCCCTTCCCGTTAGGTCCCTACTTTGACGACATGCGCGAAGCCTATGAGCTGAAGGTTACCAACTAGCCGGCCCTTGGGGCAGGCTGCTGGCGCGGGCCCCCGCTTTTTCGGGCCCGCGCCGCGACCGTTAGAATCGAAGTCCCATGCTAACCCGCAAGACCTCCCTGATCCTGACCGCGCCCGCGATGGCGTTGCTCGGACTGCTGTTCCTGCTCCCGCTTGGCTATTCCCTGGTCTGGGCCTTCCGGGACGAGGAACTGGGAGGCTGGGGCCTTCAGAACTTCATCAAGGCATTCGGCCTGTATTCCAGGGACATCCTGTTCACGCTGATCATCGTCACGCTTTCGACCGTGATCATCGGCGTGCTTTCCATTGCCATCAGCGGCTACCTGACACTGGGTGAGAACAGGGTTGCCCAGGCGGCATTGCGCTGGATGTACCGCTGGCCGCTCTTCATTCCCTTCGTGGTCGCCGCGCAGTTGATGCGGACCTTTCTGGCCAAGAACGGCATGATGAACAACATCATCGTGTCCACCGGACTGATGGACCAGATGCACGCCGTCAGCTATCTGGACTGGCGCGGAATCATAATCACCTTCGTCTGGAAGCAGACTCCGTTTGTCGCGTTGCTGCTTGCGGGCGCGATGTCCTCGCTGGACCGCTCGACCATCGAGGCCGCGCGCAACCTCGGTGCGCACCGGTTCCGCATTCTGCTGGAGATCCTGGTGCCGCAGGCGGCAACCACCCTCATGGTCGGCCTGATCCTGTCCTATGTGGTAATGATGTCGGTGCTGTCGGTGCCGCTGATGATCAACGCTCAGTCCCCCACGATGATCACCGTCGACATGGCTTGGCGGATCAATGCCTACTCCGACTATGGCGTCGCGAATGCACTTGGATTCATTTCGTATGCCATGACCGCCGTCATCGCCTGGATCTACCTGCGACAGGGCGTGCGCGAAGGCCGGAGACCTGCATGACAATCCTGCGCGCCGCCCCTGTCGCCCTCCTGCTGGCCCTGCTGGCTTTTGCCGTATTGGGGCCGATCACGAACATGCTGATCTGGTCCGTTGCCGAAACCTGGTATTTCCCGGCCAAGCTGCCGCAAAGCTACGGCTTTTCCTTTTGGGAGCGAGTCTTCCGTCCCCAGGGCAACGCCATGGTGTCCTTGTGGAATTCCGTTGTGATCGCGCTGTTCACCGTGCTGGCCTCGATGGTCGTGGCCGTGCCGGCCGGCCTTGCATTGGGACGCGGCCGCTTGCCGTGGCGGTCGTTCTTTCTTCTGCTGTTCCTTTTGCCGCAGGCGTTTCCGTCCATTGCAGTGCACATGAACATCGCGCGCATCTTCTACGGGCTGGGATTGAATGGCACTTATGTCGGGGTCGTTCTGGTGCACACGATCCAGGGGCTTGTGTTCTCGGTCTGGATCGCCACCGCGGCCTTTGCCGCCGTGAACCGAGAGCTTGAGGAAGCCGCCGCGAACATGGGCGCTTCGCCCTTTACCGTGTTTCGCACCGTGACCTTGCCGCTTGCACTGCCCGGGCTGATGGCCTCGGCCATCTTCGTATTCCTGATATCGCTGGACGAGTTCACCGGCACGTTCTTTGTCGGCGTGCCGGACATCACCACGTTGCCGCTGCTTCTGTTTACCGCCTCGATGGAAGGGAACTACCAGATCGCGTCCATTACGGCGCTGATCCTGCTGATCCCTTCTGTCGGGTTCATGCTCTTCATCGAGAGGTTTCTCAAGTCAGACGTGCTTGCAAAGATCGGAAGCTGAGCTTGAATCCGCAGAAAGGCCTGAACGGCCCGAAGCTGAATATATGAGAGTATACCCTATTTCGTGCACGAGATGCGCGGTACTC
Organism: Boseongicola sp. SB0665_bin_10; assembly: GCA_009838075.1. Lineage (GTDB taxonomy): Bacteria > Pseudomonadota > Alphaproteobacteria > Rhodobacterales > Rhodobacteraceae > JAJEFO01. The sequence continues at coordinate 1,805 of VXSG01000064.1, read as the reverse complement.
TCATTGGCACACTTATTGGCTGGAGGACGCTCCTTGAGTTTTCGTCCAATGCGTTTGTTTTCCGCGCGAGAGGACGATGTCTAAAGAAGCATGACGGCATGTGGCAATTTGCAATTTCGGTGGTGGGATTTCTGCATTCACCTCAGATAGTCAATTCGGGCACACCCGTGCGCGAACCCTTTCAACGTCCCACACTTGTATAGGTGATCGGATTCCTGCATGGCGCGGGCATTCAGGTCGTTCTCCGCAACTTCGATTCGCGCACGTTTGACTGGCTCACCGGCGCCTTACGTTCCGGCGAGCACTCGCGGCATTCGCTGGCCCACGAACTGTGCAAGCGCACCGGCTGGCTCAACGCCCTCGGCCGCCCGTGCCCGTCGGCGGCGGCGAAGGCGCTGCCGATACGCGTGACACGAGCCCGCGTTGTCGAGAACGCTCCCAAGCCGCGGCGGCCATTCTCGACACTCTTGACGAGAGGCCAATGACAGCAGCAGCCCCCGGTTTCACCTCAGTCCCGGTCGCGGCACGCCGCGTCGATGGCGAGTCGCGATCCGGCGAGGTCGAACCTCATGTCTACGACGGAGCCGCCATCGGGCTCCACCCGCAAGAACCATGTCCAACTTGACTTGAGCTGTTGCACGATCCATTCGGTATCTCTGGCGCGAAGGCAGCCCGGCGTCCTCGGGCAGCGCCTCCAGTAGGTGACTTCGCCCTGATGGTCATGGCGTCGCAAATCGAGCCCCCAGCCACCTCTCACACGCACAATCCGGTACCAGTGAGGACGAATGTCATATGAATCCTCCGGCATCGCATCGAATGCATCGTGGAACACACGCACGACAGGCTCGGATTCGCACCGGACCTCAAGCCTCGCCTCAACGCCGTCACTCGTCTCGACAGCGCGAGCCCACGTGATCCGGTCTTCAACCTGCCACCCGGGACCCTGTGCATGCGCTGGCAAACAGGCAAGCAGGGCAACGAGTAAAGCGGCACTCCGTTTCTCGTTCATCGTTGGTAGCTTCCGTGATCGTTCGTCAGCTGGAATCGCGTTGTGCGGTCGCGACCCTATGCACTTGACGGAGAATCCTCAAGCAGCTGGCCGCGACCCTGAGCTGGTCGGCGCGGTGTCCGCGGGCGTCTCTTTCAATCTTGCAGTGTCATTGGTCCACCATTTGACAACAGGGGCAAGAAGTTGCCGCAACGTCGGCGCCAGTCGCCGCCGACGTTGCCTGAAACACCGCAGTGCCGCCCCGATTCAGCAGTCGGTCCTGCAATCTTTGATTTGGTGAGCCATCCGGGCTAGAATCCTGTTTCGCCATTCGTCGACCTACTGTGGCTAACCGGAAACCCCCTAGTCTACACCTTGACGCGCCTGACGCGATGCACATGCAAGCGGTCTCCGGCGAAAAATCTAGTCTTCTGTAACAATAGTTGCTATCAAAGCGACAGATGACACGAGCAGGACGCGGTTTGATGAGAGGCAAGGCGGTGGAAGTGGTGCTGAGCGACGAGGAGCGCGAATTCCTCGAGGCGCATGTCCGCAGGCACAAGGCGCCGAGGTCGCTGTCCGACCGGTGCAGGATCATCCTGCTCTGCGCCGAAGGGCTTCGAAGCAGGGAGGTCGCGGAGCGGACCGGGGTGCACGAGCACACGGTCGGAAAGTGGCGCAGGCGGTTCGCCGAGAGGCGCATCGAGGGCCTCTCGGACGAGTACAGGTCCGGCCGGCCCCGCACCGTGACGGACGACAAGGTGGCCGAGAGGACGGGCGTGTCGCACACGACGGTGCACCGGATCTGGTCGGCGTT
>VXSG01000077.1 GCA_009838075.1 Boseongicola sp. SB0665_bin_10 | reverse complement strand
CTCTCGGAACTTTCGTTCCTCAAGCCCCTCCCTTCAGGGAGGGGTCGCTGACTGTCACGGTCTTTCCTTCCTGTTTGGCTCAATTTGCCCGGACCTGTGTCGCGAGCTTCGTTCGCATTATGTTCTGATGCTGCCAAAGAGATCCTCCGTCGTCAATCCGTTAATCCGTCCGATTGCCTGGCCAAAGGGAGATCGCTATATACCGCCAATGCATGACCGCGCCTCGAATGCCGCTCCCCTGCGGCCGGAAATCGCCCGACGCCGAACCTTTGCGATCATCTCGCATCCGGATGCCGGCAAGACGACGCTGACCGAGAAGTTCCTGCTCTATGGCGGCGCGATCCAGACGGCGGGGCAGGTTCGTGCGAAGGGCGAGGCCCGGCGGACACGATCCGATTTCATGCAACTCGAAAGAAGCCGGGGCATATCCGTCAGTGCCACCGCCATGTCGTTCGACTATCGCGACTTCCGGTTCAATCTCGTCGACACGCCCGGACACTCCGATTTCTCGGAAGACACCTACAGAACCCTGACGGCCGTCGACGCCGCCGTCATGGTGATTGACGGCGCGAAGGGCGTGGAAAGCCAGACCCGGAAGCTGTTCGAGATATGCCGCCTCCGGGATCTGCCAATCCTGACGTTCTGCAACAAGATGGACCAGGAAAGCAGGGACACGTTCGAGACGATTGACGAGATCCAGGAGATCCTCGCCATTGATGTCACGCCCGCTTCCTGGCCTGTCGGGATGGGGCGCGACTTCCTTGGCAGCTATGACATCCTCAACGACCGGTTGGACATCATGGAACGCGCCGATCGCAACAAGGTTGCCGCCTCCATCGAAATAGGCGGGCTGGACGATCCCAAGCTGGCCGAGCACGTGCCGGACCCTCTGCTCGGGCACTTTCTTGACGAAATCTCAATGGCTCGAGAATTGCTGCCCCCGTTCGACCGGCAGTCGTTTCTTGACGGCACGCTGACTCCGATCTGGTTCGGCAGCGCCTTGAACTCCTTCGGAGTCAGGGACCTGATGAATGCCGTCGGCAACTTCGGCCCGCCACCCCAGCCGCAGCCCGCCGAACCGCGACAGGTTGCGCCCGACGAAGAGAAGGTTTCCGGATTTGTCTTCAAGGTCCAGGCCAACATGGATCCCAAACACCGCGACAGGGTTGCCTTTGTCCGGCTGGCGTCAGGCCACTTTCAAAGAGGCATGAAACTCCACCATGTACGCACCAAGACGCCCATGGCCGTCTCCAATCCTGTCCTCTTCCTGGCCTCGGAGCGCGAACTGGCCGAAGAAGCCTGGGCCGGCGACATCATCGGCATCCCGAATCATGGACAGCTTCGAATCGGCGACACGCTGACCGAAGGCGAATCCCTGCGCGTGACGGGCCTGCCGTCGTTTGCGCCCGAACTGCTGCAGGGCGTTCGGGTCGGCGATCCCATGAAGGCGAAGCACCTCGACAAGGCACTGTTGCAGTTCGCGGAAGAGGGAGCCGCCAAGGTCTTCAAGCCGACCGTGGGTTCCGGCTTCATCGTGGGCGTCGTGGGACCCCTGCAATTCGACGTCCTCGCCAGCCGAATCGAGATCGAGTACGGGATCCCGGTCCGCTTCGAGCCATCTCGGTTCACGTCCGCCCGCTGGGTGACCGGGCCAAAGGACGTGGTGAGCGGCTTCGTGGACGCCAACAAGGGCCACATCGCGCATGACAATGACGGCGACGTCGTGTACCTCACCCGCCTCCAATGGGACATCGATCGCGTCGAAAGGGACTTCCCCGATCTTGCGCTCTCGGAAACCAAGGAAATGCAGGCTGCATAGATGACCGTGAGGCCGGCCGCGCGGCGACGCGGGAACTTCATCTGCGCAGAACCGGAATCCAGCGCTCCGCCTGTTCCGCGTTCATGCGATCCAGCAGGAAAGGCAGCGGACCCGGCAAGGCCCGCGGCATTGCCTGCCAGTGACACCGGTCAAGCAGGCTCTCTCCGTTTCGACCGCGCTGTGGCAATTGTCCACGCAGTGCGCAGGTGGCGTCACCAATTGCCAATCTCGGTGGAGCGATTTGGGGACAAATTTCGGTTGCCGAGCGAGATGCCGAAAAATTATGCCGCTCGTTCAATGGATTGCTTCCGGCGTTGACGCCAAAAGCACAATGCATTAGGTCTTTCGGAATATGCGGCGACTTGTGGAAAACTTGTGGTCATCAGGACCCGCGCCGCGCTGCCTTCGGACCGACGCACGGTCCGTGAATCATGGAGCGACATGACAAAATTCTCCGATCTGGCACTTTCGCCGAAGATCCTTGAGGCCGTCGCGGCCGCAGGGTACGAAACGCCTACTCCAATCCAGAACGGCGCCATTCCACCAGCGCTCGAAAGGCGTGACGTGCTCGGCATCGCGCAGACCGGAACCGGCAAGACCGCAAGTTTCACGCTTCCGATGATCCACATGCTTGCGTCGGGCCGCGCACGCGCCCGGATGCCGCGGTCGCTTGTGCTCTGCCCGACACGGGAGCTCGCCGCGCAGGTCGCCGAGAGCTTCGACACCTACTCGCGAGACATCAAGCTCTCCAAAGCGCTGCTGATCGGCGGCGTCAGCTTCAAGGAGCAGGACGCGTTGATCGACCGCGGGGTCGATGTGCTGATCGCGACGCCCGGTCGCCTTCTCGATCATTTCGAACGTGGCAAGCTCCTGCTGACGGGCATCGAGATCATGGTGGTGGACGAGGCCGATCGCATGCTCGACATGGGCTTCATTCCCGACATCGAGCGCATCTTCTCGCTAACGCCGTTCACGCGCCAGACGCTGTTCTTTTCGGCGACGATGGCCCCCGAGATCGAACGCATCACCAACTTGTTCCTGTCCAATCCGGCCCGCGTCGAAGTCGCGCGCCGGGCAACGACCTCGGAGACCGTCACGCAGGAAGTCGTGCAGATGAAGCCGTCTCGCCGCGACCGGGCCGCAAAGGAGAAGCGCGAACTGCTCCGCGCCATCATCGAACGTGAAGGAGACGAATGCCGCAACGCCATCGTATTCTGCAACCGGAAGACCGATGTCGACATCGTGGCAAAGTCCCTGCAAAAGCACGGCTTCGACGCCGCACCGATTCATGGGGATCTCGATCAGCCGCAGCGCACCCGAACACTGGACAAGTTTCGAGACGGCGAGCTCAGGTTCCTCGTCGCCTCCGACGTCGCGGCGCGGGGCCTCGACATTCCGAGAGTCAGCCATGTCCTGAACTTCGACGTGCCGTCCAATTCCGAAGACTATGTGCACCGGATCGGCCGCACCGGGCGCGCCGGGCGCGAAGGCAAGGCAGTGACGATATCCCTGCCTGCGGACGAAAAGCTGGTCGACGCGATCGAGAAACTCATCACCCAGGACATTCCGCGCGTCGGAAACCCGATGCAGGCCGCATCGGCAAAGGCCGAACGGCCAAAGCGCACGCGCGACCGCAAGAAGCCGCAGACCTCCTCCCTGGAAGCGATCGGGCGCAGAGGCGGTCGCACCGTCGGCATGGGAGATCACTTGCCCAGCTTCATTGCCATGAGCTTCAAGGAGCGCGCGGCGGTCTGAGCGGGCGCTTTCGTTTCAGCAGGACAATTTGGACGCGTCGGCGGTGCATGCTCGCGGGGCCCGGCGGCTCTCGGTGACGAGAGTCAGGATCAGGCATCCTGCCCCGGGCCTGCGAATGCCCGGCGCGAGTTCGCGCTTCGACGGGATGAAGGCAGAAGCCCCGAAGGCCCATGCTGACCGGCATGAGCGAGGAGCCCATCATCCAATCCGCCCGGAACCGTAGGCTGTACACTTGGCCGGGCAGGTTTCGGCCAGTCGCTCCGTTCACCTTGGCTCTTGGACCGGCACCCCCCGCGCCCTGCGGCCCGTCCGTTGATGCCAATGCCGAACACGACGTCCGGAACCATTTCGGAAGAGGTGCCGACATCGTCTTCGGCTTCGATCAAGAAGGCCTTCCAGGCCATTTTCGTCTCACTGCCCGCGCTCGTCCGAGCCCATGCGCCGTTCAAGCCATCGCACACCCGCGCTGATGATCAGGACCAGCAACAGATATTCAAAGATCAGCAAGGTGTAGATTTCCAGCGGGCGATACTCCGTCACGACCAGTTCATTGGCACGGCGGGTCAGTTCCTGCATTCCGATCACGCTCGCGAAGGCGCTCATCTTGACGATATAGATGAACTGGTTGGCCAGTGGCGGCAGAATTCGACGGATCGCCTGTGGCAGGATCACGTAGCGCATGGTCTGGAAATAATTCAGCCCGATGGTCTGTGCCGCCTCGCTTTGGCCCCTGGCTATGGACTGTATTCCGGCGCGGTAGATTTCGGCGGTAAAGGCGCTGTCTGAAACGGCCAGCGTGATGATCGCGCCCCAGAACGGGTCAATCGGGATATTCAAGCCCATCGACCGAAACACTATCGGCATGCCGTAGAACACCCAGAACAACATCGGCAGCAGCGGGATCGAGCGGATGAACTCGACATAAACCCGATTGACCAATCGCCAGCCGCGCTTCTCGGACAGGCCCGGAAGGGCGACAATCAGGCCAATGGCAATCGAGAGGACCGCAGCAATCAGCGAGATCTGGATGGTGGCGCCCATCCCCGAAACCAGGAATTTCACGTTGGTCCACCCGGATTCGGTGGTCGGATCGATCACGTACCAGCCCCAGTTCTGGGACGAGGAACATCCGGCAACCAGCACGAGAACGGTCAGAGGGAGGAACGCTCTATTCATCGGCTCCACTCAGTGCTGCAAGATCTGGCTCAGGAATTTCCGGCACCGTTCGGACCTTGGATTGGTGAAGAGGTGCTCCGGCTTGCCCTGTTCCACCGTCTCGCCGGCATCCATGAAGACCATGTTGTCGGCGACCTTGCGGGCGAAACCCATCTCATGAGTCACAACCACCATAGTCATGCCATCTTCGGCAAGCGCGACCATTACATCCAGAACTTCGGAAATCATCTCCGGGTCCAGTGCCGAAGTCGGTTCATCGAACAGCAGAACCCGTGGCTCCATGCATAGCGATCTGGCGATGGCCACGCGCTGCTGCTGACCTCCCGACAATTGAACGGGGTATTTGTCGGCCTGATCGGGAATGTGCACACGCTCAAGATAGTGACGGGCTCTTGCTTCAGCGTCCTTCCGGCTCAGACCGCGCGCCTTGATCGGGCCAAGAGTCAGGTTCTCAAGCACGGTCAGATGCGGGAACAGGTTGAATTGCTGGAACACCATGCCGACCTCGGACCGGATTCTCGCCACGGACTTCGGATCTTCGGTCAATTCGACCCCGTCAATTCTGATCGTGCCCTTTTGGTGCCTTTCCAGCTGGTTGATGCAGCGTACAACCGTGGACTTGCCTGATCCCGACGGACCGCAGATGACGACTCTTTCGCCGCTGCTGATCTCAAGATTGAAGTCCTTCAGCGCATGAAATGCGCCATACCACTTGTTCACGCCAACAAGTTCAACCATGGCGTCTGGCATCAGTTGACCGCCCACGTTTTATTCTCAGTAGAATATTTTCTTGAGGCTATCTCGCCGTTGTGCTCAGATCAAGGAGCGATATGGCAACAGGACTATACCGCCACCAACGGGAGAATTAGATGAACCAGTTTTGGAAAGCCGCTGCCGCCGCAGTGCTTGGTCTGGCATTGTCGAGCGCCGCTCTGGCGCAATCGGCGTTGAACGAAATTCTGGATTCCGGCGTGCTCAAGGTCGGCACCACGGGCGACTGGAATCCGATGACCCTTCGCGACCCGGCCACGAACAATTACAAGGGTTACGATATCGACATCACGACCGAGCTTGCCAGCGATCTTGGCGTCGAAGTCGAATATGTGCCGACAGACTGGAAGACACTGGTCAACGGCGTGGTCGCCGGCAAGTACCATGTGACGGGTTCGGCATCGATTTCACCGCCGCGGATGAAGGTCGCAGGCTTTTCGGACAGCTACATCGCTGTGGAGCTGTTTCCCTTCACGACAAGTGACAAGGCCGACAAGTTCGACGGCTATGATTCGATCAACCAGCAGGGCGTGAAGGTTGCCACGACCTTGGGCACCACATTTGAAAAGCGGGTGCGCGAATGGTTCCCGAATGCGGACATCAAGGTGGTCGAGGCGCCGGCGCGCGGGTTCCAGGAAGTCCTGGCCGGGCGCGCGGACGTTTTCATCACCTCGAATATCGAAGGGTCGACACTCGAGGCCAAGTTCCCGGTGGTGCGCGTCAAGAACGCCGGTCCCCGGGCCCCCTCCCCAATCGCCATGCTGCTGCCGCAAAGCGATCAGGTCTGGATCAACTATGTGAACAACTGGATCAAGGTGAAGAAGGCGCAGGGCTTCTTCGAGGCAAACCGAGAAAAATGGGGCCTGTGACCAGAACATGAGGCAAGCGCCCGGCCTTCGCGGCCGGGCGCCTTCACTCTTCGCCCGGCACTGCTTTTGCAATCACCGTCACGAAACTGACCGAGTCCGATTTCAGTTCAACCGGGCCATGCGTGGCGTTCGAATCGAAACTCAGGCTGTCGCCCTGGCGCATGTCATACGCCTGCTCGCCGCAGCCATAGACCATCTCGCCATCGGTGACATGGATGAACTCGACACCCTGATGCTGATACAACGGTCTTGGACCCAATGGCGCCTCAAGCGTGACGCTGAAGCTCTCGAAACTCACATGCCTGGCCGCGGCCCTGCCGATCAACTTGTAGCTGTGACCATAGCCGCTGCTCTGGCTTGGAACCGTCACGCCCTCGCCCGCCGCCACGAATGAGACATCCGAACGCTCGACCGTTCCTGCAAAGAAGTTGATCAGGGGCACGCCGATGCCGCACGCCAGCGCTTCAAGCGTCCCAAGCGAGGCCGAGACCTGGCCCCGCTCGATCTTCGAAATCATGGCGGTCGAAACGCCGGAACGGCCGGACAGCTCGGCAAGCGTCAGTCCCGCCAGGACTCGATGAGTCTTGACTGCGGACCCGATCAGTTGATCCAACGGCGGCCTGTCAACACTCCTGGCCGGTGCATCTTCCATTGGGTCAGGGTACCGGCGTGTTGCAAAAAGGAAAGGCAATACTCAGGATGCCGTGCAATTCTCGAGGGCGCGCGCGATGAAACTGGCGCAGATGACCTGGTACGACGTTGACGGGCGCATAGCGGAAGGCGCGGCGATAATGCTGCCCGTCGGCTCGACCGAGCAGCACGGACCCATGGGCCGCATCGGCACCGACACGATCTGCGCCGAAGCCGTTGCGCTGGCCGCCGCCGAGATCTGCGATGCCATCGTCGCGCCACCGCTGGCCTACACGCCCGCGCCTTTCAACACCGCGTTTCCCGGAACGGTCTCGGTGTCTGCAGATGCCTTCCGCACCCTCGCGGAAGAAGTCATCACCGCGCTCGTTGCACAGGGATTCTCCGGCGTGTTCGTGGTGAACGGGCATGGCGCCAACCTCGAACCGCTCAACCTGGTTGCCGGTGCCGTCGCGCCCGAGAAGCTTCGCATCCGAAGTTGGTGGGAGCCTGCACCCGTCAACGAGTTGCGCAAGGATCTGTACGGGGACTGGGAAGGCATGCACGCCACGCCGTCCGAGATCGCGATCACCCAGTGCCTTCTGGGAACCCTGCCCGCCAATCAGGCAACCGAGCCGCCGGAGCGGCTGAGCGCGGCGTACCTGCGCGCGCACAAGGGTGATCGCCACGGCCCGCCGGCCGAACATCGCGCGGCCTTTCCGGATGGCCGGGTCGGTTCCCACTCGGGGCTTGCCACTCCGGAAGACGGCCAACGGTTGCTGGATGCAGCAGCCAGGGCCATCGCGCAGGACTTTGCCGCGTTCGAGGCTCTGTCCCTCGGGCGGTGAATCCGGTCGTTCGGGAAGCGTCGACCAGCCAGCCCGACCTGCGCATCGGCTGTCCTTTCTCGGTCGCTCGGGCGGTGTCAGGAACAGGGCCTCGATCCGGTTCAGATCTACCCATGGCTGATCCGCTTCACGTACATGGAGGCGGGAAATGTGACATTCGATCGCGCGCAACGTGCCCGATTCGGAAGCTCTCGTCGCCGATCTTCGACGGAGCCAAATCAATGCCCTTGAACGTTGCAGCCAAAGCGTTGCTGCGGCCACGCCGGTACTGGCAATTTGCCGTACCTGCGAATTGAATGGGGATATCGTTGACTGAAACGGAGGAACACGGCATGTTCGGGACAGCCAGAAGGGCGGGTTTCCCGCCGATCTTCGCAAAGGCTTTGGGCCTATGGCCCCGTGAACGACCGCCGCGTGGGCGGAAAGGCATGACGAGGCGTCCGGGATTGGCGCATCCGCACGGCGAGGGGCGTTCGGGTTGCCGACCTCATCGACCCGTGAAATCAGCCGGGGCTGAAACGCATCGCGTTTCAGCCAACGGTATAATGCCCAATTGAATGCATCGCGTTGCGGGACTCCGAGACGCGGTAATTCTGCAGTTCGTGAACACACCGTCGCCTGAAGGCGGCGGCTTCTCGGCCAAGCTACGCGGCAACCCGCACGCTTCGCGGCCGAAGGCCGGTTCCCGGCCCCTTGACAAGCTGCAGCACGTTGCGGGCCGCGTTGACGTCGCGGTCGAGGACGAGACCGCAGCCGTCGCAGCCGTGCACCCTTTCGCCAAGCGTCTTCGGCCTGTCGGGATCGCACCCGCATCCGCTGCATCTCTGGGTGGTGCCGCGCGGGTCGACAAGGACCACGGACCCACCGGCGCTTGCAGCCTTGTAGGTCAGCATGTCCCGCAACTGCGTCCACGCGGCGTCGTGTATCGACCTGGCGAGAAACGAACGCTTCAGCGCCTCCATGTTCAGGTCCTCCATCGCGATCACGCGATGCCGGAAGATCAGGCCGTGGGAGAGCCTTCAGGCGACAGGGGAATGCGCGAGTTCCATGGGACGACAATCAACCAACCTCCTGCATTCGACTAGCGAAGGCGCAGGCCATCACTATCGAAATGGTACGCATTTTCCGAATTGAAGCCGAAACGAAGGTTCTGTCCTTCCTCGATGAAATGCTGCCCAAATAGACGTGCCGTAATCTGGTGGTCGTCAATCTGGGCGACTACATTCGTGTCGGCCCCAAGCTGCTCCACATGGCTGACCTCTGCATCCAGAACGCCGTCGTCGGCCAGATGCAGGTTCTCGGGCCGCACACCAATTGTACGGTCGTCGCCCGCGTGGACCAGGCTGGCGGGAAAGAAATTCATCGACGGGGAACCGAGGAAGCCAGCGACGAACTGGTTCGTGGGGTTGTTGTACAACTCCATGGGGCTGCCGATCTGTTCGACCCGCCCGTGACGAAGAACGACGATCCTGTCGGCCAGAGTCATCGCTTCGGTCTGGTCATGCGTAACATAGATCATCGATGTGCCGAGTTGCCGATGCAGGTTGGCGATTTCAATCCTCGTGTTCATGCGCAGAGCGGCGTCGAGGTTCGAGAGCGGTTCGTCGAAGAGAAAGAGCTTGGGTTCGCGGACAATGGCACGACCAATGGCGACCCGCTGTCGCTGGCCACCAGAAAGCTCGGAAGGATAACGGTCGATGTAGGGTTCGAGGTTGAGCATTCTTGATGCTGTCGCGACGCGCTCCTCGATGACCGACTTCGGCTGCTTGTCCTGCTTGAGCGCCAGGCTCATGTTCCCGCGTACATTCAAGTGCGGGTAAAGCGCATAGGTCTGAAACACCATTGCGATTCCCCGCTTCGAGGGCGGCGTCCGGTTCACGAGCTGTTCGTCAATCGTCACTTCGCCGGAAGTCGCGTCCTCGAGGCCTGCGATGACTCGCAGAAGCGTCGACTTCCCGCATCCCGAAGGCCCGACGAACACGACAAACTCGCCCTCCTCGACTTCCAGGTTGATGTCTTGGAGGACCTGCACTTCTCCGAACGACTTGTTCACGTTCGCCAGCTTCAAGGCGGTCATGTCGAGGTCTCCTCAAACGATACCGGACGGCCGACGCGAATGCTCTCGTCTGCGGCCAGGCAAATGGCGAGCGACTGAACGGCATCGGACATGTGGCGGGTCAGGTCGATGTCCTCGGCGATTGCGCGGAGCATGTAGGCCTGCTCGGCTTCGCAAAGCTCCTGATGACCAGGCTCATCCGGCATTTCGACAGTGCGGTCGCCCTGAGGCGTATGCACGAGGATGCCACCGACCCTGGTGTGGCCGTCGATGTCAGACGACGCACCCTTGTTGCCTTCGGTAATCGACACCGACCCGTTTGGACTGACTATGTCCTTCACGAAGAATGCAGTCTCCGACATCATCGGGCCCCAGCCGGCCTCGTACCAGCCAACCGATCCGTCCTCGAATGCAACCTGAAACTGGCCATAGTTGTACATGTCCCCGGGAATCTCATTGGTCAAACGCAAGCCCAGGCCATGGACGCGGACCGGCGCCGAGTCGGTGATCTGGCACATGACGTCGACATAGTGGACCCCGCAATCGACGATGGGGCTTGTCGTCTGCATCAACGCCTTGTGCGTTTCCCATTCGGTGCCTGAAGACTGCTGGTTCAGGTTCAGCCGGAAGACATACGGTCCGCCGAGCGCCCGCGCTTCCTTGATCAGGCGCATCCAGGACGGGTGGTGGCGAAGAATGTACCCAACAACCAGCTTTCGACCTGCACTCCTGGCAGTCTCCACGACACGCTCGGCGTCCGCGACCGTCGCTGCCAGCGGCTTTTCGACAAATGCGTGCGCTCCGGCTTCCATCGCCATGCAGGCAAAGTCGGCATGCGTGTCGATGTAGGTTGCAATGACAACGAGGTCGGGTTTGGTCCCCATGCCCTCCTCGAAGGTTTCGAAGAGCGGATAGGACACCAGATCTCGTGGAAGTTCGACGGACGAGCGGTTCACCAGACCGACAATCTCGGCGCCAGGGTGGCGATGATGGGCCAATGCATGGCTGAGTCCCATGTTTCCCAGGCCAACGATCAGAACGCGGGTCATTTCACGGCCCCAGAAGTGATTCCGCGGATAAGTTGCCGCGAGAAGATGACGTAGAGTATCAGCACCGGCAGGATCGCCATTGAGAGTGCCGACAGCACGGCGTTCCAGTCCGTCACGAACTGTCCGATGAATACCTGGCTACCCAAGGTCAGCGTCTTGGTCTCCTCGGCGGGCGCAAGGATCAGCGGGAACCAAAGGTCGTTCCAGATCGGGATCATGTTGAACACCGCCACTGTCGCCAATGCGGGGCGAACGAGCGGCAAGACGAGACGGAAGAAGATCGTGTATTCGGACAGGCCATCGATCCGGCCGGCGTTCTTCAAGTCGTCGGACACTTGCCGCATGAACTCTGACAGGATGAACACCGCGAGCGGAAGGCCCTGTGCGGTGTAGACAAGGATCAGCGCCCAAAGCGTGTTGACCAGTCCGGTGGCCACCATCATTTCCAGGATCGCGACCGTGCCGATTCGGATCGGGATCATGATGCCCAAGGCGAGGTACAGGCCCATCAGGAGATTGCCCTTGAAGCGGTACTCCGCGAGCGCAAAGGCCGCCATCGCGCCAAAAAGCAGGATGAAGAACAGTGATGCGACGGTGACGATCATCGAGTTCTGGAAGTAGAGGAGGAAGTCCCCCTGTCTCATGACCGTCTGGTAGCCGATCAACGAAAAGCTGTCGGAATCCGGCAAGGCCAACGGTTCGCGGAAGATCGCCTTGCGCGCCTTGAAGCTGTTGATGAGGATCACGAATACAGGGAAGAGCGCGATCAACGTGTACAAGATCAATGCACCGTGCATGCCAACCGTGTTGAAAGGGTTCGTGCGTGCCTTGTGCATGTCCTGAACTCAGAGCTGATAACGGCGCATCCGGGTCTGTATGCCGAACAGGTAGATGCAGACGCCGACGAGGATGATCGCGAACATTGCGCCCGCGATGGCAGAGCCCATGTGCGGGTTGCCAAGTTGAAGCTGGAAACCGAAGAAGGTGCGGTACATGAAAGTGCCAAGAATGTCGGTGGAGAAATCCGGCCCGGCAAGCGCCCCCTGTGCAACGTAGATCAGATCGAATGCGTTGAAATTGCCGACAAAGGTGAGGATCGAGATGATCCCGATGGACGGCAGGATCAGCGGCAGCTTCACCTTCCAGAACGCCGACATGCCGGTAATGCCGTCGATCTCGCCCGCTTCCAGGATTTCATCGGGGATGGAGAGAAGGGCTGCGTAGATCAGCATCATCGGGATGCCGACGAACTGCCAGACCGATATCAGCGCCAGCGTTGTCAGCGCGTACTCCTCCTTCCCCAGCCACGGCGCAAACAGGAACTTGAGACCCACCGCGTCGAGCATCGACGGCGCGATGCCCCAGATCGGCGAAAGGATGAGTTTCCAGGCGAATCCGACGATCACGAACGACAGGATCGTGGGGATGAAGATCGCGGAGCGGTAGAGCGCCGCGAAGCGAAGACGTGGATGCGAGAGTATGGCTGCCAGCGCGATGCCGATCGGGTTCTGCACCAGCATGTGAATCAGGAAGAACCAGAAGTTGTTGCCAAGCGCGTTCCAGAACTGCTCGGACCATATCGGGTCGAAGAAGAGCGTGCGAAAGTTCTCCAGGCCAACGAAGACCCGCGCCTGTGCCACTTCGCTGTAGAGCGCAAGCCGCAGCGTGTTGAAGAGCGGAAAGATCATCACGGCCGTGTAGACAAGCGTGGCCGGCGCAAGGAACACGATGATGTGCCAGCGGATGCGAGGGACCGACATGAACTTTCCCTGAGGAAGGAGTCCCGGGCGGCACGACCGCCCGGGATGATTGCTGCCAGGCGAGGATTACTGCTGCGGCGCGTACCAGCTTGCCAGGCCGTCCTGGAGTCTCTGGCCCAGCTCTGCCGGCGAGGAAGTTCCCTTGATGGCTGCGACGGATGCGCCCCAGGTATCGTTCTCGAGGTTCGGAGTGCCGCGAGAAAGGATCTGGTAGGTCGAGCGGATCGTCGATTCGCACTCGCCGCGCCAGCTCACGAACTCCTTCGCAAGCGGGTCCGACAACTCGACCGGAGTCTTGGACAGTGGGAAGAACCCGGGCAGCGCATTGCCAAAGATTGACGCAAACTCGGGCGACCCGACCCAGGCAAGGAAGGTCTTCGCGGCTTCTGGGTTGACCGTCGCTGCGTTCATGCCGATCCCGATGTCAGTGTGGTCCGAGATGTAGCACGTGTCGCCCGCGTTCCGGACAGGCGGCTTGAAGGCCCCCATCGCGAAGTCCGCCTGGGCGTTGAACCCGGCAATTTCCCAGGACCCGGCGGGATAGATCGCTGCACGCCCGAGCGTGAAGAGATTCTGGCTGTCAGGATAGGTCTGCGCCTCGTAGCCGTCGCCCAGGTAGTCGCCCCACCTTGCCAAGGTCTCGTAGGGTGCAACCCATGGGTCGTCGGTCAGCTTCTGCTCGCCCGCGATCAGTGCGCGACGGCCCTCTTCGCCTTTCCAGTAGTTCGGCCCGATGTTGTTGTAGCCCATCGTGGCGGCTTCCCACTGGTCGTTGGTGCCCATCGCCATCGGGATGTAGCTGCCATCTTCCTTGATCGTGTCGAGCGCGGCAAAGAACTCCGCCTCGGTCGTTGGCACCTCGATGCCCAGCTCCGCGAATGCGTCCGCATTGTATATGAAGCCGTGTATCACTGACGCCATCGGAACGCAGAACGTCGCCGAGCCGTCGTCCGTCTGCCAGGCCGACTTTGCGACGTCGGAGAAGTTGTTCATGGCTTCCATGTCGTCCAGGTCGGTGAGATGCCCGGCCTCGAAGAGCGCCAGCGACGCGTCGAAGGGGCGGCACGTGATGATGTCGCCCGCCGAACCGGCATCGAGCTTCGAATTCAGGGCCGCGTTGTATTCGGTCGGAGCGGAGGGGGAGAAAACCACCTTGATCCCGAAATGCTCGGCTTCAAAGGCCGGAATGATCTCTTGCTGCCAAAGGGCAAGGTCGTCGTTGCGCCAGCTTTCGATTGTCAGCGTAACGTCCTGCGCCTGCGCGCCCGCGGCGACGAGGCCCATGGCCGCCAGGGCCAGTTTCAGTGAGTTGCGTGTCATGTTTGAGCTCCCAGGTTAAGTGCACGTCAGTTGAGCTGCGCCAATGCGGCGCGAAGGTTTCCTTCAGTTTCTTGAAGAATCGCGTTGGCCTCGTCTGGCGACACGTCCTTTGCCGCGACCAGAATTGCGGACTTCACGAAGCCATGGGTTTGCTTGAGCGCCGCGCTGGCGGTCGCTCTGTCCTTGCCGGCAATCTGACCGACAATGCCCGCCGCCCGGGCCCGAAGCTTGACGTTATCCGCCCGCAGGTTCACCATCATCCCGTCAAGGACATGGCCTAGCTCGATCGCCATGAGCGTCGAGAGCATGTTCAGCGCGATCTTCTGCGCTGTTCCCGCGCCCATCCGGGTCGACCCGGAAAGGATTTCGGGAGGCGTTGCCAGGCAGACAGGGTGATCGGCGCCGTCGAGCAGCGCAGCATCGGAATTGTTGGCGATGGCGATCAAGGTTGCGCCACGCCTTCGCGCGGCGGCGGCGGCGGCCAGCGTGTATGGCGTTGTGCCACTGGCCGAAACCGCGATCACGGTGTCTCTGCTCGATATGCCCGACACGGCATGCTGGACGCTCGCGGCATCGTCCTCGGTTGCCCCTGGCATTTCCACGCCAACCGGCAATCCTCCAGCCATGTGAATTCTGATCTGACCGGCTGGAATCGAGAATGTGCCACCCAGTTCCAAGGCATCAGCGGCAGCCATCAGACCAGACGAACCGGCAGCCGCGTAGTGCAGCACGCCGCCAACGCGAATCGTTTGTGCCATCGCGCCGGCACCGCCGACAATGTTGTCGAGGGCGCCAAGAACCGACGTTGCAGAGGCGATCTGACCTTCGGCCAGCAAGGCAGCAGCTTCGGCCAGGGGGCGTTCATCAAGTCCCTTCGCAGAATCATGCAGTGCTTCAGTCCGAGATCCGGTCATGTGATTCCCCAAGTCACGCGCTATAGGATACCTATTTAATACCTTTTGTCTACACTTTTGTTCGGGGCCTCAAGGTGCCGCCCGTGCCCATTCCGTCGGAAAGTGCCAGTCTGTCCGTTCGTCCGGCATCCGTTCGCCAACCCGAATGTCCGGACTCCGCGACCCACCGAGCCGACCCAGGACGGGAAACTCGATCCGCTCAACCGTCAGAATCTCCATCGTGACCGGCACCGGAAGCGATTGCATCGTCGCAGGTCCGTGGTGCGGCTGACGAACCTGCGGGCGGCCTTCCTGCCCATGTGAACGGTACGGATGAAGACGAAACCCGTCGGCATCGACATGCCGATCCGATGCCGCGAGCGGATCGCCCTTCCTTGACAGGTGTACAAGACAAGATGAGCAGACAAACAAGGCGGCACCGTGCATCGCCGATCCGTTCCAAACGAGTGCATCCCGAACATGCTCCAGTCGGCAAGGGTGCGCCTGGCCCAGCAGCCGCAGGAGGCTGGCCCAGCGCCACTTCCCAAGGCGGCATGTGGTGCGAGGAAGACGTCGAAGCCGGTGAATTGAAGAAATTCGAACCGGCCTCCGGCAGATGTGCCGATGATCGGTCCGAAGCTGCTCAAGTCTGCGCCAAGCCCGCTGAACCATTCCGGACGGCGACCTCGGGATGCGCACATTCCACGGTCGGCGCACCAAGGCCCCTGTCCGACACGTCGAGCGGTCGAACCGCCCCATCGGCGCGAGCTTGAGGCGAAAAGTGACATATTGGCATCATTTGGACTTTCACTCGCCCAATAGGTATTATAAAGGTATCTGCATGAGTGAATCGCGGGAATCTCCGGTCATTGCAATTGATGGCGGCGGCACGCAGTGTCGACTCGCGTTGGACGATGGCAAGTCAATCGTTACGGTGGAGGCCGGACCCGCCAATGTCTCCACAGACTTCGACGGCGCACTGGCCGAGATTTCCGCGGGCTTGGACAGTTTGGCAGGGCGCACCGGCCTGAAGCTGGAATCGCTTTCGCGGATTCCTGCGTTTGTCGGACTGGCGGGAATGACAGGTGAGGCAATCTCGGAGAGGTTGCGCACCGCCCTGCCATTTGCGCACGTCCGCATCGAAGATGATCGCGCCGCCGCATTGAGAGGCGCGCTTGGCCTGGCCGACGGCGCAATTGCTCACTGCGGCACGGGATCATTCTTTGCCGCACAAACCCAGGGAACGATGCGGTGTGCCGGTGGCTGGGGACCGGTGCTGGGGGACGAGGCGTCGGCACATTTCGTTGGCAAGGCCGCCCTCGGCATGACACTCAAGGGCATTGACAGGCAGCATCCCACTTCGGCGTTGGCGGAGCGAATCCTGGGAGACTGCGATGGCGCCGCCGGCATCGTCCGCTTTGCGGGATCGGCCAGTCCTTCGGAGTTTGGCGCCTTGGCGCCACTTGTGACCGAATTTGCCAGGCAAGGCGACATGCTCGCCGAACAAGTGATGCGCGCCGGGGCACGGGACATTTCCGCGATGCTTCAAGTCATTGGCTGGCGCAATGGTCAGCCGATTTGCCTGACGGGCGGCATCGGTGCCTGCTACGCTCCGTACCTGCCTGCAGACATGCAGTCCGTTCTGACCCCGCCACTCGATGAGCCACTTGCCGGCGCACTGGCGCTTGCGGCGGAGTTTGCCCAGGAGATTCCCGCGTGAACGCCACCGAATTTCTCCGACCCGAAGGCTGGCGCAACGAAGCAGGCGGTCCGCGATACTTGCAACTTCGGCGGCGTCTGCAACTAGGCATCGAGACGGGCGTCCTGTCGCCCAACTCGTCACTTCCACCAGAGCGCGAGATTGCCGACATCACCGATCTGTCCCGTGTCACCGTCCGCAAGGCGATACAAAAGCTGGTGCGTGAGGGGTTGATCGAGCGACGGCAAGGTTCGGGATCTTTCGTTCGCGAACCAATTGAGCGGATGGAGCAGTCCCTCTCGCATCTGACTTCATTCACCGAAGACATGGCGAGCCGAGGGCTCGACACGACGTCCCGTTGGCTCGAAAGGGGCGTCTTTCTGGCGACGCCTGACGAGGTCGCCGCCCTGAGCCTGCGCGAGGGCGGGCAAGTTGCCCGCATCTACCGACTTCGCGAGGCCGGAGGACGTCCCATGGCGCTGGAACGCGCTGCACTGCCTCTGGACATCCTGCCAAATCCGCTTGAAGTGAAGACTTCTCTCTATTCTGTGCTTGAACGCATGGGGAAGCGGCCGACCACCGCGATTCAGAAGATTTCGGCCATAAACTCGGATGCGCGCGAGGCGGATCTTCTCGGCATTGCCGAAGGTGCCGCCATTTTGAGCATCGAGCGCAAGTCTTTCCTGAAGTGCGGGCGGGTCGCCGAACTCACCCGGTCCCGTTATCGCGGCGATGCATACGACTTCGTCGCAAAGCTGCGGCTGCGAAAGTGAAGAGAGCGAAAATGACTGCCGACATCACACAGATGCGTCGGGAAATCTTCGAAATCCCTGCGGCTGTTGAAAGGCTCTTGAGCCGTGGCGGAGACGCCATTGCCGCGACCGCGGCAAGAGCGCGCGACATCAATCCACCATTTCTTCTCTCAGTAGCGCGCGGTTCATCCGATCACGCCTGCACCTACCTGAAATATGCCGGCGAGCTGGTCCTGAAACGCCCAATGGCCTCGATCGGACCGTCTGTCGCGTCGCAATACGGCGTCAAGCTGGACGCCAAGGGGACCATGTGCATATCGATTTCTCAATCGGGCCAAAGTCCTGACATCGTGCAGATGACCAAGGCGCTCAAGAAGAGCGGCGCATTGACGGTCGCGATTACCAACGACCCCGAGTCATGCCTTGCATGCGCTGTTGACCGCACATTGCCGATGCACGCGGGGCCCGAATTGAGCATTGCCGCGACAAAAACCTTCGTGACTTCTCTTGTCGCCGGTCTGTGGCTGATCGCCGAACTGAAGGGGCAAACGTCACTCTTGTCGGCGATCCGAGCCTTGCCCGACCACCTCGAGGACGCGACACGCTGCGATTGGTCGCATGCGGAAGACGCCATCGACGGCCGTTCCCTGCTTACGCTCGGCCGCGGGCCGTCACGGGCGATCTCGGACGAGGCGGCGCTCAAGTTCAAGGAAGCGTGCCTGATCCATGCCGAGAGCTACTCCTCCGCTGAAGTGCTTCACGGCCCGGTGTCCATCATCGACCACGGATTTCCCGTGATCGCCTTCGCGGCCGGTGACGCCGCAGAGGAGAGCGTTGCCGAAACCGCCGATGCCCTTGCCGACAAGGGTGCGCGGGTCTTCGTCCTGTCGGACAGGGCCAGGAAGGCGACGCGCTTGCAGCATGTCCGGACCGGCCACTGGCTGACCGATCCGGTCGCCGCAATCGTGTCGTTCTATTGCATGGTCGAGTCTCTCGCCGTGCGGCGTGGAATCGATCCGGATGCTCCGCGGCACCTCAACAAGGTGACCGAAACCGTATGACCCAGACTGTCGTGACGTTCCGGAACGGCCGCATTTTTGACGGCAGGAAGCTTAGGGCTGGACATGCCATCCGTTTCGTAGATGGTCACGCACGAGAATTCGGGCCAGATGCTGAAGTTCCTCGAGACGGCGAAGTGGTCGATCTGTCCGGCGACATCCTGACTCCGGGTTACGTGGATCTCCAGGTCAACGGCGGCGGCGGCGTCATGCTCAACAATGACCCGTCAGTGGAAACGCTCCGCCGCATTGCCGGGGCGCATCGCAACCTCGGCGTCGCCACTCTCTTGCCAACGCTGATTTCGGACTCGGCCGAAAAGACCCGCGCGACGATCGAAGCCACAATTGAGGCTGTCCAGGAAGGCGTCCCGGGAATCGCGGGGCTCCATCTTGAAGGCCCGCACCTCTCGATCGCACGAAAGGGCGCGCACGATCCAGCGTTCATCCGGCCCATGGAAGACGACGATCTGCACACGCTGGTCACCGCATCAAGGAATCTGCCGGTGCTCAAGGTCACCGTTGCGCCGGAGAGCGTGACCGAGGAACAGGTTTCAACACTTGCGCGCGCCGGAGCGCTGGTCTCGCTTGGCCACAGTGACGCAAGCCTCGAAGTCTGCATGAGGTATTTCGCAGCCGGGGCACGTTGTGTCACCCATATGTTCAATGCCATGAGCCAGCTCGGCAATCGCGAACCCGGCCTCGTTGGTGCGGCACTGGCCAGCGGCGGCGTGTCGGCAAGCCTCATTGCGGATGCAGTTCATGTCCACCCGGAGACAATTCGCACGGCATGGGCGGCAAAGGCGGGACCGGGCAGGGTTTTCCTTGTAAGCGATGCGATGGCCGTCGCCGGGACCGACCTCACCGAGTTCGAACTGGGCGGACGCCTGATTCGACGCCGTGACGGCGCCCTGAGACTTCAAGACGGGACACTGGCCGGGGCTGACCTGGAATTAACGTTTGCGATCAATATATTGGTGGAAAACGCTAATGTTTCCCTGGAGTCCGCGCTTCAAGCGGCCATATCTCATCCAGCGGCCTTGATTGGCGTTCCAGGCGCAATGGCAGATGCAAACTTGCGAAGGTTGTCAGAACTGCGTCGCGTTTCCTCTGATCTGACAAGTTCGGTCGCTGTCCATTGATTCCGCGCGCGGCACTGCAACGCCGCTCGCGGCACGGGCAAGGGGATTCTTCATGCTCTTGCCCCGAGACCGTGCGGAGTCGCGAATGGATGCACCGTCTGCATCGGAGAACACGTGCAGGGCGTCACTTCAGCGAGCTTCAAGCAGTGTGCGGCTGTCTGGACGGGGCCAGGCGTCACCTGAACACGCACGTCACATCGTTCCAGGCACTCAAGTCGATCGACTGATCAAAACCGTCACTTCCGGCTTCTTGCCGACTTCAGCGTCACAGATTCTGCGCACCACGCCTCTCAGGTCGTCGGCAAGCCTGTCATCAAGCTCCTCATCCTCCAAGGATCCATTCACCATTGATCGTTCGAGCTGCCGGTTCAGTTCCTTCTCCAGGACCGCCCCAAGGGATTTCCCGGACACGCCCGTTCCGGACAGCCCGGTCAGGTCGGCCCAGGGTCCGCCATCGGATTCGTCCTCGTCCAGGAACAGGGTCACCGCGACATGGCCGTTCATGGCCATTCTTGTCCGCTTTCGAATGACTCCGTCCAGCGCCCCGACCTGCACCTTGCCGTCGAGGTAGATGCGTCCTGCCTCAACATGATCCGTGACCTCCGGCACGTCGCCAGTGAGATCCACGACCGAACCGTTGCCCGCAACGAGCGATGCAAAGCCGTTCGCGGTCGCCACGCGTGCGTGTTCCTTGAGATGCCGGCATTCGCCGTGCATCGGGACCACGATCCTGGGCTGGAGCAGTCCGTGCATTCGGTCAAGGTCGGGCCGGTTCGCATGCCCGGAAACGTGATAGAGGATTGACGTGTCATCAATCACGTCGACGCCTTTCCTTGACAAGGCGTTCACGACGCGAAGCACGGCCCTTTCATTGCCCGGAATGGTCTTTGACGAGAACAGGAAAGTGTCGCCCTCGGAAAGCTCCAGACCCAGATACTTGCCACGGGACAACGCCGCCGACGCTGCGCGGGCCTCGCCTTGCGAACCGGTCACGAGAAGCATCAAGTGCTCGCGTGGCACGCTCTTGGCCTCGTCCGGCGAGATGGTCCTCGGGAAGTCGGTGAGGATGCCGGTCGTGACCGAGTCCTCAACCATTCGCCGCATCGCCCGACCGAGCAGGCACACGGAACGGCCGGCCGCCACCCCGGCAGAAGCGAGCGTCTTCAGCCTTGCCACGTTCGAGGCGAATGTCGTCGCGGCGATCATGCCTGATGCACTCGCCGCAAGCCTTCGAATATCGGCTTCGATGCTGGCTTCGGACCTGCCGGGCAGTGGCGAAAACACGTTCGTGGAATCACAGGTCAGGACATGCACGCCTTGATCCCCGATTCCCTTCCAGAACGCATCGTCGAAAGCCTCGCCCACGACGGGCGTCGCGTCGAGCTTGAAGTCACCCGTATGAACGATTCGGCCTGCGGGGGTGTCGATGATCAGGGCCGAGCTCTCCGGAATCGAGTGGCTGACAGGCGCAAAGCCCACCCGAAACGGACCAGCCTGCACGGTGCCTGGCCAAGGCTGGACGACCTTGACGATCTTGCCGTCCAGGCCCCGCTCCTCGATCTTGCGCCGCGCCAAGTGTCCCGTAAAGGCCCGCGTGAAGACCGTCGCCCGCAACCGCGGCCAGAGATGGCCAAGTGCCCCGACATGATCCTCGTGGCCATGCGTGATGAAAATCGCGTCGATGCGGTCCGCTCTTTCGGCCAGCCAGCTTACGTCTGCAAATATCAGGTCCACTCCGGGCGTGCTTTCCATGTCCGGAAAGGCCACGCCCATGTCCACCACGATAAGGCGCTCGCGGTCCGGAGGACCGTAGCCATAGACATAGGTGTTCATGCCGACCTCGTCCGCGCCGCCGAGCGGCAGATAGAACAGCCTGTTCTTGGTCATGCACGATCCTGGTTGAATCGATGAATGACGGCCAGCCCGAAGATCGTCAGGTCGTCGTCAATGGAATCAAACCGGATGTCGCCCTGGGCGAACAGCGGTGCCAGCCCGCCCGTGCCGATGACAGTCATGTCCCGGCCGTATTCGGCCTTGATGCGGGCAACGATGCCCTCGATCAGCCCGCTGTAGCCCCAATAGACGCCCGACTGGATGCAGGCTACCGTGTTGGCGCCGATCACCCGTGCAGGCTGCGTGATGTCCACATGCGGAAGAGCTGCCGCACCGGCATGAAGCGCCTCAAGGCTGAGGTTCACCCCTGGCGAAATCACGCCGCCGATATAGGCCCCATCATGCGCCACCACGTCGAAATTCGTCGCAGTGCCAAAGTCAACGACGATCGAATCGCCTCCGTGCCGGTTGAACGTTGCTGCCGCATTGGCGAGCCGGTCAGGGCCCGGCGTGACACCGGCCTCCACCCTTGGGGGAACCGGAAGAGCGCATTCCGGCTTGCCGACAACCAGAGGCCTGCAATTGAAGTAGCTGTTGCAGAGAACGCGAAGATTGAACACGACACGCGGGACCGTCGAGGAAATCACGACCTCGTCGATCTCCACATCTGCGAGTCCCTGGGCCTCCATAAGGGTCGAAAGCCACACAAAATACTGGTCCGCGGTCCTCTGATGTTCGGTCGAGGCACGCCACGTGCCCAGAAACGAAGCACCGTCCCAGACTGCAAAGACGGAGTTCGTGTTGCCCGCATCGATGCAAAGTAGCATGTTTCCCCTCTGGGCCCCTCTCAAAACCTGGGCACGCGTGCCTGCAGTTGATCAACTCACCCATGTCAGATCTTGTCAATGATCGCCAGACTTCAATGACATAGGCGGTGTTCCGTTTCGACGGTGCCCGATTCCACCGAACCTCCGGACGGCCGCAAGCCGGCGCGGAACGCATGCAGTCCAGGACCGCGGTTCAAGGCTCACGGCCTTCCGACATCGCTTGCACGGCATGGACGCTCTTCCTCAGGCTGTCACTTTCCCAGGATCCGGAAGGAACCACGGCGAATTCCAAGTCCATGGAACGCGGTCGCGAGGGAGCCGCGCGCCAGCAGTGAAAGATGCCGGTCATTGTTCGGCCAGGCGCAAGGAATACTGGTGACTGGCACTGCAACGCGGGGCGGGCCTCTTCTGATCCGGTCTCTCGCGCATTCACGTCAACGGTCCTGCATCGGTCAATGCTGCCGGTCCTTATGTTGCGGCAGGGTCAGCGCTGCACGGAGGCAGTGCTCATGACTCGTCGAGGAAATCGGCGATCAAGGCGTTGAAATGCCGGGGACGCTCGAAGTGAACAGCATGCGCGCAACCGGGCACGACCACGAGGTTGGCGCCGGGAATGGTCCGCCATAGCGTCTCGACTTGAGTCCATTCGTAAGTGCGGTCGCCGTCACCCCAAAGGACAAGCGCGGGCACCGCAACATGAGCGAGGTGATCAAGCCCGGACCAACCGCGCATGGCTTCCAGCCCCGCGATGATCGCCGGCAGTTTGGCTCGCTCGGCGATGGCGGCGCAAGCGTGGAACGCGGGTGCGGATTCGCGCTCGAGAAACCATGTCGCGGCGATCCGGCGCGCGGTGTGCCGAGCGCCCTCCGCACGTGCGCGCCGCATCGAGGCATCAATCGTCTCGAACCGCCCCGGCAACTCGCCGGTTGCACCGGTTCCGTAGAGCACCAGCCTGCGGACACGGTCAGGCGCCAGACGCACCATCTCTTGCGCGATCATCCCGCCCATGGAGTGGCCAATGAGGTCGAACTCCCGGGGCGCAATCTCCGCAAGCACCCATTCAGCGAATCCCCTGATCGTGTTGACGGGCGGCATATGCGCGTTCCTGCCAAAGCCCGGCAAGTCCAACGCCATCAGATCACGTCCCTCCGCCAGGGGGGCTTGCAGGGCCCATTGATCGCTGCCGCCCATGAAGCCATGGACGAGGACCAGTGGCCTCATCGACGGCCGCCTTGCACGATTCGGTCAAGGATCATCGCGCAGAAGAGGATCGAGAATCCGGCAAGAATCCCCTGCCCCACATTGGCGTACTGCAATGCCTCAAGGACATCTTCGCCGAGGCCCTTGGCGCCGATCAGCGAGGCGACGACGACCATGGCGAGCGACAGCATGATCGTCTGGTTGATGCCCGCACGGATCGAGGGGCTGGCGAGCGGCAAGTCCACCTTTGTCAGCAGGTACCACTTGTTCGCGCCGAAACTGATTGCGGCTTCCCGCACGCTCTCGGGCACGCCACGCAGGCCCAGGACCGTCAGGCGCACCACGGGGGTGCCTCCAAAGATCATCGTCGTCACGACCGCCGCCGGCTTGCCGGTGCCAAAGAAGGCGATCACCGGGATCATGAAGACAAAGGCAGGCATGGTCTGCATGAAATCCATGATCGGCTGGATGAAGCTGTAGAATCTTGGACGGCGTGCAGCGAACATGCCCAGGGGGATGCCAATGATGATCGAGAGGCACGCTGCAGTGCCCAGCAACGCCAATGTCGTCATCGCCTTCTCCCAAAAGTCCAGGAGACCCATATAGGCGAGGAACGCACCAGAATAGATCGCCATCCGGATGCCGGCCGTCAGCCACGTCAAGAGGATGATGAGCGAGGCGATCACGATCCAGGGCGTGCTGACAAAGACGATCTCCAGCGCGTCCAGCACCAGGCGGATGCCATAGGTGATCGCGTCGAAGAGCGCCTCTCCATTCAGCACCGCCCAGTTGAAGAATCCCTCGACCCCCGCGATGCTTGTCAAACGGACTTCGGGATCGGTGGGGAAGTCGCTGAGCAACGTGAACCGGCCCGGGAATGAGTAGTGCAGCACCGCCGCCGCCACGATCAGCGCCATGAAGATTGCGCTGAACGTGACCTGCAGCATCGGAATGCCCGAGCGGATCGAGCGGTCGCTGATCCAGTCGGAGAACCGCGCCTCCAGCGCCGTGTTGGCCGCAAGCGATTGCGCAAGTTTGGCAAGAACCAGGATTCCCAGACCTGTGAGCGCGATCGTTGGCCCTTGCGCGGCGAGAGCCGCAGCCTCGTCCCGGATGCCGCCGATATTGGCCTCCAACGAGTCGACGGTGCGCTGGTAGACGTCGATCTTGTCGGTGTTGTTCTCAATCGCCGCGGCAAGCTGCTTGCGGCGCAACTCCAGCGTGCCCTCGATGGATGCAATCCGCGCCATCGCGTCGGCAGCAAGGTCGCCGAAGAGCCCGCGCGCGATCTGCACGATGGCAAGAGCCTCTATGATCAGGAACGGCAGCGCCCAGTTCCAAAGCCCGCGCGCGCCGAACCAGACAGGGCCGAACAGCCCGGCCGCCAGGTTCAGCGTCGGCGTGAACTTGGCCGAGGCGCCGATCTTGTCGAACATCTTGACATAGTAGTCGGGACTGGTGCGCACGAAGGTGCGGATGTTGTCCTTGCGCTCGGCGGCATAGGCGCGCGCGACCTCGGTGTCGGTGGCTTCCAGCGGGTTGACTGCGGTTTCGGTCATGATACCTCCGTCCCTTCGATCACGGTGCGCAGCAGGTCTGCACGAGTGATGACGCCGACATCGCGGCCTGCATCCTGCACGATGATCGGGTGATCGTCGTCGATGGCCAGGTTGATCAGCGTGCTGAGTGTTTCGGCCTCATCCACTCGCGGCGCATCGGCGGGGATGGGCGCGTCGATCGGCTGCATCACGGCATGGGCATGAACGACCTTGAGCCGCGAGATGCCGGCCACGAAATCAGCCACGTAGTCATCGGCGGGATGCATCACGATGTCTTCCGCCGTGCCGATCTGCACCATGCGTCCGTCGCGCATGATCGCGATGCGGTCGCCAATGCGGACAGCTTCGTCCAGGTCGTGGGTGATGAAGATGGTCGTCTTCTTCAGGATCTTGGAGAGCTTGATGAATTCGTCCTGCAACTGTCGCCGTATCAGCGGGTCGAGCGCCGAGAACGGCTCGTCCATCAACAGGACGTCCGGGTTTGCCGCAAGGGCGCGTGCAAGACCGACCCGTTGCTGCATGCCGCCGGAGAGCTCGTGAGCGAACTTGGACCCCCAGGCGCCAAGCTCCACGATGTCCAGTATGGCAGCAGCCTGCCGCATCCGTTCATTCTTCGCGACCTGCCGGATTTCCAGGGGCATCGCGACATTGTCCAGCACCGAGCGATGCGGCATCAACGCGAAGTTCTGAAAGACCATCCCGATCTTCTGGTTGCGAAACCTTTGCAGCTCGCGGGGACCAAGCGCCATGACATCGGTGCCCTCGATTTCGATCTTGCCCGACGTCGGTTCAAGCAAGCGGTTGAAATGGCGTACCAATGTGGACTTGCCACTGCCGGAGAGGCCCATGACGCAAAAAATCTCGCCGCGGTTCACCGAAAGGCTGACATCAGCCACGCCAACCACGGCGTTGAACTCCGACAGAACTTCTGCCTTGCCCAATCCCCGGTCCTGGATCGCTTTCAACGCGGCTTGGGCATTGTCACCAAATATCTTCCAGACGTTGGAAATCTCAATGACGGCGTCGTCGGTCATGTCGACAGGGTCTTGCAGTTCGGGACAGGTGCGGCGGCACCAGCCATTGCCGGTGCCGCCAAGGCCTTGATCCGCCTGGAATCAGAGCCCCAACCACGCGTCGACGCGGTCGGAATTGGCCGCCACCCATTCCTTGGCGACCTCTGCAGGGTCACGGCCATTGGCACTGACCTCGAATGCCAGGCCGCTGACGTCATCCGCGGTCAGCGCGAAGTTCGCGAAGAATTCGGCGATGGCGGGCGAGCGCTCCTCGAGCGATTTCGACCATGCGATCTGCACGTTCTTCAGCGCGTCTTTCGTGGCGACCATGGACTTGCTGTACCAATCGGCGTCATCCGACGGTTGGACCATGACGTACTTCGCCGGGTCGTAGGCCGGCTCGCTGAGCATCTGGACGTCGAACATGAACCACACCGCATGCGGCTTGTAGCAGTAGAACGCATAGCCCTCGCCCTTGGCGATGGAGTCGCGGATACGCGCTGTCTTCACGCTCTCTTCAGCCCGG
Source organism: Boseongicola sp. SB0665_bin_10 (assembly GCA_009838075.1). Lineage (GTDB taxonomy): Bacteria > Pseudomonadota > Alphaproteobacteria > Rhodobacterales > Rhodobacteraceae > JAJEFO01. Next base: position 58,802 of record VXSG01000077.1, on the reverse strand, counting down.
ATCGGCTCAATGAAATCAAGCAAGCCATAGTCGCGTGTCTTGACTTCGTTGACATTGGCGGAGGCCCAGCCCGGCGCGCCGATCCACATTTCGCCTTTCCCGTTGCCATCGCTGTCCATCAGCGCAGCCACGTCCGGACGGCCGAGATCGGCGATGTCGGTGATGTTGTTGGCCTCGCCAAAGTCCTTGGAGACACAGAAGCCCTGGTTTCCCTCGTAGGGGTTCGACGACAGAACCACGGTGCCAGCGCCTACGACATACTTGTTCGTAAAGCTCTCCTGGTTCGGCAGCCAAACGTCCGGGTGCACGTCTATGTCGCCCTTGCCCTGGTCCATCGCCTGAAAGATCGTGGCGTTGTTGCCGGGGACGTATTCGACTTGCCCGCCGATGCGCGAGGTGACGACCTCGCCCAACAGGTGCCCGATCGCTTGTGCGCCGGTCCAGGATGGCAAGCCGATCTTGACCTCTTCGGCAGCCATTGCGGGCAAGGCCCCAAAGCTGACGACCGCGGCGAGGCCGAATGTCTTCAATGTTGTATTCATGGTTTCCTCCTTGGTTGGTTTCGCGCCGTTACCCGGCGTCTGGTCGGTTCATTGATGCGGCGAGTTGCTCCTGATACGCGAACAGCGCCGTAGCCCCTCCTGTATGCAGGAACAGCACGGTGTCGCTGGGTTTGAAAAAGCCCTCACGGATCATGCCGATGAGCCCGGCCATGGCCTTGGCCGAATAGACAGGATCAAGCAGGACGCCTTCATGCCGAGCGGTCAGGTGAATCGCCTCGAGCGTCGACTCGGCAGGCATTCCGTAGCCTTCGCCGACATAGCCGTCATCCACGAGGATCTTGCTCAGCGGGACGCCGTCCGCGCCGAGTCTCTGCAGAGTCTTTCGGGTCAACCCGTGGACAGCGTTCATCTGCCTTTCGCGTGGCTGGCGAACGCTGACGCCCATGACGGGCAGGTCGTGCCCGATTGCGGCAAAGCCCGCAACCAGTCCAGCCTGGGTGCCGGTGCTGCCGGTACCCATGACCAGCCAGTCAAAGTCCTGCCCGGTCTCGCGACAGTAATCGGCGATTTCCTGGGCGCAATTGACATACCCGAGCGCGCCGGTCGGGTTCGAGCCACCGCCTGGGATGAAATACGGGCGATGTCCCTCGGCAGACAGCGCCCTGGTCACCGCCTCGGCCTCGGCATTCATGTCGAGCCCGGCTGGGCGGAACTCGTGGGTGGCGCCAAAAAGCTTGTCCAGAAGCACATTGCCAGTCTTCTCGTAGGAGGCGTCGCGCCCCGGCACGCGACGTTCCAGAAGAACGTGGCACTTCATGCCGACCTTGCAGGCCGCCGCTGCCGTCTGGCGTACATGGTTTGACTGAACTGCACCTTGCGTCACAAGCATGTCCGCCTTGTCGCGCATCGCTTCGCCCACCAGGAACTCAAGCTTGCGAGTCTTGTTGCCGCCGGTGGCCAGACCCGTGCAGTCATCGCGCTTGATGAAGAGGCGCGGCCCGCCCATCAATGCGGTCAGGCGCGGCAACGCCTCGATCGGCGTGGGCTGGTGGCACAAGCTGGTGCGCGGGAAGCGGTCAAAGTCGATCCGCGACATCTCGCGCGTCATCAACTCAACATCAGCCATGGCAGCATCCAATAACCATCAGACCGGCACAGCCTGCCGTAGAAGCCGCTGATAATCCAATGTTATGTTTGAATGACATTATGCAATTTTTGCATTAGATAGTCCGCCATGGATGTCTCCCATTTCCGCGATCTTGACCGCCTGCGCCAGACCGGCAACTTTTCCCAAGCGGCTGCCCTGGGCAATCTCAGCCAACCCGCCCTTAGCCGGCGCATCAAATCCCTGGAAAACTGGGTAGGCGCCGTGCTGGTCGACCGATCGCATCAACCCGTCGAGTTGACCGAAGCCGGCGTGCAAATGCTCGAGGCCGGGCTGCACGCGCTGTCGAGGATCGAGCGCGAGCGCAGCCAAATCCTGGAAGCCCAATCGCTGCCAGACAAATATGTCGTCACATTTGGCGCGCAGCACTCCATCGGCTGGCGATTCTATCCTGCATGGCTGCAAGCGCTGGAAGAGGCCTATGGCCCCATCCTGTCCAGGCTGCGCGCCGATGACTTGCCGAACTGCCTGCGCGATCTCAAGCGAGGCGACGTGGATTTCGTGATTGCCTACCAGCGAGCGGGCACCCAGCCGGCCGGATCATTCGACTCTGTTCTGATCGGCAGCGACCAGCTCATCCTGGTGTGCAAGCCCGGTGCCGATGGATGCCCGATTTTCCGTTTCGACTGGTCTGGCATCGAGATGCCGTACCTGCGTTTCGGCGACGCCGCGCCAATAGGGCAACTCCTGCGGCCGCTGCTCGTCGAAAAGGACCTGACCAACCGGCTGCGCACGGTCTATGAAAACTCGATGGCCGGCGCGCTCCGGATCCGGGCGCGTGCGGGCGACGGTGTCGCCTGGCTGCCCAAGAGTCTCGTTGCGCCCGACCTCGAAAACGGATTGCTGGTCCGCACCGGCGAACTGGATTGGGAAATCGATCTCGAGGTTCGGATGTTCAGGGATCTTCAACGCTCCAATCGGACGACGAGGTCAATCTGGTCCTTCCTGCAAGTCCGCCAGAATGTCTCGCTCTTCACGACAAATTAGGTCTCGCTTCGGCGTGTCCACGATTGTTCGATGACATCCCTGCCATTCCCGGGATCGGAACGTCGGGCACCCCTCAAGGTCTTCCATCGGCTCGTGCCGATCCAACTGCTCCGCGGCCCGCCGCGCGGGGAACTCTGTCAAATTGCGCGTCAATTTCCGGGCGGCGCAGCGACTTGAAATTCGCTGCAAGCAGCATTTCAGGTCGGGTCGGAACTCCATCGACAAAATTCGATGGCCCTGGCGCCCGGAGGGTAGAACGCACAGCGCTCCGAGGAATCCGGCAGTGCGGTTCAGGGTGTCACATTGACAGGGCCCGCGCCAACGATCTCTCGCTCCCGACCGCGGGCTTCTCCGGCGAATCCGCATCCAACGCGGTATCCATCGACACCGCCCCGGGGACTTCGGCCACTCGCTCGATACCCGAACAATGTCACGGTCAGAGTCGGCGTATGGGCCGACGCCAACCGTGAAATCGCGTTCGCGGGAACAAACGGGACCGGGCCACGCTCAGACGGCCGTGGCGCCGCTCTCACGTCTCCTCTCGTTTATCGCCATCAGGATGCCCGCCGCGACGACGACGGCGATTCCGGTTGCGGCGATGGCGTTGGTGGGAAGGCCCCAAAGCAGATATGCCCAAAGGCAAGCGAAGATCAGAAAGGAATATTCGAAGACTGCAACAAGGGCCGCCGTTCCGGTGCGGTAGGCTTCAGCGATCAGGATAACGGCGATGACGGCGCCAACCACCTGAAATGCCGTAAGCCATAGAAACCGGAGGCTCGGCAAGACAAAGGGGCGGCTGATGAATGATTCGCCCGGCGCCATCGATGTGGCGATCAGCATGGCCGCGCTGGCAATTCCAAACACGAGAAAGACCCCGAAGGCCAGCGACAGCGGGCTCTCCCTGGCACACCATTGCCCGGTCAGCATCATCCCGAGTCCGTAGAAGAGCCCCGCCGCCATAGGCAACAGGGATGCTGCCGACACGTTTGCAATGTCTGGCTGCAAGAGCATGAGCGCGCCACCGAAGCCGGCGAAGATGGCGAAAACGCCAAGTCCACCAAGTCGCTGACCGAACAGGGCGACCGAGAAGAGCGCAACCCAAAGAGGCGCGCTGAAGAGCCCCGCACCTGCCTGCGCGACCGGCAGTGTTCCAAGCGAGGCGAAATAGATCAGCAGGCCAGCAGAGACCGCCAGGCTCCGCCCCAACCAGCGCCAAAGGTGTTTCGGCCGAAGGCTTCTCCGGGTAACCAGGCCGATCGCCCAGAAGATCGGCAATGCCATCAATGCGCGGAACACCTGGAACTGCCATAGACCCGCCTCCTCGGCGACGAGTCCGACGAAATTGTCGACGAAACTCAATATTGCCGACGCAACGATGGCCATCCCGACCGCCCGGACATTTCGACTCGAATGCATGGATGCGGCGATTTCAGGCTGCGGCAGGCACGTCCATCGCTGCCAGGACATCATGCATGGTCCGAACAGCGCCGTGCTGAAGGCATTCCATTGCATTCAGCGCCGCCTCATGCGCCGAGAGGCTGGACCCGGCGACGCAATCTTCAATGACACGGCAGAAATAGTCGCCTTGATGCGCGTCCACAAAGGTGTAGTGGACGCAGACATCCGTCAGGCCACCGGTCAGGATCAAGGTCTCGACCTTGAGTCCCTTCAACAGAATCTCCAGGTCCGTCCCGTAGAAGGCCGAATAACGGCGCTTCTGGACCTTGTAGTCATTGGGCTGGATGCCAAGCTCCTCGACCGCGAGTTCGGTGAGGGGATTGCAATCCAGGCAATGCACGTCTTCATCTCCATCGGTCTCGCGGCCCATGTCGACAAGATTGGCGCGGTGGACTTCCTGAAAGAACACCACCGGGACCCCGATCTCCCGCGCCTTGTCAATGGCCACCTTCGTGCGTGCCAAGCGTTCGGCGTAGTCAGGCATATGTGCAATCGCACGCTCGTCATCGGGGATTGGTGCAAAGGTCGATTTCTGGATATCGATGACAATCAGGGCTGCGCGCCCTTCAATCAGGTCACGTTTCCTTGAAACGGTTGATGCCATGGTCGTGCCTTTCCTGTTTGGCCAATCTCGGCAGATGCTGTCGTCATTGTGCTGGTGTCAGGGATCGCGTCCCACCCGATTCTTCCCGAGGCCGAAGATGCCGAAGCCAGCGCCCTTCGGCCCGTCTGAATGTCAGCGAGATCAAAAAGACATTCGTCATGCAAAGGACCACGACCGTGATGAAGCCCAATCGCCAATTGTTGCGTGGGAAGCGCACCCACGAGGATGGCGCGCCTTTCCACGGCGCACTTGGAAAATCAGGCTGGTCGTCGAACCCAAACCGGCCATTCGCCAGCAGACCGACCCGCAATTGAGAAGCGGGACAGGGCAGCCGCTCGATCAAGTGATTTGAGGATGCCCGCACAGACCAGTTCAGTCACTGGCGATGACGAGAATCCGAACGACGCAGGATCATTGGTCCGGCTGTCCACATGAAAGCGCGACAGCCACGCCTCGGACAAGGGCAAGAAACTGATCGGCCTGACGGCTCATGCGTTGGCTCCCTTTGCGGCATTCTCGGCAACCATGGAGATCATTTCGAACATCACCGCAGCCGCGGTCAGCGCGGTGATCTGGTTTGGGTTGTCCTTGGTGGGCATCATGCAGACGACATCGCCGCCGACAATGTTCATGCCCCGAACCGCGTGCAGGATCGCCACTGCCTCGTCGATGTCAAAGCCCCTTTCTCCGGCCTCGATATTCGACACCCCCGGCGCAATCGACGGGTCGAGACAGTCCAGATCGAAGGTGATGTAGACCGGCCTTCCCGCGAGAATCTCCTGGACCTGGGCGACGACGTCATCAATCCCGCGTTTGCGAAACTCTTTCATGGTCACGACATTGTAGCCATAGTCGTATGACGGTTGCAGCCAATCCAGTGTTCGCACATGCCCACGCAGGCCAATCTGCATGGAATGGCCCGGATCCACATCGCCCTGATCCGCCAGGTAGGCGCCCCAATGCGCCGCGGATTTCTTGGCACCAAGGAAGTGATCCACCTGGGTGTATACGTCCGTATGGGCGTCCAGATGCAGGAAACACACCGGCTCGCCGCCGGTGACCTGTCCGCCCCCAAGCGCCTGCACGATGCCTCCGGTTATGGAGTGATCGCCGCCAACCGAAATCGGTCGCGCACCGGCGGCGTCAATGTCCGCGAAGAAGCGCGTGATCTGCTTGATGCAATGCTCGTTGTCATTGGCGCGGGGGAACGGGACGTCGCCCACGTCCACGACCCTTGCCACCTCCCAGGGGTTCAACTGAAACCCCCCGTGCGCCCGCCGCGACACGGCCGAGACATTGCGCAACGCGCGGGGGCCGAGGTGCTGATCCCGCTCGGTCGTCCCGTTGCCGGTCGAGTGTGGCACGCCGACCAGGGCGATATCCTTGCCCTCCGGTCCCTCGTGCGGGCATCGGAAGAGCGTTGGGATACCCCACCAGTAGAGGTTTTCCATCATGGACGTCTGGTAGGGGTCGCTCATCTTGAACCTCGGCGGCACCCGGCGACAATCGCCGGGTGCGGTTTCACATCATATTTTCTCGTCTTCACGACGGAACGCACCCTGAATGATCCGATCCAGCACCATGGCCACGAAGAGGATGGCGAAGCCGCCCAGAAGGCCCGGTCCCTTGGCGGCGTATTGCAGCGCCTCCAGGATCTCCTTGCCCAGGCCGCCGCCACCGATCAGCGAGATGATCACCACCATCGACAGGCACATGAGGATGGTCTGGTTCACGCCGGTCATGATCGAAGGCAAGGCGAGCGGAATCTCCACATCCTTCAGAAGTTGCCAGCGCGACGCACCGAAGGCCACCGCTGCCTCCTTGATGCTGCCGGGGACCCCGCGCATGCCCAGTGCCGTCAGGCGAATCACCGGCGGCATGCCGAAGATGATCGTCGCCAGGATGCCCGGCGGATTGCCGGTGCCGAAGAAGGCAATGATCGGGATCAGATAGACGAAGGCCGGCAGCGTCTGCATCAGGTCAAGCACTGGCTCGGCGATGTTGTAGGCGCGGCGCGACTTGCCGAACCAGATGCCAAGTGGAATGCCGAAGACCACGCAGAGGATCACCGCTGCGCCCACAAGCGCAACCGTTTCCATGGCGACGGCCCAGTAGCCAAGCAATGCGATATAGGCCAGCGAAGCGGCCGTGAAAATGGCCACGCGCGGCCCAGCCGCTCGCCATGCAGTCACGACGATCACCAGCATGACCACCGGCCAGGGTGAGCCGTTCAGCGCCACCGTCAGCGCGTCCAGAACCGTCCGAACCCCGTTCACGATGCCGTCAAAAACATCGCCGCCGGCAGCTGCCGCACGGTCGATCCTGGCCTCAAGCCAGTTGGCAATCGAGGAAAACAGCGTCCCGCCGTCTTCGCCCAGAATCATCTCCGAAACGCTTGATTCGGGGAATGCATCCAAAAGCGGAAGCGAGGAAGCGACCGTGAACTTGTAAACGATCAGCGGCCCAATCGCGGCTGTCAGGATCGCGCCAAGTACCGCGTTCTGGTTCTTGCGCCCGCTTTCGGTGCGCTCCGGATCGACCCGCCAGCGGGAATACTGCCTTTCATAGACCTGGTTGGCATAAAAGCCCTGGATCAGCTTGAACACGAGCAGCAGGGCAAGTCCCGTCAGCATGATGCTGCTGGCCTCCGCCTGAGCCGCTGCGGCCTGCTCCAGGCTGGAATCAGCGGCTTTCTGAATGTTCTCCGCAAGCTTCGTGAAGCGTTCAATGTCGGCCTGCTCGGTCGCATCCGCAGCACGCTGACGCAACTGCTCCGCGCGCGCCAACTGCCGCTCGGCCCGCGCACCGATCTCGGCGCCTGGATTGCCCCAGGCCCCGCGGCCGATCTGAACCCAGGCGATGACTTCCAGGATCAGGAAGCTCCAGAACATCCCCCAGATCGCGCGCGACGCCGCCCAGAACGGGCCGAGAATGGCGGCCCAAAGGTGGAACGTGCTGGGGATTAGGTTGGTGGTGTCGTGTATCTTGTGGAAGCTTTGGACGTAGTACTCGCCGTTCGCTCCGGCGAACTCCTTGATTGAGGCGTCCAGCGCATCGCGGTCGACTTCGATATCCGAGGCGGCGGTGACTTTCAATTCGGTGGTTGCATCAGTCATCCTTGCCCCCCTGAATTCCGCGCAACAATGTTGGCTTGGTCACAATCCCGACATCCGCCCCTCCGTCGGTGATGACCACCGGATGATCCGTTCGGACCGCGATGTCGATCAGTTGATCGAGATCGGCGCCGTGATCGGCGCGCGGCGCACCGTCGAGCGGCTTTTGGTAGCTCTCCAGCGACTCCATGATGGAATGGGCCTTCACCAGCTTCAGCTTGGAAATGCCCTGCACGAATTCCCGCACATAGTCGTCGGCGGGGTTCATGACGATGTCTTCAGGCGTGCCGATCTGCACGATCAAGCCATCCTTCATGATGGCAATGCGGTGCCCGATGCGGATCGCCTCGTCGAGATCGTGGGTGATGAACAGCGTCGTCTTCTGAAGCTGTGCCACAAGCGCCTTGAACTGGTCCTGCAATTGCAGCCGGATCAGCGGGTCGAGCGCGGAGAACGGTTCGTCCATCAACAGGATTTCCGGGTCCGAGGCCAAAGCACGCGCGATCCCAACACGCTGCTGCATGCCGCCCGACAACTCCTTTGGCAGGCGGTCCTCGTAGCCGGTCAGGTCAACGAGGCCCAGCGCGTGATCGGAAACCGCCCAACGTTTGGACTTCGAGATCTTCCTGATCTCCAGGGGATAGGCCACATTGTCGCGCACGGACCGGTGCGGCATTAGCGCCATGTGCTGAAACACCATTCCGATTTGCTGCGCCCGGATGCGCCGCAATTCGTTGTCGCTGATTGACGACACATCCTTTCCGAGGATCTCGATGGTCCCCGCGGTTGGCTCAATCAGCCGGTTGATGTGGCGGACCAAAGTCGATTTGCCCGATCCCGAGAGCCCCATAATGCAAAAGATCTCGCCCTTCGACACTTCGAAACTTGCGCCCTGCACCCCGACGACGCATTGAAACCTGGCAAGAACTTCCGGCTTTCCGATTCCCTCGCTCTTCACCGCCGACATCGCCTCTTCCGCACTTTCGCCGAAGATCTTCCAGACGTCTGTCAGCTTGACGACAGCCTCGCTCATTCCCCGTCCCCTAACAGAAACAAAGAGGCCGCCGGTGGCATCCGGCGGCCCTTGGTGAAATCAAGGTTGCATGGCAGCGGTCAGTTGCTGAGCCAGCCAAGCACCTTGTCTTCGTTTGCGGCCACCCACTCTTCAGCATAGGCAAGCGGCTCCTTTCCATCGATCACAAGCGCAAAGGTCATGGCCGACACCTCGTCGGCAGTCAATGCCATATTGGCCAGCATCGAGGCGACCTCCGGGTGAGAGGTCTCGAGTTCCTTGGCGTAGTGCAGGTGCAAATACGCACTGTCCCATGCCACGCCAGCGTCCGACTTGGAAAGCCATTCCGGATCGTCGGTCGGTTGAATGACCATCCACTTTGACGCGTCATGGGGCGGCTCTTCAAGAACCACGACATCATGCAGCGCAAAGACATAGTGCGGCGTATAGCAGAACCCGACCCAAGCGTCTCCCGCTTCGATCGCATTGGAGAGATTTGCGTAAGCCACCGTCTCGTCAATTTCGACAAGGTCGAGTGTCTGGTCGTACCCGTAGGATTTCGCCCGGACCTTTTCAACGTTGGTCGAGGCCCATCCCGGAGCGCCAATCCAGATTTCACCCCTGCCGTCGCCATTTGAGTCAAACAGGTTGGCGATGTCCGGATTCGTCAGATCGTCGATCGAGACTATGCCGTTGGCATCCGCCGTCACCTGGTCAACGCACATGCCCTGAAAGGCCTCCGCGCCGTTCGGGTTCATGACAACGGTGCCTTTGTCTTTCACAAAAGTGTCATGCAGGTTTTGCTGGTTCGGCAACCAGACTTCCGGATGCACATGCATCGCACCCGAATCCATCGCCTCGAACACGATCGGGTTTGTGCCGTTCTGAAGTTCGACTTCAAGGCCAAGGTTTTGTTCGATGGCCACTTTCAGAATGTGCGCCGTCGCATTGACGGACGGCCAGTTCGGAACGCCGATCACAACATCGGCGGCCAAGGCCGGCCCGGCAAACAGCATTGCCGACCCAGTGGCAATTGTCGTGAATTTTTTCATTTCTCTCTCCTTGGTGACTCCTGGGATAATTGCTCGCCTCTTCTTCATATCAGTCTCGGAGATGCACGCGCCTCGACTTTCCTTTTGCTTGCGCAACCCAAGGCACTGACGTCTCCACGGAGGCAGTTGCCCAACCCAATTTGGCGATGGTCAAGCCGTTACGGTCGTTCGCACAAGTGCGTGTCGCAGGCCCCGCAAGGCACGCATGTGACACTCCCACGTGAGCGTGTTTCTAGACTCCGATCCACCGCCGCTCCGCATTTCCCTCGAGTGGCTGCGCCAAAAAGTGTGCAACAATTTCTGACCCGACAGAAGAGAGAAAGACAAAGTACGCTTTATTGACATCATTATTCCTAAAATTTAGGAAAATCCCGAGTTCACTCTGTCCGGAACTTCAGCCAATGCCTCACCGGCAATCTGCCCGCCAAGATCTCAGTCTCAAATGTCTTGAGCTTTTTCAAATTTGCGCGCAGAAGGGATCGCTTCGCGCCGCATCCGAAGAATCCGGCCTGACGATCAGCACCATTTCTCACCACCTTCGCAAGCTGGAAGACCATTTGGGCGTCGATCTCTTCAATCATGCCCGCCGGCCCATGGTACTGACGCCAAAGGGAAGCGTCTTCTTGCGAAATATTGATGATGCCCTCCTTTCCATCCGCAAGGCAAAGGCTGAGGCCTCGGCAGGGAACATCTCGGAGGCCAGCTATCTCAGGTTGGGAGCGATCGAGGATTTCGACAGCGACATCGCGCCGGAACTGGCCGTCTTCCTTTCGGAAGCCATGCCGTCCTGCGATTTCGTGTACCTTACTGATTCCAGCCACGCGGTCATAGAGATGCTCCGCAATCGCCAGCTGGATCTTGGCATCACCGCCACGCCGGGTGAAAAGCTCGGCGAGCTGCAGGACCGCCCCTTGCTACGGGACCCCTTCGTCGTCGTGCTGCCACGACTTTGCGAACAGTCATTGTCCGACATTGTTGAGAACCGTACAAGTCTTCCGTTCCTGCGCTTTTCCAGCAATCTGATGATCGCTCGCCAGATCGAATCTCAATTGCGCCGCATCGGGGTCAAGTCACCGCATACATTCGAGTGCAGCAACAGTCAGACGCTGATGGCGATGGTCGCGGCGGGCGCGGGTTGGACGATCACGACCCCGCTGCTGTTTTTGCGCGCCAAGCGATTTCAGCCCAGGCTGAAGATGCACCGGTTTCCCGGAAAGAGCTTTGCTCGCACACTGGCCGTGGTCGCCACTCCTGACTGCTCCCGATCCACGATCGAATTGGTCGATAACAAGATTCGTGGCTTGATCGACGAGCACGCGATTTCACCGACCCATCTCAGCATTCCTTGGCTCGCGGACAGCTTCATCCTGCTCAGTTGAGCGCATGCAACCGGCTCAGAGGATGTTGAACCGCTTGCGTATGGCCTTGTCCTGCGCCTCCGAAAGATAGTTGGGTTGATGGTCGCGGAGAATGGCCTGAGCACTGCACCGGGCGCGGCTCCATGCATCCTGCGCGCCCTTCTCAGCCCAGGCGTGCGGTTCATCTCGGTCCGCGAGCAATGGGTAGAAGTAATCGCGCTCCATCGCGGCATAGGTGTGCTGGGAACCGAGGAAGTGCCCCACGCCCAAGACCGTGTCACAGATTGTCTCAAATGCCAGATTGTCTTCAGTCACCTCGACGCCGCGCATCGCACGGTAAGTGTTGGAGTGCATTTCATCATCCAGGACAAAGGCTTCGAAGCTGGCACCAAGAAGCGATGCCGTCATGCCCGAGCTTTCGTAGATCAGGTTGCCTCCGGCAAGTGCGGCGGCCATCGATGTCAGCCCCTTTTCCATTCCATATTGCGCATCTATCGCCTTGGCATCGGTCATGGAGCACGCAACCCCCGAAGGCAGCCCCAGCCAGTTCGAAAGTTGGGCGGAGGCGGCGTTCAACAGGGCCGTCTCGCCACTGCCTCCGGAAAAGGCACCGGTCCGCAGGTCGATCACAAGTGGCCAGTTCGAAAACACCATCGGAAATCCCGGCCGGATTGCGTTGACCATCACCAGACTGGCCAGTGTTTCCGCGAGTGACTGAGCCAGAAACCCGGCCAGCGTTGCCGGTGCGGTTGCGCCGGCCTGCGCGGCGGTGATGCAGGAAATCGGAATGCTGTGGCGGATGCACTCATAGACGACATCCACCGCGTCGTTCCCGTAGCGCATGGGTGAAATCACCGGGCTGATATGCGCCTTCATGAAAGGCCGCCTTGAGAACTCCTCGGGGCCGCCTGCCGCGATGTCCAGCATTTCGACGATAGGCGCCACGTGGTCAGCCCGCGTGAATGATGTTGCAGTCGGTTTGGTGGTGTTCTTCAGGAGCGCGTAGACAGTGTTCACATCCAGATCGAAGCTGTCGGGCACATCCGTGGCCACACAGCAGCGGGTGAACCAGCTGATGTTGGCAAGCGTGTCTTGAAGTCTGGCAAAGTCATGCAAATCGGCCAGCGTCGAAGGACGATACACGCCGCTGTCGAGATCAAGCGTCTGAACGGCAGCTCCGCCCGTGCCAAAGTAAACCTTGTTGCCACCGATCTCGATCGACCGATCCGGGTCGCGCCCGTGCAGGAAAAATGTCTTGGCCGCTTGATCCACAGCACGTTCAACCAGATCCGGCGGAAACAGGACCCGCCCGGTGCCATTGTCGATGGCACCGACCGCCAACAAGTCTGCATGCAGCCGGGGCGGGACTTCTCCCATCCCCAACTTCTCCAAAAGGTCCAGCGCCGTGTCATGGATGCGGCGCATCTCGGATTCTGACAACGGCTTGTAACTGCCACCGGGCTGGCCTGGTGGGCAAGGATCCCGTTCAGGCCCGGCAGACCGTATCGCCAGCCTCGCACGTCGACCAGTTCGCTTCCCACGCTGCGTCATGGCGCTTACCCATCTGCTGCGTCCACATTGAAGGATTCCGGAAGGCCGGATCGCAACAGAATGCCGCTTGCTATCAATTCACCAACAAAAGATTTCGAATTTTTGAAAAATGAGGCGAAACGTTTGCGCATGCTGTCCGGCTCGTCAACTCATCGACCAGATCGTATCGTGGCGGTAGCCAATGAAATCGCGCACCAAGGTTGTCGTAATCGGCGGCGGCATCGCCGGCTGTTCAACGCTGTACCACCTGACCCAGGAAGGTTGGAGTGACGTGGTGCTGGTCGAACGCAACGAATTGACCAGCGGAACCACGTGGCATTCAGCGGCACAGGTAACCAATTTTGGCACCAATCAGACGATGGTCGGGCTGAAGACCCATTCGATCAATCTCTACAAGGAGCTGTCGGAAAACACGGAATACCCAATCAATTATCATCGCGCGGACGGAGGCATCCGGCTGGCAAACACCGAAGGGCAAATGCAGGGCTATCGCCACTTTGCGTCCATGGCACGCGGCATGGGCGTGGATCTGGAAGTCATCGATGCCGAGGAATGTGCCCGTCGCCACCCATTGATTTCGACCACCAACCTCCTGGGCGGTCTGTGGGATCCCCTGGACGGAGACATCGACGCGGCGCAGCTGTGCCAGGCATTGGCCTTTCACGCACGCAATGCAGGCGCCGAAATCTATCGCAACACCCCCGTAACCGATCTGACCCAGCACAAGGACGACACCTGGACCGCGCATACCGAAAGGGGCGACATCGATTGCGACATCGTGGTCAATGCCTGCGGATATCGGGTCAACGAAGTGGGCATGATGATGCGCGTGCATCACCCCGTCGCTTCGATGGAACACCAGTATTTCCTGACCGAGGACATTCCCGCGATCAAGGAAGCCGGCCATCGCATGCCGCTGTTGCGCTGTCCGATCAGCGATTATTACAGCCGCCAGGAAAGGGGTGGCCTGCTGGTCGGGTTCTACGAGCAGGATTGCAAGACCTGGGGCATGGACGGGATCGACCCGAACTTTGCCAACGCCCTCTGCCCTGACGACCTGGAACGCGTTATGGATGTGCTTGAAGGGGCATTCGAAAGAATGCCTGTCCTTCGGGAAACCGGCATCCGTTCGATCGTGAACGGACCGATCACCTACACCATTGACGGTGCGCCCATGGTCGGTCCTGTCCCCGGCAAACGGAATGCATTCTGCATCATCGGCCTGCGTGCCGGCCTGGGCGAGGGCGGCGGGCACGGATGGCTGCTCGCGCAGCAGATTGTCCATGGCGAAGCCTGCTACGACACCTGGTGCATAGACCCGCGCCGATTCACCGGTCACGCCAACGTCGAACTGACCGCGCTGAAGGCGATCGAAGAATACCAGAACGAGTTCCGGTTCCACTTCTCGCACGAACACCGCCCTGCAGGTCGGCCCGCGAAGACCACGCCGCTGACCCCGGTCCTGGCGGCCGAAGGCGCCGAGTTCACCATTGTGAACGGATGGGAGCGCGTCGACTACATCAAGCCTGCACCCGATTTTCGCCCCACGCTCAGCTTCAGCTTTGACGAGGCCTTCGACGTCGTTGCCGCCGAAGTCAAGAACGTCCGGGAAAACGTCGGCTTGGCTGAGGTCAACGGCTTCAACCGGTTCGAGATCACCGGCAACGACAGCCATGCCTTCCTTGACCGGATGTTCTGCGGCAATGTCACAAGGCGTGAGGGTCGCGTTGGGCTGGGATACCTGTTGAACCATTCCGGCATGGTCAAGGGCGAGGCGACGGTTTCCAACCTGCCTGCCTCCGACCGCGGGCCAGAGCGGATCTGGTACGGTTCTGCCGCAGCCAGCGAATACCACGACATGGACTGGCTGACAGGTCACGTCCGGGCCGGCGAAGACGTCAAGATCAAGTCCTTGACCAACGATCAAACGATCCTGGTGGTTGCAGGCCCCAAGGCGCGGGACGTGCTGTCAGCCTGTGCCCGGGGCGATTGGTCGACTGAGGCGTTTCCCTGGCTAAGCGTGCGAGAATGTTTCATCGGGTTTTCACCGGTGACGGTGCTGGGTGTCAGCTTCTCGGGTGAACTGGCCTACGAGATCCACGTCCCCAACGCGTCGCTCTATGCCACCTACCTGGCGCTCCGTAACGCAGGCAAGGCGCATGGCTTGACGTTGTTCGGGGCCCGCGCGATCGAGTCGATGCGCATGGAAAAGGGGTTCATGCATTGGAAGGCCGAGCTGATCACCGAATTCGATCCGTTCGAAACCGGGCTGGACCGGTTCGTAAAGCTGGAAAAAGGCGAATTCATCGGAAAGAACGCCCTGTTGAAACGTCAGGCCGACGGACCGCGCCGGAAGCTGGTAACGCTGCAGATAGACGCAACCCATGCACCGGCACATGGCGGCGCTTCACTGATGCAGGGCGATACAGTGGTGGGCACGATCACCTCGGGCGATTGGGGGCATCGGGTGGGCATGAACCTGGCCTTTGCCTTCGTTGACCCGGAGTTGGCCAGCGAAGGCAGCACCATGCAGCTGGATCTGTGCGGCGATCTGATCGGCGCCAAGGTCATCGCACCTTCGCCTTACGACACGTTGAATGCGCTGATGCGCGGGTAAGCGAAACATGGTGCAGGTCGCTGAAACCATCCAGGTGGAGCCGGGCCTTGCTCCAGCGGAGTTGGCGTTGGTGCGGGACGCGCTGCGGATCGCCAGCCGGACCTGACTGGAGGCACGGCATGACGTTTGGGTCTGCATGAAGGATGACGTTGACCAGGCAGAAGACGCGAGGATCGAAGCCCGGACGGGCCTGCGGCAATTGAAGGGGCCGCTCAGAAAAAGACGTCGCCCGCCGGAATCGCGACTTGGCCTGCAGGAGTCCGGAGCACCAGCCGGCCGACTTCGTCCACGGTCTCGAATATGCCCGTGATCTCGTCCGTCCCGGTGCGCGCAGTCAGGGTCCCTCCAAGTCTCGCCGCCCGCGACAGCCAGGCATCCCGAACAGGCCCGAACCCCTCTTCCTCGAGGAGCGCCTCGCCTTCAGACATGGCACCTGCAAGGCGCGCCAGCAGGTCTTCGGCGGCGAAGTCGATTCCGGCATCCCTGAGACAGGCCGGCGGCACTTGTGCGTCATGCAGGCCCTTTGGGGCTTCAACAAGGTTCACGCCGAACCCGACGGCCAGCCAGTCGAGTCGTTCGGCCGCCCCTGAACTCTCGAGCAGGATGCCAGCCACCTTGCCGCCCGAAAGCAGAACGTCATTTGGCCATTTTAGCGAAAGCTGCGCCTTGGGAACCTTGGCAACCAACGCGGCATACAGCGCGTTCGATGCCGTGAACGTCCGCAGCGCCGCCTCTGCGGGCGTTGCGTCGGGCTGCCAGATCAGCGTCGCCGCGAAGTTGCCCGGCGGATTCTGCCAGGCCCGCCCCCTGCGACCCCGGGCAGCCGTCTGGCGTCGCGCCATGATCCAGGTCGGTCGTTCAAGGTCCCTCGCCCGCCGCACCGCCTCGGCCATGGTGCTGTCAACTTCGTCCAGGACGATGCGATCGGTTCCATCCGGCCATTCCGGGATGGCGGTCGAAGTCCGCTCCTCCGTCACTGGATGCACACCGGATACGGTTGGCTCGGTCGAATGGCACCCAACGGGACGGGGCGCCTCTACCGGACCAGGGTTGCCGCAGCGGCCGCGGCCGGACCCTCGATGCCAGCGAGGTTCCACAGGCCAAAGAGCATCATCGCGGCGGACACGACCAGAAAGCCGGCAAGCACGGTCGAACCGCCGGCATCAAGTTCGCTCTCCTCGTCGCCGAAATACATGATGTACACGATGCGAATGTAATAGAAGGCCCCGATCACGCTGGCGATGACGCCAAGCACGGCCAGCCAGGCAAGGCCCGCGTCCACTGCCGCCAGCAGAACGGAGTACTTCGCGAAGAAACCGACAAGCGGCGGAACGCCCGCGAGGCTGAACAGGAGCACGAGCATTGCCAGCGCCCTTGTCGGGCTGCGCCGCGAATACAGCGACAGCGCCGAGATCTCGACAACCGGCGAACCGTCCCTTTCCATCGACAGTATGAAGGCAAACGTTCCGACATTCATGGTGACGTAGATCACGAGGTAGATCAGCATCGCCTCGACGCCGGCCACCGTTCCGGCCGTCAGCCCCATCAGCGCAAACCCCATGTGCGCGATCGACGAATAGGCCATCAGCCGCTTGATGTTGCGCTGCCCGATCGCCGCGACGGCGCCGAGAAACATGGACGCAACGGAAAGCGCCGCGAGAATCTGCTGCCAGTCGCCGACAACGCCGCCGAACGCGTCGTGGACGACCCGTGCAAGCAGCGCCATTGCCGCAATCTTGGGCGCCGTGGCAAAGAACGCGGTGACCGGCGTCGGCGCGCCTTCGTAAACGTCAGGCGTCCACATGTGAAACGGCGCCGCCGAGACCTTGAATGCCAGTCCCGCGATGACAAGCGACAACCCGATCAGCAGCCCCACCGGCGTCCGGCCCTGGACCGCCTCGAAAATCCCGGCAAATCCCGTGGTGCCCGCAAAGCCGTATACCAGCGAAGCGCCGAAGAGCAGGAGACCCGACGAAAGCGCCCCGAGAACGAAATACTTGAGACCGGCCTCGGTCGACCTGACGCTGTCACGGCGCAGCGCGGCCACCACGTAGAGCGACAGGGATTGCAGCTCGAGCCCCATGTAGAGCGCCATCAGGTCGCTCGCCGAAACCATCACCATCATGCCGACGGCAGCCAGCGCGATCAGCAGCGGGTACTCGAAGCGGATCAGGTCGCTCCGCGCCATGTACCCTTCGCCCATCAGAAGGACGGCCGCCGCTGACAACAGGATCGTCACCTTCGCGAACCGGGCAAACGCGTCATCCGTGAACATGCCGCCAAAGGCCGTTGCCGCGCCCGTCCCTTGCAGCCCGATCCATGCCGCAAGCACCGCGAACAGCGCCGACGTCGTCCAGATCATCGCCGGCCCCAGGCGGTCACGGCCGCCATACGCCCCCGCAAGCAGCCCGGCCATCGCGAAGATCGAAAGCACGATCTCCGGCAAGATGATGGCAAGGTCTCCCGCCTGCATCAGTGGCCTCCGTGCAGGGCGAGCCGGGTCGATCCGCCGTATTGAGCGACGGCCTCGCCATAGCCTTCCAGAAGCGCCCCGACTGACGGACCGACGATGTCCGTCACAAGGCTGGGATAGACGCCGAGCAGGATCGTCATCACGACGAGCGGCGCAAAGATCGCCTGCTCCCGACGGTTCATGTCGGTGATCGACCTGAGGCTTTCCTTGACAAGCTCCCCCATGACCACGCGCCGGTAGAGCCAGAGCGCATAGGCCGCGCTCAGGATCACGCCGGTCGCCGCGACAGCGCAAACCCAGGTGTTTGCCTGGAACATGCCCACCAGCGTCAGGAACTCGCCGACGAAGCCGGACGTCCCCGGCAGGCCGACATTGGCCATCGTGAAGAGCATGAAGACCGCTGCATAGATCGGCATCCGGTTCACGAGGCCGCCATAGGCGGCGATTTCGCGCGTATGCATCCGGTCATAGACGACGCCGACGCACAGGAAGAGCGCCCCGGAAATGAACCCGTGGCTCAGCATCTGGAAGATCGCCCCGTCGACGCCTTGCTGGTTCGCGGAGAATATCCCCGCCGTCACGAATCCCATGTGGGCCACGGACGAATACGCGATCAGCTTCTTGACGTCCTCCTGCATCAGCGCGACGAGCGAGGTATAGACGATCGCGACCGCGCTCAGCCACAGCACGAAGTCCGCCAGCAGGCTGGAAGCGACCGGGAACATCGGAATGCTGAAGCGCAGGAATCCGTAGCCGCCCATCTTCAGCAGGATCGCGGCCAGGATGACCGAGCCCGCCGTCGGGGCCTGCACATGCGCATCCGGCAGCCAGGTGTGCACAGGCCACATCGGCATCTTCACCGCAAAGGACGCGAAGAATGCCAGCCAGAGCAGTGTCTGGAAACCGCCGAGGACTTGGAAACCCAGGATCTCCATGGTTTCGGATCCGAAATTGTGGCCGAGCAGCGCGACGATGTCCGCCGTTCCCGCATCGACATACATCGCGATCATCGCGACCAGCATCAGAACGGAGCCAAGGAACGTGTACAGGAAGAACTTGAACGCCGCGTAGATGCGGTCCTTGCCGCCCCAGATGCCGATGATCAGGAACATCGGGATCAGGCCGCCCTCGAAGAACAGGTAGAAGAGCACGAGATCCAGCGCGCAGAAGACACCCAGCATGAGCGTTTCGAGCACGAGGAAACTGATCATGTATTCCTTGACCCGATGCGTCACGTCCCAGCACGCGAGTATGGTGATCGGCATCAGGAACGTCGTCAGCATGACGAACAGGACCGACAGGCCGTCGACGCCCATCTTGTAGGTCAGGCCCAGGATCCACTCGCCCTCCTCCACGAACTGGAATCCGGTTTCTTCCGGATCGAACGTGGCAAGCAGGATGAGCGATGCAAGGAGCGAGGTGCTGGTCGCTGCCAGCGCAACGCATTTTGCGTTCCGCCTCGCAGGCGCATCATCGCCGCGCAGGAACAACGCCAGTATCGCGGCACCAATGAGCGGGACGAAAGTGATGATCGAAAGCAGGCTGTCGAGGAGCATCGTCTAGCGGCCTCCCGCGATGGTCATCCAGGTGATGAACACGAGGATGCCAAGCACCATCCAGAATGCGTAGGTGAAGATGTATCCCGACTGCGCCCGCCCCGCGAGCCGCGTGAAGAACGGCACGACACCCATTGCCACGCCGTTCAGGAACCCGTCGATCGCGCCAAGGTCGCCTCGCCGCCAGAGAAAGCGGCCGATGGCCTTGGCCGGCCGGACAAGGGCATGGTCGTACAGCTCGTCGAAATACCACTTGTTCAGGAGGAACTGGTAGAGCGGGGCCTGGTTCGCGGCGAGTTTCGCGGGCAGGTCGGTCCGCCGGACATAGAACAGGAACGCCAGGGCGAAACCGATCAGCATCGCGAAGAAGGGCGAGAGCTTCACCCAGACCGGGACATGGTGCGCGTCGTGCAGCACGTGGTTGCCCGGCGCCATGTAGATCGCGCCCTGCCCGGGCAACGCGGGTTCTCCGGAACCGCGACCTTCTCCGCCAGCATCGTCCAGCTCTTCGGCCGCATGTGCCGCACCGATCGTCAGGACCTGGGCATGCTCCCCGCCCTTGGCGACTCCAAACCATTCCTGAACCTGTTGCTCGCTGCCGAAGAACGGCTTGTACCAGACCATCCCGGCAAGGATCGCCCCCAGCGCGAGGACGCCCAACGGCACCGTCATGCTGGCAGGGCTCTCATGGACATGCGCATGTGCATGCATGTCGCCCCTCGGTTCGCCAAAGAATGTCATCAAGAGGAGCCGCCAGCTGTAGAAACTGGTGAACGCCGCGGCAATCACGAGCGTCCAGAAGGCGAACGAGGCCGCGTCCGTCCCGCCCGCAAAGGCGCTTTCGATCACGGCATCCTTAGAGAGGAATCCCGCAAACCCGATCCCCGTAAGCGGAATGCCGACCCCGGTTATCGCCAGCGTCCCGATCATCATGGCCCAGAACGTGTAGGGCATCTTGGTCCTGAGGCCACCGTAGTTCCGCATGTCCTGCTCGTGGTGCATCCTGGTAATGACGGAGCCTGCCCCGAGAAAGAGCATCCCCTTGAAGAAGGCGTGCGTGAACAGGTGGAACATCGCGACGCTGTAGACGCCGACGCCGGCCGCAACGAACATGTAGCCGAGCTGCGAGCATGTCGAGTAGGCGATCACGCGCTTGATGTCGTTCTGCACAAGGCCCACGGTTGCTGCGAAGAACGCCGTGATCGCGCCGATGTAGACGATGAAGCTCTGCGTCCAGTCGGCAAACTCCATCAGAGGGGACATGCGGCAGACAAGGAAGACGCCCGCCGTAACCATCGTCGCGGCGTGGATCAATGCCGACACCGGGGTTGGCCCCTCCATCGCATCCGGCAGCCACGTGTGGAGGATGAACTGCGCCGACTTGCCCATCGCCCCCACGAACAGGAGGAAGCAGACAAGCTCGATCGCGGGCCAGGTCGTCCAAAGGAACGTGATCTCCCTCTCCGCGAGGTCCGGGGCAGCCGCGAACACGTCGGTGAAGTTGATCGAGTCGACCATGAAGAAGAGGGCAAAGATGCCCAGCGCAAATCCGAAATCTCCGACACGATTGACGATGAACGCCTTGATCGCCGCCGCGTTTGCGCTCGGCTTCCGGAAGTAGAACCCGATCAGCAGGTAGGAGGCGAGCCCCACGCCCTCCCATCCGAAGAACATCTGAACCAGGTTGTCCGCCGTCACCAGCGCCAGCATCGCGAAGGTGAAGAACGAGAGATAGGCGAAGAAGCGCGGGCGATACGATTCCCTCTCTTCGTCGAAGTTCTCGTCATGCGCCATGTATCCGAAGCTGTAGAGGTGCACCAGGGAGGAGACGGTCGTGATCACCACCAGCATGATCGCGGTCAGCCGGTCGAGCCTGATTGCCCAGTCCGTCGCGAGGGAGCCGCTTTCTATCCAGGGCAGGACATGCGTGAAGGCGGTCTCGCCATCAAACCGCAGGAACACGATCCAGCTCAGCGCACAGGCGATGAACAGAAGTGCCGTCGACACCGTTTGCGCGGCAGTCTCGCCCATGATGCGCCAGCCGAAGCCGCAAAGCAGCGCGCCGATCAACGGGGCGAAGAGGATGATCGTCTCCATCACGCGTTCACCCCTTCATCACGTTGACGTCTTCGACATCGATCGTGCCGCGGTTTCTGAAGAAGCACACGAGGATTGCGAGCCCGATGGCCGCCTCGGCCGCGGCAACGGTCAGGACGAAGAGCGTGAAGACCTGCCCGGTGAGATTGCCCTGATAGGCAGAAAACGCGACCAGGTTGATGTTGACCGAAAGCAGCATGAGCTCGATGGACATCAGGAGGATGATCACGTTCTTCCTGTTCAGGAAAATGCCGAAGATCCCGGTGACGAACAACGCTGCCGCGACGATGAGGTAGTGCTCCAGTCCGATCATTCGCCCCTCGCAAGATTCCGTTCGCTCCGCACGTCGCCGGTGCCAGCCGATGCGCGCATCACAGTCCCTGCCCCGGCTCTACGTCCTTCAGCTCGACCGATGCCGAAGGATCCCGATGCATTTGCCGGACCACGTCCTGCCGCTTGACGTATTCGCGGTGGCGCAGTGTCAGCACGATCGCGCCCACCATGGCCACCAGCAGGATCAGCCCGGCAAGCTGGAACAGCAGGAAATACTTGTCATAGAGGATGCGCCCGAGCGCGTCCGTGTTGTGCTCGCCGCCTCCCGCAACGGAATCCGGGCGCTCGGCAAGCACCACCCCTTCGGCAACTGTCCATACACCCAGGGCCATGCCAAGCTGCATCAGGATCACGACACCGATCAGGAGCGCCAGCGGCATGTACCGCGCCATTTCCGCCTTCAATTCGGCAAAGTCCACGTCCAGCATCATGACCACGAACAGGAACAGCACCGCCACGGCGCCGACATAGACGATGACCAGAAGCATGGCGACGAATTCGGCGCCCAGAAGCACGAACAGTCCGGCTGCCGACAGAAAGGACAGGATCAGCCAGAGCACCGAATGGACCGGGTTCCGGGCGACGACGGTGAGGACCCCGCCGGCCATGCAGGCAATGGCGAAGAGGTAGAAGGCGAGCGCCTGGGCTGTCATTCGCCTCCCTCCTCGCCAGCCTTCATCGCCGAATTCGCCAGGTCCATCGCCCGCGACATGGCGGGAACGCCGCAAAAGACGCCCATCACGGCGATTGTCTCCGCGATTTCCTGCGCCGTGGCCCCTGCCTCGATGGCGTGGCGCACGGTCAGCCGGACCTGGGGCTCTGCCTGTGCGCCGAGCATCGTCAGCGCGCCAAGGGTCAGGAGAAGCTTCGTCTTTGCATCCAGGCCGTCAGGGTTGAAGGTCTTTCCCATCACGGCTTCCATCGCTTCCCGTGGCATCGTCGGCCACAACGACTCGAAGGCCGTCGGAGAGAAGGACTCGAGCGCGGGATTGACCGACTTGGCCCAGTCCCGGCTCATCGAGAGCATTGCCTCGAATGGATTGATCCGCTCACTCATCGGTAGGGCGCGTCCAATTCCAGGTTTCGGGCAATTTCCGCCTCCCACCGGTCGCCGTTCTCCAGGAGCTTCTCCTTGGTATAGAAGAGCTCTTCGCGGGTCTCGGTGGCGAACTCGAAATTCGGGCCCTCGACGATGGCATCCACGGGACAGGCCTCCTGGCAGAACCCGCAATAGATGCACTTCGTCATGTCAATGTCGTAGCGCGTGGTGCGGCGACTGCCGTCTTCCCGGGGCTCGGCATCAATCGTGATCGCCTGCGCGGGGCAGATGGCCTCGCAAAGCTTGCAGGCGATGCATCGCTCTTCCCCGTTCGGATAGCGCCGCAATGCGTGCTCGCCGCGAAACCGCGGGGAGAGCGGACCCTTCTCGTGGGGGTAGTTCACCGTGGCCTTGCTCGAGACGAAGTACTTCATGCCCAGGCCGAATCCCTTGATGAAGTCCCAAAGCAGGAAGTACTTGCCCGCACGATTCCAGTCGATCTGAGTCATCAGGACACTCCCGATCTGACCACGTCCTGTTCGGACATGATGTTCCGCACCCTGGCCATCACCCGCCCATCACCCATCGGGCATATGCGCCACCGAGAAGCTCGAACTTTGCCAGGAAGGCAACGATCACCACCCAGGCCAGCGACAGGGGCAGGAAGACCTTCCATCCGAGCCGCATCAGCTGGTCGTAGCGGTAACGTGGAACGATGGCCTTCACCATCGCGAACATGAAGAAGAAGAACGCCATCTTGGCTATCATCCATGGTGCGCCGTCAGGCAGGAACGGCACCGGACTCAGCCAGCCGCCGAAAAAGAGCAGTGACGTCAATGCGCACATCAGGAAGATCGTGATGTATTCGCCTGCCATGAACAGGAGAAACGGCGTGGACGAGTATTCGACCTGGTATCCCGCCACGAGTTCGGATTCCGCCTCCGGCAGGTCGAATGGCGGGCGATTGGTCTCCGCGAGAGCGCTCACGAAAAACAGCACCAGCATCGGCAAGTGCGCCAGCCAGTACCAGCTGAAGATTCCGTAGCTTCCGTCCTGGGCACGAACGATGTCGCCCAGGTTCATGGACCCCGTGGTGAGGATCACTCCGATGATGATCAGGCCGATCGAGACTTCGTAGGAGATCATCTGCGCCGCCGAGCGCAGGGAACCGAGAAACGGGTACTTCGAGTTCGACGCCCATCCACCCATGATCACGCCGTAAACCTCCAGCGACGACACGGCGAAGATGTACAGGATGGCGATGTTCAGGTCCGCCACCACCCACGTGTCGTCGAACGGGATCACCGCCCAGGCCATGATGGCCAGGACAAACGAGATCAACGGCGCAAGCACGAAGAGGGTCCGGTCCGCCCCGGCAGGGATCACCACTTCCTTGACGACATACTTGAACGCATCCGCCACCGACTGCAAAATGCCCCATGGTCCGACCACGTTGGGACCGCGACGCATCTGGACCGCGGCCCAGATCTTCCGGTCCCCGTAGACCAGGAACAGAAGGCTGATCATCACGAAGGCCACGATCAGCAGCACCTGCACGATCACGATGACAAGCGTGCCCAGCGGTGTGGTCAGGAACTCAGCCATTTGCCGTCTTGTCTCTCAGTCTCGATCCCTTGCTCCGGGGCCGTTCTAATCCGTGTTCAGCAGCAAGCGCCAGCCCCAGACGGCGCGTGCCCGTCACGTCCGGCAACCCTATTCGGCCGCCAGCCTTCCTGTCGTCCTTGCACGTGCCCGCGCCTGCAGATCACCCATCAACGGGGACGCGCGCAAAACCGGATTGACCAGGTAGTGATCGACAACCGCCGACCTGAATTCCTCCTGCATTTCGCCCTCGCCGCCGTTCGCCTTGGCGATCCGCCACGCGTTCTCCGGCACCTGGTCGATTTCTTCCAGATGCGGCACTTCCTTGATCAGGCGCTGCCGCAGTGCCGCAAGCGTGTCGTAGGGCAGGGTCGCGCCGAGTTCCGCAGACAGCGCGCGCAGAATCGCCCAGTTTTCCTTCGCTTCTCCCGGCGGGAATCCGGCCTTCATGGCAAGCTGGGGACGGCCCTCCGTATTGACGAAGAGCCCGTTCTCCTCCGTCCATGCGGCCGCAGGAAGGATGATGTCCGCCCTGTGCGCGCCCCGGTCCCCGTGACTGCCCTGATAGATGACGGTCGGCCCTTCCGGAACGTCGACCTCGTCGGCACCCAGGCTGAAGACGACCGACGCGCCCTCGAGCGCGGCGTTCACGCCGCCATCGACGACGGCGCCGACATCCAGGGCGCCGACGCGGGACGCTGCCGAATGCAGCACCAGGAAATCCGATTCGGTGACTTCGGCATATCGCATCGCGTCACGCAGCGCGCACGCGCCGCCCGAACCGACAAGCGCGCCCATGCCGATGATGACAACCGTGTCCTTTCCATGCGCGTGGTCGGGATTCATGTCAAAGAGCCTAGAGAGCGCGTCGTGGCCGGAGCCAAGATGGGCGTACTCGTAGGTCAGGTCCACGGCGTCTCCGACGAGGCCGATCCGTGCCCCGCGCGTCCACGCCTTGCGAATGCGCGCGTTCAGCACCGGCGCCTCGGCACGCGGATTGGTGCCGATCAGCATGATGGCTTCAGCACTCTCGACATCCTCGATCCGCGCCGTGCCCACATAGGCCGAGCGATTGTCCGCAGGCAAGTCCGCCCCGTCGATCCGGCACTCGACGGCCGCACCCTGCCCTTCGAGCAGTTCCTTGAGCGCAAATGCGGCCTCTACGGAAGCCAGGTCGCCCACAAGCCCGGCCACCTTGCCCGTTTCCTCGAGCGCCTTCGCCGCGGCGGACAGCGCCTCGTCCCAATGAACCGGGACGAGCTTGCCCTCGCGTCGAACATACGGCTTGTCGAGCCTTTGTCGCCGCAGGCCGTCCCAGGCATATCGTGATCTGTCGGACAGCCACTCCTCGTTCACGCCGTCATGGTTGCGGGGCAGGATCCGCATGACCTCGCGTCCCTTGGCATCCACGCGAATGTTCGATCCAAGCGCATCCATCACGTCCACCGTTTCCGTCCTGGTCAGTTCCCAAGGCCGTGCGGTGAACGCATAAGGCTTGCTGGTCAGTGCACCCACGGGGCAAAGATCAACGATGTTTCCTTGCAACTCGCTGTCGAGCGTCTGTCCGAGGTAGCTGGTGATCTCCGCGTCTTCACCGCGCCCGGTCTGTCCAAGCTCTGGAACACCCGCCACCTCCGTTATGAACCGTACGCAGCGCGTACAGGAAATGCAGCGGGTCATCGCCGTCCCGACCAGCGGCCCCAGATCCAGGTCCTGGACGGCACGTTTCGGTTCGCGGAAACGCGAAAAGTCGACCCCGTAGGCCATCGCCTGGTCCTGCAGGTCGCACTCGCCGCCCTGGTCACAGATCGGGCAGTCCAGCGGGTGATTGATCAGCAGGAACTCCATGACGCCCTCGCGGGCCTCCTTGACCATCGGACTGTCTGTCCGCACGATCGGTGGCCGCCCTTCCGGCCCCGGCCGCAAGTCACGGACCTGCATGGCGCACGATGCCGCCGGCTTTGGTGGCCCGCCCACGACCTCGACAAGGCACATCCGGCAGTTGCCGGCGATCGAAAGCCGCTCGTGGTAGCAGAAGCGCGGGATCTCGATCCCCGCCTGCTCGCAGGCCTGGATGATTGTCAGGTCCGAATCGACCTCGATCTCCGTGTCGTTGATGATGAGTTTTCTGGGTTCGGACATGAGCTCCGGTTCCTCAGGGTTCCGCCGCCCATGACTGGCAGACGTCACTTGGCGCGCAGAAGCCGACCTGCGACGCTACCCTTGGCTATTTCTTCGTGGCCCACAGTGCAATAGCCTTCCGGCGTCCCTGGCGTCGCACCCCGCTTTGCAAGATCGGCACGGATTCGCGCCCGGAGCCTCTCCTTTTCCGCCTTGTTGCTGACGAAATCATCGATCTCGGCGTCCGAATACCCCAGATCCTGGGCATAGCGTTCGATTGAATTCAGGAACTTCCATGCACGGAACATCCGCGCGTCAATCGTGGTGCAGTTCCTGCGTACTTCGTCCGCCAAACCGAGCGAATAGAACGCTTGCACGACGGGCGGAATCTCGTGAAGAGGCTGGCGCGCCAAGGACGGGCTGGCTATGCCGATCAGCAGGACGACTCCAAGGACTCTCAGCATTTGCCTGTTTGCTCACGCATTGCCCCGGGCGAAAACTCCGCCCGATCTGCGCAGGATAGTCAAACGTGCACGATTCTGCGAGAGGGTGGCGAAAAATTGCGCCGACGCGGCACCGAGGTTCGCTTGCGGCCCCATCGTGATTTCTCCGCTTCAACGCGATCACGCTTGTCCAAATCGGTACCAACATCAATCCCTGCAAAGGCACTCTGACGTCTATCAAGGTGCGCAGGTCCGCAGCGACATTGTTGCGAAGCGAAGTCCTCGCATCCTGATCGCGGATGCGCCTCGCTCAGAATCTCCCGGTTCCAATTTGCCGCCACTCTCACGCGAGCCCTTTGGGCGCCAGGTCACCTATCGAGGTTTCCTCAATGTCCGCAGTCCTTCGTATCGCTGTCTTGGCCGTTGCCGGCAATGGCGTGTCGAAGGCGTAGTCGGGGTCCGTCTTTTGACGTTCCCATGTATCGAGCATTTCGCGCCAGGCCCCTTGCAGGCTGCGCGGTTCGGGCAGGTCGTCACTGATTTCCGCAGCCAGGGCCGGCAGGTTGTAGCACGGAACGCCAGCATACATGTGATGCTCAATGTGCCAGTTCATGCGCCAATAGAGGAACTCGACAAATTTCGGCAACCGGATGGATCGAGTGCTCTTTCGAAAGTCCGTCGTCCCCTCCACAAGGCCGCAATGCTGCGTCAATCCCACGGCATAGCTCAGCCAGTTGGCGATGAAACTGGGAAGCGTGACGATTAGCGGCAGGATCCAGAGACCGGTTGCGACCGCCACGACCAGAACCGCCGAATGGAACGCCAGTTGGAAGCGACACCAGCGCATTGAATGCCTGTGTTGGGCGGGTTGGTCATTGTGCAACGCCTCGAGCCATTCGTTGGCTGGTATGTCGGTCGAGCCATTCCTGCCCATCGCATCCAGAATCGTGAGCCAGATCGTCGACAATATCCCGCCCTTGCCGAAGGTGCGCCCCGGCTGGGTCAGCAAGTTGACGGTGAACATCTGCAGGAGAAACGTGCGGCCCACGTTCGGATGCACGGGAAGCAGGACCTCGCGGTCGCCCTCCGGGTGCAGGGTGTAGCGGTGGTGATACGTATGGCTGGCGGCATAGTCGAGCGGATTCCACCAGCTGATGAGGCTGAACAGGTAGAGGAAGAAACCGTTGAGCCATTTGGTCCGGAACACCGTCCCGTGGCCGAGCTCGTGCACCGCGGTGCCCCGGAAGAACGACGCGATCGTTCCATGGACGAAGAGCGCCACGCAAAACGGGATCCAGAGGCCTTGCGCCCAAGTCAGGTAGACCGTGGTCCCCGTGATGCAGAACAGGCCACAATGGCCTCCGGCCTGGATCCAGCCTTTCAGGTCGCTGCGCCTGGACAGCTCGCGAAAGCGCGCCGGCGGCATCTTCGAGCGGTACCATTGAATGTTCAGGGTGTCCCTGATCTCGGAAAGCGGTTGGAATGGCATTCCGGTCCCTCGCGCATGCAACGGCAACATTCTCCTCAGTTGCGCAAACTGCATCAGGTCGAAACGTGAGACAAGACCATGTCCGACGAACGGACGTCCAGGATGTTCCGGTGCCCTGTCGCGCGCGTCGGGTTGTTGACTATCGGCACGTCCATCACCGCGGGCTTGTCACTTGCTAAGGAGGCTTCGAGAGCGGGACGCAGTTCATCAGCTGATGTCATGCGGCGTCCTTCGGCACCGTTGGCATGCGCGATTTCGGCATGGCCAGGACCATTTGTCGGCGCGTCCGGCGTAGCCGGGAAAGCAGTTCCGCAGGTCAGCCCGCAATGCGCCCTTTGGAGGCCAGCGATGATCCCGAGGACATTGTCGTTCATCAACTATTGATTTTCGATGGTGCCCGATTCGAAACGGAGGTTCTGGCCGCTTCACCAATGCGCTGTGCCATCAACCCGTCGTTCAATGTGGCAAGCACCGAATGCTCTCGGCCCGAGACAAGCACGGACAGGAAGGCATCGAGTTCCGCCTTGTAGGACTCCGCAAAGCGCTCTTGCCATGTCGCGAGCCTGGTTCCCGTCCGCACGCTTCGGCCAAGGGCATGAACGATCGTTCCCACCGGATCCTGGTAACTGGTCAACAATCCATGGGACCCGTGAATCTCGATGCGCTCGTCCTGCCCGTATGCAGCTCTCCAGCTGAAGTCAAAACGGCAGAGGGCGCCATTTCGCATGCGCATTGATACAATGGCGGTATCGCTTTCCCCGATGTCCTTGAACCCCGGATCGACAAGGACCGCCCCCATGGCGGTCAGTTCCTCCGGTTCCTCGCCGGAAATCCATCTGGCAAGATCATAGAAATGGCTCCCCTTTTCGGCAAACAGTCCACCCGATGTCCGACTAAACTCGACTGTGGGCGGCGCAGTGCTTCTGGACGTGAAGCAAAGCAGTTCGCACTGTCCGATCTCGCCGGCCAGGGCCGCGTCCCGCATTGCCGAATACTGGGGATGGAACCTGCGGTTCAATGCCGTGGCTGCAACAAGGCCGTTCGCCTTGACCGCGGCGGCGATATCCTCAGCGGTGCGGACGTCCTGCGCAAGCGGCTTCTCGCAAAGAAAGGGAACGCCCGCTTTCACGCATTCGCCGACGACCTCACCGTGGCATGACGTTGACGACGAGATGATGACGGCGTCAGGTCGAGCATCAAGCAGTTCCGCTACGTGAGATGTCGGTCTTGCGCCCGTTTTCTCCGAGATCGCCTTGACGGCTTCCCGTCGAGAATCACATATCGCCGACAATTCCGCTTCCCCATGCGCAATGACATTGGCAACGTGTATCTTTCCCACGGCACCCAAGCCGATTACCCCGATCCTTGGCATTGGTCGAATCCTCTAGAGACAAACCCTGTTTGCCGGTTTCTCGTCTGATCGAATGCAAGCATAGATGAACTTCACGCCTGACGCTCCCGCGGCAATGCACGGAATGTCGACGCATGTGTCGGACGCTTCCCGTCTGCCGAGGCTGGCGCGTCTTTCAACGACCGGACCGAACGCATGGACCGTTCGCGGTCGGCGCCACCATGTTCATGCCGGGAGTCCCAGATCGACATTCAATCCGGTTTCCGTGGTTTCCGGCAGCATGGCCGGGCGATCGCAGGTACTCACTATGTCAACGTAGCTGCCAAGGCCCGCGCTACGCAGCATGCCTTGCATGACCTCGCAGACATGAAAGCCAAGCGCCCCGCCGGCCCTCGGTTCGCGCTGATCCGACACGGCCTGCGCGAGTTCCGCAAGGCCGACACCTCGCGCGTCAAAGTTCAGGCCGTGCGTGTTCTCGGCCACTTCCCAGTCAACCGGCGCCTTGGGCCGGGGCCGCATCGTCCAGCGCGACGTCTCACGGGTGCGAATCCAGACGGGGCCTTGGAAGACGTTCGCCCCGTCTCCGGGATCTGGGTCGGGAATGCAGATCGTTCCATCCGTTCCATAGATTTCCAGGCGAGGTGTCTCACTCTCCCAAACGTCGAAACTCACCATCATCTGCCCGATCACACCGCTTTCGAACTCGAACATGCTCAGGCAATGGGTGTCGACCTCCACTGGCATCATCTCGCCGCTTCGAGGACCGTTCTCGATCATGCGCTCGTGAAAGGTCTTGCGCGCCATGCCCGCGACCCGCCCAATCGGTCCCAGGCAGAAGACCATCGCCGCGAGATAGTAGGGACCAAGGTCCAGCAGCGGGCCACCGCCCCTTGCGTAGTAGAAATCCGGGTTCGGATGATGGCGCTCGACACCGTGGGTCGGCACAAATGCCGATATGCCGGTCGGGTCCCCGATCGCGCCCCTGTCCAGGAGCTTTCGCACGGTTTGCCAACGCCCGCCCAGGAAAGTGTCCGGCGCACTTCCGACGAGCAGGCCCTTGCAGGCCGCCAGTTCAAGGATGCGTTGGCCGTCTGACAGATCCGTAACGAAGGGCTTCTCTGAATGGACGTGCTTGCCTGCCTCAAGGGCCGCAAGACTGATCTCCGCATGCGCCGCCGGAACCGTGAGGTTCAGGATTGCATCCACCTCGCGGTTGGCAATGATCTCTTCAGGAGTGGCGACCCGAGGAACGCCAAAATCGGCCGCCTTGGCCCTGCTTTCGTCCATGTCAAGACTGCCGCACGACACGATGTCCAGCCCATCGAATTCCGCACAGTTACTTAGGTAGATGTCGCTGATCCGGCCTGTGCCAATCAGTCCAACCCGAAAGCATTTCATGGAATCAAGCATTTACGTCCCGCTCTTCACACTTCATGCAGATGGTTCTGCGAAACATGGATGCTTGTTTCATCGGAAACCAGCAATGAACCGGCTTGCCCACCTGGCAGCGTCAGCACGCAATCCATGCGACAGTGATTGCGGAAAGCCCGGCTCGCTGCAACTTTCGGAATTGGTGACGCGGGACGAACAGCCCCACGCCGACCGAAGCGAAATTGGGCAGCCTGACTCCGACCAACCCTGTGGTCAGCGAACAGTGCACCGTCCCGAGAACACCATGAAGTCACCGTCACGGGCAAATGCCCAGTCTCCCGAGGCAGGATCCGTCACCCAGTTCACATCCGAACCGCCGTAGGTCTCAAGGCAATGCCGCGTTGCAGGCATTCGTGCGGACTCCCGCACCTCGTCCACCGATGCGGCGCTGGCCGTCACCCTGACCGTGAAACTGCGCGGCGCCTCCGCCCGCGAGAGGCTTGCACGGTACGGCAGGCCAGCCCCCGGGTCGTCCTGACCGAAAACTCCGCGAATCCCGCTGCCAACTCCGCAGCCCGACATGGACAATGTCAGCACCACAACAGAAGTGATCTTGACAACTTGCATGATGGTGTTCCTTGCCAGCCTCCTGCAGTCCATACGTCAAAGACCGCGGCAATTGAAGCCTTTCCAATCCAGCTGGACCGCATGAGCGTCCACCCGTTCGCAAACCGAGATGTCTGCGGGATCCCGACAGCCGAGCGGAAGCAGTTGCAGTTCAAGTCTGCCTTGAAATTCAATCCATTGAGTCCCGAGCGGCGACCTCTCCCGCCCGCCGCCCCGGCAATTGCGGACTGCCTTCATGTGAACCCGGCGATCCGTCTGGTCGCGTGCCCTCCATTCAGTGACCGGTTCCACCTTACGCGATTCGGTTTCGCGAACGCGACGCGGCATGCCTCGGCGAATTCTGCCAAGGGCGCCAGGGCAAACCCATCATTCAACTCCGGCCAAAGTTGTCCGGACGGCAGCTGGACCCGCGACAGGCCCGAACTGCACTTGGGCGGAAACGTCGCAATTCCGGATCTCCCTGGACGACAGTGCTCTACGCCATTGGGTCAGTCAGCAGGCTGGTGCTTGCAATGGGCTGCTTTCAGGACCTGTGCGGGTCGACGGCTGGCGGGAATTTGAGCAACGGCACTCCCGTTCAGGTCCAGACGTCAAGGGTGCTGGATCCCCTGCCGGTTCAGGGTGACACGATAGATCGAGGTGGTCGCAGCAATGTAGAGTTCGTGCTTCGCGCGTCCGCCGAAACAGACATTCGAGACGAGCTCGGGCACGAGGATCTTGCCCAAGAGGTCGCCCTTCGGCGAAATGCAATGGACGCCATCGGCGGCCGAGGACCAGAGATTTCCGTCGACGTCGATACGCAGACCGTCCGAACAGCCCGGATCGATCACGTGAAAGACGTCACCGCCAGTCAACCTGTCGTCAGAGCCAACGTCGAAGGCCCGGATGTGCTGCGGATCATCGCTGAACATGCGGCCGGTATCGGCCATGTAGAGCCGCGACTCGTCTGGCGAAAACGCCAGGCCGTTGGGGCAATTTGCGTCCGTCACCATCGCGTCCATGCGGCCCGTGGCCGGGTCGACGCGGTACAGGTTGCATGAAAGTTCCTGCTCCGCGGCATAACCCTCGTAGTTGGTCATGATCCCATAGTGCGGGTCCGTGAACCAGATCGTGCCGTCGGACTTCACGACCGCATCGTTAGGTGAATTGAGCCGCCTTCCCTCGAAGCTGTCCGCGATCACCGTGATCCGTCCGTCGTGTTCCGTCCGCGTCACCCTTCTGGCACCGTGTTCGCAAGACACCAGCCGGCCCTCGCGGTCGCGCGTATGGCCATTGCTGTAGTTCGACGGTTGCCGAAAAGTGGAGACACCGCTGCCGGGGGTCCAGCGCATGATGCGATTGTTCGGGATGTCGGAGAACAGCAGACAGCCCGCATCACCGAACCAGACTGGCCCCTCGACCCAGTCGAACCCGGTGGCCAGCTGCTTGACCGGAGCGTTACCGAGAACAAAGCCGTCAAAGGCGGGATCACGGGAATCAAAGAAAGTCATTTGGCGGCTCCTGACTTTTCGGACGTGGCCGTTATCGATACCATTCCAAGGCCTCAAGGAACTGCAGGTTAACAGGGGAGCCCGGCCAATGGAATTCACTGCGTGCACACGCATTTGACCCATCGCGCCACCTTGAAAATGCTGGGTGCAGCGGTGGAAACGGCCGAGGCAATCGGTCAGCCGCAAAGGATCGAGGTCGTGGACGCCAGCGGTGAACTGCCAGTCAGGATTCGGATGTCCGGCTCGAAATTCCCCAGCCGCGGGTCGGTGCGAGCAAAAGCGCGAACGACGGCCACGACCGGCGCCCCCAAGCACCGCGGTCCCCGACGCAGGCCAGCCACCGGTGGCGAAGTCACAGGGCTCGCCGGCGGCTTGCCGATCCGGATAGACGGCGTGCCGCTTGGCGGAACCGGCGTCGGATCCGGTTCGCCCGAGCAGGACTTGACGATTGCACGAGCCGCGTTGGCGGCAATTGGTGCGTAAGCAGATTAGGCGTCGAAGCGCGATCAGTGACTGCTTCACTATCAAGCAACGAACGCAACATTTGGCGAATTCTCTGTTGAACAATGCAGGAACATCCAGTAAGTCTCGGCATGTGGTTAACGACGACACGCCTTGCGAGACGCGAGAAGGTCACCACGCAAACCGTCAGGCGCTGGAACGAGGGAGGGCGCTATCAACGACTTGAGCGGACACCCGGAGGACATTGCAGGGTCCGGGTCCCTGTCGGTCCCGACACCATCCCCTGCGCCCGCGTGTCCGGCGCCAGGCAGGAGTCATCCCCTGACACCCGGGAGCGACTCCTGCGCGAACGGCATCCCGACGGACACGTTGTCCGTGACGTTGGATCCGGAATCGATCACAGGCGACGATGCCCTGTCGCCCTACTGGAACGGGCTATGCGCGGAGATGCAGTCCAAGTGGTGGCTGCCACACCGGACCGCATCACCCGGTCGGGCTGCCCGCTCTTCAGGCACGTCATCGAACTTTCGGGAGGAAGCGTCGAGCTTCTGGAAGAGGGCGATCTTCCCGACCGGTCCGGCGTCCGCCGCCTCGCTGCGGATCTCGCTTCCTCCCGGGCCTCCCGTCACGGCAAGCGTCCTGGTCAAGGCCACGAGGAAGATCAGGGCCTACCCGAAGAATCCGGGCCTGCTGCACGAGCTGGTCCGCCAGCAGCGCCGGGCCTACAACCTTGCCGTCGCATGCTTCCGGGAGGCAGACGATGGCCTCGTGGACCCGAAGGGGCCGGACCTGAAGCAGACCGTGCTCCGCGCCACGATCCGCGACTTCGTGCGCTCGGAGGTCCACGAGCGGGGCGGCACGTTCCGCTCCGCCGACTGCGACGAGGCGGTCAACGCGGCGTTCAGGGCCCGGGACGCCGTCATCAGGAAGCGGAAGGCGGGAGGGCGGTGCCGCCTCTCCTTCCGCAGCATCAGGGACATGCGGCAGCGCATTGCCGTCCAGAAGCTGTCTGGCGCGTTCGTCGCGCGGAACTTCGACCTGGCGGAACCCATGCCCGACGAGGCCTGGAAGAAGCTGACAACCATCGTGCTCGAGCGGGGGATCTGGTTCATCTGCGCTCAGTTGCACATCGTCACGGTGGGGCAGGACGAAATCCAAGTCCGCTCCGTCGTGGCCCTCGACCCCGGCGTGCGGACCTTCGTGACCGCATACTC
Source organism: Boseongicola sp. SB0665_bin_10 (assembly GCA_009838075.1). Lineage (GTDB taxonomy): Bacteria > Pseudomonadota > Alphaproteobacteria > Rhodobacterales > Rhodobacteraceae > JAJEFO01. The sequence goes on along the minus strand of VXSG01000077.1, from coordinate 23,714 downwards.
GGTGAACCACGCCGCCAGCTATGGAGACCGCTTTCATTCCGACAAGGTCTTTCCCCTTCTCCTGAAGCTCGACCGCCTGATCGGGCAACGTACGAAGGCGAAGCATGAAGGGTGGAAGCGCCACTTCCAGAAACGCATCGACAAACTGTTCATCCGCGTCCGGAACCTGGTCGACGACCTGCACCGGCGGGTGGCCTACGATCTCGTGCAGTCGTTCGACGTGATCATTCTTCCGTCCTTCGAGACGAAGGGGATGAGCGCGAAGGAGGATCGCAAGATCAGGACCAGGACCGTGCGCTCGATGCTGGGTCTTGCCCATTACCGGTTCAGGCGGAAGCTCGAGTGGACGTGTCGGAAATACGGCAAGCGTCTGGTGATCTGCAACGAAGCCTACACGAGCAGGACACGCTCATGGGACGGCTTCGTGAACGAGAACCTTGGCGGCGCAAAGACGGTTTCGGACGGCAGCATCGTCGTCGACCGGGACATGAACGGCGCGCGGGGCATCATGCTGCGCGCGCTCTACGGCAACTTGGGCCGTTTTCGGGCGGCGGGCGCCGATGTTGCGCTCGTTGCGAAATGAATCAAGTGTTCAGAAAGCGATCTGCACCTTCACCGCCTGGTTGCGGTCGGACGCGAGTTGAAACCCGCTTTCCGAGTCGTCAATTGCCACGGTGTGCGTGATCAGCGGTTTGACATCAATCAGGTTCCTCCGCATCAACTCCACGCCTGTGCAGAACTCTTCGTGGAATCGGAACGAGCCTCTGAACTGAATTTCCTTCGTTGTCATGGTCTGAACCGGGATCTGCATGTCGCCGCCGAGTCCCAGCTGCACCACGGTGCCGCCAGGGCGCAGCGCCGCGATCCCGCCAGCCAACGCCTGCGCCACGCCGGTGCATTCGAAGAGCAAGTCGAAATACCCCTTGCCTGCCTCATAGGCGTCCATCCGTTCCGGTGTCTGGCCGACATTCACGGTGTTGTCTGCACCGTTCTGCCTGGCAATGCGCAGCGTGAAGTCCGAGAGATCAGTTGCCACGATCTCCGCGGCGCCGGACCGCCGGGCGACGAGGATGCACAACAGTCCGATCGGTCCGCAGCCGGTGACAAGCACGCGCTTGCCCAATATGCCGCCGGCCCTGCGGGCTGCGTGCAGGCAGACGGCGAGTGGTTCAGCCGCTGCGGCCTCGCCTGCGGACAACCCGTCGGCAGGGGCGCATTGCGTGGCGTCCGCCACCAACACCTCCCGGAACGCGCCCTGGATGTGCGGGAACGGCATCGCCGAACCGTAGAACCGCATGTTGAGGCACTGGTTGTGCTTCGACTCGCTGCAATAGGCGCAGCCGTGGCATGGGCGCGAAGGTGACACCGCCACCAATTGTCCGACTCGCAGACCGGTCACGCCTTCTCCGAGCCGGGTGATGTGCCCGGCAACCTCGTGACCGAGGACCATCGGCTCCTTCAGCCGAACAGAGCCGAAGCCGCCGTGATTGTAGTAATGGAGGTCGGATCCGCAGATTCCCCCTGCGGCCACGCGGACTTCAACTTGGCCCGCGCCCGGCTCTTCGGACGGCCTGTCCTCGATCCGAAGATCCTTTGCCGCGTGAATGACGACCGACTTCATGAAGATGTCATTGTGCGGGCGTCAAGAGCGGTCGGCCGGAAAAATGCGCGGCCAGGTTGTCCCGCACAAGCTTGCCCATGGCTTTCCGGGTCTCCACCGTGCCTGAGGCGTGACGCGGCTGGAGACGGACGCTTTCGGGCTTGAGGAAGCGTGGACTCAGTTCTGGTTCACCTTCGAACACGTCGAGCACCACGCAACCGAGCGCGCCGCTTTCCAGCGCATTGAGCAGTGCAGCTTCGCCGATGTGGGATGCCCTGCGGATGTTGATCACCGTGCCTTCTGGTCCGACTGCCTCGACCACCTCGCGACCCACGAATCGGCGGATCTCGTCCGAAGCGGCCAGCGCCACGAACAGGTAATCGGAGTGGCGTGCCAATTCAACAGGATCGGCAATGAAGGCCCGGTCTTGCGTGCAGTCCCTTGGCGCAAGGTCGGTATGGGCGATTTCCATGTCGAGCCCGGCCAGTCGACGTGCAACCTGTCGGCCGACGCGCCCAAGCCCCAGGACACCCGCCCTGGCCCAATGAACACGTCGCTTCGGCGGGCGGAGGTCCTCCCGTGCCCTGTCCCCGCCGCGCATCCATGCATCGGCCGCGATCATGCCACGCGCCTGGCACGGCAACATTGCGACACCAAGATCGGCAACGTCGCAAGTCAGGACATCCGGAGCGCTGGTCACCCTCACGCTGCGTTCCCGGCAGGAATCGAGGTCGACCGCATCGTACCCTACCTCGTAGACGGAATTGATCTCGAGATTCGGAAAGGCACCTGTCATCTTTCGGTCTGCACCCAATTCATCCCGAGTCGCGATTCCACGTATTGCACGACCACACTCATTCAGAAATGATGCCGGGACAGCCATCTTGAAGTACCTGAGCACTGTATGGGGTTGATCCAGTGGAACCTGATCGCGCTCCGGGTAAGGGCCAACCCGAAGGATTTCGGGTTTGGGCATTCCACTTCCCGAGTTGACAGGTGTGCTATCGACAACATCGAGAGGGGCACGTCTTTGCGAGTCAAATGACAGGAAGCGGATCATGACCACCGGCGCAGCGATGTTCGACCTCAGCGGGAAGACCGCGCTCATCACCGGATCCTCGCAGGGAATCGGATTCGCCCTGGCAAAGGGATTGGCCGAATTCGGTGCGACGATCGTGCTGAACGGGCGCGACATGGCAAAGTTGTCCAAGGCGGCGGATGCGCTGCGAACTGACGGCGCAAACGTCCACGAACTGCCCTTCGACGCGACCGACAATGACGTCGTGAGAATGGCGATCAACCGCTATGAAAGCAGCAATGGTCCCGTTCACATCCTGATCAACAATGCCGGGATGCAGCACCGCACGCCATTGGAGGACTTCCCCGCGGACAAGTTCGAGATGCTCTTGCGCAGCAACATCGTGACGGCGTTCAATGTCGGGCAAGCCTGCGCGCGGCACATGATCGGACGCGGCGCTGGACGCATCGTCAACATCGCCAGCGTGCAGACGGCGCTGGCCCATCCCGGCATCGCGCCGTACACCGCCACGAAAGGCGCGGTAGCCAACCTGACCAAGGGAATGGCAACGGACTGGGCGAAGCATGGACTCAACTGCAACGCCATAGCGCCAGGCTATTTTGACACGCCTCTCAATGCAGCCCTGGTGAGTGATCCGCAATTTTCCGACTGGCTGAGGAACCGCACGCCCGCGGGCCGTTGGGGCAAGGTCGAGGAACTGGTCGGTGCGGCAGTGTTCCTGTCATCCGACGCTTCCAGTTTCGTCAATGGCCACACTCTTTTTGTCGACGGCGGAATAACGGCGTGCCTCTAGTCGGCAAGTTCGTGGTCATGGGGGTGTCTGGCTGCGGCAAGAGCTCGGTCGGCGCTGCCGTCGCCGAAAGACTGGGCATAGGCTACATCGATGGCGACGACCTGCACCCGTCTGAAAATGTCGAGAAGATGTCGCGCGGGGAACCGCTGACTGACGCCGACCGTGCGCCATGGCTGGTCCGGGTCGGCCAACGGCTCGCGGAAATCGACGGGCCCGTCGTCATCGGATGCTCCGCGCTGAAACGTGCCTATCGCGACACTATCCGCGACAATGCGGCGGAGTCGCTCTGTTTCCTGCACTTGGAGGGCAGCAAGGAGACGCTGGCCGAGCGCATGGCGAACCGCTCGGGCCATTTCATGCCCGCTTCGCTCCTCGAGAGCCAATTGGCCACGCTCGAGCCACCGGGTCCGGATGAGACGGCGATCACCGCGGACATAGACCAGCCGTTTGACAAGCTGGTCGACGCGCTGGTGGCGGAAATCAGGGAGGGAAGATCGTGACCCGGAAAGTCGCGCCATTTGGTGCAGGTGCAACCGGCGGCGCCCTCGGCATTCGGCTTGCCGACACCGGCAACGTACTGACCGTGTTCAATCTCGATGCCGGAAGGGTTCAGGCGCTGGTCGCCTTGCTTGGCGACGGCGACGACGGTGTCACCCAGGAGAAGGTTTCGCATGTCGAACCCACATTGCGAACCCCTGGTTTCACAGTTTCGCCATAGATCCGGCTTGCTTGCGTCGGGGCGGGATCACAGCCTCGGCGCACCGGAACGCCAGCACGGGAGATGCTGGACGCGTCCTTCTGGAATGCCTCAAGACCCTGGGCTTGTGCCAGAGGCGAACATGGTCGAGAACGGCAGTCATCGAAAACTGGGCGATCTGGATCCTGCACGGGTCCACCAATCCCTGTGAGGTAGGGCAGCTGCCTCCCTGCCGAGCCGATTCCTGCGAACGGATCGACGGAAAATTCGACGAATTTGGTCGAGACCCGCTCTCCGCAGCGATGCCGCCTTGCGAAACGAGTCGTGAATCGAGCGATGCTTGGGAAGCGGGCCGGGACTTCATGGACACCCTTGCGGAACATGCCTGAGCTTGGGAAAGCAGCCCCGTAGCAAGGGTTCACTCCGCGGCCACAGCGCTCACTCTTCCTGCACGTGCTGCCTTGATCCGATCCTCGATCTCGTCACGGAAATGACGGATCAGGCCTTGGATCGGCCATGCCGCGGCGTCGCCCAAGGCACAGATCGTGTGACCCTCGACCTGGGTCGAGACATCTAGAAGCATGTCGATTTCCTCGACATCGGCCTCGCCCCTGACCAACCGGTCCATCACCCGCATCATCCAGCCAGTGCCTTCGCGACATGGCGTGCACTGGCCACAGCTCTCGTGCTTGTAGAACTTCGAGAGTCGCCAGATCGCCCTTATGATGTCCGTCGACTGGTCCATGACGATCACGGCGGCCGTGCCAAGTCCCGACTTCTGGTCGCGCAGCCAGTCGAAATCCATGATGCACTCTTCCTTCATCAGCTTGCCCGGCAGGCAAGGCACCGAGGATCCGCCGGGTATGACCGCCTTGAGGTTGTCCCAGCCGCCCCTGATTCCGCCGCAGTGGCGTTCGATGAGCTCCGCAAAGGATATCGACATCGCCTCTTCAACGACACAAGGGGCCTCCACATGCCCGCTGATCGCGAACAGCTTCGTCCCCGTGTTGTTCGGGCGACCGAAACCGGTGAACCACTCGGCGCCGCGCCGCAGGATCGTCGGAACCACGGCAATGGATTCCACGTTGTTGACCGTCGTCGGACAGCCGTAAAGGCCAGCCCCGGCGGGAAACGGGGGCTTCATTCTCGGCATGCCCTTCTTGCCCTCCAGGCTTTCGAGCAGCGCGGTTTCCTCGCCGCAGATATAGGCCCCGGCACCGTGATGAAGATACAGGTCGAAGTCCCAGCCCGAACCTGCAGCGTCCTTGCCCAGAAGACCGGCGTCATAGCACTCGTCGATCGCTGCCTGCAGCGTCTCACGTTCGCGAACATACTCGCCCCGAATGTACGTGTAGCAGGCGTGCGCTCCCATGGCGAAGCTGGCAATCAGGCAACCCTCGATCAGCGTGTGAGGATCGTGGCGCATGATTTCCCGGTCCTTGCAGGTGCCGGGCTCGGACTCGTCGGCATTGACCACCAGATAGGACGGGCGGCCATCCGATTCCCTTGGCATGAAGCTCCATTTCAGGCCGGTCGGAAAGCCGGCGCCCCCACGGCCCCTCAGCCCGCTCTCCTTGACCTGCCCGACGATCCAGTCGCGGCCCTTCTCGATCAGCGCTGCGGTTCCGTCCCAGTGTCCGCGTGCCCTCGCCCCGGCCAGCGTCTGGTCATGCATGCCGTATAGGTTCGTGAATATGCGGTCCTTGTCCTCAAGCATCTGCCTGTTCCGTCCTGCAACTGGCCATCACATGTCAGCGCATATTGCGCCGCTTGCGCCAAATCCGCCATGTCACGATTAGCGCCCAGAGAAAACCCGCAAGGGCAAAAAGGTCGACCAGGAACGCGTATCGACCCGCCAGGCCGAGCCACGCGCCCGCTGACTGGGCCACGAACCAAAGGATCATCGTGCCCGCAATGACGAGCGCCACGATGCGTCCTTGACGGCCGAGCGCCCGATCCGCCTCATTGCCGCCAGTCATGAGGCGCCAACATGGTCCTGACGGCGAATTCCGGCCGGCAGGAGTTCGGTGCGACGTCGAATTCCCGGCAGCCGGGATTGACGAACTGCGCGGCAACGACATCCCACCGCCACCTTCCTGGTGACGGCCACGCAGCAAGATCCGACGCTGCAGGCAGATTCTTGCATCCCTATGTCCCGTCTATACGCTTGACGGTGTCACGTCGCGTGACCGCGAGACGAACGCTTGCATTGTGCCCTTGCCTCTCGCCCGCTCGCACATCAAGACTGGTGAGCCCCGACACCGGCTCAGAGGCAAAGCGACCGTTTTGCGGGCCAGGAACCGGAACCTTGCCATCGGCGAGCTGGTCAATGATCTCCGCCAATCGCTCGGCATTCAGGTCTTCGTAATAGTCCTTGCCGATCTGCGCCATCGGCGCGTTCGAGCAGGCCCCCAGGCACTCGACCTCCTCCCAGGAGAGCTTTCCGTCCCCGGAAACCTCATGTGGAGACCCGGCAATCTTCTTCTTGCAGACCGTGATCAGATCATCGGCGCCGCAGATCATGCAGGAGGTGGTGCCGCAGACCTGCACATGGGCAACGCTCCCGACCGGTTGCAACTGGAACATGAAGTAGAACGTCGCGACTTCGAGCGCCCGGATATAGGCCATGTCCAACAAGGTCGCGACATGTTCGATTGCAGCACGACTGAGCCAGCCCTCCTGCTCCTGCGCCCGCCACAGAAGCGGGATAATGGCACTTGCCTGCCTCCCTTCCGGGTATTTCGCGATCTGGCGATCGGCCCACGCCTGATTGGCGGACGTGAAGGCGAAGCTCTCGGGCTGTTCGGCATGAAGGCGACGAAGCATCAGTTCCTCATTTCGTTCGCGAAGGCAGGATCTTCGCGGCCGGACCCCGTCTGCGAAGCATGCATGCGCTGGACGAACCCGTCATCGGTCAACCTCCCCGAACACGATGTCCATCGTTCCGATTATGGCGGATACATCCGCCAGCATGTGCCCCTTCGAGACATGATCCATGGCTTGAAGATGCAGGTACCCCGGTGCCCGGATCTTCGCGCGATAGGGCCTGTTGGTGCCGTCAGCCACAAGATAGACCCCGAACTCGCCCTTGGGGGCCTCGACGGCGGCATAGACCTCGCCTTCGGGAACGCGGAATCCCTCGGTATACAGCTTGAAGTGATGAATCAGCGCTTCCATCGAAGTCTTCATTTCACCTCGTGGCGGAGGGGTCAGCTTGCCTCGGGCAAGGATTTCGCCGGGTTCCGCCCTCAGCTTCTCGCATGCCTGCTTGATGATCTTCAGGCTCTCCCGCATCTCGGCCATGCGGCAGAGATACCGGTCATAGCAGTCGCCGTTCTTTCCCACGGGAATCTGGAAGTCAAACTCGTCATAGCACTCGTAGGGCTGCGATCGCCGGAGATCCCATGCCATTCCGGAGCCGCGCACCATCACGCCCGAAAATCCCCAATCCAGGGCTTCCTGCTGGGAGACGATGCAGATGTCCACGTTCCGCTGCTTGAAGATCCGGTTTTCCGTCAGGAGGCCGTCGATGTCGGCCAGCACCTTCGGGAACTCGCCCACCCACCTGTCTATGTCGTCGACAAGTTCCGGCGGAAGGTCCTGATGCACGCCGCCAGGACGAAAGTAGGCGGCATGCAGCCGTGCCCCGCAAGCCCGCTCGTAGAACACCATGAGCTTCTCGCGCTCCTCGAACCCCCAGAGCGGCGGGGTAAGGGCTCCGACATCCATTGCCTGGGTCGTCACGTTCAACAGGTGGTTCAGGATGCGCCCGATCTCCGAATACAGGACCCGGATCAGCGACGCCCGGCGGGGAATCTCGGTACCGGTCAGCCTTTCGATCGCAAGGCACCAGGCATGTTCCTGGTTCATTGGCGCCACATAGTCCAGCCGGTCGAAATACGGCAGGTTCTGCAAGTAGGTGCGGCTTTCCATGAGCTTCTCCGTGCCGCGATGGAGAAGGCCGATATGCGGGTCGCAGCGCTCGACGATCTCTCCGTCAAGCTCCAGCACCAGCCGAAGCACGCCATGAGCAGCCGGGTGTTGCGGCCCGAAATTGATGTTGAAGTTCCGGAGCTTCCTTTCGCCGGTCAAGGCATCATCGGGCTTGCCGTCCATCATTCCGCCCTTTCTGGCCATTTAGGCAAGTCGCTCCGGAGATGGCACCCCGCCGCGCCCCGCATGGGCATGCCGAGCGAAACGCCCGCATCGACAACCCGTGCCTGCCAGACGCTTGCGACGCACTTCAGGCGGAACGTCTTCCTCATTTTCAGTCCTTCGCACCGGCCCGTTCGTCCCCTGGCAGAATGTAGTTCGCTCCTTCCCACGGGGACATGAAGTCGAACTGACGGTATTCCTGCACGAGCTTCACGGGCTCGTAGACAACACGTTTCAGCTCCTCGTCGTGACGCACCTCGACAAACCCGGTCGTGGGGAAGTCCTTCCGCAGCGGATGACCCTGGAACCCGTAGTCGGTAAGGATGCGTCTCAGGTCGGGGTGGCCGGAAAAGAGAATGCCGAACATGTCGAACACTTCGCGCTCGAACCAGCCCGCCGAGGCATGAACCTCTGTCAATGACGGCACAAACTCATCCTCGCGCACGGCGACCTTCAGCCGAATGCGCCGGTTCCGATGCATCGAAAGAAGATGATAGACCATGTCGAAGCGCGCGTCGCGCTCCGGAAAGTCGACGGCGGTGATGTCGACCAGCGTCGCGAACCGGGTGCTCTTGTCCGACTTCAGGAAGTCCACGAAGCCGACCAGGGACGAAAGCGCGACCTCGACCGTAAGCTCGCCGAAGGCGACCGACTGCGAGAGCACGCAGCCTGGCCGTTTCGCCTCTATCCCGGCTGCAAGTTCGGTGAGTTCCGCAGACATCGCCGTCTCCTCAGCGCGTGATCGTGCCCGTGCGGCGGATCTTGCGCTGCAGCTGAAGGATGCCGTAGAGCAGCGCCTCCGCCGTCGGCGGGCAGCCCGGAACATAGACATCGACGGGAACGATCCGGTCACAGCCTCGCACGACCGAATAGCTGTAGTGGTAGTAGCCGCCGCCGTTCGCACAGGATCCCATCGAGATCACGTAGCGTGGCTCAGGCATCTGGTCGTAGACCTTGCGCAACGCGGGCGCCATCTTGTTCGTCAGGGTGCCGGCCACGATCATCAGGTCAGACTGCCGCGGGCTCGCCCGGGGCGCCGTGCCGAAGCGCTCGAGATCATAGCGCGGCATGGACGTGTGCATCATCTCGACCGCGCAGCACGCCAGACCGAACGTCATCCAGTGGAGGCTTCCGGTCCGAACCCAATTGATGACGTCTGCGGTGGATGTGACAAGAAAGCCCTTGTCCTGCAATTGCCGGTTGAACTCACGCGCGTCCACGTCACGATCAGGGCCTGCGGCATCGGGCGATGTGACAACGCTCATGGGTTCACCTCCTGAGAGCGCGGTTTATCCGCTCCCCCATGAAGCGTCAACGCAAGCTGACGCAGCAACTCGCACGTGAAATCCCAAGAATCGCAAGTCAATCGGCATCCTGCGACGAAACGCGGCAATGCCCGGGGCATGGCGGGTGGGGGTCACTCCCAGTCCATGGCGCCCTTCTTCCACTCGTAGGCGAATCCGACCGTCAGAACCACCAGGAAGACCATCATCGACCAGAACGCCGCGTCTCCCAGGTCACCGAAGGCGACCGCCCAAGGAAACAGGAAGGCAATCTCGAGATCGAAGATGATGAACAGGATCGAAACCAGGTAGAACCTGACATCGAACTTCATCCGCGCGTCGTCAAAGGCATTGAATCCGCATTCGTAGGCGCTGAGCTTTTCCGGGTCGGCATCGCTCGGCGCCAGCACGACGGCCGCGAGGATCAGGACCATTCCAAGCCCGGTGGCGATGAAGAGAAAGACCAGGATTGGCAGGTATTCCCTCAACAGATCTTCCAAGGCGACCTCCGCACCACTTGCCGTCGATGCGCCATCCCTACAGCCAGCATCGGCCACGGTCAATGTTGGACGAAGGGCGCTCAAGCGGCAGGGGCACGAATTCCTGGCATTGCGATCACGCAAGGCGCACGCACGGTTGAATGCCTGGCGCCGGGATTTTCAGGCGTTCTCCGGCGCCGGGATGCTCACGCGGCCCTCGACAATGCCCTCGTTCACCTCGAGCCAGCGTGCCCGGAACGCAAATCGCGCCGCCGACGCCACGTCACGCTGAAAGCCGGCATTTACGCCTGCCCCGATCACCGCCCCGACGACTGGCACAACCTGCGCCATCTTTCGCGTCGAAAGATTGACCCCAAGCGTCGTTGCCAGCCTTTGTATCGCCGCGACCGTGCCGGTCGCCCGTCCGGTCATGGCCGCAATCTTCTGCCAGTCGTCACGTCCGAACTGCGTCCGGGACTCGGCAAGGCGTCGCAGGATCGCGTCACGCTCTTCCGCGGAGTTCGCCCCGGCAAGCCGCAGGACATCAAGAATGTACACGCGCTCCTGCTCGCCGACGCCGCCAAATCCATAGCAGAGCCCGGTGAGCCGTGCCGTTCTGAGTGCGAGGGCAACGGTCGCAGGGATGTCAATTGCCAGTCCCGCCGCCCCCAGGACGCCCGCTGCGGCACCGCCTGCAGCCGCATAGCCCAGCGCCCACCGCCGCACATCCGCAGCAGCCGTGTCGCAGGCCTCGAAATCCGAGAATTCATGGGAGACTGCCGCGGTTCGGATCGAGGACGAGGCAACCCAGTCGGCGCCCCGGATTGCCGCCTCGACGGCACTGGCAGGAATCAGCCTGTCGGTCAGGGGTCCAATCGGTGCGGTGACCGCCCGGACGACCCTGGGCAGCGCGGACGGACCTGCATTCCGATAGGCATCCTGTTCGGCCAGGACCTTTTGGACATAGGGCATCACTTCGTTGCGTCCGGTCATTCAGTCCCGTCCCGCGCACTCTCCTGCCACCGTTCCGCCCGGCCCAGACCCGCCACCTGCAGACGGCTCCAACGGAGTTCCAAGACATGCCCGAGATCGATCACTTGGCGGCCCGCGTGAAAATCCTGCAGGAACAAGTGTGCCATGCCTGCCGCATTTTGCGCAATGCATCCCCGGGTGCTTCCTTCGGCAAATTGAAGAGCCAGGCTTCGTGACAAAAACCTCCAGCTCTACCAGAATTCGACGCGTGCGGTGACAGCACGCCGCGCGTCGGACGGATGACGAGCCCGAAGGCTGAAATCCGCGACAAAGGAAAGAACGGAATCCGCGAATTCGAAATTGACCGCGTGCCACGGCGGCCCTTGCGCGGGTCAGTCAAGACCGCCAGATCTCGTTGCTGGCCGAGACTTCCAGCGGCGGCGAAAGAGGCCTGCGACCAGCAGCAGCCCTGCGGCAATCGCGCTGAACGCGAGTGTCGCACCCAATCCCAGGAATTCCACCGAAATTCCGAGAAGGGCGGCACCCATCGCGCTGCTGCCAATGGCGATGCTGGCCCACATGCTCATCACGCGTCCGCGCATCCCGTCGCCGATCAGGGTCTGAATGGCTGACTGGCAGATGATGCCCGTTGCGGCGGCGGCGGCCGACATGGCAGCGACCAGGCCGATTGCGGCGAGCCAGGATGCGGTCAGTCCGAGGCCCGCTATGCACGCCACCCCGAACAGGCTGATGACAGCGGCCAATGGGAGGCGATCGCGTCCAAAGGCCGGTGGCAGCAATACCAACCCAAGGCCGGCGACAATCGCGCCCAGCCCGGAAGAAGCGGTCAAGAGGCCCAGGCCTGCGGCGCCCCTGGCAAAGACGCCGTCCGCAATCACCGGCAGGATTTCCAGCACTCCCATTATGAATATCGATGCGATCGCGGCGAGGGCGAGTGCGGCACGAATTCCGGCATCGCCGAGGGCGAATCTGGCACCTTCGGCCAGATCGCCCAGAAAGCCTGGCTTCGAAGGCTTGGTGGCCGCTTGCCGGACGCGCAAGAGGGACAGTGCCGCCAGGAATGGAAAATAGCAGAATGCGGTTACGAGCGTTGCCGGCCCTGTGCCAATTTGCACAATTGCCCAGCCCCCGATCGCGGGACCTGTCATGCGAGAGACATTGTAGGCGATCGAGGCAAAGTTGACCGCTGACGGGATGTCATTGGATGCGACCAGCCTGGGCGCCATCGACATCCGCACGGGGCCGTGCGCCGACATGATCAAGCCGGAGACCAGGGCATATGTCAGCAGGTGCGGGGTGCCCAGGACCTCCAGATGTTGAACGAGCCACAAGCCCAAAGCGGCGGTCAAGAACAGTGACTGGACCACGATGGCGGCGCGGCGCACATCTGACCGGTCGATCAGAACGCCGAAAATCGGCCCGAGCAACATGGTGGGCAGGAAGTACACAAGCGCAATCAATCCGACAAAGCTGGCCGACCCCGTCAAGTCCCAGGCCAGCCAGCCGACGATGATGCGGAGCATCCACATCGCGTTCAACGCGAAGAGATTGCCGGCGAGGTACAAGCGAAAGTTCCGGAAGTTGAGAGCCGACAGATTCACTTGCCCCGCCTTTCACCTGCGGTGAAGCTGCGCAAGCGCCAGACCGGACTCGCCAGCGCATGCATAAAACAGCCAGAGGCGATTGTCTTCGCTGAAAACGAACGGATCCCTCAACTGGTTGACACGTCCATCGGCCGGGCCCACGCGCGATGGCGAGACCGGTTCTCCGGCTCCCTCCCAAGGCGTCTCGGCGCGCAGGAGATCCAAGGGATCTGACAGACGCCAGTCCCGCCAGTTCGCAGTTGCAAAAATGCGAGAAACCAGAAGCCTTTCCGGCGCATCACCAATGCGGCTGAAGACGAGGAAAAGTTCATCCTCGAACGAAAAGACGGCGACGTGCCGTGTGGATGGATCGCCGAGGCGCGTCCTTTCCGGAAACGACAGTCCCGAGTCAGTCGAGCGATAGAGCCAGCCTTCCAGCGCCGCGGCATAGGCCACGCCTCGCCATTCGAAGACACGGGCATAGAAATCGGCGCCGGTCGGCTGCGGGTCGCGGAAGTCAAGGCCGTTCCCGGACACCGTTCGTCGAGTGGTCTGCGAGCAGTCGCGCTCCAGTCCGTGATAGTGCATGACGATCAGTCGCCGCGCATGGTCGACATGAACGTCCGGTGAGGCAATGTGCGGGCGAAGATCACCGGAAGCGACACTCCTTCGAAACCGCGCCGGAGGTTCGAGTTCGGACGATCGCGTTGGAAAGCCGGAGTCTTCGAGACGCAACGCTCCCGGTTCATGAACATGCCAGGGGCCAGTGATCTCGTCCGAATGGGCCAGGCGAATGTGGTCGCCGCGGTGGTCGGCAAAATAGAGATAGTACCGTCCGAGCGGTGCCTTGATCCAATCCGGCACGCGAATCGCGGAAGGCCCGTTGATGTTCGTCCCGATTGTCCTCGCGAGACCGGGACGAATGATCGGCTTGTTGCCCAACCGCTTTGCAGTGAAGCGAATCATCTGGTTGCGAGAGCCTCCTTCAAAACCCAGGCGATCGTGTCAGAAGCTGACCGACACATATGTCAGGTCTTGTCAATGTCCGCCGGATTTCATGGGCATGGGAGCAAAAGTCCCGAAAACACCGGACATGCCGCATCCGTCTGGATTGCCGGATGCCGCACAAAGGAGGCCACATTGCCGCGCCTGGCGGGGTCACGAGGAACGCCGCCGTCAGGCCGCGAGTCGCAGAGGCTGGCCGACCGTGAGCGCCGGGATGCCGAACATAAGGTGGTTGCGCTCAGTCCAATGGCCGAGCATCTGCAGAACGCGGTCCGCGTCGCCGTCCTCCAGGCGAGCCTGCACGTTCCCCGATCGTTCGCTCCTTGCAGCGTCCCGTCTTCGAGTGGGCAAAGCCTGCGGCAGCCGGACCATTCCTTCGCATTCGCATGCGGTACCTTCCGGAATCCCTGACCCTGTCCCGACCTTCCGGGAAAATAAACGGCGGTCCTTGCCCGTCCATCGTTCCGCGCCGGACCAGGGCGAATGTCCTGCAGCAAGTTGCTGCAGGATCCCGAACTCGGCTTGACTCGCAGGGAATTTGGGGTCCTGTTGCTATCGGTACGCCTGAGCGATGGCTTCATCGACGCGGACTTTTCGCGGCGAGTGTTTGGAGACGAAGGCATGGAAACGAACGAAGACAGCAGGCACATTCGGTATGCCGCGGACGAAAATCCGCCAACGCCGTTGGCAATCGGTCTTGGCCTGCAGCTGGCGCTTCTCACCATTGCCGGGATCGTGCTCATCCCGGCCATCGTTATCCGCGCCGCCGGAGAAGGTGATCCCTACCTGTCCTGGGCAGCGTTTGCCGTGGTTGCCGTCAGCGGGATCAGCACGATCATCCAGGCGGTTCGCGTCGGCCGCTTCGGCGCGGGCTACGTTCTCCTCATGGGAACCTCCGGAGCGTTCATCGCGGTCTGCATTGCAGCGATCGCGGCCGGAGGCCCTGCGCTGCTTGCCACGCTTGTCGTCATTTCGTCCCTGATCCAGTTCGTGCTCGCCACGCATCTTGTCTGGGTGCGAAAAATCTTCACGCCCACGGTTGCCGGCACTGTCATCATGCTGATCGCGGTGACCGTGATGCCGATCGTGTTTTCCATGCTGAAAGAGGTGCCGAACGACGCGCACCAGCTGGCATCGCCGCTTTCGGCGGCTGCGACGATCGCGGTGATCGTCTGCATCGCGCTTGCCGCAACCGGTGTCTGGCGTCTGTGGGCTCCGGTGATCGGGGTCGTTGTCGGTTCGGTGACCGCCTGGATGTTTGGAATCTACGAAACGGAGCGTGTGGCCCAAGCGGCCTGGTTCGGGCTTCCGCAAGGAGGATGGCCGGGTTTCGACATGGATTTCGGGCCTGCGTTCTGGGGCCTGTTACCCGCCTTTGTGATCGTGACCCTTGTCGGCGCAATAGAGACAATCGGCGACTCGATGGCAATTCAGCAAGTATCCTGGCGCAAGCGTCGGGCCGTGGACTACAGGGCGGTCGAGGGGGCGGTCGCCGCCGACGGGCTCGGCAACATGCTTTCCGGCCTGCTCGGGACGGTTCCTAACACGACCTATTCCACCAGCATTTCCGTGACCGAACTTACAGGGGTGGCATCACGTCGCGTCGGTGTTGCCGTCGGGCTCATCTTCCTCGCCATGGCCCTTCTGCCCAAGTCGCTCGCCGCAATCCTCGCAATTCCGGGGCCCGTCGTGGCGGCGTATGCGACCGTGCTCCTGTCGACACTGTTCGTGGTCGGCATGCGGATGGTCGTGCAGGACGGGCTGGACTATCGCAAGGGCGTGGTGGTCGGCATTTCATTCTGGATTGGCGTCGGCTTCCAGAACGGGGTGATCTACCCTGCGTTCTTTGCGGAATTCGCAGGCGGCCTGTTTCAGAACGGCATGACGGCCGGTGGTGCCACGGCCATCCTGCTGACCGTGTTCATGAACGCGGCAAAGCCCCGGCGCAGGCACATGGAGGTCCCGTTTGACGACTCCGCGCTTGGCCCGATCAGCGCGTTTCTGCGACAGTACGCCCTGAGCGGCGGATGGGATGCGGCCATGGCGCAGCGGCTTGACGCCGTGGGCGAGGAGACCTTCCTGACGCTTCGCGAGAATCAGGATGACAGGGAGCCCCGCCGTCTTCGCGTCTCGATTGCGCGCGAGGATGGCGGAGCCGTTCTGGAGTTCGTTGTCGCGTCCGGAGAGGAGATAAACCTGGAGGATCGCATTTCCCAGCTCGGCGAGCACGTCACCGGCTCATCGATTGACCGCGAGGCTTCGCTTCGGCTGCTGCGGCATCTCGCGTCGTCAGTTCATCATCAGCAGTATTTCGGCACCGAGGTCGTGACCGTCAAGGTCAGGGCACCGGAACCGGACTGACAAGACGCCTTTCGGATTGCGGCCTCCCGGACGTCCCCGTGCTGACGCGCGGGCTGCTGCGGATTTCTTGGCGGCGGGCACGCGGCGCACGAAGTCGGCAAGGTCTGCTTCCTTGTCTGCCGGACCCTGTGCCGAGACGCTGCACGGCGCAAGGTTCATCCAACCGGCACCGCAGCCGAGACCACGCTCGAGGCGCGGAGGCAAACCGCCTCACGCAACCCGCCCCACCAGCTCCCGGCCGATGAGCATCCGCCGGATCTCGCTCGTTCCCGCTCCAATCTCCATCAGCTTCGCGTCGCGGAAGAGCCGCGATACGGGATGGTCGTTCATGAAGCCCGCGCCACCCATCGCCTGCACGGCCTGATGCGCCTGCCGCATCGCGGCCTCGCTCGCGAACAGGCAACACGCGGCGGCATCTTGCCGCGTCACGTCACCCCGGTCACAGGCCTTCGCCACTTCGTAGACATATGCACGCGACGCGTTCATCGCCGCATACATGTCCGCGATCTTGCCCTGCATGAGCTGAAATGACCCGATCGGCTGCCCGAACTGCCTGCGCTCGACCATGTAGGGCATGATCTCGTCAAGGCAGGCCGCGATGATGCCGGGACCGATTCCGGCCAGCACGACGCGCTCGTAGTCCAGGCCGGACATCAGCACGCGAGCACCCTGCCCCTCTTCTCCCAGCACGTTTTCGAAGGGCACTTCCACGTCTTCAAAGATCAGTTCCGCCGTGTTCGAACCCCTCATGCCCAGCTTGTCGAAATGCGCGCTCGTCGAGAACCCGGTCATTTCGCGTTCGACAAGGAATGCCGTGATTCCCCTGGACCCTGCATCGGGTTCGGTCTTTGCGTAGACGACCAGGGTGTCCGCGTCCGGACCGTTCGTGATCCAGTACTTGGTCCCGTTGAGCCTGAAGTGATCGTTTCGCCTCTCGGCACGAAGGCGCATCGAAACGACGTCCGAACCGGCGCCTGCCTCGCTCATCGCAAGCGCCCCTACATGTTCTCCCGTGACGAGCCGGGGCAGGAACCTCTCCTTCTGCTGCCCGTTCCCGTTGAGCCTGATCTGGTTGACACACAGATTCGAATGCGCCCCGTAGGACAGCGCGACGCTTGCAGATGCCCGCGCAATCTCCTCGACGACAATCGTGTGGGCCAGATACCCCAGGCCGGCGCCACCATATTCCTCCTCAACGGTGACGCCGAGGATTCCCAGCTCGCCCATCTCGCGCCACAGCACCGAAGGAAAGGCGTTCGAACGGTCGATCTCCATCGCCATGGGCCGGACCCGCTCCCGCGCCCAGCGCCGTACAACGTCGCAAAGCGCGTCCACGTCCTCGCCGAGGTCGAAACGCATGGAAGCGTCGAACATCTGGGGCTCCCGTAAGTGAACGAACGTTCATTTACCTAGCTGCACGGATTCCGTGCGTCAAGCATGGCAGACAACGCGCTCTTCATTGAAGCGACCGCCAGGTTCGACGGATGACTGCAATTGCAGGAGTTCAGCCCCGCATGCCGGAGAGCTCCGCCCGAATTATCCTGGCGATGATCTCGCAATCCTCCTTCGAGAACATCAGAGGCAGGCGCATGTCCAAGAGCCCTGCCATCACGCGATCGGTCTGCGGCAAGTCGGGGGTTTCCGCATAGGCCCAATGGCGATAGGTGGACGTGAACCCATGTGCCCGCGCGGCGCCAAACCACTTCAATTCAACGCCACGGCCCGCGCACCTGTCCACGAAGGCCTCGATCTCGTGCGCCACAAGGCCAGGCAGCCGGAACTGGAATGACGACCCGACGCGTACCAGGTCCGGATTTCGGTCGATCAGGCTCAGGTGAGGCACGTCGCGCAGACCATCTTCCATCGCGTCATGCAGGTCGGCCCAGCGACTCACGCGCCCGGGGAGCGCGGCAAGCTGGGGACGCAGGATGGCCGCCCGCAGGTTGTCCATGCGCCCCGAGAGGTTCGGCGTAAAGTCGCGCATCGCCTCGAACACGTCCGCGCCGGGGCCGGCGCCGTGACGCTCGTAAAGCATGTAGCTCCCGGACAGGAGCGTGGCGCGCGCCGCCACTTTCGGGTCATCCGTTGCCAGAAGGCCGCCTTCGCCCGAGTTGATGTGCTTGTATGTTTGGGTGCTGTAGCAAGCGCTTGCGCCGTGCCGGCCCGAAACCACGCCCCGCCAGGAACCACCCATCGTGTGGGCGCAATCCTCGATGACCGCAATGCCCCGATCCCGCGCGATGCGCATGACCCTGTCCATGTCGGGTTGATGGCCCCGCATGTGGCTCAACATCAGGACCCGCGCCCCGGACATCTCTGCCATTTCCTCAAGGTGGGCAAAGTCGATCGTCAGGGACTCCGTCGTCTCCACGAAGGCGACGCGTGCGCCCACGCCCGCTATCGCGCCCGGCACTGGCGCCAGCGTGAAGGCGTTGCTCAGAACGGCATCACCCGGTTTCACGTCATGAGCCCGAAGCGCCGTCGCAAGTGCATGACCTCCCGAGGTCATTGCCAGCACGTAGCGTGCTCCCGTAAACGCCGCAAAATCGCGTTCCAGGAGCGAAGCCTCTCCGACCTCGTCCGCCGCCAGGTTGTATCGATGCAACCTGCCGTGATTCAGGACCGCGGTCGCGGCGTCCACCGCCGCCGCCGGGATCGGCTCCTGTTGCGTGAAGCTGCCCTCGAATCGATGCACCATGTCGACTACCCGATCAGTTCGGCCACGATCCTGCCAAGCGATCCAAAGTCCGGCAAGAGCGCATCCGGCTCCAGGCGGGCCACACGTTCACCCTCGGGTCCGAAGGAAACGAGGGCAACGGGAACGCCGGCCGATCGAGCGGTCCTGACATCGGTTTCCGTGTCTCCGACGAGCATGGAGCGCGCCGGATCGCCGGAAGCCCGGGTCACGGATTCGAGGAGAGCTTTCGGGTCGGGTTTCCGCACGGGCAGCGTATCGGCACCGACCAGCGATACAAACCGGTCCCGCACGCCGAGCCGACGGAGCAGGAGATCAGCCAGCGCCTCGGGCTTGTTCGTGCAGATGCCGACCCGGTAACCCGCGTCACGCAATGCATCGACCGCGGCCACCGCATCCGGGAACAGGACGGTCCTGGCATCGATGACTTCTCGATATCGGTCCAGGAACTCCGGAAAGGTTCGCTCCACCGCCGCCTCGCCCTCGTGGCCGGAACGAGCAAATCCCAGCCTCAGCATCGCCCGCCCGCCATGCAATGCCGTCAGCCGGTCCTCGGTCTCGTCAAGGAGGTCACCGAGGCCACGTGCCCGAAAGCAGGCATTTGCAGCTTCGATCAGGTCGGCGCTGGTATCTGCCAGCGTTCCGTCCAGATCGAAAATCACGCACTTCATGCGGCCCTCCTTCGGCAAGTCCCCGCCGCAGATGTAACTTGCGGCAACACAAGTTGATGGCCCCAACCTTTCGGGACTTCGCGCTCGCGGCTAAAAGGTCGCAGCCAAAAAGGAAAGGGCGAATGCCAACCCACCTGATCGTTCTCGCCGCCGGTACAGGGACGCGGATGCTGTCCGACCGCCCGAAGGTGCTGCACGAAATCGGAGGCGTCCCGATCCTTGCTCACGTCCTTGCGGCCGCGGAAGCTCTTGATGGCGAACGTGTCATCGTCGTCGGCGGAGACGGAGACGCGGTCAGCGAGGAGGCGCTGAAGACCGACGGCAGGATCAGGGTCGCCGAGCAATCCGAGCAACGCGGGACGGCGCATGCCGTCACGATGGCGGCGCCCGAACTCGACGGCAAGGGCGGGGACACTTTGGTGCTGCTCGGTGACACCCCGTTCATTCGCCCGGACACGATCTCCGCCCTGGGCAAGGCCAGGGCGGACGGCGCAGAGATCGTGTTTCTCGGATTCGAAGCGTCCGATCCCGCGCGCTACGGGCGCATCGTGTCAGACGGCACGACATTGCTGAAAATCGTCGAATGGAAAGACGCTGATGATGCAACGCGCGCATTGACGCTCTGCAACGCGGGACTGGTGTTGGCCGGAACCGCCACGCTCCTTCGTCTTGCCGCTGCCGCAGGCCCGAAAAATGCAGCCGGCGAGCACTACCTGACCGACATCGCCGCCTTGGGGCGTGCCGAAGGGCTCGATGTCAGGGTCGTGACCTGCGCCGAAGAGGAAGCGCTCGGCATAAACACATGCGCGGACCTTGCCCGTGCCGAATCGGTGTTTCAGGCGCGTGCGCGCAACGCCGCCGCCGATAGGGGCGTGACGCTTCAATCGCCGGACACGGTGCACTTTGCCTTCGACACCCGCATTGACCGCAACGTCGTGGTGGAGCCGAATGTCGTGTTCGGCCCGGGCGTCGTGATCGAATCCGGTGCCCGCATCCGCGCATTCAGCCACCTGGAAGGGTGTCACGTCGGCCGCAATTCTGTCGTCGGGCCGCATGCACGCCTCCGGCCCGGCACGAAACTCGGGGCCGGCACCCAGGTCGGGAACTTCGTCGAGGTCAAGAACGCCGAGTTCGGGGAAGGCGCGCAGGCGAAGCACTTGACCTATATCGGCGACGCGTCGATAGGCCGGGCCGCGAATGTCGGCGCGGGAACCATCACATGCAACTACGACGGCGTCTCCAAGCACAGGACCGAAATCGGCGAGAAAGCCTTTATCGGATCCAGCACAATGCTGGTCGCACCGGTCAGGATCGGAGACGAAGCGATGACCGCATCGGGAACGGTCATTACCCGCAACGTTCCCGACGGGGATCTCGCGATCGCCAGGACCCGCCAGAAGAACAAGCCGGGATTCGCTCGCAAGCTGTTGGCAAGGCTGCGCGCGACCAGCGACACGGACAAGGCGGAATGAGGCGATGTGCGGCATCGTAGGCATCCTGGGCAAGCATGAGGCGGCGCCGACCTTGGTTGAGGCGCTGAAGCGTCTTGAATACCGGGGATATGACAGCGCCGGCATCGCGACCGTGAACGACGGTGCGCTGGACCGTCGCCGTGCGGTTGGCAAGCTCGTCAATCTTTCGGACATGCTGATCCATGACCCCCTGCCGGGCAAGGCCGGAATCGGGCACACACGCTGGGCAACGCATGGCGCACCCTCGGTGGCGAACGCGCACCCTCACAGGTCCGGGCGGGTAGCGGTCGTCCATAACGGCATCATCGAGAATTTCCGTGAACTGCGTGAGGAACTCGCCGCCAGCGGCTACGCCACCGAGACGGAGACCGACACCGAAACCGTGTCGCTCATGGCGCAGTTTCACATTGATGAGGGTTTCGCGCCTTCTGACGCGGCCACAAGGACGATTGCCCGCCTCGAGGGCGCCTTCGCGTTGGCGTTCCTGTTCGACGGCGAGGACGACCTGATCGTCGCGGCACGCCGGGGGTCGCCGCTTGCGCTCGGCTTTGGCGACGGTGAGATGTATCTTGGATCCGATGCCGTTGCGCTTGGCCCGTTGACAGACCAGATCAGCTACCTCGAGGAGGGCGACTGCGCGGTTCTCACGCGTGGCGGCGCGGAAGTTCGCGACGCAACGGGGCGACGCGCAAACCGTGAGGTTCGCACGATCCGGATCGACCCGCGCCAGATCGAAAAGGACGGCTACCAGCACTTCATGGCCAAGGAAATCGCCGAGCAGCCGGGCGTTCTGGCGGATGCGGCCCAGCACTACATCAGGAACGGCGCGTTGTTCCTGCCCGATGCGTGCCCGGACTTTGCCGGGGTCGACCGAATCGTCATGGTTGCCTGCGGCACCGCGTTCTACGCCTGCCAGACGGCAAAGTACTGGCTCGAGTCGCTCGCGGGCATCGCTGTCGAGGTGGACGTGGCTTCGGAGTTCCGCTACCGCGACACTCCGGTCGGCCAAGGCACCCTGGCGATTTTCGTCAGCCAGTCCGGCGAGACGGCCGACACGCTCGCCGCACTTCGGCATGTGAAGGAGCGTGCCCGGACCCTGTGCGTCGTCAACGTCCAGGAGAGCTCGATCGCGCGCGAGTCCGACGTCGTCCTGCCCATCCATGCAGGGCCAGAGATCGGTGTTGCCTCCACCAAGGCGTTCACCTGCCAACTCTTTGCGCTCCTCGTTCTTGCGCTCCGGGCGGGCGGTGACCGAGGTCAGTTGAACGCCGACGCGCTCGCAGACCACTTGCGTGAACTTCAATCCCTGCCCGGGCTTGTCGCGCAGGCTTTGGGCAGTTCAAGCCAGATCGAGGAAACGGCCCGTGCCCTGGCCGAGTTCCGCGACATCCTGTTCCTTGGGCGCGGCGCAATGTACCCGCTTGCCATGGAAGGAGCCCTGAAGCTGAAGGAAGTCAGCTACATCCATGCGGAGGGCCATTCATCCGGCGAATTGAAGCACGGTCCCATCGCGCTCATCGACCAATCCGTTCCGGTGATCGTCATGGCACCGCGAACGGCGCTCTTCGACAAGACCATTTCGAACATGCAGGAAGTGCTGGCCAGGGGCGGAAGGATCGTCCTGATCACCGACAGAAAGGGCCGGCGGAAGGCCGGCGACGGCTTGTGGCGCGTCATAGAATTGCCGGAATTGCCGGAGCTCATGGCGCCCATCCTCTATGCCATCCCGGCACAGCTTCTGGCGTATCACGCTGCAGTCGCAAAGGGGACTGACGTGGACCAGCCACGCAACCTGGCGAAATCCGTAACCGTCGAGTAGCCGCTACGGCATCCGCGCTTACGGAAGCTCGTAGACCTCTAGCGTTGGCAGACCTGCAAGCGGTGCCTCGAGGAGCCGCATCGCAGCAAGCGAAACGCGACTTGAACCGCCTTCCGACGGCATCAAGGTGACCTCGACGCTCTTGCCGTTGGCCGGATACACCAGTCGCCCCGGCATTTCCGACGTTGCCAGCGGCGTCTCGACCCAGAAGCCCGGCACCGTTGCATCGCCAAGCGACGCGACGGTTTCGCCGAGAAGCCGCCCGGCGGCGCCGAGCGCAACCGCCGCATCACGTTCTGCGGCAGTCGTGGCGTCAAGTTCCTCTACAGTCCTTGCCGCGGATGGCGCGAGCGGCGATGTCACGAGTTGCGGCTTGCGGATCTCTGACTGCTCGAACTGTGCGCAACTCGAGAGCAAGAGGGTCGCTGCCACGACCAGAATCCCTGATCGATTGCCTGCATTCATCATGCGACCTCCATTGCCTGCCACGCCAGAGGTCGCGGCGATGGCTCTGCCCCTGATGGAACTTTTGACGGCAACAATCATTTCGTGGCGCCCTCGGGAGACTTGATTCAGTTGCGAATTCGATGCGTCCGGTGACTATAGCGCACCGGGCGGCTCCACACAACGACGCACGACGGTTACGCAGGGGCCTCCACCACCTGAACCCGGCCAGCGCGACCCACGCCACGGTCGATGTTTCGAATGATCGCCGACCGCGAGCTTGACGGATCGGGAACGCTCGATCGGGCCGGCCGGCCCCGCACTCGTGGCAACGGCGCGTCTCCGACGGGCCGACGGCGGTTCAAGCTCCCGGCCCGGTCGCAGGCCTTCTGGCCCGAGGTGCGCGAACACCCTGTCACTGCACGGGCATCGGCGGGATGCTGCTCCAGGTCCGCCACGCCCGCGGGCTGGTCTGCGCGGACCGTCGGGGAACGCGGTCCCTGTTTCCCGCGACGTCTCGGGCAGGGCGACCGGAGCGGAAATCGTCGGCCTCGCGCGCCGCAATGGCGACCGTCGGGGCGGTCAAAGAATGAGATGCTATTAATATATTAGAATCATGATATTA
>VXSG01000111.1 GCA_009838075.1 Boseongicola sp. SB0665_bin_10 | reverse complement strand
GGGCTCCGAGGCTCTCTGCGCCGGAGTCGACCTCCTCCTGCAGGCTGGTGCGTTCTATGGCCTGCCGATGAGTGTCCGGATCCATCGGCGCGGACGGATCGACCACGTCGTAGTTTCCCTCTGCAATTTCCTCCCTGATCCTGTCGGCATGGACGAAGGTGTTTCCGAGAAGGGAGGCGTCTAGGTGGTAGGCGTCGATGGACGCTTCGTATCCGAGATTCTCCGTCAATCGCCCCTCGATGCCTGCGGCGATGTCGTATTCGTCGTAGCTCGTCCGCCAGTCCCGGTTTCCGTGGCCGACAAACCGGTGCCCGATGGCGAAGAGGTCGTCATCGTCCGCGATCACGGCGCCGGCTGCATCGTTGATCTCGTCCAGTACGCGTTGTGTTGGATGGAAGCTGAATGTGCCGACGGATGGCGCAAAGCGGAAAGCCCATTTGCCCTGCCCGAAGTTCGCATAAAAATGGAGCTTGTTCCGGTCGCCGAGCGGCTGGTCCAGGTTCACGATCGCGGTTCGTTGCTCGAATTCGGCAGTGTTCCACATGATGTCGCCAAACGCGAAACCGCAACCCGTATCGCCAGGAACTCGGGCGCCCGGCGGATTGCGGAGCGGGCCGGCATAGCCCTCCGCCGGGTCGCAATCTCCCAGCGGGACAGTTCTGATGCCTTCGAATTCCCCGTCGGCGTCACGTTGCACGACCCACACCGTGTTGCCGCCGACGCTGACATTGCTGGCTTCGGCGAACGAGCCGCCTTCCTGCCAGACCGAGCGGCTGAACTCCCGGCTCCGTGACGGGATTTCCTGACGCCTGAGAACGTCGACACCGACAGTCATGCGCCCGCCGCTCTCGCCGACGGGGCCGCCCCAGAACAAGCCGCCTTGCCAACTGCCGCCGCCTTCCTTGCTTGGCATCCGCGTGACCGCGCGCGTCTCGAAGCCTTCCACGTCCTTCCGCATCACGACGTTGATCGCTCCGTTCACCGCGATGCCGCCGAACTCGCCCAGGCCCGCTCCGCTCAGAAGCTCGATTCGCTCGACTGCCGAAAGGGGCAAGGTGTCCAGGTCGCAGTCGCTGGTGCAGTAGGGCCGTCCGTCGACCAGGACCAGCAAGGTCTGCCCTCCGGTGTAGAAGTAGCGGACGATGCCGGTATCGAGCAGTTCCTCGATGGTCTGCGCGCCGGACCTCTCGATGAAGTCCCTGTCGCGTGACGCAACGACGCGCGCTTCCGGTGCAAGCGGGCCAGTCCAGGCTGAAGTTCCCGCCAGCGATGCGAAGAGTGCCCAAAACACCAACCAAATCGGAATCCTCATCAGAGCGTCCATCTCCTCTTGGTTCAAGTTAGCGTCACTTCCTAGTGAACAAAACCTGCATGCGCAATGGACGCCTCCGCGATTTCTGGGCGAAAGACTTGGCCTTCGTGCAACGCATTGAATGCCAGGAGTGCAATCAGCGAAAGCGTCACGCTGCTGCCTTCATCGGATTGACCCGCTTGATGCACGACGGTTCCCTGGCATCGGGCAGAGACCCCAAGGCTTGCAGCGAAGCGGTGCGTTGAGCTTGGCATTGGCGCCGTTGCCGAACCCGCGGGCAAGGATCAACTCGTCAGGGGCGGCGAATGCGTCCGCTGCAGCGCGGATCCCCTCCCGATTGCGTCTTCCGAGCGGTCATCAATCAGGTGAATCCTTTCATGGAATGATGCCGCCAGGGGCCGCACGTCCTTGCTTGTTCCAGGCAACAGTGCATGTGCCAGCCTTCAGGCGACGCCGAACAATGACCAGGAGCCGGATCTGAATGTGCCGAATGGGCGGCCCACAGGACTTTCCTGAGCCAATTCCCTCATGTCTTGCCATGATCCTGCCGATGACCGCGACGGGCATCGCGTTGTCCGCCAAAAACCGCTTCACACCCTTTCGATTACTCGCTATACGCGCGGCTTCTTGCGGGGCGGACACCCTTGGAGGCCGCCCCGCGTTGCAAATCGGAGAATACCCATGGCTGGCGAGATCCCTGATCTTCATGCCTTGGCTCGGACGGGGACAGGCAAGGGGGCCGCCCGTCAGGCTCGCAGAGAGGGCCTCGTGCCAGGCATTGTCTACGGCGGCGGCGTCGATCCGCTTCCGGTCAACGTTCCCTACAACATGCTCTTCAAGAAGTTGAAGGAGGGTCGCTTTCTCTCGACTCTCTTCAACCTCAAGGTCGAAGGCGAGGACGATGTCCGTGTCATTTGCCGCAGCGTGCAACGCGATGTGGTCCGGGATCTTCCGACCCATGTCGATTTCATGCGCCTCAAGCAATCATCCAAGATCAACCTGTTCATCGCTGTCGATGTCGTAGGTCAGGAAGACTGTCCAGGCATCAGGCAAGGCGGATTGCTGGTGATGGTGAGGCCCGAAGTCGAACTGATCGTGACCGCCGGTGAAATCCCCGAGAGCATCACGATCGATGTCGAGGGACTCGAGATTGGTGACACGATCACGATCTCCAGCGTGACGCTGCCGGACGGCGCGAAACCGACGATCGACCGCGATTTCGTGATTGCCAACATTTCCGCGCCGTCCGGACTTGCCGGTGCTGCCGACGAAGAAGAGGAAGGCGAGGAGATCGAAGGCGAAGAGGCCGACGCCGAAGAGTCGGAAGAGGAAGTTGGCGACGAAGAATAGCCGACCGGTCCTCCGGGAATTCGGTGCGGCGCTTTCGGGGCGCCGCGCTTCCTGTTGCTTCCCTTGATTGCGCAGTGGTCGGCACGGCCGATGGACTCGGTCCGGTTTGTTCCGAGGCTGCATGTGGGTGCCGGCAACGGGCACATGCGAGCCGTTCTTTCTACGGAACCGGTACGCCTCCCGACATGACCTTCAGAAACCAGTCCGTGTCGATGTTGCCGCCGGTCAGGATGACGGCGACCTTTCGGCCGGCCACTTGATCCCTGTCGTTGAGCAGCGCGGCCAGCGGCGCGGCGCCCGCGCCTTCGGCGAGATTGTGGATGTCTCGGTAATAGATGCGAATGGCTTCCGCGATCGCCGCCTCGCTGACCGTGACGATGCGCTCTGCACCTGCGCCGTAGATCGCAAGCGCCTCTTTCACCGGAACGCGAACCGCCATCCCGTCGGCGAAGGTCCGTGCGGAGTTGGTCTCCACCGGCTGGCCGGCTTCGACCGACAGCTTGACGGTCTGGGCGTGCTCGCTGACGACACCCACGACCTTCGTGTCGCGCCCCAGGGCGTCGCGGGCAGCGATGCAGCCGCAAATTCCCGAACCGCAGCCGACCGGAACGTAGAGCGTGTCGAGATCGGGAACGGCGGTCAGAAGTTCGTAGGCATAAGTCGAGACGCCACGGACCAGTTCCCTGTGAAAGGGGGGGACAAAGGTCAGCCCCTCCTGCTCCGCGACCCTGAGCACCTCTTCCCTGGCCTCGTCGAAATCGTGGCCGTATTCCACGAGTTCGGCGCCGAATGACTTCATGGCCGCGTTCTTCTCGGCCGAGTTGCCATGCGGCATGTAGATCACCGCGCGACGGCCGGCGGCCGTGGCGGCGCGCGCCTGGCCCTGTCCATGGTTGCCGCGGGTTGCCGTGATGATCCCCGGGCTTTCGGGTCGGGTGCGGACAAGCCAGTCAATGAAGGTGCATGCGCCGCGCACCTTGAAGGATCCGGTCGGCGTATGGTTCTCGTGCTTGACCCAGACTTCGGCACCAGCGCGTTCGCCCAGTTGCGGCCAGGCGTATTGCGGGGTGGGGGACACTGCGCGTGTCACGAGCCGATGTGCGGCTTCAATCTCGTTCGCGGAAAACACGGGTGATCACTTCCCAATTTTCAATTCGGGTTTCCGGTGCGTCAGGGCATCGGGCTGCTACGGGCTTCCCCGCGGATGGCGGGCAGGTCGGGACGACATACTTCGCCGAAGGCAAAATGCCAAACGCCTCCCGGCCTGGCAATCGAGGTTCGGGAGATTTCGAAATTCCCCTCCAGGAAACGCGCGCATCCGGGGGCATTGGCGTGGGTCGGTCGAGGGTCCCCGGCGGCCGCGCAAGCTGCGGCGCGCAGGAGGCGCCCGAAGAGCGCCAAGCCTGCATGAAGTTGAGGAAAGGCATCGGCCCTGGGGAATTCTCCGATCGCTTCGAGGAAGACTTGCCTTGAAGCTGTTTCCGGAGCCGCCCTTGCGGGCCATTCGTCCCTGACGTATTTCCACACGACGGAAGGACCGTCGCGAAGGCCAAGGGTCGGGAGTGCGATTGTTCAATGAATGGTCTCAGTTTGTCCGAACCTGCAGGGCTTCGCTACCGGATCTTTCTCTTCCTTTATGCATGCGTTTTCCGGGTTCTGACGCCGGTAGTTTGGCGGTATTTCCGAAAGCGGGCCCGGGGTGATGCCGGGTACGGCCTCCATCTCGATGAACGGAAGGGGGAGGGAGCGCCATTCGCGGCCGATCTGTGGCTGCACGCAGTGTCCCTTGGCGAGATCAACGCCGCGGAGCCCCTCGTGCGACTGGCGCTTCGCGACGGGCATCGTGTCCTGACGACACATGCCACGCCCGCGGCGCGGAACAGGGTGGAACGGACGTTCGCGGACGAAATCGCCTCTGGCCAATTGGCCGTGCGCTTCTTGCCAATTGATCGCCCTGACTACTGGCAACGGTTCTTTGCCGCCTACGCGCCACGGGTCGGTCTTGTGGTCGAAATGGAGTTCTGGCCCTGGATGATCGAGGCGGCGCGCGAGGCGGGGGTTCCGCTTGCGCTTGTCAACGCGCAGATACCTGCGGGCAGCTGGCCGAAGGCACGGCGCCTGGCGTCGCTGTTTGGTCATCCCGTGGCGCGCCTGGCCTCGGTTTTCGCAAAGTCCGAGACTCAGGCAGGGCGGTTTCGCGCTCTGGGGGCATCCGACGTGCGCGTCGCCGGGGAGACGAAGTTCGACATTGTGCCGCCCGAGACGCAGATTCGTGCAGGCAAGGAATTTGGGGCCAGCCTTCATGGCAAGACCGTCATCGCCATCGCAAGCGTCGTTGAGGGGGAGGAGGGAGTCTATGTGCAGGCACTTGCCAAGCTTCTCTCGGACCCTGAGCCACCTTTCGTGATATGGGTGCCTCGGGCTCCGGAACGGTTCCGGGCGTCGGGCCGAATCCTGCAGTCGGCGGGATTCGGGATCGCATGGCGCAGCCAGCTCTTCGACAAGGGCTTGAATCCCCTTTCGGAGCCCGGGAGCGCGCGGATCCTGGTCGGTGACTCGCTCGGAGAAATGACATTCTACATCGCGTCGGCAGACGCGGTGATAGTCGGCGGCGGCTTTGGCCGGCGTGGCGCGCATAACGTCATCGAGCCATTGGCGCTCGGAAAGCCGGTGATTACCGGACCGAGCGTCGGGACAATCGAGTTCCCGGCAGTCGAGGCTGAGGCGGCGGGCATGCTGACGGTCTGCAATGCGCCGGAGGAATTGCCTGATGCGGTTCGTGCTGCCATCGCGCAAAGGTCGCCGGAGAAGGCAGAGGCGTTCCACGCGAGTCACCGTGGCGCGTCGCAGCGCATATACGACGCAGTTCAGCCCCTTCTGTCGGAGCGTGCCTGACCTGGAATTCGCTTGGCCGTGCACATGGCGATGCAACTCGTGAGACTGGGCTGCAGCTGCCCGGAATCGTGAGGTTCACCCCGTTCGTTGCGCCGTCTCGAAGGCGGCGATCCGGATCAGGCAGCGATGCAGGACCTCGGCCTCGTCAGGCGTCATGGCGGCGCGCACCTCCGAGTCGAATGCATGCGCAGCGCGGGAGAGGTCGGCGAACACCCTTTGTCCAAGCGAGGTCAGTTGCAGCACGGCGTGGCGACGGTCACTCTCGAGTTCGCGCCGGGTCAGAATGCGCTTCGCCTGCAAGGCGGCGACGGCGCGGCTCACCTTGGTCTTGTGCAGGCGGGCGCGGACGCAGATTTCCTTTGCCGTCATCTCGCCGTAGCAACCGAGATGAAACAGCACCCGCCACTCGGTTCGAAGCATCCCGTACTGTCCCCGGTAGTGCCTTTGGAACTCAAGGCTCAGGGTTTCGGCGGCCTGGTTCAGGAGGTAGGGCAGGAAATCCTGGGGATCGAATTCGGCATGTCGGCGCATAAGGCTCTTTCCAGGGCTTGTTAGTTACATTTACAACCAATAGTTGTGACGGCATGGAAGGAGCGATGCAATGGATGATGCACGTGCACCCCTGAACCTGGGACAGGCCGAGACCCCGGCCGGAACAGTGCCTGGCTACATGCCGGGCTTCGGCAACGACTTCGAAACCGAGGCGCTGCCGGGTGCGTTGCCCCAGGGCATGAACTCGCCGCAACTGGTGAACTACGGACTTTATGCCGAGCAGCTCTCCGGCACGGCGTTCACGGCGCCGGGACCCGAGCGGACATGGTGCTACCGCATACGGCCCTCGGTACGCCATGTCGCCCGATTCGACAGGATCGAGGTGCCCTACTGGAAGAGCGCTCCCAACGTGATCGAGGACGTCACCTCGCTTGGCCAGTACCGCTGGGACCCCGTGGCGGCGGGCGCGGAAGACCTGACCTGGCTGACCGGCATGCGCACGATGACGACGGCAGGGGACGTGAACACGCAGGTGGGCATGGCGGCGCATGTCTACCTGGTGACGTGCTCGATGGAGGACGAGTACTTCTATTCGGCTGACAGCGAGCTTCTGGTCGTGCCGCAGCGTGGCCGGCTGCGCTTCGCGACCGAGCTTGGCGTGATCGACATTGAGCCCCAGGAGATCGCGATTCTGCCCCGCGGTCTTGTCTACCGGGTCGAGGTGCTCGAAGGACCGGCCCGCGGCTTTGTGTGCGAAAACTACGGGCAGAAATTCGCCTTGCCCGCGCGGGGGCCGATCGGAGCGAACTGCCTCGCCAATCCGCGGGACTTCAAGACGCCGATCGCGGCCTTCGAGGACCGCGATGCGCCCTCGCGGGTCGTGATCAAGTGGTGCGGGCAGTTTCACGCGACCGAGATTGGGCACAGCCCGCTCGACATCGTGGCGTGGCACGGCAACTACGCGCCCTGCAAGTACGACATGAAGACCTATTGCCCCGTGGGGGCGATTCTCTTCGACCACCCGGATCCGTCGATCTTCACGGTGTTGACGGCGCCGTCCGGCGTGGAAGGAGTCGCGAACATCGACTTCGTGCTCTTCCGCGAGCGCTGGCTGGTTGCTGAGGACACGTTCCGTCCGCCATGGTACCACAAGAACGTGATGTCGGAGCTCATGGGCAACATCTACGGCCAGTACGACGCGAAGCCCGAAGGTTTCGTTCCCGGCGGCATGTCGCTCCACAACATGATGCTGCCACATGGACCCGACCGGGACGCCTTCGAAAGGGCCACGAACTCCAACCTGGGCCCCGACAGGCTTGAGAACACCATGTCGTTCATGTTCGAGACGAGGTTCCCCCAGCATCTGACCGAGTTTGCCGCCGGGGAGGCGCCGCTGCAGGACGACTACGTCGAGTGCTGGACCTCGCTCGAAAAGAAATTCGACGGGAGTCCCGGGCGCAAGTGAGGCGTCATGGCGTCCCGAGGCTGCCAGGGGGATTCCGGCAGGGCACCCGGCATCTGCGCGGGCAAACCTGAAGACGCAAGAAGGAGTGCGGTCTTGGCATTGAGGAAGAGCTGGGTGGAGAGCGCGAACGACCCCGAAGGGTGGTTTCCGCTCAACAACCTGCCCTATGGAGTGTTTGACGACGGGAAGGGTCCGCGCGCAGGCGTGGCCTTGGGCGACATGGTCCTGGACCTTGCCGCCCTGGAAGAGCAAGGCACAGTGCCTGCCGCCGGGTTTCGAAACGGCGCACTCAACGCGTTCATGGCCGAAGGTCCAGGGAGCTGGGAGCGGGTCCGCGACGCGCTGACGAGGATGCTTGCCGAGGGCGCCGAGGAGCGGGACCGCATCGCCGGCACCCTTCACCCGCAATCCGAGGTGACCATGCTGCTGCCGTTCGTTGTCAGCGAATTCACGGACTTCTACGCCGGTCGGCACCACGCCGCCAATGTCGGGACCATGTTCCGGGGTCCGGAAAACGCCCTTCCGCCAAACTGGCTGCACATGCCCATCGGCTACAACGGCCGGGCGTCCTCGGTCGTGGTCTCCGGTGCCGATGTGCGCAGGCCCTGGGGCCAGCTGAAGGGGCCGAACGACGAATCACCCCGGTTTGCACCCTCAAGACGCTTCGATATCGAACTGGAGATGGGAGCCATTGTCGGGCAAGCATCCGATGGTCCGCTTCGCGTGACCGAGGCGGACGCGAACATCTTCGGCCACGTCCTGCTCAACGACTGGTCCGCGCGGGACATCCAGGCCTGGGAGTACCAGCCGCTTGGACCCTTCCAGGCGAAGGCGACCGCGACCACGATCAGTCCCTGGGTCGTCACGAGGGCGGCGCTGGAGCCGTTTCGCTGCGACCCGCCTCGGCGCGAGAAGGAACTCCTGCCCCACCTGAGGGATGCTGGGCCGATGCTGCACGACATCGAGCTGGAGGTGACGCTCGAGCCCGAGGGCGGAACCGAGGAGACGATCGTGCGGACGAACGCGCGCGAACTCTACTATTCGTCGGCGCAACAGCTTGCCCACCACGCGACGTCCGGCTGCCCGATGCGCGTGGGCGACCTTGTCGGCACCGGCACGATTTCCGGACCGGAGCGTGGAAGCCGCGGCTCGCTGCTTGAACTCTCATGGGGCGGCAAGGAGCCCCTGGAGCTTGCGCAAGGGGGCACGCGCAGCTTCATCGAGGACGGCGACCGGCTGACGCTCAGGGGATTTGCCAAGGGCGACGGTTACCGGATCGGGTTCGGGGACTGCACCGGCAAGGTGCTGCCCGCACTCGAAGACCCATATGCTTGAGGCAAGTCAAGGAGAACATCATGGCCAAGGCTTTTGCGAGCCAGGGCGACCTGGGCGAGAAGAGGATCACCTTTGACGAGATCGGGGAGGGCCTGTTCGCCTTCACCGCGGAAGGGGATCCGAATTCCGGCGTGATCATCGGTGACGAGTCGGTGATGGTCGTCGAGGCGCAGGCGACGCCGCGGCTGGCCGGAAAGGTGATCGAGAAGGTGAGGGAAGTCACCGACAAGCCGATCACTCACCTCGTGCTGACCCATTACCACGCGGTCCGCGTGCTGGGAGCGTCGGCCTTCGAGGCGGGGCAGGTTATCATGTCCGAGAAGGCCCGCGCCATGGTTGCCGAGCGCGGGCAGGAGGACTGGGACAGCGAGTTCCAGCGATTTCCCCGCCTTTTCGAGGGGCATGAAAGCATCCCCGGCCTCACATGGCCCACGACAACCTTTCACGGGCGAATGTCGGTCCATCTCGGCAACAGGCGCGTGGACATCATGCAGGTCGGGCGCGCGCATACCGCCGGAGACATCGTGATCTTCGTGCCGGACCAGAACGTCATGTTCACCGGCGACATCGTCGAGTACCGATCGGCCTGCTATTGCGGCGACGGACACTTCCACGACTGGCCGGGGACGCTTGAGGCCATCCGGACCTTCGACCTGGACGCGATCGCGCCAGGCCGGGGGGACGCCCTGATCGGCAAGGAGATGGTCAATTCGTCTCTCGACCTGACCAAGGACTTTGTGCGTTCCACCTATGGACCGGCCGCCAGGGTCGCACTCGGGGGCGGATCCCTGAAGGATGCCTGGGACGCGGTGCGCGCGGAATGCGATCCGAAATTCAGCGACTACGCGATCTACGAGCATTGCCTGCCGTTCAACGTCTCTCGCGCCTATGACGAGGCGCGCGACATCGACACGCCTCGGATATGGACCGCCGAGCGTGACCTGCAGATGTGGGAGGCATTACAGGGATGAGCCCGTATTTCGAGTTCGCGGTCAACAATTGCTACGCGAACCGGACGCTCTACGAGGCGATCGCGGGGATGGACCAAGTCACGTTCACGGCAAGGCGGCCGGGCTTCTTTCCTTCATTGTCAAAGACCCTGAACCACATTCGGAAGGTGGACGCCTTCTACCTCGGCGCGTTGAGGGGAACCGGCATTGGCCGCGCCGTCTACACCTTGCCCGACATCGAGAACGTGAGCGCGCTTGCCGAGGAACAGTCCAGGCTGGACTTGGAGCTGATGAATTTCTGCGACGGTGACATTGATCTCGACCGCAGCATGGCAGTCGAGCGCCCGGGCGCTCAAACCCGGGAGAGGGTCGGCGCGCTTCTGCCGCATCTGTTCCAGCATCAGATTCATCACCGGGGACAGGCTCACGTTCAGGTGGGCGACGCGAGGATCAAGCCGCCGCAGCTGGATGACTTCTTCCTTGAGTGGGAGCGTGCGCCGATCGCGCAGGACTGCATTCGGGAATTCCGGTCGTGACGCTGCAGGACCGCTATCCGGTTGCGCTCCGGCTCTATCCCTATCGCCGGTCCGGCGATCAGGACGCGGCCACACCGGTGCGCCACCCGGTGGTGATCGCCGGAGGCGGACCGACCGGGCTAGCCGCGGCGCTCGACCTGGGTCGGAAGGGGCATCGGGTGGTGGTTCTGGACGATCACGAAGGCGTGGGCCTGGGGAGTCGCGCGATCTGCTTTTCCAAGCGCACTCTCGAGATCGCGCACCGGCTGGGCCCTGGTCCCGGGATGCTGGAACGGGGCGTGATCTGGCAGAAGGGCCGGGTATTCCGCGAGAGGGACGAGATCTACAGCTTCGACCTCTTGCCGGAGGAAGGGCACAGGTATCCGGCTTTCATCAATCTCAGCCAGGTCCAGTTCGAGAAGTTCCTGTTTGAAGCCATCGAGCATGCGCGAGGGGAAGGCGCCGAGATCGAGATTCGCGGCGGCAACCGGGTCGATGCGATCGAGGCAAGACTGGACGACATAGGCATCGAAGTGATGACGCCGGAGGGCGCCTACAATCTGGAAGCGGACTGGTTGATCGCATGTGACGGGGCGCGCTCGCCCGTGCGCAACATGCTCGGACTAGGATTCAAGGGGCGCGTGTTCGAGGACAATTTCCTCATCGCCGACGTCAGGATGACGGCGGACTTTCCAACCGAGCGCTGGTTCTGGTTCGAGCCCTGGTTCAGGTCGGGCGATTCGGCACTGCTCCACAAGCAGCCGGATGACATCTGGCGGATCGATTTCCAGATTGGCTGGGACATCGACCGTGAGAAGGAACTGAAGGAGGAGAACATCCTTGCGCGCGTCGACGCCATGCTCGGCGAGGGCGTGGAATATGAACTCGTGTGGAGCTCGATCTACACGTTCCAGTGCCGCAGGATGGAGAGGTTCCGCCATGGCCGGGTGCTGTTTGCCGGCGACAGCGCCCATCAGGTGTCGCCCTACGGCGCGCGCGGGGCGAATTCCGGAGTGCAGGATGCCGAGAACCTGGCCTGGAAGCTGGACCTCGTGCTTCGAGGACTGGCCCCCGAGACGCTTCTCGACAGCTACGACGCCGAACGCGTCCAGGCGGCCGACGAGAACATCCTGAACTCGACACGATCGACGGATTTCCTGACGCCCAAGTCCGAGATCTCGCGGGCCTTTCGCGACGCGGTGCTGACCTTGGCGGCACGGCACTCCTTCGCGCGCCCGCTGGTGAATTCCGGCCGCCTGAGCGTCCCCTGTACTTATGGCGGACTGCCGGGCTTTGGTCCCGACAGGCTTGGCCAGCCCGCGCGGTCGCGGCCCGGAGCGCCTGCGCCCGACGCGCCGGTGAATGACGGGTACCTTCTGGACCTGCTTGGAGGAGAATTCACGCTTCTTGGCCTTTGTCTCGACGTTCCCGAGGCCTCCCAAGTGGACGGGATTTCCGTGGCGGGTCTTGCATTGGACGATGCGTCTGTCGGCGATACGCTCAGGGAGAGGTATCTGGGAGAGGCCCCCAGCGCCGCGTATCTCGTTCGTCCGGACCAGCATGTCTTGGCCAGGTGGCCCGAGCTCGACCCGGATGGCGTTCGAACGGCCATCCGGAACGCCGTCGGAAAGGGGGGCGAATGACACTCAACCTGGAACCGAACATGTCCGATCCGGATGGCTTCTACGAGGCTCTCCTGAAGGCCCACGAGGGATTGAGTGACAGGGAGAGCGTGGAATTGAATGCACGCCTTGTACTTGTTCTTGCCAACCAGATAGGAGATCCCGATACGCTTGCAGACGCCATCGAGGCCGCGAAGTGAATGCAATCGTCCTCTACGACTACCCGAGAAGCACTGCGAGCTACCGGGTGCGAATCGCGCTGAACCTGGCTGGTCTGAGCTACGAGCAGGTGATGGTGAACTTGCTCGAAGATGAGCAGTCAGCGCCGGAGCATCTGGCGCGGAGTCCGCAGGGCTTCGTGCCGGTGCTGGACATTGACGGCCATAGATTCATCCAGTCGTTGGCGATTCTCGAATACCTCGATTCCACTCGTGGACTCGCCCTGGTTCCAGACGATCCTGTCAAGCGTGCCCGCGCCATGGGGCTTGCAATGGTGATTGCCGTTGATCTGCATCCGGTCTGCAATCTTTCCGTCTCGAACCGGGCGACCGGCGGCGAAGAACCGGCGCGGACCGAGTGGATGCAGGAATTCATTGGCAATGGCCTGACGGCATTCGAGGCAATGCTGGGCGGTTTCGAACAGGCGCCGTTCTGCACCGGAGACCGTCTCGGGCTTGCCGACCTGTGCCTTGTACCTCAACTTTACAATGCTGATCGCTGGGGAATTCCGCTCGACGAATTGCCAAGGATACGCGGTGTCAGGGAGGCATGTGATCGTCTGCCCGCATTTGCCGAGGCCCACCCGGACAGGCAGGGATGACCTGCCGTTCAGCCGCAGGCGGCTGGATCGACCCAGTGAGAGACGACAATTTGTGTAGCGGAGGCCGCGTCATTGTCTCGTCATTGCTCTTCCATCCCAGCTTGGCTACGCAAGGGATTGAAGAACTGAAGCCCCCAGAAATCCCTTTCGTCATCCGTCACCATCATGCAGTCGTTCGCTTCCGCCACCGCTGCAAGGATCATGTCGAGGGCGCTGCGCGGGCGGCCCGCGGCCTTTCCCGCCGCCATCGAGCGCGCCCAGATCAGGCCGGCACTATCGTCAAGCGACAGTATTCGCCCCGCGAACAGGGATTGCGGTCCTTCGTTGCCCGTGAACCTGGCTTCCAGGGCATCTCTCCTCCTGCCATCTGGCAGTTCCAGAATGCCGCCCCGAATCTCGGCAATGGTCAACGAGGCGACAAACAAGTCATCGTCCCGCTGACAGGACATCCATTCGATCAAGGACGCGGATGGCTGTGGCTTCACGGCGTTGCTGACAATGAAGGTGTAGGCGCTGACGCCCTGCATCTGGCCAAAGTACTTGAATGAATGGCTGGCGTTGAGCGAGGGCCTGCGAACCTCGAACTTCTGGCCGTCGCTCGACGTATGGAGCGCCTCACGCGACCGCCGGTAGATTTGCGGCAGTTCCATGCGTTCCATTGCAGCGACAACACGGTCATTGGCTGCGACGATGTTCTCGAGAGAAGCGCCAGTTGACCGCGCACTCCAGTTCGCGCTCGCTGATCTCGCGGGATATCCGCGCCATCTTCCGGACACCGATCGCGGATCCGAGCCCCATGATGCCGGCAATCGTGGTTGCGGGTGAGGGTGCTTGATCGACATTGACCTGCTGCCTGTGCCTGAATTCCTCGAACATGCCACAGTGCTGATCCACGGTGGCCAGGACCTCCGACAGGGGCACCAGGTGCCGCATTGGCAGAATGTCCCGCAGCGGCTCGCTCTCCACTTCATCGAGAGCGGGCGTCAAGACCCGGAAATTGCCCGGAGACCTGACTTTCAGGTACGGGTTGGACCCGTCGCTCGCGGCCCTGTCCGTGGTCTCGTACTGCTTCTGCAGAACCGCCTTGAGCTCTCCCGGTTCCGGGACCGGGTCATCGAAGCCCGCCAGGCCCGAACGCTCGAGAAGCTCCTGCTTCTGCTGCTCCCATCGCTCCCGGCTGATCAGGTAGTCATCCAGCGGGCGATACTTGCAGGACCCGTCGAGGTTCAGGCTGCCGGCCTTGATCGCAGCGGCGACGTGCTGGAAGAGGAAGACCATGCAGAGCGAGACCCTGAACCCCTTCGGATCATTCACGGCATCCCGTTCGGCGGCGGTCAGGAACGCCAGGGGCATGCCCCGGCCGATGCTGCCATCCCTTTCGCGGAAACATGCAATCGCGGCCACGAGATCCGCCGTGCTTGCATCGCCAATGAGATCGACCTGTTTCAGGATCGGGCTGATCCGGTTCTGCTGGCGAATGGAGCGATCCTCGAGGATGTCATGGAACACGCCCTCGTCGTCGGCGGCGCCCTTGCGGATATCCTCCCGCAGGATGTCGGCAGCGCTCTCCCGGTCGCGATCGAGAACGGCCCTGATGCCGTCCAGCTTCCGGGCGTCGGACATGGTTTCGTGGTCGAGCTGGGCACGGACTTCCTCTTGCAGGCCGAGGACTTCGGTGTCGACGGCGTCCAGCATTTCCCCAAGCCGCGCGCCAACGGCCTTGCGCTGCGCGAACACCTCGTCCCTGTGCTCCCGGTCCACGGTCGTCCGGAAGGACTGCATGACGCTGAGAAGCATGTCGACCATGGCATCCTGAAGCCTGTGATGCTGATCGGCAATGAAGGCGATGGCATGGAGGCAACGGTCAGCGTCCGTGCGGCGCTGCAGCTGGAACACTTCCGATCTATGGACATCGCCCGCGCAGTGCCTGATGCCTTCGGGCCCGATGTCGAGGATCTCGAGGACGGGCGCAATCTATCCGTACAGCTCCGTCAGGACTTCCGGGTCCGCGGCCGTCTTCCTGATCTTGCCCGGACGGGTGGATTGCGAAATCTGGCCGAGCAGCGTCAGCCGGTACCGGTTGCCCCCGTCCTCCTGCACGAAGAGACTGTCGAGCATCGCTCGCAGGTCTGTCGACAGGTTCGAGTCGGCCAGGCGTATGAGATCCACCTTTCGCTCGCTCAGCCCGGCCCGGATCAGGTCGGTC
Organism: Boseongicola sp. SB0665_bin_10; assembly: GCA_009838075.1. Classification (GTDB taxonomy): domain Bacteria; phylum Pseudomonadota; class Alphaproteobacteria; order Rhodobacterales; family Rhodobacteraceae; genus JAJEFO01. Next base: position 71,838 of record VXSG01000111.1, on the reverse strand, counting down.
AACCGCCGAGCACCTGGAAGTCGAATCCGGTTTGCGACCAGAAAGTCGATGCAGTGTCCAAAAATGAGCCGGGGCTTGAGATGGACGCGCGCCATACAGATCGCGCCCACGGGGAAGGCTGCGGAAATGGTCTGAGGTCGATCGCTGGATCCCAGAAAGCGGGGTCCGAGCAGTTACGGCTTATGAAGGCTTCCTGCCCGAGCACGCAAATTTCCGGGTCGGACTGTCCGCGACACCACAGCACTATCTCGACGAGGAACGGAACGAGAGGCTGAACGAGTCTTACGGGGACATTGTCTCCCGTTACACTCTGAAACAGGCGATCGAAGATAAGGTCCTGACGCCCTACGTCTATTATCCGCATCTTGTCGAGTTCACCGAAGAAGAGGCGGAAGATTTCGTCGAGCTTTCCGAGCAGATCGGGCGCATCATGGCGCGTCAGACGGGCAAAGCCAGCGAGATGACCCTGCAGCTGACCGGTCTTCTGATGCGCCGAGCCCGGCTTGTTGGCTCGGCAGCGAACAAACTTCCGATGCTTCAGGCCGTGCTAACCGGAGAGCGGCCTACACAGCATACCCTCTTCTATTGTGGCGACGGCGCCGTCGAGACGGATGAAGGCTACGACGCTTCCGAAGAAGACATCGCGCAAAACAAGCGGCAGTTTGAAGCAGTCAGTGCCATGCTGCACGGCATGTCCTGGGATGTCTCCCGCTTCACATCACGCGAGTCCCGCAACGACCGTGACAACATCTTGGAGAATTTTCGACTCGGCTTCATTGACGCCATGGTCGCGATCCGCTGCCTCGATGAGGGCATCGACGTTCCAACATGTAGCACGGCTTACATTCTTGCCAGTTCGAGGGACCCTCGTCAATTCGTCCAGCGCCGCGGACGTATCCTCCGCCGTTCACCGGGGAAGGAATGCGCACTGATTCACGATTTCATTGTGGTGTTGCCGCAGGATTTTGAGAGGGACTCTGAATACGCCAAGCGTCTGATAAAGTCCGAACCCGGCCGTGTCGCCGAATTCTCGTCACTTTCGGAGAACCGCTCCGAGGCGTACCAAATTCTGGCACCGGTACTCAGACAGTACGATCTTGAGCACATGATATAGTGGTCTCGCATTCTTGAGATGCTACATAACCGCAGCTCTCTTGAGCTCTAGCCAGTTTACCGGCATACGCCATAAACTGGTTGCAAGTGCCCTCGAATCGCCTATGGAACAACTGCCGCGCCGAAACGCTGCGACAGGCGCGCGATGCGCTCGGCGTCGCGGAACTCCCGCCGCCGGAACCGTGCACCGAAGGCCGGGACGGCGGAGAGGAAAGCCGCGACGAGGACGTCGCGCCCGTCGCCTGCCCGCACTGCGGCGGCATCCTCAGGAAGGTCGAGGCGATCCCCAGGCCGAGGCGCACCGGCCACGCTTCCCGAGGCCCGCCCCGTGCGGCATCGGCCAAGGGTGCGGCCACATGATTGCCCGGAACGGCCTCACGCCGACGCGACGCCGGCGCACCGTCGCACGCCCGCCGATGCAGGACCGCTTTCCGGATTCGCCGACAGGCCCTGCGAAAGCAGGCGTTCCGTCGTCGACAGACCCCTCCCGCTGGCGTTCGATGCCTGTCCCGGAGCGCCCGACGGACCGGATCGCGCCCTCTCCGGGAATGCGGACGGCCATACTTTCCCCATAGCGGACACTGCTGCTCGCTGCCTCGTTTAATGAGATTAGTCAGCCGTGGGAGGCTGACCAATCCTTAACATAATGTTGAACTCAACATCATGAGTTGCCGTGGACTCTGTAGTCTGCCTTTCGAACTTGAGAGCATGTCGCGGTCCAGCGTCGGAAAGGCCAGTGAGGTGACAGGCTTTCGGTCGCAACATTGATCCGTCACGGCTCTTTCGCCTCAGCTTTGCAATGTCGATCGATGCGGAGTGCCGCTTGGCGGCATGCCGAGGATGCGCAGCGCCGGGGACGCTTGAATTCTTGTGCCTGCCATTGACGGTGCCCGTCCGGAGAGGAAGGCACGGGGTGAGGATCAGCCGTCGGTCGCTGTGGCGCGCGCCTTGAGAAGCCCGGTAAGCCAGTCCGGGTCCATTTCGGGCACCGAGGACAGGAGCAATTCGGTGTAGGGGTCGTGTGGCGGCTGGAACATCTCGGACTTCGGTCCCTTTTCGACCACCACCCCGTCCTTCATGACCACGACTTCGTCCGCGATGGCCTTCACCGTGGCAAGGTCATGGGTGATGAACATGTATGCCAGGTCGAACTCTCCCTGAAGCCGGTCGAGCAGTTTCAGGATGCCTTCGGCAACCAGCTGGTCAAGTGCCGACGTCACTTCGTCGCAGATGATGAACTGAGGTTCGGCGGCGAGTGCGCGCGCGATGCCAATCCGCTGCTTCTGTCCGCCGGAGAGTTCGGACGGAAGGCGGTCGATATAGTCGCCCGGCTCCATCTCGATGAGGGAGAGCAGTTCCCGGATTCGTTCCTCCAGAGCCTTGCCGCGAAGACCGAGATACATCTGGGCGGGCCGACCGACGAGTTCACGGATCTTCAGTTTCGGATTGAGCGCCGTGTCTGCCATCTGGTAGATCATCTGCGCCTGTCTCAACTGGTCGCGGGTGCGTCGGCGGAAGTCGGGCGGAAGCGCTTCGCCATTGAACAGCACCTCGCCGCGCCGTGGCGGCAGAAGACCCGTAATGACCCGAGCCGTCGTGGACTTTCCGGAGCCGGATTCACCAACGACGGCCACGGTACGCCGGGGATGGATGTCAAAGCTGACGTCCTTGAGCACGTCGACGGCGCCATATCCTGCGGTCACGTTCCGGATTGAAAGGACGGGCTTGCCCTCGATCACGGGCGGCTGCTCAGGACGCGCATGTGTTCGAACGGCCCAAAGGGACTTGGTGTAGTCCTGGGTGGGGCTCGCCAGCATGGATCGCGTGTCGGACTCCTCGACCTCCTCGCCCTTCAGCAGGACCTTGATCCTGTCGGCCATCTGGGCGACGACTGCGAGATCGTGGGTGATGTAGAGCGCGGCAGTGTCGAACTGCTCGACGATGTCGCGAATGGCCGCAAGAACCTCGATCTGCGTGGTGACGTCCAGCGCGGTCGTCGGCTCGTCAAAGATGATCAGGTCCGGACGGCAGGCCATGGCCATCGCCGTCATGGCCCGCTGGAGCTGGCCGCCCGAAACCTGGTGGGGATATCGGAATCCGATGCTGTCCGGGTCGGGCAGCTGCATGCGGCGATAGAGGTCCGTCGCATCGCTTTCCGCCTCGTCGCGGCTCATGACGCCATGCTTGACCGGACCTTCGCTGTACTGGTCGATCAGCTTGTGGGCAGGATTGAAGCTGGCAGCGGCCGACTGCGCCACGTAGGCGATGCGCCGTCCGCGCAGGCCGCGCTTCTTTGCTTCGCTGGCCGTGCGCATGTTGATTCCGTCGAAGGTGATTTCGCCGCCGGAGATGCGGCAGCCGTCACGTGCAAAGCCCATGGCGGCGAGGCCGATCGTGGACTTGCCCGCACCGGATTCGCCAATGAGGCCGAGGACCTCGCCCTTGCGCAGCTCGAGGTCCACGCCCTTGACGATCTCGAGCCACTCCTCGTCCGTGCGGCCCTCGATGTGCAGGCCCTTCATGGTCAGAAGGATGTCGTTCGCCTCCTGCATGGCGTTACTCCTTGAGCCCGCTTGCGCGGTGCAACTGCCAGTCCACGACGAAGTTCACGCAGACCGTCAGGAGCGCGATCGCGCCTGCCGGCAGGAGCGGTGTGATGTCTCCGAACGAGATGAGCGTGGCATTGTCCTTCACCATGGACCCCCAGTCCGCCGTGGGCGGCTGAATGCCGAGGCCCAGGAAACTGAGCGCGGAAATCATCAGGAAGACGAAGCAGAAGCGAAGGCCGAACTCCGCCACGAGCGGGGCCATGGCGTTCGGCAGGATTTCCCGGATGTTCAGGCGCAGGAGTCCCTCGCCCCGAAGCCTGGCTGCCTCGACATAGTCCATGACCACGATGTTCATGGCGACGGCGCGCGCGAGACGGAACACGCGCGTGCTGTCGATCAGCGCGATCACGAGAATCATGTTGACGATCGAGGTGCCGACGATGGTCAGCAGCAGGAGCGCAAATATGAGTGCGGGGATCGCCATCAACACGTCGACCGCGCGGCTCAGCACCTGGTCGACCCACCCGCCGACCGAGGCCGCGAGGAGTCCCGTCATGACGCCAAGGATGAAGGCAAGCGCCGTCGTGATGAAGGCGATTCCGACCGTGTTCCGCGCCGCGTATATGAGCCGCGACAGCATGTCGCGGCCCAGGTTGTCGGTGCCGAGGACGTGCACGTCGTCCCAGGGCTGGTACTCGGTGCCGACAACCTCGGTCTCCGGAAAGGGCGCAACGAGGGGCGCGAAGACGGCGACAACGATGTAGATCAGGATGACCAGCATGCCGAAGCTTGCCGTGAGAGGGGCCGTGCGCAGCTCTCGCGCGATCGGCCTGGGGCTCGCCGCGACGACGGCCACGCGAAAGATCCAGCCGGCCGCGAGACCGAGGATGATGGCGACGGCGAGCCAGAACAATCCGGTGAAGAGTCCCATCCCCGCCTCCTAGCGTCCGTGCACGAGGCGGGGGTTCGAAAGCGTCGCAAGAACGTCGGCCGCAAGATTCAGGAAGACGTAGGCCGCGGCGAAGACCAGGGCGACGCCCTGCACGACGGGCATGTCGCGCGCCGCAACGCTGTCGACCATGAGCTGGCCCAGGCCCGGATAGACAAAGACCACTTCCACGACCACCACGCCGGTGATCAGGTAGGCGAGGTTCAAGGCGATCACGTTGATGATGGGGGCGAGCGCGTTCGGAAGTGCATGCTTCACGATCACGCGCATCGGGTTCATTCCCTTGAGTTGCGCCATTTCGATGTAGGGCGAAGCGAGGAGATTGATGATCGCCGCACGCGTCATCCGCATCATGTGCGCGGTCACGACGAGCGTCAGCGTGAGAGCGGGAAGGAAGGCGCGATAAAGGTATTCGCCGAAACTCGGATCGCCCCGGAAGTTGGCCATTGACGGGAAGGCGCCCCCGGCCCCCGCGAGAAGAAAGATCAGGATGTAGGCGACGAAGAACTCCGGGAACGAGATCGAGGTCAGGGCGGACGCGTTCGCGAAGCGGTCGAAGAAGGAGTTCCTGAGCAGGGCGGCGAGAATGCCAAGCGCCAGCGAGAGGGGGACGGCGATCGCGGCGGCATAGAGGGCCAGGTAGAGCGTGTTGCCAAGGCGCCGCCCGATAAGGTCGGACACCGCCATGCCGTTGGCGAGGGACTCTCCGAAATCTCCCCGGAGGACATCCGTGAGCCAGCCTGCGTATCGCACGTGCATCGGCTGGTCCAGGCCAAGCTGCCGCTTGAGCGCCGCCACGGTTTCAGGGGTTGCCGACTGGCCGAGGATTTCCTGGGCGAAGTTCCCGGGCAGGAGTTCGGTGGCCAGGAAGATGATGAGTGACACGACGAAGAGCGTCAGGATGCCGAGCGCAATGCGCTTCAGGATCATGTTGGCAATGTGAGACATCGAGTTCCCTTGCTGTCACATCGGTCAGCGCATGGCCGCTGCAAGCAAATGCCCCCGACGCGGTCGCGCGGACCGGTCGGGGGCAGGTCGGGTCAGATCAGGCGAACCACCAGCGCTCACCGATCCGATGGCCGTCGTTGCGCCAGTTCGATGCGACCTGGTCCGGCTTGACCAGGGCGTCGCTGTAGGCGCCGACATAGGCGGCGAACATCGGTATGATGATTCCGCCTTCGTCCGAGACAATCTGCTGCATCTCGAAATACATCTCGCGACGCAGGTTCTCGTCGAGTTCGGAGCGTGCCGAGATGAGAAGTTCGTTGAAGCGGTCGTGGCTCCAGTAGGTCTCGTTCCAGGGAACGCCCTCGGCATAGGCCGTGGCGAACATCCAGTCCTCGGTCGGGCGGCCGCCCCAATACGTGCCGACAAAGGGCTTCTGCATCCAGACGTTGCTCCAGTAGCCGTCGTTCGGCTCGCGCACGACATTGAGATTGATGCCGGCCGAAGCCGCCGATTCGGAGAACAGGACGCCCGCATCGATCGCCCCCGCGAACGCCGCGTCGGCGAGGTGGATGTCGACGCTGAGGCTGTCGAGGCCAGCCTGCTTGAGGTGGAATTTCGACATGTCGGGGTCGAGTTCCTTCTGGGGCAGGTCCGTGTTGAAGAAGCGCGCGCCCGGGCCGATCGGGTGGTCGTTGCCAAGCGAGCCGTAGCCGTTCAGGATCGTGTCCACGAGCTGCTGGCGGTTGATCGCGTATTTGAGTGCCAGCCTCACGTGCACGTTGTCGAAGGGCGCCGCGCGGGTGTCCATCGGGAGCCCGTAGTGCTGCGTGCCCGTCACCGACAGGATCTCGATGCCCGCGGCCCGTCCGAGCAGCGACACGGTGTTGAGATCCACTGTGTCGATGTAGTTGACCTCGCCCGAGATCAGGGCGTTCTGACGCGCGGCGTCGTCGTGGATGACGAACTGCTCGATGGCGTCGATATAGGGCAGTCCGCTCTTCCAGTAGCCGTCGTGGCGCTCGTAACGCGCGCCGACGCCGAACTCGAGGTCGACGATCCGGAACGGTCCGCAGCCGTCACGGGTCTCGGGGTCGATCATGCCATCCTTCGCCGGAAGGATCGGAAGGTGATAGTCCGACAGCACGAACGGGAAGTCGGCATTGCCGTTGGCAAGCGTGACGATCACGTTCATGCCGTCAGCCTTCATGTCCACGACGTCCGCAACGATCGGCTTTGCGGCAGAGGTCGAGTCGTCTCCGCGATGATGGTCGATCGACGCGATCACGTCCTCCGCGACAAGCCTGTGCCCGGAATGATAGTCGACGCCTTCGCGGATCTTGAATGTCCAGACCTTCGCATCCGGCGAGGCTTCCCAGCTTTCGGCCAGTTCCGGCACGAGGGAGCCGTCCGCAGCGATTTCGGTCAGGTAGTTGTTCCGGGTATGCGCCTGGAAGATCATGAAGTCGGCTTCCCAGCTGCCCGGATCCATCGCGTCGGTCGTCGAGCCGTGGGCCATGCCGACGCGCAGCGTGCCGCCGCGCTTGGGTTGCGCCCTGACCGGCGTGCCCCAAGGCGTGACGAGCGCGGCGGTGCCAAGTGCCGTTGCACCCTTGAGGACGCTGCGGCGGCTGACGCCTGCCGATGCGGGTGATCCCGTTAGTGATGACATTTTTTCTTTTCCTACACATATGTTTGGGTCCGGTGGACCGGATTCTTCATCACGGGCAATACTGACCGCAATTCGCGACGATTCAACCGTTTATTTTTGCGGCACGACCCGAACGGGTCCGCCCGGCCCAAGGCGAATGCCCGGGCGCAGCTTTCGATATGGAATCAGGCCGATGTCACAGGAAAGCGCTCCCGGCGCGCCACAGGAGATCACGCCCTGGCTGATCGGCTCGAATTCGGCCCGGTAGTGAACGGTGCTCTTGACCGCAATGATGTCCGCTTTCTCGGGGACGAGACCGACATGGGAGAAATAGGCCCGGTCGAGACATTGGTTGCGGACGCTTGAGGTCACGATTCGGAGGTCGGCGTCCGTCCCGAGCGGGCGAAGCACCGCCGTGGGACCCATCCGGGCCGTGCCGCCGCCGTACATCTCGCCTCGGTAGGCGACTTCCCCGTTGCCCAGTGCTTCCACGTGGAAGCGCGCGTCGAGGGGCGTATCGCCCGGGGTGCCCGACTTGCCGCCAAGGCTGATCCGGAACGCGTGCCCGGTCCCGAGCCTGTGCGCCTCGGCTGACGCCGCGGGATCGTGGATGACACCGACGATGACCTGCCTTCCCCGGGCGTTCAGGAGCGTCTTGAGAAGTCCGGTCGTGTCCGATGACGCGCCGCCGCCGGGGTTGTCCTGCACGTCGGCGATCGTGACGGGCCAGCCGGGAGGAAGCGCCAGCGCGGCTTCCACGGCTTCCTCGGGCGTGAGGAGCGTGCAGTCGAATTCGGGTTCGACGGCGAGCGCCTCTTCGAGAAGCGCGTCGGCCGCGGCTTCGGCCTTGGCGCGATCAACGGCGCTGGCAAGCAGCGAGGGGCCGGAGTCGGCGATGTCGCCACCGGTGAACCCGGCGGCGAGTTCGACATCCATGGCTCCACGCGACATCTCGGTCGCAAGTCCGCAGAGCCTGCGCATGGGATCGGAACCCGTGTACTGGGCATGCATTGGGATGATGTAGGGCAGCTGCCGAAACGCTGTCGCGGGCCGCTCGCCTTCGAGCAGGCGCAGCAGGCGGGACAGGGCGCGGGCGCCAGTCTGGCCCATGTCGAGGTGCGGGTAGGTGCGAAAGATGCTGATCGAGCTGGCGTGACGGACCATGTCCCTCGTGACGTTCGCATGCATGTCAAGGCTGACGGCGATCGGCAGGTCGGGACCAAGCCGCGCACGGATGCGGCGGAGCAGCTCGCCCTCGCCGTCATCGTGGCTTGCGGTGATCATCGCGCCGTGGAGATCAAGATACAGGCCGTCCAGCGGCGCGGCCCTGCCGATGCCGTCAAGGATGCGTGCCGTGATCGTCTCGAACGCGTGGTCGGTGACAGGACCGGACGGCTCGGCGGAACACCAAAGGACGGGATGGAGCTCAATCCTTTCGGACGCCTCCGCCGCCTCGATGAATCCGGCGATCGGCAGGTTCAGGCCGCGCGTGCCATCGCGCACTGCATCGCCTTCAACGAGGGCGGGCCAGGAATCCGCCATTTCGAATTCCGTCATGCCTGCCGTTCCGTAGCCGAAACTGTTGGTCTCGTGCTGAAATCCGGCGATGGCGATCCGATGCCTTGGGGCGGTTCCGGTCAATAGCCGCGCTCCGGATCGACGACGTTCTGGAGCGGCCTTCCGGCAATCCATCTGTCGAGGTTGTCAAGGAAGAGGTCGAACGACGCGTCCTCCCAGCCATCATAGACCGATGAGCAGTGCGGCGAGACGATCAGGCTGTCCAGGTCCCAGAGCGGGCTGTCCGTCGGCAGGGGCTCGGTCTCGAACACGTCGAGCGCGGCGCCGGCGACATGGCCGGAGGCAAGGGCTCCCGCCAGGGCCGCCTGGTCCACGATGCCCCCGCGAGAGACATCGGCAAGGAGCACGCCCGGTTTCATCGCGGCGATCTCGGCCCCAGCGATCATGCCACGGGTTGCCGGCGTGAGCGGCGCGCAGATGGCGATGCAGTCGGCGTCCTGCAGGAATCCGGGGAGGTCGTCCGGACCGCCGACGATGTCGACGCATTCGTCGGCTTGCGGCCGCGAGCGCACGCCGACCACGCGCATGCCAAGGGCCCTGGACCTTTTGGCAAGCGCACGCCCGGTATGCCCGAGTCCGACGATCAGGAGCGTCTTGCCCTTGAGCGGCACCATGTTGCGCGCGCGCCAGATGCGGCCCGCCTTGTCCTGGCGAAGTCCCTCGATGTCGAGGGTGAAGTGGAGGAAGCCGCCCAGCATGTACTCCGCCATCATGTCGGCCGCCACGCCGGCGGCGTTGGTGATCGTCGTGCAAGCCGGATCCCATTGCCCGAAATGGTCCGTTCCCACGCCGCCGTTCGCGATCCAGCGCGGACCGCCCGACGCCAGCATGGCATCGCGGGGAAAGCCCTGGCTGCCCGCGAACCGGATCGTGAAGACCACGTCCGGCCTGAACTGCCGGATCATGCCTGGCACGTTCTCGTAGGTTGTGCATTCCGCCACGTCGCAACGGGGAAACGCGGACCGCAGCCTGTCCGCATGCCTGGCGGTGGCGTCGTTGTGCAGGAGGATGCGGGGCTCCGCGGTCATGTTCCCGGACGCGCGTGGAGGAGCTGCAACAGGTCGGCGAACCTGGCTCCCGGCTCGGTCAGGCGGTCGCGCATGTCCCAGATTGCCGTCGCGCGGTCGCGGCCAAGGCCGCTCGCCATTTCAAGGAACTTCGCCTTGACGGCATCGCGGGGCAGGGGTGCTTCCGGGCCGCCCTTCGCATTGACATCCCCCGAAGACAGCGAGCGACCGTCGGACAGGCAAACCGTGACGTCGGACCAGCGGCCTTCCGGGAATCGCGCCGAGTGGCGGGGCGCCTCGGACACCCGGATCATTCCGACAACGGTCGCGATGCCAGGGTCCGACAAGGCCTTGCCGGTCACCTGGTCCGGTCCGATCTTGCCGTGAACGAGCAGCGCGCCGAGCGCGAAGGCAAGGGAGTACTGGGCATGCGACGTGGTGTCCGGCATGCCGGGAAACAGCGCCGCCGCTTCGGCAAACGTGTTCACGTCGATGGCGGAAACGTCATGCGCGGCGAACCCGTGTTCCTCCATGAGCTGGCCGAGGGCGTCGATTGCTGCATGCGCCCATCGGCAGACCGGATAGGGCTTGACGTAATTTCGCTCGACGGTCCAGCGCTGGCCGAGATCGCTCCAGCATTCAGCGACCTCTTCGGCTTCGACGGTGACGGCCGGGGCGCCCTCAAACCCATCCTCCGCGAGCAGCACCGCCGTGAGGCCCACGAATGCACCCATGCCGGAGCCGTCATGCAGCATGGTCGGATTCGCGATTTCGCGCATCATCTGGCTGCGCGGTCCGTGGTATTCGGCGATTCCGAGCGCCTGCCGCAGGCGGTCTGCGTCAAGGTGCCGCAGCCGCGCGCCGAGCGCCGCGACGCCGAGCGCGTTCCAGGCCCCGGACGTGTGGTAGTCGCTGACGGTCGCATGGAGCGACAGCGCGGCGCGGGCGGCGACCTCGTAGGAAACCGCAAGTGCGGTGAGTGCGTCGCTGGCCGAAAGCGCGGGCTCGCTCTCGGCCAGCGCGCAAAGCGCGGGCACGACGGCACAGCCGATATGGCCCTTGGCCGGGTTGAAGCCGTCATGGGCGTCAAGGTTGTCCGTCTGCGTCGCGGCCGCGAAGGCGGCGCCCGGAATCGAGGCCTTGCGGCCGTCGAAGAGAAGGGTGGCCGCCTCGGTGGGCGTGCCCGCCGCATGAAACCGCACCGCGTGGTCGCGGGCGATGCGGGCGGCGTCAAGGCGTGCGGATCCCGCCGTGACTCCGAGCGTGTCAACGAGCAGCGTGGCCGTGTGGTCGAGCGCGCTTTCCGGCACGTCGGGCGCGCCAAGCACGAACTCTGCGAGATCGTTGAAGATCATGTGCGGGGCCTTTCGAGAAGCATGCCGAATCCCGCAACGGGATCGTCGATGCCAAGGCGGCGGAGCGCCTCGTGCATCATGGCTTGGTTTGAACATATCGCCGGCTTGCCAAGGGCCTGTTCAAGCCGCGCGACGGATTCGACGCTGCGCATGTCCGTGCAGGAGAGAACTACGGCATCCGCATCGTCATGGTCGGCGCGGATCCCCGAGGCAAGGACCTCGTCGGGAGTCATCGCGCCCTGTTCCTCGTTGCTGAGCGGTTCCGCGACCTCTGATCTCCGGACCGTTTCGATACCTGCCTCGGCAAGGAACGCAACGGCCATGTCGTTGATTGCCGGAACGTAAGGCGAGGCAAGGCCGACCTTCCTGGCATCCAGCGACTTGAGTGCTGAGACGAGGGCGCCCGCCGCCGTCACCGTCTCTGCGCCGCTTGCGGACCTGGAGCGGGCCGCGAGCTTCCTGTCGAATTCGGTCCCGTGTGCAAGCGTTGCCGAAGTGCAGCCATACAGGATGACATCGGGCCTGACGCCCATGAGCAGGCGGAGCGGTTCGTCGATGTCCGATGCGCCGAGCCCCTGCATCTGGGACTCGTCAGGTATCCGCTCCGCGTCATAGCCTCCAAGACGGGCCGTGTGGACGGAGACGCCCGGAGGGCACATGAGTGTCATGTCCGGCTCGAGATTCGTGTTCGTGAAGGGGACGAGAAGGCCCAGCCGGGCTCGTCCGCGGGACGGTGTCATGGCATGCTTTCCCCGATCCATGTCTCAAGCAGGCAGACGGCATTGTCCAGTTCCCTTTCCGGACCGATCGTCATGCGAAGGCAGTGAGGAAGGGCCGCGGCGCCTTGCGCGCGCAGGACGGCACCGCCGGATCGGAGACGCGTCTCGGCGGAACGTGCGCGTTCCTGCGTCTCAAGATCCAGGAGAAGGAAGTTGGCGAAGCTGGAATGGCAGCGAATGCCCAGCATGGCCAGTTTCCTGGCCGCCTGGTCGCGTCGCGCGGCGACCAGCGCACAGGTCTCGCGCATGTAGGCATCGTCCCGCAGCGCGGCCCGCGCGGCAGCCTGCGAGATGGCGGAGACGTTGCCGGGGTTCAGGACCTTTCGGACCTCGACCGCAATCCCTTTCGGAAACGTGCCCCATCCCACGCGGCAGCCCGCCAACCCGTACGCCTTGGAAAACGTGCGCAGGATGACCGTGTTCCCTGCCGCGGCCATGTCGAAGACGGGCGCATCGAGATGGTCGGCGAATTCGCCGTAGGCCTCGTCAACGACGAGCAGGATGTCTTCGCGGAGACCGCGCCGAAGGCGGCGGACCTCCGCTGCCGGGATGCGGGTGCCGGTCGGGTTGCCGGGATTGGCGAGGAAGACGCAGCCGGTGTCCGGCCGAACGGCTTCGAGAAGGGCGTCTGCCGACGCCGTGCGGTCGGATTCCGGCGCCGTGTCGAACCGGGCCTCGCTTGCCTGCGCCGCGCTGCGGAAATACGGATAGGCATGTGCCGGTGCGAGAGCCGCGCGGTTCGGACCGGCGAACGCGCGTGCCAGGCAGCCGATCAGTTCGAGCGAGCCGCTGCCGCAAAGAATCGAGTCCGGCTCTACGCCGTGCCGCGTTGCAATCATCGAGCGCAGTTCGGTCCAGTCCGGATCAGGGTACAGCGCCGCATCGGCCATGGCCGCCACGACCGCTTCGAAAGTGCCGGGGCAAGGCGGGCGGAAGCTCTCGTTTTGCGCCAGCGACGGTGCGGGACGGCCGTCCGTCCCTCCAAGGTCTGCCAGCGCGTAGGGCGCCATCGCCGCGACATGCTTCCGCGCACGGGTCATGGGGACCGTCCGTAGACATGTCGCGCGGCATCCGGACTGACAAGCCCGGCCTGCACGTCGCGTTCGAGCATGGCGGGCGGACGCTGTTCGGGAGCCCCGAACCCGCCCCCGCCCGGGGTTTCGAAGATCAGGCGCTCGCCGGCCCTGATGCGAACCACGCCCTTGCCGGAGAGTTCCGGCCCCTCTTCGCCGATCCGGATGCGCCCCGGTGCGCCTTCCAGGCCTTCGCTGCGACCGCGTGCCGGGTTCCTGACCCGTTCGACGGAGAGGAACAGGAGCAAGTCCTGGTTCAGCGCCGGGCTGATCTCGATTCGCTGCCCGAGCCCGCCGCGCATCCGGCCGGGACCGCCGGAATCCCTGCGCAGTTCGCGGCGGTGAAACAGGACCGGCGCCACCGATTCGGTGGTTTCCACCTGGCTGCCCCAGACACCGCTCGGAAACGCCGTGGCCGACAGGCCGTCCCGGGTCGGCCGCGCGCCCGTTCCGCCGTTGAAGACGAGTTCCAGGGCAAACTGGACGTCCCCCCGTCCCGCCGCTTCCGGTGCATGCCGAAGCGGGAGGTCATACATGCAGGACGCGCCCTCGGCGGGGACCATGTCGGGAAGTGCCTGCGCCAGGCACCCGAAGACCAGGTCGGGCGTCATCTGCCCGAGCGCATGGCGCATCGCGACCGGGGATGGCGGCCTGGCATTCAGTATGCAGCCCGGCGGTCCCGTGACCCGGAAGGGTTCGAGCGAGCCGTCATTGTTGGGGATGTCGGGGCCGATGATGCAGCGAAGGGCGAAGACCGTGTATGCCGTTGCGTAGTTCAGCGGAACGTTGATGCCCTTCCGAGCGCAGGGGTCGGTGCCGGCAAAGTCGACCAGCACATGGTCCTCCGCAATCGTGAGGGCGGCCCGCAGCGTCAGCGGGCGGTCGTAGCCATCCACGGTCATGGCGTTGTTCCATGTCCCCTTCGGCAGCTTCGCCAGGATGTCGCGCGTTCCCCGGCGCGAGGTCTCGACGATGTAGCGCGAGAGTTCCCGGAGGTCGGTGAGGCCAAATTCGTCCATCGCCTGGCAAACCCGCGCCGCGCCGGCCTCGCAGCAGGCGATCAGCGCGTAGATGTCGCCCTCGTTGGCGATCGGTTCACGCGAGTTCGCCTTCACGATGTCGAGCAGGAGGGCGTTCACCTCGCCCGCCGCCACCAGCTTGCAGGGCGGTATCAGGAGACCTTCGTCCTGGATGTCCGATCCCTCGGGTCCCATGCCCTGTCCGCCGAGGTCCACGAGATGCGACGTGCAGGCGGTGAATCCCGCGAGGCGGCCCGCATGGATGATCGGCATCATCAGGAGAAAGTCGTTCAGGTGACCGGACGCGATCCAGGGATCGTTGGTCATGTAGATGTCCCCGGGGCGCATATCCTGTGACGGAAAGCGGGCGCGGAGAGTTTTCACGGCCATTGCCATCGTGTTCACGTGCCCGGGCGTGCCGGTCACGGCCTGGGCGAGCATCCGGCCTTCAGCATCGAAGATTCCGGCCGATATGTCGCCGCATTCGCGCACGATCGGGCTGAAGGCGGCGCGGACGAGAATCTGGCCCTGCTCCTCGACCACGGCGAGCAGCCTGTCCCAAAGAACCTGGAGGCGCGTGTTGTCCGCCGTCATGGCAATGCTCCGTCCTGCCGGGTCATCCAGATGTTCCCCGCCCCGTCCACTCTTGCGTCGAAATCCGCGCTCACGAGTGTCGTTGTCTGCGGCTCCGTGATCAGTGCAGGCCCCGACAGGCGGGCGCCGCCGTGCAGGTCCGCGCGTTTGTAGACGGCGGCTTCGCGCCATTCTCCCGAGACGTCGCAGAGGATCATGCGGAATCCCGAGGGACTTGCCGCGGACGGCGTCCCCGCGGCATGTGCCGGGTCGATGTCCGGAACCTCCGAAGCGAGACGAAACGCCCAGTTCAGGATCTCGATCTTCATGTCCGGAACGGTGCGGCTGAACTGACGGCTGTACCCTGCCTCGAAGGCGCTGCGCAGGCCATGCGCATCGGTCGGTTCCAGGTCGCGGGCCGGGACGGCGACCTCGATTTCGTGTCCTTGTCCATGATATCGCATGAATGCCACCCGGCGCTCGGTCAATGGCCCGTCCGGTGCGCCGGCCCTGACAACCGTGCGTGCCTCATTGGCCATGTCTCCGAAGAACCCGTTGATTGCGTCGACGTCGAGAGACTCGAGCGTCGTGTATCGCGATCGCACGATTTCGAAGGACACCGGTGCGTGAAGGAACCCCACGGCGGAACCGACGCCAGGGTTCTTCGGGATGACAACGGTGCGCACACGGGTTCGCCGGGCGAGGCGCGTGGCATGAAGCGGACCGTTGCCGCCGATGGCGATCATGGTGCGGTCGTCAAGGATTCTCCCGGAATCCGCGGCGTGCATTCGTCCCGCGCCCGCCATGTTCTCGTCCACGATCTCGGTAACCGCAAGCGCCGCGCGGTCAAGATCGAGACCAAGGGCGTCACCGACCTTGCATTTCAGCACCGCCATGGCGGCGCCCGGGTTCAAGCTGATGCTGGACCCGGCGAAGCCGTCCGGCGCAATGAGCCCTTGCACGATGTCGGCATCCGTCACCGTCGGCTGCGTGCCGCCATTCCCGAAGGCGGCCGGTCCCGGGTTCGCGCCAGCGCTTTGCGGTCCGACGCGAACCCGGCCGAGCCGGTCGACATTGGCGATCGAGCCGCCGCCGGCGCCGATCTCGATCATCTCGATGACTGGAATTCGGACCGGCATGCCCGAACCCTTGACGAACCGTTCGGCGCGGGCGATCTCGAATTTCCGGGCGGTCCGGGGCTGGCCGTCGTCGATCAGGCAGAGCTTGGCCGTCGTGCCGCCCATGTCAAATGAGACCACCTTGCCCTCGCCGGTCTCGCGGGCGAGCCGTGCGGCCAGGATCGCGCCTCCTGCCGGGCCCGATTCGACCAGCCGTACCGGAAGGCGCGCGGCGGTCTCAAGAGTGGTCATGCCGCCGCTCGCGGTCATCATCAGGATGGGGCAGGCCAGTCCCGCGCTCCGGAAGCGCGTCTCGAAGTCCGCGAGATACCGGGACATGAGCGGCTGGATGTAGGCGTTGGCGACAGTGGTGCACAGCCGGTCGAACTCGCGCGCTTCCGGGCTGACCTCGTGGCTGACCGAAATCACCGGTTCCGGCAGCGCCATCCGGAGCATCTCGCGCAGCCGCAATTCGTGGCTCGGGTTCGCGTAGGCATGAAGCAGGCAGATGGCGACGGCCTCGATTCCCTCGGCCTCCAGCCGTCCCGCCAGGGCCGCCACCGCATCCTCGTCGAACGGAACGAGTTCCTCGCCGCGCGCGTTCATGCGCCCGCCCACGGTGAACGCCCGCGTTCGAGGCACTATCAGGTCAGGCTTTTCGAGATTGATGGCATACTGGCTGTAGCGCCGCTCGTAGGCAATTTCGAGGATGTCGCGGAAGCCTTCGGTCGTGATCGTGCCGACCCTCGCGCCCCGGCGTTCGATCAGCGCATTGGTGGCAAGCGTGGTGCCGTGGATGAAGCCGCCGATTTCGTCCCAGGCCGCCGAGGCCGCAATCAGGGCATGACGGGCGCCCTCAAGTGCGCCGAGCGCCGGTTCGGGCGGAGTTGTCGGGGTCTTGGCCGTTGCCAGGATCCGCCCGCCACCGTCGACGAGGACGGTGTCCGTAAAGGTTCCACCGATATCGATCGCAAGGCGGAGGGCGGGCGGCGAAGGCATGGAGCGGGTTCCGAATGGTCGAGTTGCGGATCAGGCCTGAATGGCGGCTGCTGCCGAGGGAGCAGCCTTCGGGCCACGAGATCGCAGCCTGTCGACCTGCGAAGCGTCGCGATGCACCTTATGGCCGGCATCTCGTCACGGGCCTCGCTCCTCCTCATGCGCCGAAACTGGAAAGAAACGGCACTTCCGTCAACGAAAATCGCGCGTCGAATCGCGTCGGGAAGGATTCTGCGCCGGCAGCCCCCGCCCGGCCCTTCAACCGTCGGTCCGCGGCAGGTTCGAGGCCGGGTCGTGGACGGGCTCTGAAAGAACTCTTCCCTTGCGGGGCATTCCGGCGATCACCACCTCCACCTCCGCACCGGGGATGCGTGCAGCCTGTTCGATATAGGCGAAGGCCAGGATCTTGCCGACGCTGTGGCCATAGGCGACCGACGTTGTGGCGCCGACGACCTGCCCGTCCCGCAGGACCGCCTCGCCGCCATGCCCGTCATTGACGCCATCGGGCTCGATTTCGAGATAGGCGCAGATCCAGGGCAAGGCACCTTCGGAGGCGGCCTTGGCGCTGCGCCTCGTCGCGTCCGCGCCGAGATACTTCTTGTCAAGGCTGACGAACGGCATGACATCGGCTTCGGGAAGCGTCACTTCGTTCGTCAGCTCGCGTGCTCCCTTGAACGCCTTCTCCATCCGCAAGGCGTTCATCGCAAAGCTGCCGTAGTCCGCGATTCCGTGCGGAGACCCAGCTTCCCGGAGCGCTTCATACACCGTCCGGCAGGCGTCATTCGGCATGTGGAGTTCCCAGCCAAGCTCGCCCGAATAGGACATTCTGAGGGCCAGCAGCGGGTGGCCGGCGACCGTGATGTCCCGCGCCGAAAGCCAGCGGAAGCCGGCGTTGGAAAGGTCGGCGTCCGTGCAGGCTTTCAACACCTCCCTTGCCCGGGGGCCACTCAGGGCCAGCGCCGACCAGGATTCGGAACGCGAGTTGATTTCCACGTCCTCCCCGGCGAGGTGGCCCTGCAGGTGGTCGATCAGGACGTTCTCGAAGAACGCGGCGCAGACAAGGTAGTACCGCCCGGCGCCTAGGCGCGTGATCGTGGTTTCGAGCTCGATCCGTCCGCGCCGGTTCAGCATGTGCGTGAGCGCCACCGATCCGTCCCTGGACGGCAGCCGGTTCGCGACCAGGCGATCCAGGAATTCGCGGGCCTGGGGACCGGTGACCTCGACTTTCGCGAACGCCGTGATGTCCATGATGCCGACCCGCTCGCGGACCGCCCGCACCTCCTCGCCAATCATGTCGTGGACGATGTTCCGGCGGAAAGAGTAGTGGTCGCGCTGCGCGACGCCATCTCTCGCAAACCAGCGCGGTCGCTCGAAACCGAACACCTCCTCATGCACCGCCCCCTTGGCATGGAGCAGGTCATGGATGGGCGAGGGCTTGATTGGCCGGCCCGCAAGGCGATTGAATTCCGGAAACGGGACTTCGTGGCGCAGGCAATAGTCCTCGTGCGCCTTCGTCACCTGCCAGCTCTTCGTCGCGTAGGGCCCGAATCGGCGCGGATCGAGCTCGCGCATCGAGATGTCCGCCGCACCGTGGACCATCCATCGCGCCAGTTCCCGGGACAGGCCCGGCCCCCATCCGATGCCGATCTGCGTGCCGCAGCAGCACCAGTAGTTGCGTGCGCCCGGCGCGGGTCCGATCAGCGGGTTGCCGTCCGGCGGGTGGCTGATGGCGCCGTGCACCTCCCGCGTGATGCCGAGCTCGGCAAGCACCGGCATCCGGTCAAGGGCGTTGGCAAGCCAGGGCATGATGCGGTCAAGGTCGGCGTCGAACAGTTCGTTCTCGGCGTCCCAGGGGCAATGGTCGTGCCAGACGGAATTCGGGTTCTCCTTTTCGTAGATCCCGATGAGGCCCCGTTTCTGTTCCATGCGGATGTAGCCCGAGACCAGCCGGTCGTCGCGAATAACGGGGAGCTCCGGCTCCAGATCCTGGAATTCCGGCACGGGTTCGGTGACCAGGTAGTGATGCGTCATCGAGGTCATGGGCAATTGCAGGCCTGACCATTCCCCCATCTGCCGGGCGTAGGTGCCGCCCGCATTGACCACGTGCTCGCACGTGATCGTGCCCCTTTCGGTCTCGACCACCCATTCTCCGGCATCGTTCGCGGAGACATTCAGGGCGCGACAACGGCGGAAGATCCTGACTCCCTGCTGTCGGGCGCCGGTTGCAAGGGCCATGGTCGCGTTCGACGGGTCGACGTGGCCGTCATCCGGCGTGTAGAGTGCGCCGAGCACGCCGTCGAGGCTGTAGAACGGGTGCTTGCCGGCAATGAACTCCGGGTCGACGAGTTCGATGTCGAAGCCAAGCGCGCGGCCGACCGAGAGCGTCTGGCGCAGCCAGTCCATTTCGTCATCGGCATAGGCCACTCTCAGCGATCCGCATCCGTGCCATGTCACCGGCTGCCCGGTCTCCTGTTCAAGCAGTCCGGCATAGAGGCTGATGTTGTAGTCGACCATCCGCCCGAGGCCGTATGAGCTGGTGGAGCGCGTGATCTGGCCGGCGGCATGCCAGGTCGATCCGCTGGTCAGCTCGGCCTTTTCAAGAAGCACGGTGTCCTCGCCCCAGCCCTCATGGCCGAGATGGTATGCGAGGCCGCAGCCCATGATGCCGCCACCGACGATGACGACCCGGACGTGGCTTGGAAGGTCTTGCTTTGGCATGGGCCCGATTCGTCGTCGCGGAATGTTTCGCGGACCCTATGTGCGCCCTCATGCCGTCGTCAACGCATGGGCGGGCAAGTTGCATTTGCGCTGTTGAATGCCGCCGCTTGGTCGCCGATATCCACGGCAGCCCGCTGCATCACCAACAAGCAACGAACGCAACATTTCAGGCGTTCTTCTGTGAACAATACAGGAACATATGGCAAGTCGCGGATCGTGGATGGTGACGTGACGCAGGGCGGTCACGGCGCAATCCAGGTGACGTCGGCTGGGAGGAAGACGCCATGAACGACATAAGCGGATGCCCGGGGGACATTGCAGGGCCCGGGTTCCGGTCGAACCGGGCACAGCGCTCCATTGCCGTGCCGGCAGCGCAGGACTGCGGTCCTCGCCCGACATCCGAGGACGAGCGCCGCTTCGACGGCCTCGAGACGGGCATGCCGCCCGTGGCGTTGGACCCGGCGGCGATCACAGGCGACGAGGCCCTGTCGCCCTGCTGGAACGCGCGCTGCGCGGAAAGACAGTCCACGTGGTGGCTGCCGCACCGGACGGCGTCGCCCGGCCAGGATGTCCGGACGTCAGACATGCCCTCGAACTTCAGGGAGGAGGCGTCGGGCTTCTGGAAGAGAACGATCAATCCGTCCGGTCCGGCGTTCGCCGCCTCGCTGCGGATCTCGCTTCCGTCCAAGACGCCCGTCACGGCAGGCGTCCTTGTCAACGGCACGAGAAAGATCAGGGCCTGCCCGAAGAACCCGGACCTGCCGCATGAGATGGTCCGCCAGCAACGCCGGGCCTGCAACCTTGCCGCCGCATGCTTCCGGGAAGCCGACGAAGGCCTCGTGGACCACAGGGGGACGGACCTGAAGCGGACCGGCCTGCGCGCCACGATCCGCGACTTCGTGCGCTCGGAGGTTGAGGAGCGTGGCGGCACGTTCCGCTCCGCCGACTGCGACGAGGCGGTCAACGCGGCGTTCAGGAGCCGGGATGCGGTCATCAGGAAGCGGAAGGCGG
Organism: Boseongicola sp. SB0665_bin_10; assembly: GCA_009838075.1. Classification (GTDB taxonomy): domain Bacteria; phylum Pseudomonadota; class Alphaproteobacteria; order Rhodobacterales; family Rhodobacteraceae; genus JAJEFO01. Next base: position 51,404 of record VXSG01000111.1, on the reverse strand, counting down.
GGCGAGCGGAGCCGCCTCTCCTTCCGAAGCATAAGGGACGTGCGGCAGCGCATTGCCGTCCAGAAGCTCTCGGGCGCGTTCGTCGCGCAGAACTTCGACCTGGCGGAAGCCATGCCGGACGAGGCGTGGAGGAAGCTGACAACCGTCGTGCATGAGCGGGGGCAATGTTCATCTGCGCTCAGTTGCGAATCGTCACGGTCGGGCAGGACGAAATCCAGGTCCGCTCCGCCGTGTCCCTCGACCCCGGCTCATGCGCCCGCGCGGGGCGGTGCCGCCATGCCTTTTCCAGGCGTGGCGATACACCCACCCGGGCACCGCTCAGGCGAGGGCGCCGTCCCCGGCCTCGACCGCTGGCGGCTTGCCGAACTTCACCACCTGACGGTTCCCTTGAGCATCAGGGTGCCGGCCGGCGCGCGGTCGTCGGTCTCCCGGCGCGCGGCGTCGAAGCTGAGCTCGAGGTCGGGGGCGTCCTTCGCGGCCGGCGTCAGCCGCCAGCCCACGCGCGCCTCGCGCACGCCGTCGCCGTCCAGCCCGACGCCCGCGTTCGGCGTGCCCGTGAACCGGCCGCCGAAGGCCGGAAGCCCCCAGCCTGCCTCCGCCCTGAGGCTCCGCGACGCCTCGAAGCCGTCCTCCGGCACGAGGCCCGGCACGAGGCCCGGCGCGTCCCGCGCCGCCCAGAGACGCTCCGCGCCGCCCGCCGTCGCGCCCACGTCCGAGGTCAGTGCGAACCACCGGCCGCGGCCGCGTGCGCCCGGGTCGAGGCGGATGCTCGCGCTCACGCCCCATTCCTCGTAGTCGCCGCTATGCGCGAGCAGTGTTCGGGCCCGGGCTTCGATGGCAAGTCCATTGGCCAGGTTGTCGTAGCGCAGACCAGCGCCGGCTTCGACGCTGGTGCCGGTTTCTCCGTCCCCGCCGTCACTCCGCAAGCCAATCTCGATCGACGGTGTGAGCGTGCCCCCCGAGGCAAGATCCTGGACATGCGAACCTTCGAGCATCAGCCGGTGCCGGCTGGCATTCAAGGTCATGCTCTCGATGGTTTCGGATCCGTCGAGTCCGCCGCGCGTGAATGCGGTTTCGCCCTTTACCCTCAGGTGCGTCGTGCCCCCGGAGATCAGCTGATCGCTGGCCACGAGCGGCCCGTTGACGCCGGCCGCCGCCATCCGCCACGAGAGATCGCTCGCTTGTGTGCCGGACGAGTCCTCGACCTCGACTTCGCCCGAGCCGACGCCGACCGTCGCCCAAAGATTGATGCCACCCGACGCCTGCCAGTTCACATAGGGGTTGAAGCTCGTCACGGTGGATGTGAGTTCGCCCGAACGTGAATTGGAATCCGTGTAATCCGCTTTTCCTGTCGCCCGCGCCAGCAGCACTCCTGCCAGCGTGTTCGCACCCAGTTTGCCATCCATCCCGAGGTTGGCGCTTGTCACGTTGCCGTCGTAGGTCATTGCCTGCGGGTTGCCACCTGAAAACTTGCGATAGTCTCCGCTTCCCCAAAAGGTCAGGTTTCGCCCCTGTCCGGTGCCCGGCGTGTCGAGCGCCATAACAAAGGACGAGCCCTCAAGCAGCCGACCGGGATCGAGCGTGCCACTTTCCAGCGCCTGCCGGTTGACCAGCAGCGCTGCGGGGAGCGTGGAGGCGCCCGCCAGACTGAGATCTCTGGCGGGTGGGGCACCGGACGTCGCCTGCTGGATGCGGCTCGAAATGGCATCGACCGTACTCGCGGTCATGGCGCGCATCATCTGAGGCAGCACGGACTCGATCACCGTGCCCTGGTGCACAGCGGTCGCCTCCGGCGCTTTGAGGTAGACGCCCGAGCCGATGACGAGCCTGGTCGTGACTTCGGACCCGTCCCTTGCCGTGGTCGTCCTGGTGAACTCTCTTGCATAACCCAGCTTGGGGATGTCGGCGCTGTCGGTGGCGTCCGAGGGGTCGTCAAAGTAGTATTCCACGAAACCGCCTTCCGGGCTGCTGCTCGCTGCCTCGAGAACCTGCGGAAGGACCAGCTTCCCCGTCACCACGTCACGGACGGTCGGCACCAGCGGGCGGAGCTCGAATCTGTCCGGAAATGCTCCATGAACCAGGATGATGTTGCTGGTTCGGTCCAGCACATAGAGATAGACGGAGCCATGTCTCCATGGCCCGTTCGGATCTCTGAGCGCAAGCCTGGCCTTTGCAAAAGCCGCTCTGGATTCCGCCGTGGTCCGCGCGCCGCTCAGGGCTCCGCCAAGGAATCGCAACGCTTCGGTGACGAATTCCTTCAGTGTCTCGCGGTCCACAACGTCCCTGGCGGTAATCGCCGGATTGCCGTAGTTGATGTCTTCGTCCCTCAAGTGAGATGCGTCGAGATCGAATCCGGCGAGCAACACGAGCGGCTGCTCCGTATTGACCGAGACATAGGCGGCAGCGTAGCCGCTCGCGCCCGGGAATCCCGGTCGAACGCCCGCCACCCCTCCGGTCAGGTCGAACGAGCCATGCCCCTCGTTTCTCAGAATCTCGAGAAGCCTGAACTGGGCGCGGTCCCTGGCACCAGGGTTCGGAGACTGCAGGTCCGCCAAGACCGTCCGGGGGACACCGAGTACAGAAAGAATCCCGGCGTAAATCGCGGGTTTCAGGCTGCCGGCCGAAAGGGACATGTCCTTGGCATGCAGATACACTCGGCCATCAGGCGTCAGCGTTACGATGTAAGTGGAACCGGAACGAAACGGGCCGCGCTCGAGTCGAAGCCGGCATCCCGCGAATGCAAGCTGTTCCGCTGACACGGTTTCCGAGCCGCGGCTCTTGAACTGTGCCCTCACCGCCAACGCGAAATCCCCTAGGGTGGCGCTGCCACTCTCCACTTCTTGCGCCGTCACGGTCGGATCCGGCGGGGGCGTGACACCGGGAGTGAGCGGGCAGTCGTCCTGCGCCTGCGCCAGGGCGGCCCCTGGATGGGTCGTGACGCCAGACAGAACGAACAGGCCGAACACAAAAAGCGTCGATGTGGCGGTGGTCAACGTTCGGGCACCGGTTCCGAGAAGGCCGCCGCACAGCGAAATTCGACGAATCGCGTTCACGATGGATTTTGTCCCGATGATGGCCTCAACCCGACATGGGTCCCGATTCCGCCATGGGATTCTCATGCCTTCGGCTTCTTGGTTCCGTTCCCTTTCATCCAGTTCGAGATGTTTCCCGGCGTTGTGTTGCAGCGCTTCGCGATGAAATTCCGCATTGATCTGTCCGAATGCCATGACGACAATCCTTCTCCGGTTGGTCTCGTCGGGCCTCTTGGATCCGATGATCCTATCGAACCTATCCTGTACACCCTGATGCCGTCGTCCTGCCCCCAAATCTGCACGCAAGATCATCCCGAAGGATTGGGAGCCGCCAGATCGACGCCGCGTTCATTGTTTCTTGCGGCGATGTGGAATTGAGCAGTCGGTCGTTTCCCCAGCCGCCCCACGGCCAGTCGTTTCCGCCACCCCCGAACAGGCGGTCGTTTCCGGCTCCTCCGTGCAGGTGGTCATTTCCGGCTCCTCCGTGCAGGTGGTCGTTGCCTGCGTATCCGAACAGGTGGTCGCTGCCTCCATGACCCTTGAGGTGGTTGCTGTCCCGGTCCCCGTGCAGGAGGTCGGTGCCCTCGGTCCCGGACACGATGGTTTCGCACGTGTGCTGGTTCCAGCTTCCCCAGCAGCCAAAGTCGGGTGCGTCAGCGCTTTCAGGACCGGCACGGACAGTGCTTGCCGAGGCCGCCAGGATCATGGTTGCGGCTGCTGACGTACGCGTCACCAGGTTTCCCCCGTGTGTCTTCCAGCCAATTCTGGCTTGAGGAGGCGATGCTGTCAATCAAGGCGAACGGTGCGAATTGCCGTCGGAAAGGCCATGACTGTTCCGGAAGAGCGCGCTGGCGTGCCGGAAGCGGAGCCGGAATCCAGTTTGGGGCGGGCTGCGGACCGGGGTCTGTCGCCTGTCGCGGAAACGATGTTCGGCGCGCTGGCCGACCAAATGGCCGCGGCAGGCGCGGTTCCCGGTCGCGGCCCGAGACCTCACCTTGCCGCCCGGCGTGAACGTGACGACCCGGCGCGGACGGATCGTCGCCGCCTCCCCGGTCTTCGGGTTCCGCCCGGGACGTGCCGGCTGCTTGCTCCTTGCCTTCCGCGGAGGCGGATCGGAACGCCTCGTCAGCACCTGCTTTCGGAATGAATCAAGTGTTCCAGCATCCCGTTGGCTGCTGCCGAGGGTGCTGCCAGTCACCATGCGAGTCTCGTTGCGACAGGAGAGTTTCGTTTCCTCACTTTGGCGAGGTGACAAAGCAAAGACCATGAATTGCAGCCATCCGCGATGCCGCGCGGTTGCATTTGCGATGACGTCCTGCAGCTTGACACGCAGTCGCCCTCGCACGTCGGATGAAGACCCGCGTGCGACATTTCCTCGTGCAATTTCGGCCGCGGCGGTCGAGGCGACCTGCGGCTCCGCGGACTTCGTCTGTCGTCCAGCCCGGTTGATCGGGATCGCGAACTGAATGGTTTCCCAATCGTGCTCCGGCGGCAGGACTGGACGTGCCTAGTCGAGGCCGTGCGGTGACGCGGCGTCAACGCTTCATGGCGCGAACATGTCCTTCCTTGCTGTTATCCAGGATCAGGCGGTCGCGCGTGAGAATGGTCAGGTTCATCGCTCGTGCCGTCACGATGACTATCCGGTCGGCAGGGTCGCCGGGTGCGGTTCCCTGCAAAGTGATGATTCCACGAGCATTGGTACGGAAAGTGCCGCCAGCGTGATTTTTTCCTTGCCCAAAGAGCCTTCGAACCATCTCAGAACAGGGCGCTCCAATCTCAGCCGGGAGCGCGAAACGAGCATCCCCGGTTCCCAAGCAGAAAGAGGAGACGCGTATGCACTTTCCCTCTCGCGGTAGTTCGCATTGAGCCGTTCCGTTGCTTTCGGGTGGATCGGATCGCCGTTGGCAAGCCTAGTGACCGAGCAGGTATCCAGCAGGAACTCACTCATGACAGATGCCTTGACCTATTGTCATGGCCTCCTGCTCCGGCAAGCTGGGCTCGGTGAGATCTGTGCCAGTTGAATTGGTCGCCGTTCCGCTCATGCAGGCAAAAACGGGATGCGCCTTTGCCACGTTGCTTTCGGGTTTGGAGCGAACTGGTCGCATGACGGACGCGCTCTTGCGGAAAGTAAGAAACTCGTGCTCGATGCTGACGCCTTCGGTCCTGTAACCCGCCGCAAGCCAGGCGTTGGCAATGACACTGTTAGATGGATTGTTGCTCCACCAGGCCCTGGTGCTTCCGTGCTGAATCAGGCAAGCTGGATCCGATTGCCTGCGCGACCTCGTCAAGGGTCATCCTGATCCGCTCAAACCCTACAGACTTCAAATGTGCTTCGAGTGGGTCGTACTCGGCTTGTCGCTGCATCACGGCAACAGCCTTTCAAATCAACGCGCACAAACAATGGCAATTTTGCTTTCAGGCCAAGAGGGACCGTTGACTGTCTGCCAGGAAGTCCATGTGTCTGGGCTGTGTCAGAGCGTGCTTTGCGAAACCGGGTCCTTCGGCCAATTCCGGTTTTCGCCCAAGGCAGAACTTAACCTCGACAGAAAGGGCGGCGCGGAGGGCAGCGGAGGATGCGCGACGGTCCAATGGCACGACCTGACCTACTTGGCCAAGGTCAATGAACAAGCGCCCATCCCGCCAAGTTCCACTGCATCTGCGGGCATGCAAGGACTGCACAGATTCCGGAGTCGGCCCGGAATGTGCCCATGTTTTCAGGAAACTGGAAGAGTGCGGGAAATTCCGTTTCAATCTGATCGAGGCAATCCAAAGACACCGGACACGCGTTCATCCCGCAATTTCCCGGATTGATTGTCCATGGCTTGTGAAAAACTTGTTGACTTTTTCATGGCATCTGCGCGGAAATCGCAACGTGGTGTCACGGCGAGGCAAAAATGACCGTATCCATCGCGTCCGAGAGCCTTGGCCAGGACCTGCGGGTCCTGCGTCGCCGGCGTGGCTTGACGCTTGCCGAAGTGAGCGAGCGCATCGGTCGCTCGATTGGCTGGCTGAGCCAGGTCGAGCGCGACATCTCCGAACCGTCCATGGAAGAACTGAACGCGCTGGCCGGCGCGCTCGACATGCCGTTGCGTTCGTTCTTCGGCAAGTCGCCGGGCGCTCCCCGCGAAGAGGGGCGCATCGTCCGCAAGGGCGGCCGTCGTCCCCTTGGCCACCGCGTGCGCGGGCTATTCGAGGAACTCCTGTCTCCGGACCTTACGGATGACTTCGAAGTGGTCCACTCGACCTTCGCTCCGGGCGCCGAACGGTCCGAGGACACCGTGCGTCCGACCCAGGAGGTGGGCTACATCGTTTCGGGTCGTCTCGAATTGACCATCGACCGCCAGAGCTTTGCCCTGGAACCCGGCGACAGTTTCCGCATTCGTGGCGAGCCCTTCCGCTGGGCCAACCGCACATCCGAACCCTGCATCGCGATCTGGGTGATCGCGCCGCCCGTATACTGAGGACCCGCCCATGGCCGAACTTCCGACAACAGCCCGTGCAGTCATCATCGGCGGAGGTGCAGTAGGGGCGTCTGCACTGTATCACCTTGCGAAGGCGGGATGGACCGATTGCGTGCTGCTGGAAAAGAACGAGTTGACGGCCGGATCGACATGGCATGCGGCGGGCAACGTGCCGACCTTTTCGACATCATGGTCGATCATGAACATGCAGCGCTATTCGACCGAACTCTATCGAGGCCTGGGCGACGCCGTCGGATACCCCATGAACTATCATGTCACCGGCTCGATCCGGCTGGCCCATTCCAGGGAGCGGATGCAGGAGTTTCACCGGGCCTGCGGAATGGGACGCTACCAGGGGATCGACATCCAGATTCTCTCGCCGGACGAGGCGAAGTCCATGTATCCCTTCATGGAGACCCATGACCTGCAAGGCGTTCTCTACGACCCGACGGATGGCGACATCGATCCCGCGCAACTGACGCAGGCGCTCGCGACAGGCGCACGCGACATGGGTGCGCAGGTCCTGCGTTTCACGCCTGCAACCGGAATCGGCCGCGAGAACGGCGAGTGGATCGTTCAGACCGGGAAGGGCGAAATCCGCTGCGAATGCGTCGTCAATGCTGCAGGATACTACGCGCAACGGGTCGGCGAGTGGTTCGTGCCCTTCGGAGGACGGACGGTGCCGATGATGGTGATGAGCCACCAGTACCTCCTGTCCGAAGAGATCCCCGAAGTCGCGGCCTGGACACGGGAAAGTGGCCGCAAGCTGCCATTGATGCGCGATGTCGACGTCTCCTACTACCTCCGGCAGGAAAAGAACGGCTTCAACCTTGGGCCGTACGAAAGGAACTGCCGGGCGCATTGGGTCGCGCCGGACGATCCGATGCCGGAGGACTTCAGTTTCCAGCTCTACCCGGACGATCTCGACCGGCTCGAGGCCTACATCGAGGATGCCATGGCCCGTGTGCCGCAGCTTGGCATGTCCGGCATCGCGAAGGTGATCAACGGGCCCATTCCCTACGCCCCAGACGGAAATCCGTTGATCGGCCCGATGCCCGGGGTGCCGAACGCGTTCGAGGCCTGCGTCTTCACGTTCGGCATCGCGCAGGCCGGAGGCGCCGGCAAGGTGCTCGCCGAATGGATGACCGAAGGTCAGACCGAATGGGACATGTGGTCCTGCGATCCCCGGCGATACACCGACTACACGGATCGCGAGTTCTGCGTCGAGAAGGGCATGGAGGTCTATGGCCACGAGTACGCGATGCATTTCCCCTGGCATGATTGGCCTGCGGGCCGTGACCGGAAGCGGTCCGCGCTGCACGACCGGCTGGAACGGGCCGGCGCGGTCTTCGGGGCCTATAACGGCTGGGAACGCGCGAACTACTTTGCCCGTCCCGATGACGACACGGGCCATGACGCGACCCAGACCTGGAACCGGTCGGGGCCGTGGGAACGGCGCATTCGCGAGGAGTGCGAGGCCGTGCGCGATCATTGCGGCGTGCTGGCCATCTCGGGCTTCTCGCGGTTCAAGGTGCAGGGTGCCGGCGCCCGGGCCTATGTCGACAGCCTGACGGCGTCGCGGCTGCCGGGCGAGGGCCGGATCAGTCTTGCCTATTTCGCGGATGACAGGGGGCGCATCGTCACCGAGATGTCGGTGTCGGTGCACGGCGACAGCGAGGTGCGCCTGATCACTGCCGCGACCGCCGAGTGGCATGACGGCGAACTTCTGTCCCGCAAAGCGCCGGACGGCATCAGCGTGACTAATCACACGAAGGAGTTCGAGTGCCTCCTGGTGACCGGTCCGGCATCGCGCGAGATCCTCGGCAGCGTCAATGACGGCCACGATCTCGATGCCGGGTGGCTGTCGATCAGTCTTGACGGCAGCATTGCGGGCAAGGAGTGCTCGCTGGCCCGCGTTTCCTTCGCCGGCGAGCTCGGCTGGGAAATCCATTGCCGGTTCGAGGACTCTCCGGACATTTGGGACGCCCTGACGGAGGCGGGCGCGAAGCCCTTCGGAATGTGGGCGCTCAACTCGCTGCGCCTTGAAAAGGGCTACCGCGCTTGGAAGGGTGACCTTTCCTCGGACTACAGCCTGCTGGAAGGCGGGCTCGACCGCTTCATCAGGTTCGACAAGAACACGGATTTTCCGGGGAAGGCGGCGCTGCTGGAACAGAAGCGGACGGGCGTCACGAAGCGCTTCGTCACGCTGACCGTGGACGCCGGAGATGCGGACGCGCCGTACATGTCGACGCTTTGGCACGATGACAAGGTCGTTGGCGAAACCACCTCGGGCGGGTGGGGCTACCGCGTCAATGCTTCCCTTGCACTCGGCATGCTGCGATCCGATCTTGCCGTTCCAGGCAAGGAGATCGAGGTCGACATCTACGGGGAGCGCCGCAAGGCCACGGTGCAGCCCGACGCTCCGCTCTGGGATCCGGAAAACGAAAGGCTTCGGGCATGACGCGGGATGCAACGAGGCGGAGTGCCAAGTCCAGCGGCCCGTTCGGAGCCATGGACCTTCCCAACGCGAAACCGTTGTGGGCAGGTCGCGGCGGTCCTGCAGCGGGCGGCTTGTCGGGGAGGGCCGAGCATGCTTGACGCCGAAGCGCGGCGCATCATCCGGGATTTCCCGTTGGGCGTCGTTGCCACCGTGACGCCGGACGGCGAGCCGGCGGCGTCGCCGAAGGGCACGTTCCTCGCCCTTGGCGGCGACGCGATCGCGTACGGAGACATACGCTCGCCGGGAACGCGCCGGAACCTCACCCACGCGCCGTCTGCCGAGGTCGTGTTTGTCGACCCGTTTCGCCGCAAGGGTGTGCGTGTTTTCGGGCCGGCCACGATTGTCGGCAGACGGGACCCGTCATTCGCGGAGCTCTACCCGATGTGGGAGGAAGCGTGGAGCGAACTGTCGTCGCGCATCTCGCATCTTGTCCGAATCGGGGCGGAACGCGTGCTCCACCTTTCGACCCCGCCATATGACGATGGTGCCTCCGAGGACGAGATGATCGCGCTCTACAAGTCCAGGTTCGCGGAGCTGTACCCATGAGCGCGTTGCCCGCGCACGCCCGCGCCGTGATCGTCGGCGGCGGCGTGTCCGGCTGTTCGGTCGCCTATCACCTCGCCGAAAGGGGCTGGACGGACATTCTGCTCCTGGAACGCAAGAAGCTGACCAGCGGCACGACCTGGCACGCAGCCGGGCTGATCGGGCAGTTGCGGGCCAACGAGAACATGACCCGGCTCGCCAAGTACTCCGCCGATCTCTACGGGCGTCTCGAGGCCGAGACCGGCGTGGCGACAGGAATGCGGATGGTCGGATCCCTGACCGTTGCCCTGACGGAGGACAGGCGCGAAGAAGTCCTGCGCCAGGCATCGCTCGCCCGCGCCTTTGGCATCGAGGTAAACGAGGTCGGGCCCGAAGAGGTGAAGGCGCTTTATCCCCACGTCAATGTCCAGGACATGGTGGCTGCCGTTCATCTTCCGGGTGACGGCCAGTGCGATCCGGCCAACATCGCGATGGCGCTTGCCCGGGGCGCGCGGATGAGGGGCGTGAAGATCACCGAAGGCGCAAAGGTGACGGCAGTGACCGAATGCGATCGGAAGGTGACGGGCGTCGACTGGGAGATAAACGGCGAACCGGGCCATACGAGCGCGGAAGTCGTCATCAACTGCGGCGGCATGTGGGCGCGGGAGCTTGCGGCGCGCTCGGGGGTCACGCTGCCGCTTCATGCCTGCGAGCACTTCTACCTCATTACCGAGCCCGTCGACGGCATCGGGCACCTGCCCGTCCTCCGGGTGCCGGACGAATGTGCCTACTACAAGGCCGATGCCGGAAAGATGATGCTCGGGGCCTTCGAACCCGAGGCAAAGCCGTGGGGAATGGACGGCATTCCAGAGGACTTTGAATTCGACACGCTGCCGGAGGACTACGAACACTTCGAGCCGATTCTCGAACTTGCCATGAATCGCGTCCCGCTCTTTCAGAACGCAGGCATTCACACGTTCTTCAACGGTCCCGAAAGCTTCACCCCGGACGACCGCTACTACCTTGGGGAGGCTCCCGACCTTGACGGGTACTGGGTGGCGGCCGGCTACAATTCGATCGGAATCGTCTCGTCGGGTGGTGCAGGCATGGCGCTGGCGGAGTGGATCGACGAGGGACGCGCACCGTTCGATCTCTGGGACGTCGACATCCGACGCGCCCAACCGTTCCAGCGCAACCGTCGGTACCTCAGGGCGCGTGTGTCCGAGACCCTCGGTCTTCTCTATTCCGACCACTATCCGTTCCGGCAGGTCGAGACGGCGCGCGGGGTGCGACGGTCTCCGGTCCATGAACACCTCAGGGAGCGCGGGGCGGTCTTCGGGGAGACGGCCGGATGGGAGCGCGCCAACTGGTTTGCCGTGGAGGGGCAGGAGCGAGATTACCGCCATGACTGGCACCGCCAGAACTGGTTCCCGAACCAGCGTGACGAGCACATGGCCATGCGCGAGGGCGTGGGCCTTCTGGACATGTCCTCCTTCGGCAAGATCCGGGTCGACGGTCCGGGAGCGCTGGGCTTTCTTCAGCGTGTCTTTGCAGGCGACCTGGGCAGTCCGGCCGGCACGATAACCTACGGCCAGATGCTGAACGAACGGGGCGGGATCGAGTGTGACCTGACGGTGACCCGGCTCGGCGAGGCCGCGTTCCTCCTGGTGGTCCCCGCGGCAACGGTGCAGCGCGACCTCGCCTGGCTCCGTCGAAACTTGGGTGATGACACGGCGGTCATTCTGGACGTCACGGCAGCCGAGGCCGTGTTCCCGCTCATGGGGCCCCGGTCGCGGGAGGTGATGCAGGCGGTTTCGCCGGACGACTTCTCGAACGCGGCATTCCCCTTCGGCACCGCTCGCGAAATCGAGCTTGGAATGGGCCTCGTTCGCGCGCACCGGATTTCCTATGTCGGCGAACTGGGCTGGGAGATCTATGCCGCGACCGACCAGGCCGCCCATGTCTTCGAGACGCTCCTGGATGCCGGAGAGGAATTCGGTCTGAGGCTTGCCGGCCTTCACGCGATGGACTCTTGCCGCATCGAGAAGGCTTTCCGTCACTTTGGCCACGACATCACCGACGAGGATCACGTGCTGGAGGCCGGGCTGGGCTTCGCGGTCAAGACCGGTGCCAAGGATGCGTTCGTTGGCCGCGACGCCGTGCTCAGGAAGAGAGCGGAGGGCCTCAGGCGTCGCCTCTTGCAGTTCAAGCTTGGGGAACCAGAACCGATGCTGTTTCACAACGAGCCGTTGGTTCGAGACGGCGAGATCGTGGGCATCGTGACCTCGGCCAACTACGGACATGCGCTGGGCGGCGCGATCGGCATGGGTTACGTGCCGTGCGAGGGCGAGAGCGCCGAAGAGGTGCTGGCCTCGAGCTACGAGATCGAGATTGCCGGAAATCGCGTCAGGGCGGCGGCCAGTCTCGCTCCGATGTATGATCCAAGGGCGGCAAGGGTGAGGACCTGAGATGGCACGCACGAAGCAAGTCCGGATGTGGAAGCACGAGGTGCAGCCGTGAGCCGCCGTTCGGGAGGACGCGCCGCACGCGTTGCCCTCCGTGCGGCACCGCTGGCGGAGGAACTGCGACCGGTGCGTCCAGGCATGAAGGGAGGACGCTATTCGCCGCTTTCCGAGAGTGGCGTCCAGCGCATTCACGAGGCGGCTCTTGACGCCCTGGAAGAGATTGGCCTTGCAGATGCCCCGGCTTCCGGCATCGAAGCGATGACGGCAGCGGGCGCGCGGCATGACGAGGACGGACGCCTCCGGTTTTCACGGGCGCTGGTGGAGGACATGCTGGCAAGGGCGGCGCGCAACATCACGCTGCATGGCCGGGATCGGAAATTCGACCTGCATCTTGAGGAGAGCCGTGTGCACTACGGCACCGCCGGGGCCGCGGTGCATGTCGTGGACCCGTTCACGAAGGAGTATCGGGATCCGTCAACGGCGGACCTCCACGACGCGGCTCGCCTCGTGCAGAACCTGGACAACATCCACTTCTTCCAGCGCCCGATGGTCTGCCGCGACATTGAGGACAATCTCGAACTCGACCTGAACACGATCTATGCCTGCGTTGCCGGCACCAGGAAGCACATCGGGACATCGTTTTCCGAACCCGGCAACGTGGGTCCCGCCATCGAGCTGATCCACATGCTGGCCGGCAGCGAATCCGAATGGCGTGCCCGGCCCTTCATTTCGAATTCGAACTGCTTTGTCGTTCCGCCGATGAAGTTCGCGGAAGAAAGCTGCATGGTCATGGAGAGCTGCATACGCGCCGGAATGCCGGTGTTGCTCCTTTCCGCCGGACAGGCGGGAGCGACCGCGCCCGCCCCGATAGCAACGGCGATCGTCCAGGCCGTTGCCGAATGCCTTGCGGGCGTGGTCTACGTGAACTCGATCATCGAGGGGCACCCGGCGGTGTTCGGGACATGGCCCTTCGTGTCGGACCTTCGCACGGGCGCAATGTCCGGAGGCTCGGCCGAGCAGGCGTTGCTCACGGCCGGCTGCGCGCAGATGCACCGCTTCTACGGACTGCCTGGCGGCGCGGCCGCCGGCATGGCGGACTCCAAGCTCCCGGACATCCAGACGGGATGGGAGCAGGGGATCAGCGCCGTGCTGGCGGGGCTCGCGGGACTGAACATGGTCTACGAGTCGGCGGGCATGCAGGCTTCGCTCCTTGGCTTCTGCTTCGAGAGCCTTGTTCTTGACGACGACGTCATTGGACAGGCGTTGCGTTGCGTCCGGGGGATAGAGGTGGACGAGGACACGGTTTCGCTTGAGACCATGCGCGAGGTTTGCCTTGGCGGGCCGGGTCACTACCTGGGCAGTGACCAGACGTTGCGCATGATGCAGACGGAATACACCTACCCCGTGCTTGGCAACCGCATGAGTCCCAAGGAGTGGGACGAGGCGCAAAAGCCGGAGATTCTGTCCGAGGCCCGTGCAAGAATCGAGAGGATCCTGTCAGAAGCGAGGATTCAGGTCCCTGACGAGTTGGACCTTAGGGTTCGCGAGGAGTACAGGATCCACTTTTGACGTGCGCATCCGCCTGGCATTTGGCTGGTGCTCGGCACGCCAGCGTTGCAGTGGCTAATGCTGCATTCGAGAGCGCACGAAGCATGAGCGGCCTGCCCGATGAGGGGCCCGTGCCGGTCATCGCCGCGACCCCTGCGCGAGCTGGTCGCAGGTTCGGAGTCCCCGACCAGGCGCGAAACGGGTGTCGATGGCGTGCCGGTGGACGAGTCGTGCAGTTCATTTCGCGTTCTGCGTCGCCTGCCGGAGGATGGCATTCATGCGTGACTGATAGCCCTTTCCACCTGACTTGAGCCACGCCAGCACATCCGCATCCAAGCGGGTCGTGATCTGCTTCTTGACGGGCCTGTAAAACGCGCCCGTCTTCATCTCGGCCAACTGTCCCTTTGTCAGTTCAAGGATGTCATCGGCCTTGATTTCGTCGTCCCGCATCTCTGCCAGCAGCTTGAGACTGCCCCTTTGCGCTTCCGTTAAGGGCGGGAGCGTGTCGCGTGCATGTTCAACCTTCTTCATGTCGCGTCCTTTCCCTTCGTGTTACAGGCCGTGCCTAGATGATGCGGATCACTTCAACCGGCCCGTCCACTGACCTCGCTTCCGTGAATGTGTAAGCCACCAGGACAATGGCCAGGCCGTCGTTCTGGCCCATCGTTTGCCAGCCTTGCTCCCCATCCTCGACGCGGTCTTGCCTGGAGAGCTGCAGCGGATCAAGAAACACACGGGCGGCGACCTCGAAGCTGAGGCCGTGCTTGCGCTTGTTGGAGGGGTTCTTGTCCTCATCCCATGTGAAGCGCGATTCCGTCATTATAGAAATGTAACTACAATAATGTAGGTAGTAGATCGCGCGCGTCTGGGCAGGGCGGATCAGGCAACCTGACGGTGCCCAACGGGATGCACGCGAATGTCAGGACACCCGAACAGCGCTTCGGAATCGCGGGGTGCGCCGGTTTCCTCAGATCGCCGTCGCCACCATGCAGCGCCTCCTGTTCGGACCCTCGACCCAGTACTTGTCGCTCGTGCGGCAGACCCACGCAATGTCGCCCAGAAAGAGCGGAGCCGTCGCACGGTACGTGAACGACTTGAGCGTGCCGAGATGTTCGGCGGCAAGGCAAGCGAGCCGGGTTGCCAGAAGCGGCCCGTGCACGACCAGCCCGGGATAGCCCTCCTCTCGACAATAGCCCGCGTCGTAGTGAATGCGATGCCCGTTGAAGGTGACCGCGGAATAGCGAAACAGCGTGACTTCCCGAAGCTTGAGAGCATGCCGCTCGTGCGCAAGGCCGGTTTCCACGGGCGGGTCGCCCGAGAGGGGGCCGGGCTCCCGATAGACGATGTCCTGCATTTCGGTGATGACGGGCGCGTGGCGTTGGCGGATTTCATGCCTCAGGCTGACCAGTCCAAGCCTGCCGCTTCGTCCCCGCTTCTTCTTGACTTCGTGCAGTGTCGTCACCTTTCGGGCGGCAAATCCGGCCCTGAAGGGTGCGTGAAACGCGACCCGGCCCCCGGCCCACATGCGAATTGGCAGACCCATGTCCGGAATGAGCCCGCCCGGCCTGGCGTGCCCGTCCCGCCCGATTCGGGCTTCGGCCACGGGGTCCCAGAAGAAGGCGAAATGTGCGAGGGGAGGCAGGACGTCACCCGCCTTGACGCGCGAAGGCCTGTCCAGCGCAGCCAGCAGTGCCTGCGCGCGCGCCGGATCTATCCGGTCTGTGATGGTCACGGACTCCGACATTGATGCGACATTGCACAATGTTCTGGAATCTGCAATATATTGTGGACAACTGCAGGTCGTTACGCTTTCCTTGGTGTTCGTCGTTGACTCTCGGGTCTCTTCGCCGGACACTTGGCGGACCGGAATCAATTGCGAGGCAACATCCGTGCGTTTCAAGCGCCTCCGCCTAAACGGGTTCAAGAGTTTCGTAGATCCGACCGACCTGATCATTGCGGACGGATTGACGGGCATTGTCGGCCCGAACGGCTGCGGCAAGTCCAACCTGCTGGAAGCGTTGCGCTGGGTCATGGGCGAGAACCGGCCCACGGCAATGCGGGGCGGCGGCATGGATGACGTCATTTTCGGCGGGGCCTCGACGCGCCCGGCCCGCAATTCGGCCGACGTGACCCTCTTGCTCGACAACAGCGAACGCACCGCGCCGACCGGCTTCAACACGACCGATGCGCTGGAAGTGGTACGCCGGATCACCCGCGACGCAGGTTCCGCGTTCAAGGTGAACGCGAAGGACGTTCGTGCCCGTGACGTTCAGATGCTGTTTGCCGACGCCTCTACCGGGGCGCATTCCCCCGCGCTTGTGCGGCAGGGCCAGATCGCGGAACTGGTCAATGCCAAGCCCAAGGCACGCAGACGCATTCTCGAGGAGGCGGCCGGAATTTCCGGCCTCTACCAGCGTCGGCACGAGGCCGAACTGAAACTTGCCGGCGCGGAAACCAATCTTGGTCGTGTCAATGACGTGATCGAGCAACTCGCTGCACAGCTGGCCGCACTTGCCCGCCAGGCCAGGCAGGCGAAGCGTTACCGCGAAGTGAGCGAACGGTTGCGGCAGACGGAAGGTCTTCTCCTCTACCTGCGCTGGAGAGAGGCGGAGCGCGCGCGAACCGCGGCAGAGGCCACCCTGGCGGAAGACTCGCGCATTGCGTCCGAGGCGGAGCGCCTCGCACGCGCCGCAGCGGACACGCGGGCGGGCGCGGAATTGGCGCTGCCGCCGCTTCGGGAGGCGGCGGCCTCTGCAGCCGCCGCATTGGCTCGA
Organism: Boseongicola sp. SB0665_bin_10; assembly: GCA_009838075.1. Taxonomy (GTDB): domain Bacteria; phylum Pseudomonadota; class Alphaproteobacteria; order Rhodobacterales; family Rhodobacteraceae; genus JAJEFO01. Next base: position 35,102 of record VXSG01000111.1, on the reverse strand, counting down.
CTGCAGCATCGTGCCGACAGCCTCGACGAACAGGAAGTGCGAGCGGCGGAAGCCGTGGAGACGCTCGGTGCGCGTATCGCCCAGCTTGCACGGGACGTGGACAGGGAAACGGGCCTTGACCAGGACGCGGTCGAGACCCTCAATGCGCTGGACGAAGAGGAGGCGGAACTCGTCGATGCCGGCAGGGCGCACGCAGACGCGGTCGAGATCGCAGTTGCGGATGCGCAGGAGGCGGCACGCGTGCTTCGGGACCGAGAGACCGAAAGTTCGCAACTGACCGAGGATGTTGCCCGTCTCGTGGCGCGCCACCAGTCGGCGGAGCGAATTGCGCAGGATGCTCGAACGACGCTCGCACGCAGCGAGGCCGCCGAGACGCAATCCAGGTCCGATGGAGAGGCTGCGCGCAATGCGCTTGCCGAGGCCGAGACCTCACGCGTGGCGGCCGTGGCCGCGCGGGACGCCGCCCAAAGGGAAGCCGAGGCGGCGGAAAGGGCGATGTTCGAAGCAGACGACGCTCGTGACTCCGCGCAGGGCAAGGAGGCGGACGCCCGCGCGGCCCGCTCCGCGACGGACGGTGAAGTCAAGGCGCTTCAGTCCGAAGTGGCCGCCTTGGCGATTCTTGTGGACGACGGGCAGTCGGAGGAAGCGGAAGTCGTGGACCAGTTGTCCGTGACGCCGGGCTACGAGAAGGCGATCGGCGCCGCGTTCGCCGACGACCTCCGTGCGCCCGAGGTCGAGGGCGATGCCGAGTCTGGATGGGTCGTCCTTCGGGACTACGACACCTCGCAGGCCCTACCGGGTTCGGTTGAACCGCTGGCGGATCATGTCGACGTGCCCCCTGTGCTTGCGCGACGCTTCGGCCAGATCGGTCTGGTCGAACCTGCGGTTGCAGCGCGCGTGCAGGCAGACCTGAAGCCCGGGCAGCGCCTGGTCAGCAAGGACGGCGGGCTCTGGAGATGGGACGGATTTCGAGCCGGTGCAGGAGAGGTCCATTCGGCGGCCGCCCTCAGGATCGAGCGGTTGAACCGCCTGAAGCATCTCGAGGGTGAACTTGAAGCCGCAAACGCACGGTCCGAGACCGCAAGCCTGGCCTACGATGAGGTGCAGTCGGAGCTACATGGGCTGGTTGAGCGTGCCAGCGAGGCCAGGGAGAACCGTCTGGCAGCCGATCGCGCCCTGACGGAGGCCGGGCGGATGGCGTCCCGGTGCGAGGCGAGCAGGGACATAGCCGGGTCCAAATGCGAAGCTGCGGAACTTGCCGTCAGCCGCCATGGCGACGAAGCGGCTGCCGCGCGCGAACGCCTTGCACAGGCAGAGAAGGCCCTGGTCGAGATCGGCGACCTCCAGAAGCTGCGTGCTGAAGCCGAGGAAACGAAGAGCGGCGTTGAAGAAGCGCGAAAGAACCTTGTCGCGTGCCGTTCGGCGCTTGAGGCGCTGAAACGCCAGGGCGAGGCCAGGGAACGCCGCCTCGCGGAGATAGTGGCCTTGCGCGGCACGTGGAAGGACCGTCTAAAGAATGCAAGGGCGCGCGTCAGCGAACTGGCCGACCGCCGCGCAGCCTCGGAGGCTGAACTTGAAGAGGCAAGGGGCGCTCCGGACCGTATCGCTGCCGAGCGTAACACGCTTTCGAACGAGCTTGACGCCGCAGGGGAGAGCCGCCGAATTGCCGCCGATGCATTGGCCGAGGCCGAATCGGTTGAACGCAAGGTGAAGGAAGCGGAGCGCGAGGCTGAACGGAGGGCGTCGGAGGCACGCGAACGACGTGCAGCCTCGGACGCGCGGGTGGAGGCGGCGCGCGAGGCCCTGGTCGTGGCGGAAGAACGGATCCTCGAGGAGCAGCAGACAACACCGGAGGCGCTCCTCGAGTCCCTTGATGCAGATCCCGAGAAAATGCAGCCCTCCGACAGGATCGAGGCGGAAGCGGTCCGCCTTCGCCGGTCCAGGGACGCGCTTGGCGCGGTGAACCTACGCGCGGAGGAAGATGCCCGCGAGGTGGAGGAGGAGCACGGGAGCCTGCTGGCCGAAAAGACCGATCTTGAGGAAGCGATCCGGAAGCTCCGTAGCGGGATCAGCAGTCTCAACAAGGAAGGCCGTGAGCGTCTGCTTGCAGCATTCGACCAGGTGAATTCGAACTTTGCGGCCCTGTTCAAGCACTTGTTCGGCGGCGGCAAGGCCAGGCTCGCGATGGTCGAATCGGATGATCCGCTGGATGCCGGCCTTGAGATCCTTTGCCAGCCGCCCGGCAAGAAGCTCTCGACGCTGTCGCTTCTTTCCGGCGGCGAGCAGACACTGACGGCGATCGCCCTGATCTTCGCCGTGTTCCTGGTCAATCCCGCGCCGATTTGCGTGCTGGACGAGGTTGACGCGCCGCTGGACGACGCAAATGTCATGCGCTTCTGCGATCTGCTGGACGAAATGTGCCGTCGAACCGAAACACGTTTCCTGATCATCACCCACCATGCAGTGACAATGTCCAGGATGGACCGGCTCTTTGGCGTGACCATGGGTGAGCAGGGCGTGAGCCAGCTCGTTTCGGTTGACCTGAAAGTGGCGGAATCGCTGGTGGCCTGAGCGGCAGTCGCATCTGCCGTGCACGCTGGATGGAGCCTGCGCGCCGCCGTTTCCGGGCCATGCAGGATTGCCTGTTTGCGGATCAACGGAATTGGCCTATGCGGCCTTCCACTTGATGGAACACCCGGTCGATCGAATCTGGTCTCGCGGCCCCTTGCCGGTCGAGGCCACTTCCCGCATCGCTTCGTACAGGTCGCGTCGGAGATCCTGCGGTCCGGGGCGGCTTCCGGAGGCGTCAAGCCTTCCCCTGTACTGCAGTTCCAGATCGGCATTGAACCCGAAAAAGTCCGGGGTGCAGACGGCGCCGTAGGCATGTGCGACCGACTGGTCCTCGTCGTGCAGGTAGGGAAACGGGAATCCGCGTTCTTCGGCCAGCCGCTTCATGTTGTCGAAACTGTCCGCCGGATAGGTGACCGCGTCATTTGAGCAAATCGCCGCCACACCGACGCCGATCGGCTGCAGGTCGCGTGCGTCCCTGACCATGCGGTCAAGCACCGCAAGGACGTAGGGGCAATGGTTGCAAATGAACATGACGAGCGTGGCCTTCGGGCCCGCGATGTCGGAAAGGGCCAGAACCCGTCCATCGGTGGTTGGCAGCGAGAATGCCGGCGCCTTCCAGCCAAAGTCGCAAACGGGTGGTGATGCAGCCGCCATGGATCAGTCTCCTTGTGATTTGTCCGCCGCTTCACGAAGTGCGCGGATGTTCTCGCCGTACGCTGCCGGCTTCGCGGCCGTTCCACCCTTGAACACGGAAGAGCCGGCCACAAGCACGTCCGCGCCCGCGTCGGCAACGCGGCCTGCGGTGCGTGGATCGACCCCTCCGTCGACCTCGACATGGATGTCGCGGTCGCCGATCATGGCACGGAGCTGCCTGATCTGGCCCAATTGGGTCTCGATGAATTCCTGGCCACCGAAGCCGGGATTGACGGTCATCACGCAAACCAGGTCGCAGAGGTCAAGCAATGGCGCCGCCGCCTCCACGGGCGTTCCGGGATTGAGCGCAAGGCCCGACTTCATGCCGGCGCCTCGGACCGCCTGAAGCGTGCGGTGCGTGTGCGGTCCGGCTTCGAGATGCACCGTCAATATGTCCGCGCCCGCTTGCGCGAACGCGTCGATGTATGGGTCGACCGGTGCAATCATCAGGTGCACGTCCATGACCGTCCGGACATGCTTGCGGACTGCCTGCACCATCTGCGGACCGAAGGAGAGGTTCGGCACGAAATGACCGTCCATCACGTCCACGTGGACCCAGTCGGCACCCTCCGCCTCGACAGCTTCGATCTCGCGCCCGAAATCGGCAAAGTCAGCCGCAAGGATTGACGGGGCGATCTTTATCGAGCGGTCGAAATCCATGATCAGGTTATCCGGGAATTCCAATCGCGGTGGAAGCGGAAATTGGGGGAAAGTGCCTGACATCGCCGCGTGCATTGCTGCGACGTTTCCCGCTCAATCGGGATCGATTGCATTGCAAGGGCGTCTGAAGCATCGTCACCCGATCGCTTTGCCATGGAGCGACCGCAAGCCGGACCTCGGCACGCTCCGTCAGGGTGTGCGCATGCTCTGGCCGCGGGCGGACGAGTCCAAGCTCCTTGAATCAGGAAAGGTTCCTTTCGCCTTGGACTTGGCCAGGGCGACGGGCCCGGCATGCTGCCGCTGAGCGGCATCGGAGCCGGGGCCGGCCGGCTCCGGATCTCGACGGCATCGAGTTGGCGAACAGGGACGGCGCTCGTGCGAGCCCATCAGGACATCAGTCGGGCAGGAAAATCGTTGCTTCCATGAACGTCTTGGCGGCGCCACGCAAGAAGACCCGGTCCTTGACCAGTTCGTAGTCCAGCCAACCGCCGCGAGGCGATGCCTGGAAGGCGCGGCCACGGGCAGTGCCCAAGATGCCTGACCAGTAGGGAGCAAGCGTCGCGTGTGTCGATCCCGTCACCGGATCCTCGGCGATTCCAGCGCCGGGCGCGAAGTACCGAGACACGAATGCAGCGCCGGACATGCCGTCTCCGACGCCGGTCACGACAAGCCCGGTCCTGCCCAGCCGGCCGATTCGCGTCAGGTCAGGCACGAATCGACGGACGGCTGCCTCGCTCCCGAGATTTGCAAAGACGTTCTCGAAGTTGCGGAAGACATCAATCGGAGCATCCGCAAAGACCCCGTCCAGCTCCCTTGGCGTGGCGTCCAGCGGCTCGGGAGGCAGGGCCGGGATGTCGATGCAGCAAGCTTCGCCTTCTTTCGTGGCCCACAGATCGCCCATCCTTGTGTGGAAGGTCATCGCTCCGCTCATACCGTACTCGGCAGTCAAGACATGTGCGGTTGCCAGGGTCGCATGGCCGCAGAAATCCACCTCGCGGGCAGGCGCGAACCACCTCAAGCTCCATGCGGATGCAACACTTGGGACCGCGAATGCCGTTTCGGAGAGATTGTTCTCCTGCGCAATCGACAGCATGACGGAGTCGTCCAACCATTCGTCGAGGATCAGGACGGAACGCAGCAGGTTCTGGTGATCCCGCATCCTGTAGCTGTTCCCCCGGATGTTGACGATGTGGCAGCGATGGACCAGCCGATCGATCAAGGCTGCAGCCATGACCTCGTCGCCGAGCACGCGGCCCCATTACGACACTTGTGGATTCACGGCGCGATCAGGCGCGAGGGCGTAATCTTGGTTCTGTCAGGCGTTCGGTATGGAATTCCGGCGGGATCGAATCCACGCCTTCCAGCACCAGATCCAGAATGGTTCCCGCGACTTTCGGTGCGACGCCGAAACCGATCTTGAACCCCCCGTTGGCGACATGATGGCCCGCACGTCCGGGCCAGGGCCCGAGCAATGGCGCCCTGCTGGCACTGCGTGGCCGAACCCCCGCCCAACGTTCAATGACCGTGGCTCCGGTCAGGGAGGGCATGACCTTTTCTGCACGACGAATGATGTCGTCAAGCAGTTCGTCGGTCGTAGTCGATGCTGCAAAGTCACGCTCCGAGGTCGAGCCGATCGCCAGCGTGCCGTCAAGGTGAGGCACAATGTGAAGGCCGCCTGCAAATATCTGCGGCTGGCCGCCTGCATCATGGCGAACGAGTGCGGCCTGCCCCTTTACGCCACCGCCGACCGGTCGGCCAAGCGCGGCGCCGAGTTCCTGCAGACCTTTCCAGCCGGTCGCCCAAATCACCTGCCCCTGATCGGGTTCGTCGGCGACGATGTCCCCTCCGTGCGCCCGAATTGCCTTTGCAAGGCTTCGAATTGCGTCGCGCGGGTGAACAATTGCCGACAACGTGTCGTGTACGAGCAGCCCGGTGGGGGAGGGCGGGATCCAATTGCCCGCTTCCCGAACATCGGTGATTTCCCACAATGCGCTTTCGCCCCAGTTGGAACGCGCTGCCTTGGCGCGCTCGCGCGCAAGCGCGATGTCGCGTTCGCTCGCGAGCGGCTGCAGGCGGCCCACGCGGGCGAATCCGGAAGAGACGCCCGAAGTCGCGTCGACCCCTTCCCAGAATGCTCCGGCCTCGATCAGGCTCTCGAGCTGGTACTGCTTCAACGTGTTCCACGGATCTGGCACGTGCGGCTGGAGCGCGCCCACAATGCCGCCCGATGCGCCTGAGCCAGGGCCGTGTCGGTCGATGACCCGCGCCCGTGCACCACGCTGCAGGGCCTTCCAGGCGATGGAGAGCCCGAAGATGCCGGCTCCCCGCACCGTCACGTCGACCATTGCCAAGGCATCCCCCCGTTGTCACTGTCGCCGCGGAACTGTCCAATTGTAGGAAATGGCTTGCCGGACGACCAGCATCCCGGCCTGGAATGGCAGGGCGATGTGCCCTTCTCGTCGCGCTTTGGCGATCCGTACTATTCGCTGGAGGGCGGGCTTTCCGAGGCAAGGCATGTCTTTCTCGCGGGCAACGGACTGCCCGACCGATTCGTGCCTGGCTTCCATGTCGCCGAGCTCGGGTTCGGGACTGGCCTCAATGCCTTGGCGGCATGGGCCATGTGGCGCGAGTCCAGGGTGCCCGGGCCGCTGCGCTTCACGTCATTCGAACTCTTTCCGATGGCGCCCGAAGACATGTCGAGGGCCCTGTCGGCCTTTCCGGAGGTGTCCCGCCTGGCCATGCCCCTCGTGGCCGCCCTGGAGTCGGCTGCGCGGGAGTTCGTCGCCGACGGCCTGCACTTGAAGATCGTCCTGGGAGACGCTCGCGAAACCCTGGCAAGCTGGGACGGCGCAGCGGATGCATGGTTTCTCGACGGATTCTCCCCGGCCAGAAATCCGGAGCTTTGGACGCCGGATCTCCTGCACCAGGTTGCGCGCCACACCCGGCCTGAAGGCACTGCCGCGACCTACAGCGCCGCAAGGGCCGTGCGCGCGGGCCTTGCCGATGCCGGCTTCGTGGTCGAGCGCGTGTCCGGATTCGGGCGCAAGCGCCATATGACGGTCGCCCGCACATGACATCACGGTCGAACCGGAATGGCATCCTCGTGATGATCGCGACGACATTCGTGTTCGCGGTGCAGGACGGTATCTCGCAGCATCTGGCCGTGACATACAACACCTTCATGGTCGTGATGATCCGGTACTGGTTCTTTGCCGCCTTCGTCATTGCCATTGCCGCACGCCGGCCTGGCGGCGTGCGCGCGGTCGCGAGGACATCCCAGCCGACGCTCCAGACATTCCGGGGGCTCCTGCTTGCAGGCGAGATATGCGTGGCGGTCTTTGGCTTTACGCTTATCGGGCTGGTCGAAAGCCACGCAATCTTTGCCATGTATCCCCTGATCGTGATTGCGCTTGCAGGACCGCTGCTTGGCGAACGGGCCGGATGGCGACGCTGGCTTGCCGTCCTTGCCGGCTTTCTCGGCATGCTCATCATTCTGCAGCCCGGGTCCGGCGTGTTCAGGGCGGCCGCGATGATTCCCTTCATTTCCGCTTTCATGTTTGCGCTCTACTCGTTGGCAACCCGCTATGCTGCGCGACGGGACAGTGCAGCGACATCCTTTTTTTGGACTGGGGTCGTTGGAGCCGTGGCCACGACATTTGTCGGTCTGCCGAACTGGGAATGGATGATGCCTGGCGACTGGTTGTGGATGCTGGCGCTCTGCATGACGGGCGTCCTTGGACATTGGCTTCTGATCCGCTGCTACGAGCTAGCGGAGGCCGGTGCCGTGCAGCCCTTTGCCTACTTCCATCAAGTCTTTGCGGCGTTCATCGGGATTGTCGTGTTTCACGAAGCCCTTAGGGCCAACGTGGCGCTCGGGGCCATGCTCATCCTTGCAGCGGGCGTGTTCGCGCTGTGGCGCGCATATGTCCAAGGGCGAGACGACTAGCGGAATCGCCTCCAATCGAGAGGGGGACCGTGGGCTTCAGCAGGCGCGGCAGCAGGCTTGCGGCTCCCCTGGACCGCTCACCCGGTTCCGTTCAATGCCGCAACGAGCCGGTCCACATCGCCGCCCTGCCTGTCAAGCAGGGCCCCGATCTCGACGCGTTCGGACTTCAACAGGCTGATGCCTTCGATGAGGATGTCGATGAAGAGGCTCTTTCCCGAACGGTCCGACACCACGAAGCTCATTGCCAACGGTTCCCTGCCTTTCAGCCTCGCGATCGCGCGAACTTCGTGGACGCGACTTCGCCTGCGCGATTCGGTCACCTCGATGACACCGCCCCTGAATTCGCGGAACCGCTTGCCGTACTTCCGTGAAATGTAGCCCGAAAATGCGTCGGTGAAGGCGCGAAGCTGCCCTGGCGAGGCGGTTCGCGCGGGCGGCCCGAGCGCGGAGCGCGCAATCGCCCGAACATCCGCGTAGTTGACGAAGATATTCTCGAATTCCTTCAATGCCGTCTGCATCGGCATTCCGGAATTGATGACCCGATGAATGTCGTTGACCACGGCTTCGATGAGCGACCGCGCCTCGCCGTCGCTCAGCGCCCGGGACGGGGAAACGCGCAGCGCAACGGCCCCGCAGGTGCCTGCGAACAGCAGGGTTCGGCGCGTAAGGTCAGAGTTCATCGTAGAGCTCTTCATAGATCTCGTCATACAGGTCCTCGAAGGAGTCGTGGCCGTCGGCATCAGGGTTCTGCTGGTTCAGCTTGAACTTCCGGTTCTGGATGTAGGAGAGCCTCAACTGCACGTAGCTGTCTGCACTTTCGTGGAGAACGCTGTCAACCGTATTGCCGAACTCGTAGCGCAAGTTCAACGCCGCCGGAATCGTGGACGCGGTGTTCAAGATGGCCAGGTCGCCGGAAACATGGCTGACCGGATTGGTGGCAACATCGACGATCAGCCCGACGAAGTCCCTTTCCGTCGCGGGTCCCGCGAAGGGCAGTTCCAGGTAGGCTCCCTCCCGGGTTCCCCATGCCGCCAGCGTGTCTCCAAAGCCCGTTTGCCGCCGTTCCAGCCCAAAGCTGGCCGTGGCGGGATCAAACAGGCCCGCCACGCCGAACGTGCTGTTGACGAGGAACCTGAAGAAGCTGTGGCCGGCGCTTTCGGCATCGCCTTGAAGGACATGGTTCACGACGGATTTCGGCTCGTCGAAATGCGCGGCAACATGGGACAGGCTGCGGCGGACAGGACTTGGCACTGTCGCTCCGTAGGCACGGCTGATCGGGCGGATGAGCACCCGGTCCGCGCCCTTGTTGAAGGCGTGGCTCACCCTGTTCACCGATTCGTAGGGATCGTGAATTGCGCCCTCCTCTGTCGGCACCGAACAAGCCGAAACGGCAAGCGCGGCTACGGCCAGAAACGCAAGGTGCGGAAATTTGAAACGCATGTGCTGCCCGATGTCTTCATTGACGATTCAAACCGATCCGGTGATCACTAATAGTCTGCAAACGGGGCGGCGCAACAGAACCAGTGGTGCAGCGCAGGAATTTTTGGTCATACGTGTTGCGCTCAGGTGACGCGGAGTGAAAATGGTCCGGACAGGCATGACATCCCGTCAGGCCGAACAGGAGGAGCCAAGTGATGACCGACGTGGAGAGGAAGCTTCAGCAGATGGGGCTGGCATTGCCTGACACGCCGCCGCCAGTGGCAAATTACGTGCCCTTTGTCAGATCCGGATCCCTGCTCTTCGTGTCCGGCCAGATCTCGATGGATGCCAATGGCAATCTCATCACCGGCAAGCTGGGTGCCGAAATTGACGTGGAGGCCGGAGCCGCGGCCGCGCGGCGTTGCGCCTTGTCGCTGCTGGCCCAGGTGCGCGCCGGCTGCGACGGCGATTTCGGGCGTCTGGTTCGAGTCGTGAAGCTTGTCGGCTTCGTGAACTCAACGCCCGATTTCTCGGATCAGCCGAAGGTGATCAACGGCGCCTCGGATCTCCTTGTTGCCGTTTTGGGCGATGCCGGACGACATTCGCGCTCCGCCGTCAGTGCCGGAGCACTTCCCTTGAACGTGGCAGTCGAGATCGAAGGCATATTTGAAGTGTCGTGAACGTCTTGTTGCCGACGGAGTTTCTGACGCGTCCGATCGCCCATCGCGCGCTGCACGACGCGTCTGACGGACGGCCGGAAAATTCGCGCGGGGCGGTCAATGCCGCATTGGCGCATGGATACGGGATCGAGATCGACGTGCAGCTCACGTCGGACGGGCGGGCGGCTGTTTTCCATGACCATTCGTTGGAGCGGATGACAGGCCGTGAAGGTCTGGTACGCGAGCGCTCCATGCCGGAACTCGCCTCCATTTCGCTCGGGAACAGCAACGAGACCATCCCGGATCTCGTGGAAGTCCTGGGCTTGGTCGCGGGCCGCGTTCCGCTCCTGATCGAAATCAAGGATCGGGACGGAACGCTTGGTCCCGGCGTCGGTCCCCTGGAAGGCGCGGTCGCCAGGGCACTGGCAGGGTATGACGGTCCAGCGGCGGTGATGTCCTTCAATCCGCATAGCGTTGCGGCCATGCAGACGCTGGCCCCCGGCGTGCCACGAGGCCTGGTGACCTGTGCCTTCCGGGAGACGGAATGGCCGATGTCGCAGGCCAGGCGAACCGAGCTTGCGGAAATCCCGGACTACGGGCGGGTGAGCGCCGCGTTCATCAGCCACGACATCCGTGATCTGGAACGCCCCAGGGTCCTGGAACTCGGGCAGCTTGGGGCGAGCATTCTCTGCTGGACGGTGAGATCCGCCGAGGAAGAGCACCGGGCACGCGTCGTTGCAGCCAACGTGACCTTTGAAGGGTATCTTCCGGATTTTGCGGACCGATCGCAGCTTCGCTCATGAAAGGCTAAAGTGCGTTCATGAGCGAATCCGCGCTGGAAATCTCGACGCTGGCAAGCCTGTCGGCGATCGCCCCCGAAGATTGGGATGCCTGTGCCGGCGCTGAAACCGAGGATGGCCTGCGTGCCGTCGACCCGTTCACGACTCACCGCTTCCTGAACCTGCTCGAGACGAGTGGCTCGGTCGGACCCGGCACGGGATGGCTGCCGCGTCATCTTGCAGTCCGGGACGAGGACAAGGTGGTGGCGGTTGCGCCGCTTTACGTGAAGGGTCACAGCCAGGGCGAGTACATCTTCGATCACGGCTGGGCCCATGCCTGGGAAAGGGCCGGAGGCAGGTACTACCCGAAGTTGCAGATTGCCGTGCCGTTCACGCCGGTAACCGGGCGTCGCTTCCTTGCGCGTCCGGGGTGCCGGGCAGCCTGCTTTGACGCGCTGTGGAACGGCGCTCTCCACATTGCCGCCGAACACAGGCTCTCGTCCGTGCATGCCACGTTCTGCGTGGCGGATGAGGCAGCCCGTGGGCGCGAGCTGGGTCTCCTGCATCGCGTGACGCGGCAGTACCGGTGGGCAAACAGGGGATACGAGGACTTCGACGGCTTTCTGTCGGTACTGTCGTCGCGCAAGCGAAAGGCGATCCGGCGCGAACGGCGCATTGCGCAGTCCTTCGGAGGCGAGATCGTGGCCCTCACCGGCGACGCCATTCAGCCGGGGCACTGGGACGCCTTCTGGGAATTCTACCAGGACACGGGCGCGCGCAAATGGGGCAGGCCTTACCTGACGCGTGCCTTTTTTGACCAGGCCCGGGAGCGGCTCGCCGACGACATTCTTCTGATCCTGGCGATCCGCGAAGGTTGTCCGGTTGCAGGTGCGATGAACTTCCTGGGACGCGAGACGGTCTTTGGCCGCTACTGGGGCGCGCTCGAGTATCACGACTGCCTGCACTTCGAGCTCTGCTACTATCAGGCAATCGACTATGCGATTGCCAACGGGCTTGGTGCGGTCGAGGCTGGCGCTCAGGGTGACCACAAGCTGGCGAGGGGATATCTGCCGACCGAGACTCACTCGCTGCATTGGGTGGCGGATTCGGGATTCGCCCGCGCGGTGGAGGAGTATCTTGAGGCTGAGCGGGCCGCGGTTGACGACGACATCGAGGTGCTCACGAGCTACGGCCCGTTTCGAAGATTCAAGGAGGAACCGGAATGAGCGACAGACTGGAAGGCGATGCACGCCGGGAGGCCCTGGCCCGGCTCTCGGAAAGCGGCTGGACCGAGGTCGACGGTCGGGATGCCGTCAAGAAGACCTTCAAGTTCAGGAATTTCGTTGAGGCGTGGGGCTGGATGACGCAAATGGCCATCGTGGCCGAAAAGATGAACCACCATCCCGAATGGTCCAATGTCTACAACCGGGTTGAGGTCACGTTGACGAGCCATGACGTTGAAGGGCTGAGCGCGCGCGACCTCAAGCTTGCCGACAGGATGGATGCCTGAGCCGGGCAGCTGGCTGCCCATGGTCGATCACGCCTCCGGATGCTGGCGAACGTCCTGCATGGCAACCTGGGAACCTGCCGGTCGATCCGGCGTCAGATCATCTCGAGAAGCGTCTCTCCCGCAGTCAGGCTGCAGACGCCGCTGTCCTCCTCGACCTGGAGAATCCTGATTTCCCCATCCTCGATCAGCATTGCGCAGCGCGTCATGCGATCCTTGAGGCCGACGGCGGGAACGCTGAACGCAAGATCGAGACCCTTCGCAAGTTCGCTGTTCCAGTCGGCAAGCATCGTGATTCCGGCCGCTTCCGCACCCGAGGCCTGGCCCCAGTGCTCCATCACGAGCACGTCGTTGGCCGCGACACAAATGATCTCGTCAATGCCCTTCGTCCTGAAGGCATCAGCCGTACGGACGAAGCTTGGCAGGTGCGCCGTGTCGCAGGTCGCGGTGTAGGCGCCTGGCAACCCAAACAGCACCACGCGACGCCCTGCCACGCGTTCCGAAATGTCGACTTCGGTCACGTCGCTGCCTGCCTTGTGCAAGAGCGCGGCCGAAGGAATCCTGTCACCCACTTGAGCCATTGCCTGTTTCTCCCAATTGCCAAAGTCGTTGCCGAGGTTATATGCCATTTGACGATGGAAGCCAGCGGTCAAGGTGCATGGGTGGAATTCTGATCATCGGAGCAGGCCAGGCGGGTGCGTCCCTTGCCCAAAAGTTGCGCGCTGAGGGATATGGCGGTGACGTGACGCTGGTCGGTGACGAACCGGTCCCGCCATACGAGCGCCCACCGCTGTCGAAAGCTTACCTGCTGGGAGAGATGGAGAAGGAGCGCCTCTACCTGAGACCGCCTTCAATCTATGACGACAAGGACATCAAGCTCCTCCTCGGGACGCCCGTTGACACCATAGACGTGCTCAAGAAGTCGGTGATGGTCGGAGTCGACAGCCTGTGCTACGACCAGCTCGCCCTTGCCGTGGGATCGCTTCCGAACCGATTGCCGCATGCAATGAGCCGTGATCTGGCGGGCATCCATACCGTGCGGACACTGGCGGACATTGACCGCATCCGCCCGCGTTGCCGCCAGGGTGCGCAAGTGCTCGTTGTGGGCGGGGGCTACATTGGACTGGAGGCGGCCGCCGTGGCGGCAAAGCTCGGATTGAAGGTAACGCTTGTCGAGCTGGCGCAGCGTATCCTGAGCCGCGTGGCCGCAAGCGAGACGGCGGACGTGATTCGTGCGGAACATCAGGCCCATGGCGTCGACATTCGAGAGGGGGTTGGGGTCGAGTGTCTCACGGGAGACGGTCGTGTCACGGGCGCCAAGCTCACGGACGGATCGACGATTGACCTGGATTTCGTCATCGTTGGAACCGGCATCCGCCCCGACACGCGCCTTGCGGAGGCCGCCGGAATCGATTGTGACAACGGCATCCTCGTTGACGGATTCGGGCGAACCTCGGCCGAGGATGTCTGGGCTGCGGGCGACTGCACCTGCTTTCCTTACAACGGGAACCGGTTGCGGCTCGAATCCGTGCAGAACGCGATCGATCAGGCGGAAGCCGTTGCCGCGAACATGCTGGGCGCGCAATCGCCTTACGTGCCTGTCCCGTGGTTCTGGTCGGACCAATATGACCTGAAGCTCCAGATTGCAGGGCTGAGCACCGGCAATGACAGGGTCGTGTCGCGCGTTTCCGAGAAGGGGCGGAGTCACTGGTATTTCAAGGGCGAACGGTTCCTTGCAGTGGATGCCATCAATGCGCCTCGCGACTACATGGTCGGCAAGCGGCTGCTCGAAATGGCAAGGAACGTCGAACCCGCCCAAGTTCAAGATCCAGACGCGGATTTGAAGGCGCTTCTGAAGGCATGAGGATAATCGGTGGCCGCCTGCGGGGCTTGAAGCTTTCCGCCGTTGGCAAGCGGAGAGCCGGGTCGCAACTCAGGCCGACGACCGGCCGGGTTCGCGAAAGTCTCTTCAACCTTCTCCTTGGCGGACGATTTGGCGATCCGGTGACCGGTGCCCAAGTGCTGGACTTGTTTGCCGGCACGGGCGCACTTGGTCTCGAAGCACTTTCGCGAGGGGCGACATTCGCAACATTCGTCGAGAATGGACGCGCAGCAACGAAGATCATTCAAGAGAATGTTGCCAGGGCCGGAGTTGAGGGGGAAACCCGCCTCGTTCGCGGCGACGTGACCCGTCTTGTTGCAACGTCGGGGGAACCGGCGACCCTGGTTTTCCTCGATCCGCCATTTCGGCGGGAACTTGGCGGACCGGCGCTCATTGCGGCTTGGTCTGGCGGGTGGATTGCCGATGGCGCATTGATTGCTTGGGAGGAAGCCGACGAGGTGGCTCCCCCGCAGGGAATTGCCAGAATTGACTTCCGCAGATACGGCGACGTCTGCCTGAACATTTGCAGGATGGAAGCGCCAGGCGCTTGAGGCGCGAGACCCATGTTGCGCTTTCGGCAATTCATCCCCGACCTCATAACGGACCCAAGCGATCCAAATCCGCCCTGTCGCTCGCAGGCCCGAAAGTGGACGGAGGCCATCCGCAAGCGCCTCACGGAGTGTACACCTTGCCTCATGCAGCTTCGTGCAGATGGACCCAATGTTGGTCCACGCCCGCCGGCAGCGAACCGTCCGAGGCGGAAAGGAGGAAAGTCACGACGGTTTTCGGACCCTGTACCGAGGACATCGTCATCGTTCGCGGAGAATGGAGGCCCTATTTTCCGCATGTTGTGCGGTGAAAAACCTTGCATTTGCGGAGAATGACAAGCATAATCTCCGCAGGACTTGCGGATATTATGCTCTATATGCATGAAAGAGACGACTGGCCAGCCTTCCGTTGGGACGAAGCCAAAACCGCGGCAAACCTGGTTACCGTGCGTCACCGACAGGGCCGGTTGCTGGGGAGGATGGAAGGGCTTGGCTTCGGTCTGCGCAACGAAGCGATGCTGCGCACCCTGACGCAGGATGTCGTGAAATCCAGTGAAATCGAAGGCGAGACTCTCGACATCGATCAGGTGCGTTCATCGATTGCGCGGCGGCTCGGTATCGACATCGGTGCCTTGACGCCAGCGGACCGAGACGTTGAGGGCTTTGTCGAAATGACGCTCGACGCAACGCGCAATTTCGACAAGCCGCTGACCGCAGGGCGCCTTTTCGACTGGCACGCCGCCTTGTTCCCGACCGGGCGCAGCGGGATGCGCCGGATTGTCGTTGGCGCATGGCGGGACGACCGGTCAGGTCCGATGCGGGTCGTGTCCGGACCGACCGGACGGGAGCGGGTTCACTTTCGGGCACCGGCCGCTGATCGTCTGGATGCGGAGATGGCCGCTTTTCTGGAGTGGCTTGATCAAGAGTCGGACATCGATCCGGTGCTGAAGGCCGCGGTCGTGCATCTATGGTTCGTCACCATTCATCCGTTCGAAGATGGCAATGGCCGTATCGCACGCGCGATTGCCGACATGGCCCTGGCGCGCTCGGAAGAAAGTTCGCAGCGCTTCTACAGCATGTCCGCGCAAATCCGTCAGGAACGCAACGCCTACTACAATCAGTTGGAAGCAACGCAGAAGGGAGATCTCGACATCACGCCCTGGCTGGACTGGTTCCTGGGTTGTCTCGACCGCGCCTTCGACGGTGCGGAAGCTGTCCTTGCCAACGTGTTCCTCAAGGCGCGTTTCTGGGAGAGGCACGTGCAGGCTCCCTTCAACCCACGTCAGCGCGACATGCTGGGTCGCCTTCTCGACGGCTTTGAGGGCAAGCTCACCTCGTCGAAATGGGCAAGGATCGAGAAGTGCTCCCCAGACACGGCACTGCGGGACATCAATGAACTGATCGGCCTGGGCGTGCTTCAAAGGGACCCTGGCGGCGGGCGCAGCACCAGCTATTCGCTGGCCGAGGGTGCCGACTGACATGCGGCCTCACCGATCATGGCCGTTCGGCCTCCGACATGCGTCCCTTTCTGTTGATGGATGGTTTCGAGCGGCTGCAGGTCTCCTTTGAGCAATTCACTCGCCGCGACTTGGCGCGCGAAGGCCAAGACGGCGGACAAGCGGACCCCCGACGGGCTTTCGGTCCACGGCTTCACGGCGCTTCTCGCCGACTTCGGGACGCCGAGGCTGAACCACGCCGTTCTTCCCGGACGGCCCGACAGCCGGTTCCTGCCAGCCTCGGGGCCGACCGGACTGCACGCAAAGGCCTGGAGATGGAACCTCCGTCCCGGTCCCCACAAGTTGGAATTGCGTGGGCCTCGCTGCCATGCTGCACGCCGGCGAGCGCCGCCGCGCCCGGGCGCCCTCGCGGTGAAGAATGTGTCGCGCGTCGATGCAGATTGCGGTGACCAACCGGCGTTGGCAGAACGCATGATCCGACAAGAGCACCCCGCCACTGCCGTCTGCGTCCGGGGCGCACTTTCACGTGTTGCCGATGCCCTCGTGCTGCCAGGGCTTGGCAAGGTTGGAAAACCGCGTGAAGCGCCCGTCGAATGCCAGGTCCACCGTTCCGATGGGACCATGACGCTGCTTTCCGATGATGATCTCGGCGCGATTGTGGACCTTTTCCATTTCCTCGTGCCACTTCGCTATGGCTTCGCCGTCATGGTCGCCGGGTTTCTCGCGCTCCTTGTAGTATTCTTCCCGAAACACGAACATCACGACATCCGCATCCTGCTCGATCGAGCCGGATTCCCGCAGGTCGCTGAGCAACGGGCGCTTGTCCTCGCGCGACTCGACCTGTCGGCTCAACTGGCTGAGCGCGATCACCGGAATGTCCAGTTCCTTGGCGATCGCCTTCAGGCTCTGGGTGATTTCCGAGACCTCGTTGACCCGGCTGTCCCTGGTGGTCGATGCTCGCACGAGTTGCAGATAGTCGACGATCAAGGCGTCAAGGCCGTGCTCCCGCTTCAGTCGCCGGGCGCGCACGGCCAGCTGGCCGATGGGCAGGGCCGGCGTGTCGTCGATGTATAGCGGGCAGGCCTCGAGCCTCTTGGCGGCTTCGACGAATCGGCGGAACTCGGGCTCGTCCATGTCCCCGCTTCGCACGCGCTCGGACGAAATTTCCGATGCCTCCGACAGAATGCGGGCGGCCAGCTGCTCAGCCGACATCTCCAGCGAAAAGAAGCCGACGACGCCGCCGTTGACCGTCTCCTCGTGACCGTCTGGCGACGTTTCCCTGCGGTAGGCGCTGGCAACGTTGAATGCAATGTTCGTCGCCAGCGATGTCTTTCCCATTGACGGTCGCCCGGCAATGACCAGCAGGTCTGACTTGTGCAGCCCGCCGATTTTCTTGTCGAGATCCATGAAGCCGGTGGAAAGTCCTGCCAGCCCTCCGTCTCGCTTGTAGGCGGCGCCCGCCACGTTCACCGCAGTTGTCAGGGCGGTCAGGAAGGACTGGAACCCGGTCGAGGACCTGCCCGACTCAGCCACTTCGTAAAGGGCTTGTTCGGCCTCCGAAATCTGATCCGCGGGCTCGGTCGAAACGTCCACGCTGGCGGCCTTTTCCGTGATGTCCTTGCCGATCTGCATGAGTTCTCGTCGGATCGAGAAGTCACGGATCATCTGCGCGTAGTCGCGCGCCGCGAACGGCGAGATTGCGGATCCCGCCAGCTTGGCCAGATATGCCGGCCCTCCAAGCTCCTTCAGTCCGGGATCATCCTCAAGGAAGGCTTTCAATGTTATCGGCGAGGCTAGGGTGTTCTTCGAAATGCGGCTCTTCGCCACTTCGAAGATCCGGGCATGCACCGGATCGTAGAAGTCCGATTCCGAGACCAGGGCCGCTATGCGGTCGAAGACATCGTTGTTGGTCAGGATTGCGCCCAGAAGCTGCTGCTCGGCCTCGATGTTGTGCGGCACGGATTCCCGCGATTCCGTCCCCACCTGCCTGATCTGGGCCATCTCGTTCATGACGCTGCTCGCCTCCTGGCACCCCTGTCTCGTCGAGGGCCTGCGCATCTAACCAATGCGCCCGCCCGCGGTCCATCTGGAAATCATGTGGATTGCCTGTGGATGGACAACGCGCCCCATCATATTGAGGTCAGCAGACAGCAAAGGTCAATACCTGGTGGCAAATTCGCCGATCAGGCCGAGCGCGCCTCCTGCCAGGCGCGTGGGGCCGCGAGGAAGGATTCCACCTCTTTCAGGGTGTCGGCATCAAACTTTTTTGCGGCCCTCGCGGCATCGAGCACGTCCCTCCAAGTGCATAAATGATGAAGCGCAACACCATGATTTTCGAGCCGTTCCAATGTCTCGGGAAAGATGCCGTAATAGAAGATGACGGCAGTGTGGGAGCAGGCTGCGCCGGTCTCCCGGATGGCGTCGACGAAGGAAAGCTTGGAGCCGCCGTCGGTTGTCAGGTCCTCGACAAGAAGCACTCTATCCCCAGCCCCCATCACGCCCTCGATTCGCGCATTCCGGCCGTGGCCCTTGGGTCTCTTCCGGACGTAGGTCATGGGCAGGCCCAGTCGTTCCGCCACAAATGCGGCAAACGGAATGCCGGCCGTTTCTCCGCCGGCAACGTTGTCAAAGGCGTCGACGCCGGTGCGGCGCAGGACGCTCGCCGCCAGATAGTCCATGAGACGGCTTCGGATGCGGGGGTAGGAGATCAGCTTCCTGCAGTCGATGTAGGTTGGCGAAGGCAGTCCGCTTGACAGCTTGAAGGGCTCGTCGGCATTGAAATGAACCGCATCGGCTTCAAGGAGCATCTCTGCGCTCTGCCGCGCGATCTCGGAGTCGTCGGGGCAGCTTGCCGGAACGGAGATTGTCGGAAACATTTCTTACCTCGCTAATCTGTCTTCCTTGAAGCGTCGCTCGATTCGGCCGGAACTGCCGATCACGACGCGACCCGCCAATGGACCGGCTTGCCGGGATCGAAGACCGTCACCGGTCCGTCGCCGGTCTGCACGTGCCTGGGGAACTCGACCGGATCTCCTTTCCGCAACGTGATCCTGGCATCGTTCAGGGGGAGCCCATAGAAGCGTGCCCCGTGTTTCGAGACAAATCCTTCCAGCTGATCCAGCGCATCGGCCATGTCGAAGACTTCCGCGAGGCAAGCGAGCGCAACGGGCGCCGTGAAGCACCCGGCGCATCCGCATGCGCTTTGCTTGGCCTCGGTCGTGTGAGGTGCGCTGTCGGTGCCGAGGAAGAATGCCGGGTTGCCGCTCGTGGCGGCCTTGACCAGCGCCGGTCGGTGGGTGCCGCGCTTCAGAATCGGCAGGCAATAGAAGTGCGGGCGCAGGCCACCTGCCAACATGTCGTTTCTGTCGAGCATCAGATGCTGGACGGTAATGGTTGCGCCGAGGTCGCCGCCGCCACCGGTCGCATAGGCTACGGCCTCCGCTGTCGTGACATGCTCCATCACGACTCGCAGACCCGGCGTCCTGCGGCGCATCGGGTCGAGGACCTCGTCGATGAAAGCCGCTTCACGATCAAAGATGTCGACTTCGGGGCGTGTCACTTCGCCGTGCACGCAGAGCGGCAGGCGGGTCTCGGCCATCATTTCAAGGACGCCCCGTATCCTGTCGAAATCGCGCACCCCGTCTGCGGAATTCGTGGTGGCCCCGGCCGGATACAGCTTGACGGCCTTGACGAGCCCGCTGTCGGCGGCAGCCTTCACGTCGGCCGGATCCGTGTCCTCGGTGAGGTAGAGTGTCATCAGCGGTTCGAATTCGAAACCATCCGGCAGCGCTGCCAGAATGCGGTCGCGGTAGGTGGCGGCATCTCGTGCCGTGACGACGGGTGGCGAGAGATTCGGCATGATGATGGCGCGGGCGAAATGCGCCGCGGAACAGGGCAGGACGCCCTCCATCATTGCGCCATCGCGCAGGTGCAGGTGCCAGTCATCCGGCCGCCTGATGGTCAGCGTGGCGCCTTTCATGCCTCTCCTCTATCGGAACGTGCGCGGGGGTGCCAGAGTCTCGAATTCCGACGGGAATTCGGCTAGAATGCCCGTGGAGAGACGTGAAAGGGTGGGGGATTCTTATCGTTGACTGAAACTGCGGAGTGTGTCATGTCTGCGGCTGTCCGAAGGGCGGGTTTCCCGCCGATCTTCATCAGGACTTGGGCCAATGGCCCCGTGAACGACCGCCGCGTGGGCGGAAAGACATGACGAGGCGTCCGGGATTGACGCGTCTGCACGGCGAGAGGCGTTGGGGTTGCCCACCTCACCGACCCGTGAAATCGGTCGGGGCTGGAACGAACACGTTTCAGTCAACCGTATACAATTCCCAAAGGGTGAAGTGATGCTGGTGGCATTTGTCTTGGGCCTGGCCGCAGGCTGGGGAGCCTCCCATTCGGAAGTTCACGCAAGAAGGCTGCTGTCGCGGAGCCTCTCGATTGAGGAGGATTCGATCAAGGCGGTCGAACTGCGTGCAGTGGCGCTCGCTGGATGCGTCCTTCTTGCGGCGGTCGCGTCTTGGCTGGTGTCGGAGGATCGCGCGGTGCCATTGGCCGTCGGTGTGCTCGCGGGCGTCCTGCTGCCGCGCCTGCAAGACCGTGTTCGTGCCGCAAGGGCGCCCGACTACGACAGCTGAGATGCTCCGGCCTCTGGCCGCGGCCAGGCCTGTCGGGAGCCTTTCGGTCCTGCAGGTCGGATGCGTTTCGCCCGATGCTGATTTTGCATGGTCAGGCCGCACCGGCGACGTGGAGACCTTGACGGTGCCACCGGACCTGCATTGCGCGTCGCGGCGCGGCGGTTTCAGAAGAACGCCTGCAGTCCGGTCTGTGCCCTGCCCAGAATCAGCGCGTGAATGTCGTGCGTACCTTCGTAGGTGTTCACCGTCTCCAGGTTCATCGCGTGGCGAATGACCTGGAACTCCTCCGAGATTCCGTTGCCGCCATGCATGTCGCGCGACATGCGGGCGATGTCGAGCGCCTTGCCGCAATTGTTGCGTTTCAGGATCGAGATCATCTCGGGGGCCGCACGGCCTTCGTCCATCAGCCGACCCACCCGCAATGTGCCCTGGAGTCCGAGCGCTATTTCGGTCTGCATGTCGGCAAGCTTCTTCTGGAACAGCTGGGTGGCCGCAATCGGCCTGCCGAACTGCTTGCGGACGAGGCCGTATTCCCGCGCTGCCGTCCAGCAGAACTCGGCAGCTCCCAACACGCCCCAGGCGATTCCGTAACGCGCCCGGTTCAGGCATCCAAAGGGGCCCTTGAGCCCCTCGACATTGGGCAGGAGCGCCTCCTCGCCGACTTCGACGTCGTTGAGCACGATCTCGCCTGTCACGCTTGCCCTCAATGACTGCTTGCCCTCGATCCTTGGCGCGGACAGTCCCCTTGCGCCCTTTTCAAGCACGAAGCCCCGAATCTTGCCGCCGTGGCTGTCGGACCTTGCCCAAACGACGAAAACATCGGCAATCGGGGAGTTTGAAATCCACGTCTTTGAGCCGTTCAGCCTGTAGCCGCCGCCCGACCTTTCGGCGCGGGTCTTCATGCCGCCCGGATCGGAGCCCGCATCGGCCTCGGTCAGGCCGAAGCAGCCGATGAGGCTGCCCGTCGCGAGACCGGGAAGGTACTTCTCGCGCTGCGCGTTCGTGCCGTAGGCGAATATCGGATACATCACCAGCGAAGACTGGACCGACATCATGGAGCGATATCCGGAATCGATCCGCTCGATTTCGCGGGCCACGAGGCCATAGGTGACATAACCTGAGCCCAGACCGCCGAACTCTTCGGGAATCGTGACGCCCAAGAGCCCGGCCTCTCCCATCTCCGCCATGACCTCCGGTTCCACGCGCTCCTCGGCATAGGCTGCGCGAATTCGCGGCGCGAGGCGGCCTTCCGCGAAGGCCCGGGCCGACTCGGCCAGCATTCGTTCGTCCTCGGTCAACTGGTCGGCGAGACGGAACGGGTCCTCCCATGCAAATTCCGAGAGATCCGGCGCGTTCCTGGCCTTGGCTCTTTCCTGTACGTTCATGCGTTGATTCATCCTGTGGCCGGCACTCGCGGCCCGGCGGCCCCCGCTACTTTGCGGGTCCGATCATCATGACCATCTGCCGGCCTTCCATCTTGGGCATGTTCTCGACCTTGCCGATTTCCTTGATATCGTTGGCAACGCGTTCCAGGAGGTCGCGGCCAAGATTCAGGTGCGCCATCTCGCGCCCTCGGAATCGCAGCGTTACCTTCACCTTGTCACCTGATTCCAGGAATCGTGTCACGTTTCGCATCTTGACGTCATAGTCGTGGATGTCCGTGTTCGGGCGGAACTTGACCTCCTTGACGTCGATGGTCTTCTGCTTCTTGCGAGCGTCGCTTTCGCGCTTCTGCTGTTCGTACTTGAACTTGCCGTAGTCCATGATCTTGCAGACTGGCGGCGAGGCATTTGGAGAGATTTCCACGAGGTCCAGCCCGGAATCCTCGGCAATTTCGAGGGCCCGCTCCGGCGAGACAACGCCCCTGTTTTCTCCGTCGGCTCCGATGAGCCGGATTTCAGGCGCGCGGATTCGGTCGTTTACCCGTGGGCCTGTGTCACGCACCGGAGGTGCGTTGTGCGGTCTGCGTGCGATGGTGATACGTCCCTTTGTTGTTCCTACAGGTGCACGAAATTATGCGCGGACTTGAGGGGATTCAACCGGATTTGCAAGACAAAAAGTCAGGCGCAACAGCAGTTTCCTGCCGTCCTGTTGCAAGTCTTCGCGTCGGCCCGGTGAGCCGGTCCCGCTGACGGTTCCTGGCCGGGCGTGGCATGCCGACGGAACGGGCCAGATTCGGACATCAGATGCCGTCACCGACAAACGCCTTCTCGACGACGTAGTGCCTTGGATCGCTGTTTGCGCCCTCTTCAAGCCCGAATCCCTCGAGAACGGCCTTCATGTCCTTGATGAATTCAATCGACCCGCAGACCATGCCGCGGTCCTTGCCAGGGCTGATGCCGCCGATGGACAGGTCGGCGAGCACCTTGCCCGTCATGAGATTGTCGGTGATCCTGCCCATTGTCGCGCTGGGTTCCCGCGTGGTCGAGGGGTAATATCTCAACCTGTCCGCAAGGTCCTCGCCGATGAGCTCGGCCAGCAGCTCGTCGGCGCGGACGCTCTCGATCAGCTTGCGACCGTAATCCAGTTCCGCCACATCGCGGCATGTGTGCATCAGGACGACTTCGACGTAACGTTCGTAGGTTTCCGGGTCCCGCACCAGAGAGGCGAAGGGCGCGATGCCGGTTCCGGTCGCAAAGAGCCAGAGCCGGTTGCCTGGAAGCAATGCATCTAGCACCAACGTTCCAACGGGCTTGGTGCGAAGAATGATCTGCTCTCCCTCCCGGACATGCTGGAGGCGCGAGGTCAGCGGGCCGTCCGGAACCTTGATCGAGTAGAATTCCAGTTCGTCGTCCCAGGCAGGAGAGGCAATGGAATATGCGCGCAGAAGAGGCTTGCCGTTGTCTCCCATGAGGCCGAGCATCACGAACTCGCCCGAACGAAAGCGCAGGGATGCTGGCCGCGTCACGCGGAAGGAGAACAGCCGATCCGTCCAGTGCCGGACATGTGTCACGGTCTGGGCGTCAGGCAGCGTTACGGTCTTTGCATTCACAGTGTTCACTGGCATCTGGTCTGTCATGTCTTTCGCGCCGTTTGCAACGGCGTCCCTTCCTAGAGATTGCGCTGGGTGGAGTAAACGGCCTTATGCGCGCAGCAGGGCCTGATAGTCATGGGATCTCCAATTGGCCCGCCGCAACCATTGTTCCTCCGGTTGGCGGGCGGCGAGCTCGTCATCGATCTCGACTTCATCGAAACCCGCGCGGCGGGCCATCGCGTACTGGTCGGCAATCACGTGGCCGCCGGCACGAATGCGGCCACTGTATCCCATCAGGCGCAGGACGCGGGCAATGGTGAAACCGCGTCCATCGGCGAATTCCGGGAAATTCACGCGGATCAAGTCAATGGCCTGCAGGTGATCGCTCAGCGTTGTCGGCTCAGCGTCCGATGCAAGCTCCACGGCAAGGCCGGTCCGGCCAGCCGGAAGCTGGTCGGGCGAGCGAAAGTTCCAGGTCCGTTCCTCCCTGTGAAATCCGCTGTCGGTTACCAGGATCGTCATGCGGGTTTCCTTCCCGGAGCCTTGCGAACCATCCGGCCCTCCACGAAGTGAATCCCGCACTCGTCCTTGTCGCGCCCACGCCAGCGCCCGGCGCGCAGGTCCTCTCCCGGTGCGACGCGCGTCGTGCAGGGAAGGCATCCAAGCGACGGATAGCCCCTTGCGACGAGGGGATGCCGTGGAAGGCGGTTGTTGCCGATGTAGTCCTGGACATCTGAAGTCGACCAATGCGCGAGCGGGTTGACCTTGATCCATGTGCCGCCGTCCGCCTCGAAGAGGTCCAGCGCCGCCCGTCGCCCTCCGTGATACCGCTTGCGCCCGGTCACCCATGCGTCGAACCCGGCCAATGCGCCGTCCAGCGGCGCGGTCTTGCGCAATTGGCAGCAGGCATCGGGATCGCGGCGATGCAGGTTGCTGCCTGGATCGTTCCGGAACACGGCTTCACGATCCGGCCGGATCACGCGAACATCGGTGAGCCTGAGGTGCCGGGCGACCTCGCGTTGGTATTCCAGCGTTTCCGGAAACAGCATTTCCGTGTCAACGAAGAGGACGGGTGTTGTCCGGTCGATGACGCTGGCCATGTGCAGGAGCACGACCGCCTCGGCACCGAACGACGAGACAAGGGCCGCGTTGCCCATTTCGGGGTCGTGAAGGGCATGCGCCAGAACTTCCGTCGCCGCATGATGCGCGAATCGGCGATTCAGCTCGGCCGCGCGCTCGACGGGCGGGGCGAGGGGGGCTTCAAGCGGCATTGGCGTCCACCCGTTCTGGATACAGGGCCGCCTTGAACGGCCCGATTCCCAGCCGCCGGTACGTCTGGAGGAAGGTTTCCCTCCTGCCGCTGCGCAGATCGAGATAGGCATGGACCAGCCGCTCGACGGCGGGCACGATCTCTTCCGCCGGGAAACCGGGTCCTGCGCGTTCGCCGATCGCCGCCGTTTCGGTCCCGTCGCCGCCGAGCGTGACCTGGTAGTTCTCCACGCCGGCTCGGTCGAGGCCGAGAATCCCGATATGTCCGACGTGATGGTGACCGCAGGCGTTGATGCAGCCCGAAATCTTGATCTTCAGTTCGCCGATTCCATGTTCGAGCTTCAACGCGTCGAATCGTCGGGCAATCTCCTGGGCAATCGGAATCGAGCGCGCGGTCGCCAGGGCACAGTAGTCCATGCCAGGGCATGCAATGATGTCGGAGATCAGTCCGACATTGGCCGTGGCCAGCCCGTGCTCGCCGAGAATCGAATGGACCTCGGGAAGGTCCGACCTGTGCACGTGGGGAAGGATGACGTTCTGCTCGTGGCTGATGCGCAACTCGTCATGGCCGAAGCGCTCGGCGAGATCCGCCAGGGCGCGCATCTGGCCGGATGTGGCGTCCCCCGGCGTTGCGCCATGCGCCTTCAGCGAGACGGTGACGATCGCGTATCCTTCGGCCCTGTGAGGGGCAAGGTTGGCATCGGTCCATGAACGAAACGCAGGATCGGTCTCCCGCACGGTTTCGTACCGGCCCAGGGGCGCGGACCGGAACGCGGGTGGCGCGAAGGCTCGTTCGATGCGTTCCAGCATTGCCTGGTCGGCTCCGCGGAAATGCGATCTCAAGTGCCGGAACCTTGTGTCCACGCGGGCCCGGAATTCGTCCAGGCCGTTTTCGGCCACCGTTATCTTGATCCGTGCCTTGTACTTGTTGTCCCGCCGTCCGAGCGCGTTGTACACGCTGACGATGGCTTCCAGGTAGGGCAGCAGGTCGGCGCGTGGCAGGAATTCCCGGATGACCTTGCCGATCATGGGAGTCCGCCCGAGGCCGCCGCCGACAATGACCTCGAAGCCTGCTTCCCCGGCCTCGTTCCGGATCATTCGCAATCCGATGTCATGGGCGCGGGTCACGGCCCGGTCGTTTGGCGATCCGGTGACGGCGATCTTGAATTTCCTGGGAAGGAACTGGAATTCCGGATGGTCGGTCGACCATTGGCGAATCAGTTCCGCCACGGGCCGCGGGTCCGCGATCTCGTCGGCGGCGGCGCCTGCAAAATGGTCTGCCGTGACGTTCCGGATCGTGTTGCCGCTTGTCTGTATCGCGTGCATCTCGACATCGGCGAGTGCATCCAGGATGTCGGGCGTGTCTGCCAGCCTTGGCCAGTTGAACTGAATGTTCTGCCGTGTCGTGAAGTGGCCGTACCCCTTGTCCCAACGCTCCGCGATCATCGCAAGCTGCCGCATCTGCACGGAATTGAGCGTCCCGTAGGGGATCGCGACGCGCAGCATGTAGGCATGCAGCTGCAGGTACAGGCCGTTCATGAGCCGGAGCGGCTTGAATTCGTCCTCGGTCAGGCTGCCGTCGATCCGGCGCTCGACCTGGGCTCGAAACTGTGCCACGCGCTCCCGCACGAATGCATCGTCGAATTCGGAATACTGATACATCGGCTCATGCCCTTTCGAAGTGGCTTGCCAGGGCGAGAGGCTGTTCCCGTTGCTGCTTGCCGTGGAAGTAGTTTGACGGACCCTTCGTGCGCAGAGTTTCGCGAACATGGACGGGAACGGGGCCATTCCCGCTTGACGCGGCGTCAGCCAGATAGGCCCCGACAACGATGTCGTGCTGCGAGATCGCAAAGAGAAGCCGGTCTTCCGCGACCGCCTCGTCCTCGAGGAACTCGGCTTCCGAAATGTTGCGCGTCCAGCGGTCGTCGGCAGTCAGCCAAACCGTGTCTCCTTCAAGAAGCGAATTGGCGGTGACGACTTTCGGAGAGTGACGGTGACGGCTCATAGGGCGATCTCCCTTTTCGGGCGGGCGACGGCTTCGGCTTCGCGGGGCGCGAGACCGTAGAGAACCAGGGCCGGTCCGGCCAGGTCGGCCCTGGCAACGTCTTCCGACAGGCATGCCAGTTCCGATGCAATGACGCGCTGGTCGGCGCGCGTGGCGCTTTCGACGATGGTGACGGGGGTGTCAGGCGCCGCACCGTGCATCATCAGCCTGCCTTGGATGAAGCGGGCGGACTTCTTTCCCATGTAGATTGCGGCGACCTCACCGGGGCGGGCGAGTGCGCGCCAGTCGTGTTCGGCATAGCCTTCGACATCATGGCCGGTGATCAGCTGCACGCTCGAGTTGCGCTGCCGACGCGTGAGGCTTCGACCGATGCCTGCCGCGGCGGCGGAGGCCGCGGTAATGCCCGGAATCACGGAGCAGGAAACGCCCGCTGCAGCGCAGGCATCGACTTCCTCGTCGAGCCGGCCGAACACGGTCGCATCGCCGGACTTCAGGCGCACGACATGGCGGCCTTCCGAAGCATGGCGAACCAGCATGGCATTGATCTCGGCCTGCGGCGTCGAAGGGGCAAATCCCCGCTTGCCCGCGTTGACGATGAGAGCTTCCCGTCGGGCAAGGTCCAGAATCCCGGGCGTTACCAGCCTGTCATGGATCACGACGTCGGCGTCGTGGAGCGCGCGTCTTGCCTTGAGGGTGAGAAGATCCGGGTCGCCCGGACCCGCTCCGACGAAGGTCACGCTCCCGATCTCCGGGCTCGCGTCCAAGTGCTCCGCCAGCAATTGTTCCAGGGCGCCGGGGAGCGCGGCCTCGCCGTCCTGGTCAAAGGCGCGCGGGCCGACCCGTGAATAGTAGTCCGACCAGAATGTCCGGCGCCTTCGGCCGAAGGGCAGCGCCTTTGCCATCTGGCGAAATCCCTTTGCGACCCTGGCGAGAGGTCCAAGCGCCGGCGGCAGGCTCTCTTCCAGTTCGGCCTTGATCGCGCGCGCCAGCACAGGCGCGGCGCCTTCGGTTCCGATGGCCACCACAACGGGGTCGCGGTCCACCACGGCCGGCGTGATGAAATCCGATGTCTCCAGGTTGTCCACATGGTTGACCAGGACACCGGCCTCGCGGGCAAGTGTCACGACCCGCCTGTCCTCGTTCGCGTCTTCGTTTGCGGCGTAGACCAGCACTTTGCCGGCCAGGTCTGAGGCCTCGATGGCACGGGGCACCAGCGTCAGCCTCCCGCAGGCGGCCAGGTCGCGGATGTCGGCGCCGGGGGCTGCGGAATACGCCGTGAGCCTCGCATCCGACTTCGCCAGGAGCCGCAGCTTGGCCAGCGCGGCCTCGTCCCCGCCCGAGACGGCGATGTCGCGGCCCTCGACATCCAGGAAGATCGGAAAATGCTTCATCACCACTCCACCTTGGGTCAGAACATAGAATTTTTTCCCAAGATTGTGCAGACTGAACTTGCAAATAGGGACGTTTGTTCTAAATTTTTCGGAATGAAAGACGGGTGTCGGGATTTCGAGAGGCGACGGGAATGGCAGTGCGAATTGATGATCTGGACAGGAAAATCCTGCGCGAGCTGCAACGGGACGCGAGCCAGTCCCTGGACGAGGTGGCGCGCACGGTCGGGTCATCGAAGACGCCGGTCTGGAACCGGATTCGCAAAATGCGCGAATCAGGCGTGATCGGGCAGCAAACCGTCGTTCTCGACGCGGAAAAGCTTGGTCTCGAGGCTTGCTTCTTCGTTCTGGTCCGCACTTCGGCCCACGAGGCGGAATGGCAGGCCCGTTTCCTTGAAGCCCTGATGTCGAGGCCCGAAGTGCTTGAGGCGCATCGGCTTGCCGGTGATGTCGACTATGTCCTGAAGGTACGGGTCCGGAACGCGCGCGCCTACGACGAGTTCTACCAGGCGCTGATTTCCGAGGTCGAGATATACAACGTGACGGGGCTGCTCTCGATGGAAGAGATCAAGTCGACAACGGCATTGCCGATCTGACGGACCCGTGTGTACCCGCATGCCGCTGACGGGATTGACCCGGGGGTTGAGGGACCCTCGTCGGTTGTGCCAATCAGGCGACGGGTCAAGGCAATTTCAAGGTGCGTGAATGAGCGGACTTCTGGCACTGCTCGACGATGTCGGCGCAATCATCAAGCTGACCGCCTCGCAGGTCGATGACCTGGCCGGGCAGGCGGCACGAGTCGGCGCAAAGGTGGGTGCGACGGTTGTCGACGATGCCGCGAAGGCCGGCGCGAAGGCGGCCGGTGTGGTCATCGACGACGCGGCGGTGACACCGAAGTATGTCACTGGCCTGCCCGCCGCCCGAGAACTGCCCGTCGTCTGGAAAATTGCCCGTGCGTCGTTCTTCAACAAGCTTGTGATCCTGCTGCCCTTGGCGCTTCTGCTGGATGCGTTCCTGCCCTGGCTCGTGACGCCGCTCCTCATGCTCGGCGGCTGCTATCTCTGTTTCGAGGGTGCCGAGAAGGTGTGGCACGCGTTTCACCCCCATCCGGAAACCGGGCACGTGGAACCCGAGACCCTTGACGCGGCCCATCTCGAGGAGCAGCGCGTGAAGGGTGCCATCAAGACGGACTTCATCCTGTCGGCGGAGATCATGACGATCTCTCTCGCCGCGGTCGACACGGACAGCCTTGTGTCAGCAGGCCTCGTGCTGGCGGTGGTCGCGATCGGGATCACCGCGCTCGTCTACGGCACGGTGGCGCTGCTCGTGAAGATGGATGACGCGGGCCTGAAGCTGTCCCAGGTCGGGCGGCTGGCGGCGACGCGCAGTCTTGGAATCTGGATGGTCAAGTTCATGCCGCGGCTGATGACGATCATCTCCGTCGTGGGGACCGCGGCCATGCTCTGGGTCGGCGGCAACATCATCGTGCACGGGCTGGAGGTCCTGAACTGGCCTGCGCCCTACGACCTTATCAAGGGCGTTGCCGCCGCGGCGGCCGAAGCCGTCGGCGTGGCGGGAGGCTTCGTGAAATGGACCGTGACCGCGGCGCTTGACGGGGTTGTCGGGCTGGCGCTGGGCCTTCTCCTGCTTCCGGTCGTCACCCGCGCCATCGTTCCGTTTCTCTCGATCCTCTTTCCCGAGAAGAAGGCGGGTCACTGACAGGCAGCGATGCGGCACCGTCGCGTCGATTGGCGCGTTGATCGCCTGTAGACCGCGCTTGGGAACGAGCGAATGCCCTTGGCGGGAAACTTCGGGGCGCGCGCGGGATCCAATGCGGCCCTATCGCGCTGCGGAGCGGCTCCGCGCGACGAACCTCGGAAGCATCGCGGAGAAGTCCTTGCCCTTCCCGTCTTCGTCCTCGACGAAAGCGGAATAGACCTCGGTCGCGCGTGTTCCGATCGGGGTGTCGGCGTCGACGGCCTCGGCCGCCTGCTGGGAAAGGCGCAAGTCCTTCAGCATGAGTTCCGCCGCGAATCCCGGTCGGTAGTCGTTGTCTGCGGGCGAGGTCGGGCCGATGCCCGGTGCCGGGCAGTAGGCGTTCATGGTCCAACTGTATCCCGAGGACGTGGAGACGACATCGTACATCGCCTGCCGGTCGAGCCCGAGCTTGTCGCCCAGCGCGAAGGCTTCGCAGGTGGCTATCATGGTGGCGCCGAGGATCATGTTGTTGCAGATCTTCGCCGCCTGGCCGTTTCCGGAGGGTCCGCAATGCACGGCCTTTTGCCCCATGATGTCGAATAGCGGCATCACAGCCTTCACGGCACCCTCGGATCCTCCCACCATGAAGGTCAGCGTGCCGGCTTCGGCGCCGCCAATGCCGCCGGAGACCGGTGCATCAAGCGCGTGCACGCCTGCCGACCGGGCCTCTTCGGCCACCGCCCTCGCGCTCTCCACGTCAATGGTGGAGCAGTCCAGCATGATCGCTCCGGGTTCCATCGCCGGGATGATCTCGCGCGCAACGCTTCGAAGAATCTCCCCGTCGGGCAGCATCGTGACGGCCACTTCCCGGGTCGCCGCGGCGGCAGCGGCCGTGGCGACCGCGCCGACGCCTTCAGGGACCTGTGCCGCGATGTCGAAACCTGCCACGTCGTGACCCGCCGCAGCGAGATTGCGCGCCATGGGCGCTCCCATGTTGCCTAGGCCGATGAATCCGACTTTCATGAGGCATCCTCCAGTTTCAGTTCTTCCGGTCCGAGCGGGCTGAGCATGTCAGAGACCTCCTCCGCCGTGGCGGCACATGGTGAATCATGCACCCATCTGGGTGACCTGTCCTTGTCGATCACGGCCGCGCGAATGCCCTCGAGGAAGTCGCCCTGCTCGGTCACCCGATGCGCGAACCTGTATTCGTTGACCAGCGCCGTCTCGATCCGATTGGCTGTCCGTGCGCGGCGAACAAGCTCGATGGTCGCCGCGAGGGCGAGAGGTGCGTGCGGCTCAAGCCGCACAAGAGTCTCACGCGACCACGCGTCTTCCGTCCGTGCCAGGGAATCGAGGATGTCCCGAAAGGATTCGCCCGCGAAATGCCGGTTGATTTTGGCCTCGACCGCCGCGAGCGCGCTTTCCGGCGCGGGGCGTGCGACGTGGTCGATTTCCGCCGGGTCGCCCGATGCTTCAAGACGGGTCGCCAGGTCCGGCCACGTTTCTTCCGGGACGTAGCGATCGGCGAAACCTGCAAAGATCGCGTCTCCCGCGCCCATGCGGGTGCCCGTGGTGCCGAGATACTCGCCTGCGCGTCCTGGCGCGTGCGCCAACAGCAGCGACCCGCCGACGTCCGGCACGAGCCCGATCCCGCATTCCGGCATCGCGATCCGGGAACTGTCGCCGACGACGCGATGCGACGCGTGACAGCCGAGACCGACGCCGCCGCCCATGGTGAAGCCGTTGAGCAGGGTGACGACTGGCTTCGGGAAGTTGGCGAGGGTGGCATTCAGTCGGTATTCCTCTCGCCAGAAGCGTCGGGCGTTCTCAAATTCGCCACGTGCAATCGCGTCGTGCATGTAGGCAATGTCACCGCCTGCCGAGAACGCCCGTTCGCCGGTCGCATCAATCAGGACGAGAGCGATTTCGCCGTCCGTCGCCCACCGGGAAAGCGCGTCGCTCAAGGCTCGAATCATGGGTAGCGTAACGGCGTTCAGCGCATCCGGACGGTTCAGCGTGGCTCGCCCTGCAAGTCCTTCCTTGCGAAGGATGATCTCGTTCATGGGTCCGCCGCCAGGTGGCGCGCGACAATGACCCGCATGATCTCGTTCGTTCCTTCCAGGATGCGGTGCACTCTCAGGTCCCGGACAATCTTCTCGATCCCGTATTCGGCAAGGTAGCCGTATCCGCCGTGAAGCTGCAGGCAGGTGTCCGCAACGCGTGACGCGGCTTCGGTCACGAAGGCCTTGGCCATGGCGCAGCGTTTCGTGGCGTCGGGTTGCGCCGTGTCGAGGGCCCAGGCGGCATGGCGCAGGAAGGTTCGTGCGGCCTGCAACTCGATCTCGCAATCGGCGATCTTGAACTGAAGTGCCTGGAACTGGTCGAGGCGCTGGCCGAAGGCCTGCCGCTCAGACATGTAGGCAACTGTCCTGTCCAGAGCGCATTGCGCGGCACCGAGCGAGCAGGCGGAGATGTTCAGGCGCCCGCCATCGAGCGCCGCCATCGCGTATTTGAAACCTTCGCCTTCCCTTCCCAGCAAGTTGGCGGCCGGCACGCTGCAATTGTCCATCTGGACTTGCCGGGTCGGTTGGCTGCGCCAGCCCATCTTTTGCTCGAGGCCGCCGAACGTCAGTCCCGTCACGCCGCTTTCCAAGAGGAAGGCCGAGATGCCGTCGGGGCCTTCGCCGCCGGTGCGTGCCATGACCACGTAAGCGTCCGAGTATCCGCCACCCGAGATGAACGCCTTTGTCCCGGAAAGCTGCCATCCTTCATTCGTGCGTTCAGCGCGGGTGCGAAGCGCTGCGGCGTCGGATCCCGAGCCAGGTTCGGTCAGGCAGTAGGAGAGCAAGGTCTCCATCTTGATGACCGGGTGCAGGACTCGGTTCTTCAACTCCTCGCCGCCAAGGGCATCGATCATCCGGGCACACATGTTGTGAATCGAGAGAAACGCGGCAACAGACGCACAGGCCCCGGAAAGGGCTTCGAACACAAGCGTTGAATCCAAGCGGTTGAGTCCGGCACCTCCTGCCTCGTCGCTGATGTTCAGGCCGCCGAATCCCAACTCGCCGATGTCGAGCCATAGGGTTCGCGGAATGGTGCCGTCCATCTCCCAGTCCAGCGCATTGGGCGCAATCCTGTCGGCGCCAAACGCCAGGGCCGTGTCGTAAATTGCCTGCTGCTCGTCGCTGAGCGAAAAGTCCATGGGGCGTCCTGCTGCATGGGGTGAGCGCCCACGCAGTTAGCCTGCGAGCTACCAGATGCGCAAGCCGACGGGTGGACGGCGCGCGTTCAGGAAGACGTCCGGAGTTCCGTTCTCGGCAGCGGACTTGATCTCGAGTGCCTTGGCATCGGGTTTTCTTGCTCATGCATTGCGCGTTCGGTTGGGGCCGTTTCCCTGTAGCGCGCGCCCGCAACCGGAGGGTACGGAGATGGCGCTGGACACACAACTTGGCATCAAGGTTGCGCAAGGCGTTGAGGACACGCGGAAATCTCTTCGGATCTCTCCAAGGATTGCGGAGGCCGATCAATCATCAATCACTTGCCCGCTCGGTGCCTCCCGTCACTTGATCAAGGCACGCTTGGCAGGCGGAAGACTGGTCCTGCGTTCGATCGATTGTCATGGCACGAGTTCCGATGCCTTCCAACACTCCAATTGTTCGCGGCCGGCCTTTCCGTGCATCGCTCTCATGCGAGACTATGGGAGGTTTGCTGTTGAAATCCGTGCACGTAGTCGACAGGCTTGCGACGTGTTGGCTGTGGCATTGCGACGGCTTGATTCCTTCATCTGGTCCTTCTAAGGTTACTACTGAGTAGTGTCGCCAATTTGGAGGGTCCAATGTCTGCCAAGGCGTCCGTGTCGATTACGGACAGTCAGGATGTGTTCGCGCGCAGGCTTGTCAGCGAAGGCCACTATTCGAGCCTGAGCGCTGTCGTGCAGCGGGGTCTTGAACTCGTGCGTTCCGAGACGGAACGTGAGCAAGCGGAAATTGCCGCCTTGCGGGCGTTTTTCGAAGCTCGCGCGCAAGGCCCGTTCCTTTCAGGGGAAGAGGGTCGGCGACAGACAGAGCGCATGATTGTCAGAAAGCGTCGCGCCCTTGGGCTTTGACGTCGTTCGCAGTGCCGATTGCGATGAGGATCTTGACCTGATCTATGACCATCTGTTCAACGCCTATCGCGATTTCGGCGACGCGCCGGGTATTGCCTTCGAACGCGTGGTCGAGCGCATGCGCGGAATCGAGGACGCCATGGCGGCGCTCGGCAATGTGCCATTTCAGGGAACCTTGGAATCGCAGATCATGGAAGGCCTGCGTTATGCGACGAAGGGAAGGGCCGTGTTCTACTTTCTGGTCGATGAGCGTCATCGTGAAGTTCAAGTGCTTGGCATCTTTTTCGGTGGGCAGGAACACCGGAGGCACATGCTTGATCGCATCAAGGATTTGGCGCAAGGGCGATCAGGCGGTGGCGAAGATCGTCATGCCTGACCAACGCGAATACCTTCCCGAAATCGCGACACTCTCTCACCATCACAACGACTACTGCTCGGTTGCTCCGGGAGCGCTGGATAGGGAGCGTCAAGCTGCGGCAAGACGTTCGAACGGAACTGCGCCTAGCTTGCGCAGGGAAGAATGTCCTCAAGATCCCGCGCAAGTTTCTGATCCTGGGCCGCAACGGACAGATCAAATCCGCGCTGCAGATTCAGCCAGAATTCTGGACTTGTCCCGAAATATCTAGAAAGGCGAAACGCGGTATCCGGCGAGATGGCCCGCACGCCGCTCACGACCCGCTCGATGCGCGTACGTGGCACTTTGAGCGCCCTTGCCAGCCTTCCGGCGCTCAGACCGTACGGATCGAGAAATTGCTCTTTCAGAATCTCTCCGGGATGTACCGGGTTTGCCAAGATAGCCATGTCTTTCACAGTCAGTGATAGTCTACGATTTGGGAATTATATACGTAAGTGACCATCAGGCCGCCCTCGCACTGATTTCACGGGTCGGTGAGGTCGGCAGCCCGAAC
>VXSG01000123.1 GCA_009838075.1 Boseongicola sp. SB0665_bin_10 | reverse complement strand
CATGTGAATCGTTCGCAATCAATGCGTTACACAAAAATACCGTCGAAGTCAGGAGCCGGTCATGCAACCGCCGGACCTGGTCGCGGATGGTCATAGGGGGGATCTCTTCCAGGGCATCGTCATCGAGGCGTGTGCCGTCAGGACCGCGACTCGCGTCCTCCAGGACGCCAGCATTCGTTGAATGGAAGACGATCAGGGGCTTGCGGCCCTGCTCCATCTCGGCAATGGCGGTCTCCGCCATCTGCTCGACCTTCAGCGCGTTCATCGTCACGCGCGCGAGATTGCTCAGCGGCGACCCCAGCGACATCGATCCGCCGGTGCGCTCGGCGGTCCGCATTCTCGCAAACTCGGGATCCATGCCGTCCTGGATCAGCCCACGGAATTCCCGGTGACGGGCCCGGTCCAGCAAGCGATCGATCTGGACCGATGCATCGATCATCGCCTCGACGATCGGAGAGAACCGGTCCATGGCCTCCTGGTACTCGATCATGCGTCGATCATCCGGCAGGCTCACCTCGTAGGTGGTGGCCGACAGGTCGTGGTCGCGGCGGACCATCACGCCGTCATCGGCCAGCATCGTCGCGAAGGCTTCCTGCGCGACCTGGCCTCCGGACGCGACCGCGTCCAGGATCGCCCGGTCGTTCGTCGGGTCCTCTCCCGGAAGGAGAGGACCGTATAGAGCCATGCCTTTCGGATTCCTGGCCGGCGTGCCGGTCGCGAAGACGACGTTCTCCGGCGGCAACCGGTCGATCATGCTGCGGAAGTTGCGTCCGACGTTCGCCTTCGGGTTGAGCGCGTTATGGGCCTCGTCCATCACCAGCAGAAGGTTGCCAAGGCCGCCGTCGGCGACGCTTGCCAGCCACTCCGCGCGGGGACTGTCCTCCCGCCCGTTGAACTGGGAATAGGTGGTTATGACAATCTCCGTGTCTTCCGGCCATTCACCTGAGTCGAAGATGCGTCGCCTCTCGCGCGGGCTCTCCGAGAGGATCTCGACCTCGCCACCTTCCCCGTCGGGCTCGGTGAACTTGCTACCGGCAGAGAGCATCTTCACCCGGAACCTGTCGAGTCCCGAGACCGCCTTGATGTCGCGCATCACGTCCGGAACGTTGATCTCGGCCGACTCCGTGACATAGAGGCAGCGTCGTCCGGGGCGATCCCGCAAATGCCCATGCATGATGGCCGCCAGCGTCCTGCCCTTGCCGACGCCGGTCTGGTCCGCTTCCAGGAATGCCCTGCCCCGCTCTGCAGCGACCATGCGCATGCCGACGGCATCCACCTGTTCCGGAGTCAGGACGTTGCCCAGCTCTGCGACCGAGCATCCCATGGCGTTCGCCACCATCGCGTCCACGCCGCCCACGGGATCGGCATGGTCCGCAACCCTTTCCAGCGCCCTCATGGATGCACCCTCAAGCGCACGCGGGATCATCGTGAAGGGCTCGCCGGCCTGCGACAAGGGCCGGTAGGGCCGCTGCCGCAAGTTCTCGTCGCGATCGTCCGCCCCTTCGACCGGACCAAGCTGCCCGGCCTCGTCCAGGTTGAACTCGCGAATGCGGCGCCGTGAGCGCAGGATCTCGCGCTCAAGATCGAGCAGTTCGTCGAAACTGCGAACGCTGAAGGTGCGAAGCGCCGCCCTCGGAACGCCTTCCAGGGGTTCCGGACGGCGATCGCCGACGAAGGCAACGTGAACGTCTCGGCTCGCCACCACGCCGCCAGACACGACCCTTGAGACATCGGCGACGCATTCGAGCCCGTAGGACTGGGCCATCCGCGCCCGAAACGCTTCCATGTCCGCTTCGGCCATGTGTTCCGGCAGGATGAAGACCGATGTCCCTGACGCCGGCCGCCTGGCAAGGACGTTCAGAGCGAAATCAGTCACCCCGGCCGAGTCCCGGCCGGAAAGGTCATGAAGCTGCAGCCGTGCGTCCTTCCCGCGCAACCGTGGCAACGCGGGATCAAGTCCTTCGTGCCCGGCGAAGTCAACTTCGTCGTATTCGCGTGTGGCCCGCCGCAGCATCAGCGTGAACATGGCGCCGGGATCAAGGTCACCCTGCTGGTTGTCCGCACGCGCCGTCAGCCACCCCGCGTTCCTGGACAGGCGCAGCGCGGCATGGAAGGCATTCGCGTCGGCCTCGTTCTCCATGCCGCGTGCAACGATCTGCCGGAGCATCTCCCCACGCAGTTCCTGGGCGACATCCGCACGTTCCATGCCCAGGTTGCCGTCCTCCAGGGCGGCATCCAGAATGGCTTCAATCCGGGCAGGACCGACCCGACCCTTGCCCGCCATGCGAATAAGGCCTGCGGCGATGCCGGCGAGATCTCCGGGTCCCTTGGCGCGCAGCCACAAGGCAGGCTGGTCTGCGTCATTCTCCCGTCTCCAGAAGGTTCGCCCCTCGTCGTCCTGGAGCCGCAGGAACCGCTCGTCCCCCGCCTTGCAGACTTCCTGTCCGCGCAGGTTCAAGCCGATCGCTTCGACGGGTCCGGGCGGCGTTCCGCTGGCGCGCGCTCGCGCCACCCGGCTCAGGTCGACCAGCATGTCACCGGACAGGATTCGCTCACGTGCCACCGGCGTGATGGTGCCGCCGACCATCTCCGCGATGTCGCTCGTCGAGTACGGCACCTTGCGGCCGCGCGCGAACACCATGGTCAGGAGGCCCGGCAGGGACGGGCGCGGCTCGAAGCCGCTCGCCTCGGCCTTGCGGGCGACTTCGGCTCCCTCCGGCGTGCCGGCGACCCTCAGGAGCAACCCGGGATTGCCTTGCCCGTCGAGGAGGCGCTTGAGCACCGCCTCGCCACCCGGAAACGTGACCCAGTTGACATCAGCCATGCGCATGCTCCCCTCAGGATGTCCCGCATCGCTCATCGTAGAAGCCGCCCGTGAAAACCCAAAACCCGGCACCGTGTGCTGTCCGGCATTTGGGTTTTCACGCCGATGGCGGAACATGCGCTGGCAAGGCCCGCATGGGAGATCGACGCCATGGCGTCCATTTCGCAAGACGCCGTTCCGGTGGCGGACGTTCCGAAGATCAGGCTCGGCTACGACGTCGCGCCCGACATCGACGGCGACCCCGTCGTGCTTGCCCGCATCGACATGGACGACATGGCTCGGATTCCGGCAAGGTTCGTCGACGCTTTCCTCGCCGATCTTGACCTGTCAGGGGCCTCCCAGGACGCGGCTGGCGATCCGGCTTTCTTCGTCGGCGATGATGACCATTTGTTCCTCATGATGGACACGGACCGGTTCCCGTTCATCAAGGTCGACCTGGCGCACTTCGCCAAGCTGACGGAGGCGGAGATCGTCGAGTCCCTGGACGGCATCCGGGCGGCCTGCACGGAGGATTTCCGGATCCAGGCACCTGGCATGCCGGAATGGATCCGGGCCGGACAGGAGCGCGTCGACACCCACTTGGCGTTCGATCGACTCAGCGCAGCGCGTCCCGATCCCGGAGGGGACGATGTTCCGAGACCTGACTGACGATCCGCGTCCCGTTGGCATGGATCCCCTTCGCTTGGGCGACCGGCCGTTCCTCCTGCGCGATGCCGCGTTCTTCGTGATCGACGGCGACACGATCCGCGTGAAGTCCACCGAGGATTCCGCGAAGGACGGTCCAATGGGGTACCGACTGCACCAGCAGGCGTTCGCCATACGGTTCCGGTCGATCGCGGCTCCGGAGAAACCCCGCTACAGCAGCACCGATCGGACCCTGCTTGCCGCCGGCGTCGATCCGCATGCGCGCTCTGCCGGGATCATGGCCAGGGACGGGTTGCGACGGATGTTGGACGGATTCGCCATCCTTGTTCAGCCCTCTGGCCGGCTGGATCGCTACGGGCGGATGCTCGCGGACATCTCTCGCACACCGGTCTCGGGCCGGAAAATAGACGTCACAAGCGCAATGTCGCTTGAGCATCTCCTGCTCAATGCCGGCCTCGTCTCGCGCTTCGGACCGGAAAGCCTGCCAGCCCGGCATCCTGTCCCGGCGGACTCGCAGAACGCCGGCATGGCGTTCGAGCCAGCGTGAAGGGAGTGCACTCGCCATCTTCGACAACACCTACGACCAGGACCGAACTCAATTTCAGGGGCCACGATGGACGCACTGGACGCGCTCGAGATCGCCACCGCCTACCTCCGCGCCGCGGCACCGGAATTCACCGTGAAGGATTTCAGCATGAACACGGGGCTGAACCTTGACCTGGCGACGGTGACGCTCGATGCGCTGGCGAGCATCGGTGCTCTCGAAGCAGGAGTCGGCAAGGGATGGGACCGCAGTTACGTCATCAAGAACCGCCCCTCGCAACGCCACGGGTCATTTTAGGCCGCCCGCAGCGTATCAAGATGGCAATATCCGTCGATCGTGATGCTGGCTTGAAGAATGGCGTTGTCCGGAGAACAGTTCTCGGAAACAAGCCTTCGTTCGGCGAGAGCCGCAATGTAGAATCCGATCTCGCCCCTGTTGGCGAAGCCGCACGTTTCCATGAGAAGGGCGATGTCCTGCGCGGACAGC
Source organism: Boseongicola sp. SB0665_bin_10 (assembly GCA_009838075.1). GTDB lineage: Bacteria > Pseudomonadota > Alphaproteobacteria > Rhodobacterales > Rhodobacteraceae > JAJEFO01. The sequence continues at coordinate 10,417 of VXSG01000123.1, read as the reverse complement.
GCCACCATGTCGCCTTGGCTCTCGGCAAGCGCGTCGAGATGTTTCAAGAGGAAGTCCAGACGTTGCTGCGTGGTCATGCGCATCTGACTTGTCGTTCGTTGACTTGCCGCACCTTATCGGCGCAGCCCCGCAGACGCCACCTGGCAATGAAGGCTGGCAATCAGTGCTGAGGGAGCGCTGACCTCTGCTGCATTGACTTCACTGCGATGCGCCTTCGACATGACATCGAAACGAGACTGCAGGAATCGCGCCAGCTATTTCTGGTCACCCCTCCGTTCCACAAGAATGCTTGCCACCGAAAGCACGGCCCAATTCAACAGCAGGGCCAGCGTCATCCATAGGAGACTGAAGCCAGACATCTTGGTGCCAATGAAGTATCCGTTCACTGATGCGGCACCAATGATCGCGACCTTGGCTAAGGCGGGCTGCTTTGCCCATTTCCGGTCAGTCGAAGACATGGTCGTTCCCCTTTACGCCAAGGCTTGCCAGCAACGAGGATGCCAGCCGACCGGTCATTCGGCCGCATCATCATTCGAAGCGACAACGTCGGGCCACAGTGCGTCCAGCGGGAAGCTGATGGCGTCGAAAGGCGGCAGCGAGACTGGTGCATCGTCAGCCAGCGTGGCCAGAAGCACCCAATGTTCGTCGCGCAGATCAAACGCTTCCAGCGTCTTCGTGTCGGGGTCCACGAACCAGAGATGCGAAACACCCTCGCGAGCATAGATATGCCGTTTCTCGTTCTGGTCGATTCGACGTGTCGAAGGTGACAGCACCTCGCACGTCCAGTCGGGCGCGACCGTACAAAAGGCCGCGTCCGGATACTCCGGCATCGTCTCGCGCCGCCAGCCGGCCAGGTCCGGCACCACGATGTCATCGTCCAGATGCAGTTCCGGTTCGAAGACGATCCACCATCCGCCGGGGCCGCCACGCCCGCGACCGAACGGCGCAACCAGTTCCCCGCCCAAAATCGAACTCGCCCAGGCATGTCGCATGGCCGGCCTTGGCTGGGTATGGAGAGTTCCGGCAAGCACTTCGGCCACCATGTGCGGCGGCGTGTCGAGCACGTCCTGATAGGTCGCTTTGCGACGTGAACTTTCGTTCGTTCTCGCCTGAACGTTCATGACGCGCCTCCCGTGCCTTGTACAGAATAGCCTAGCACCGTACTTTGGCAATACGGCGAACCGCGCCGAAGGACCGACGGGTCTGCCCGCCGAAGAACGAGATGACGCGCCTTTCCATCGGCTCTTCCGGCATTGCTCGCCACCTGAAAATTACCCTCGCCGACATATGATGGCCCCTTCGAGGGTCAGTGATGCGATCTTGTAGTGGCGGCCGCGGCATTCCGATTCCACCGTTTCGCATCGCCCACATTCCTGATCGCATGTCGTCCCTTTCCCACGACAGAACGCCCTTCGAAAAAAGTGCAATTTGCCGGGTGTTTGGATGGTCAGCCGAAATGTATTTTTCACTTGAGCCATGGCGACAAGGTTCCTCCGGGTGCTTCGTCATGGCTCACGAGAGCACGGCGCAGTCGTTACAATCGAAGGAGAACAGCATGTTCCGGAAACATCCATTCCCGCCCCGCTCGCGACGGGGAGTTGGGCTATTTCAGGTCATTCTCGGGGTTGGCGTGGCAGGGGTCGTCATCGCTGGATCGGTTGTGGCCTACAATGGGGTCATAACGAACATCCGCGCGGGCAACATTCAAACTGCAGTTGTCGCTTCGGCAGCAAACGTCAGAAGAACCTTCGCCAACGCGACAACTTTCGCGGGCGGCGAAGATTCCATCAACGGAATCATCTACTCGAGCTCGCCGAGCAACATGCAGAACACGAGCGGCAGCACGCGCGCCACCGGCATCACGTTTCCGTGGTGGGGCGGGACGAGCAAGCTGATGGCCAGCGCCACGGCAGCAGAGCACATAGCTGATGCGTTCACACTGCACTTGGAAAACGTTCCTCCCGCCGTTTGCGAAACTGTCGGCTCTGCCTTCGTCGGGGACACTTCTGTCGTGCACATGGTCGCTGATGATACACCCGTGATTGCCACCGCTGCCCAACGCGTGGCGACCAGTGGCGTTGACCTGGGCGACAAGTGTGCCGAGGTCGGCACGGACGACCTGACGGACCTCAAGATACAGTTGCGTGACTGAAATGCCGAGCCGTCGGCATCGACAATGGAGAACGCCATGCATGCCACCCGGAAATTCCTGCAAGCACGTGCCCTGATCTCGCTTGCAGCCCTCTGCCTGGTGGCCGCCGCCCCTGCCGCGTGGTCCAGTGCCCTGCAACTCGGCATCGACTGCGACAAGCCGGTCCGGAACAAGGGCGGGTGGTTCAGGGCGTCCGAGTCGGACGAGATCGCCAAGGATCGCTGTGAAGCGTTCCGGGACTGGGCGCTCTACCGGACGAACGTGGTCATGGAATCGACAGAGCGCCTGGTCAAGGCGCTCGACACCCTGCCCCCGCCGCTTCTGGACTCGCTCAAGACCCACCTGCAAAGCGACGACGACCTCGACGACTGGTCATGGTCCGACGCCGGCGTCGAAGCCCTCCTCGTCGACCTTGCCGCCCGGGCGGTTTGGTTCAAGGATCCGCTCTACACCGTCCGTGCCTACCAGGCCGGCATCGTGGACGGCGCGACGTTCGGGCCGGAATGGCACGAAATGGTGCAGGCCAAGATGTGCGGCACCAATCCCTGGAAGGACGTCATCGTCTGGCTCGACCGACGGGTGATCGAACTGAGCGAGCTCTGGACGCCGGAGACGGTGCGTCGCGTGCAGATCAACAAGGCACGAACGTCGCAGTGGCACCGTGAGGAGATTGGCAAGGTGGTGGACCGCGCATCCTCGGGCGGCCCGCCCGACCTGGTCTTTGTCGACGGGAGGAACAGGGAGACGCCCTTGGATGCCTGCTTCGACGTGATCGACACTGGCACGCACCGGGAGGTGCTTGCGATGATGTTCCGCACGTCGAGTCGGGAAGGCGACTGGGGCGAGAGGCGCGTGCCGTGCCAGGACCCCGGGCACGTCGGCTACAAGCGCCTGCGCTGGGAGCAGCGGAACGGAGTCTACATCCAGCCCGAGGGCGCGCTTCCGGACCCCTCGCTGGAGACGCCGGGCGCGGGCGGCATCCTCAACGTGACACGAAGGGACGACGCCTTGCAGCTGGTCGAGGACAAGTGCCGGGTGCCGAAAGAATTGTTTACGCGCCGCTCGCAGGCCTGCACGGACGCCTCGGAGGACGGCGTGGTGATGGCGCGATACTGGTATCGCGAGATCCGCGACGGCACGAACGGAATGGAAGTGCGCTTTGTGCCTGTGAATCCTGACGGCACGCTGGCGATAACCGAGCATCAGGGCGAGGTCCTGTCCACCACGTGCAACGACCCGGGTCCGATCGCGCTGGACCTGACGCCGACCGAGACGTGCAAGGGCTACCAGCTTCCGGGCAGGCACATTTGCGAAGACTGGTTCGGGAACGAGTCCTGCCTCGATGAGCACGGCTCGGCCTTCCAGTATGGCAAGCGCCGCTTTTGGCAGCGGGTCATCATGCAGGGACAAACCGGGCCGATCCGCGACGTGCGCGTCCGGACCGTGACGGATCACTGCTTCGACTTGGAGCGGACGACAGGATCGCAGTCGCGGACGGGGAGCGAATGCGAGGTGGTGCCGACCACGCAAGCGACCAGCACGGGGACCGTGACGTTCAGCGAAAGCGTTCGCATTCCCAAAACCAGACAGATCCCGGATCCGGACTGGGTCGCGCCGTCGCCCTGTGGCCTTTCCTGGGATCCGCTCAGCGGGGTTCCGGACCCGAACGACCCGGACTGCGGCCAGACGGCACCGCTGATTGACGAGGACTACCTGGACTCTACCACCGTCACCCAGAGCTACACGGACACGGATCCCAACGCCGGGCCTTGCGAATGCCCCGCTGGCTGGTCGGGCTCGATAACCCAGGAACGCGACTTCAAGTGGTTCGACAGGGACTGGGCGATCAACGGGCAGAACCCCTCGGGAAGGTTCGCCCTCGACGACATCGCGTCCTGGTGGGATGGCGCGACGGCCCACAGCGCGATGAACCCCGGCGAGAAACGCGTCTACGGCAACATGCATTCGGAACTCGTGAGCCGCCCCGGCTGGCCGTCGCCGAAGGCGGAATCGGATCCGCTCGCGTCAGAGCAAAATCCCACGGTCTACACGGTCTGGCTCGAAAAGGACTGGCACGTAGAGACAAATACCTGTACGCCTCCAGCCCCAAGCAGCAGCAGCGACGGAGACTCCGACAGCCCTTGGGGCCACCGGTCCTACTTGGACGGCCAAATCTACGAGCGTCCCGCGGCCGACGGCACCTCACGCGGCGTGAACCAGAACCCCACGGAACACGGCGCGGCTCCCAGCGCACCGGACCAACCCGGGGACTATGACTTTGGGTGATCATTGATCACGGAAAGAGAAGAAAAGTTGAAAGAATTGATACGCATGGCCCTTTCCGCGGCCGTGATGGTCTTGGCGGCAACAGGCGCAGGTGCACAGTCCGCTGAGTTCCTGTTCGGTGACTTCCTAGAGGTCACGCCCCAGGAGGTCGTCGCCTACATCGAGAGCGGCGGCGACCTGGAGATCAGGAACCATCAAACCTACACGCTCATGCACTGGGCAGCCTGGGCCGGCGAGATCGAAATTGCGCGCGGCCTCCTCGACCGTGGCGTAAACGTGGACATTTCCACTCCCGACGGCATGACGCCCATGATGCTTGCCGGCATCGTGGGACGGCCGGACATGGTCGCGTTCTTTCTGGATGAAGGCGCGGACTATGCGCGCACAAACGACAAGGGATACACCGCACTGCATTTGTGGGCCTTGAACGGCCATCCGGACACGCTGACACACCTACTTGACGCTGGCAGCGATCCCTTGCTTCGGGTGAACACCCCCGAGAAATCGAGTCATCATTTCCTGCCGCTGGACGGTGTCCGGAAGCACAACCCCTGGGCCCTGGACACCGAGGCCGGTCGCCGCCTCGAGCGCCTGACCTACCAAGGCACCGGATGCGAGGGCGTCATCGTGCTGCCAAGCGACAAGAAACTGACGGTCCTGGCCGAGCGCACGCTTGGCAAGGCATCGAAGTGGCGCGAGATTGCCGAGTTGAACGGCCTCGGCCCCGACAAGGGCTACCAATTGGGCGACTGTTTGAAGCTGCCGTAAGTGCGTAAGTCAAGCGTCTTGAAAGCACCAACACCCGACAATGGTTAGGAGCACAATCGAACAATGAGCGTCTGGCAATCACTGCTTTCGCAGGGAGCAGCATTCGTAGTGCTCGCCTTTGTTGCTTACCTCTTCCGCGACGTCCTTCTTCGGTTCGTGAGTGACAGACTCTCTCTGGCATCGCGGAAAGAGCTGCAATCGCGGGAGCACGAGTTCAAGACGCAGTTCGACGAAGTGCGGAGGAACTTCGAGAGACTTCAATCGGCGCAAGAGACGTTCTTGACGGCAATTCTTGAAGTATCATCGGAGCGTGCGAAGTCAGTTTCGAAGCGGGAGATGGAAGCGGCTGAAGCCATCTGGGCTTCGGTCACCACACTGAATCGACTCCTGCTTTCGAGCAAGACCGCAGATAGGTTGAATTTTGATGCCATCGAAAAACTCGGAACTGCAGATCGGGCCAAACTTCAAAAGTTCGCCAGTTTCTTCACGAAGGAGTTCACGCCGGAGTTCCAAGCCAAGGTCGACTGTGAATGGACAAGGCTCTATGTGAATGATTCCGCGTGGGCCTTCTACCACGCGTACTCGATGATACTTCTTTCCGGCAGTTTTCGGCTCATGGCCTTAGAGTCGGACGTCCCACAGGACATTTTTGATGAAGCGGTACTCAAGGAGGCAATTCTTGACGCGCTGCCGCATCAGAAGCCCACGTTGGAGAAGCACCCCACTCTGATGAGTTCTCTTTTCCTGGACGAATTGAGAGGGGCGCTGCTGAGGGAACTCAAGAAGTCGATACGCGGCGAGCAGGCCACAGAAGAAGAGGCGGCCATTGCGCGTGCGATCGTCAACACACTGCCGAGTGAATTGCCCATTCCGAAGACGGGCCAAGCATGATTCGTCCGCAGTCGCTCAGTGTCGGAAAACAGACTACCCGAAGCTGCAATGAGTGGCGTCTTGCAATTGAAGCCGTCCCATCAAGAAACGAAGAGCGATGACCGCAACTTTCTGCACCGACATTCTTCCCGGTCCACAAAGACGTCTATGGACCATGCTGAACGGCACGCCACCGGGCTTTGTCCTTTATGGAGGAACGGCCCTTGCATTGAGGCTTGGTCACCGTGAGTCCGTGGACTTCGACTTTTTCTCCCGTGAGACCTTTGACCCGGCAAGACTGCATGAAGAGGTTCCCTACCTGCAAGGATCCATGGCAATCCAAAGCAACGCGAACACGCTGACATGCGTTCTTGACCTGGGCGGACAGGTCATGGTCTCCTTCTTTGGAGGTCTCAGCATGCATAGCGTTCAGGCACCAGACAAGGCGGAAGGCCCAGGAATCTTGGTTGCGTCGTTGTTGGATATCGCGGCGACCAAGGCAGTTGCGGTTCAGCAACGCGCGTCCTCGAAGGATTACGTCGATATCGATGCGATACTGCAGTCCGGCTTGCCCCTGCGGGACATCTTGGGCGCGGCCAAAGCAGTGTCCGGGTCCCGGTTCAATCCGGTCCTGACCTTGAAGGCGCTCTCCTATTTTGAAGAAGACGATCTTGGCAAGGTTCCGCAATCGACCCGCGACAATCTCTGCGAAGCCGTGAAATTGGTGGACTTGGACGACGTCCCCGAATTCAAGGCCTATGCCTCTCTCTGCCCCGCCGAAGCCGAGGATGACATTCGCCATGACTTCTGACCGATCTCCGACACCTCTCGCGGACGTCGCGCGCCGCGTGGTCTGGTTCAAGCCGCCACAGGAGACGCTGGAAGACGAAGTCTTCTTCCTCAATCACGTCATGATCTACGGCCGTGCGGACGACATCCTTGAGACGCGACACCACTTCAACGACGACGCCCTGCGCAACGCCTTGCAAAACGCACTTCCAGGCATATGGGATCCGCGGTCTTGGGCATACTGGCACCTCGTTCTTGATCTATTGCCCGTCCCGCCGATGCCGGTCCGGTTTCCGGAGATGGACGAGAGCCTGCGCGGATACGGCGGGCCGCCGAAGGCGGTTCACCCTGAGCCATTCAACACGCCTTCTCCTATGGACTGACATTGGGTGTGCCGTGCGCTCCCGTTACTTCATGCGACCACCTCAACGCCAAATGAAACATCGACTCAGGGCATGGCCCATAGAGCGATGGCCACGGCCGCCGCGCTCATGCCGACCGCCAGGACCACACCCACCCAAAACCAGCCCTCCCATATGCGACGCTTCGCCGGATGCACCGGGTTCCGGGACAGCTTCACAACTGACCTCTGGAGACTTTCCACGGCCTGTTCCAGTCGGCCAATTCGGTGCCAATCAATGTCGGGCACTTCGACCGATCGCCCGGGATCGCGACCGCGCAGCGCCTCTGCGTCCGGCTCATCCTCCAGGCGCCGACCCTGGGACGACGTGCCGCGTCCCGTGTCCCATCTCGCCATCGCGTCAGTCACTATGTCCGCCGACAGCGACTGCGAACCTGGTACCGCCGATTCGACGGCAACGGCAGTTGGATACCTATGGCCTTGCGCGTATGCGATGGCCTGAAGTCTCGGGAGCTTCTCAATGTCCTCGAGTTCGGTTCCCTCGTTATGGAGCAGCAGCATCTCGCCCTCTTCAGCACGCCACTTGATGATTTCGTCGCGCCGGGTCTGGCTGACGATCTCCGCCCCCGCGAAACGAAGCTGACCCGACTCGCTGTCCACCTGCCCTGCCAATTCCATGAAGAGCCGGCCAATCTCGTCGCCGCAGGATGTCCAGTCGAAGAAGCGTTGCCTGGTATCGAGTGGAACGGCGACGCATGCGCCGAAAAAACCTGGCCGTGACTGGCTGTCCAGACAGGACCGGAGCGCGCCCACCAGGACGATCTTCCTGCCCCCGCTTGCCGCATCTTCCGCCCTGCGACAGAATATTGCCGGATGCTTGAAACAGGCATCAAGGAGCTGCCGAGGCGGCCCCGTCCTGCCCCGGAACTCGAAGACGCCAATGCACTTGTCGGCCCCGGCGAGAACACCGTTCCCTGCCGCGGCCAGGCCCCGTGACGTTCCGAATACGGCGCGACCCAACACGGATTGCGCACAATCCGTCATTGCCAATCCATCTTCCCGACGAGTCGTTGCCACCACGTGGGACCGGGCCTCTGGCCCGTGAACTGTTCGACGATCCAGAAGAACATCTGCTCGATGTGACGATAGTCGGGATCGCGCAGTCGGGGTTCACCCTCGACCGTCTCGATGTCGCCCAGGTACAGCGGCGACAGCAGGGTCTTGCGCGGGCTCGGCCAGTTGCTCCAGATCTGGTAGGTTTGGCCGCAGAAGCGGTTGAGATAGGCCATTTGCGCGTCCCGATCGAGCCTCTGGAAGTTCTGCCGGCTGTTCGAGAACTCGTTGAGTCGTGCAAGGCATGCTTGGGGCTTCGTCAGGACAATGCCAATCGAAATCCTGTCCCTGAGCCCCGGAAAGTCATGATCGAGATAGCTCATGAGGCTCGCGAACAACTGGTCGTTTCCCGTCACGTCCGGGTTGATCATGAGCATGAGGACGAACTTCAGGTGGGGGTTCTCCAGGAAGGCTCGCAGGTTCTGCGCAAGATCCGGGGCGTATCCAGGTTCAGGCAGGACCTTCTCAAGCAGTTCACCGGAAACTTCCAGGAACGAGATTTCCGAACTCAGTTTCCTGCCGCTGGTCGTCGTCACCTTGAACGAGACTTCGCGAATGTCACTTTCCTGGGCCGGCGTGGGCTCGGGAAAGCGGCCGGTCTCCCACTTCGAAAGCCAGCCGTTGACGATCGCCTGGCCTTCCCAGTCCGGCCCGTTCACCCGTTCCGGCACCAGGATCTCGAACTGGAAAGGGCCCTTGTTCCTGAGATAGTTGATCATGAACGACTGGAACGTCGTTTTGCCGCTTCCAGGGAACCCGAACGAGAGCAGGCAGTTTCCTCCTCGCCTGTCCGAGATGTCTTCGGGGGTCAGCTGCGGCGGCCGCTTGGGCGGAAGCATGCCCTCTTCCACGGGTCTGTGAATCCTGTCCATCTCGTTCACGCATCCGCCAGCTGTTCATTCAACGATCGTGCCACGGTCAACCCTTTCTCGTCTCTTGTGCCCCGATCTTTCGAGCCGTCCCTTGCCGAAGAGCGCGAACGACAGAAGGAACGGCAGCAGGTCTATCACCGAAGCAATGACAAGGGACATCGCAGTGGCCAAGGGATTGGGCATTTCGCCGAAGCCGTTCTGGAATGCATAAACGATCTCTCCCAGCCGCCCCAGCGTCGGGTCGATCGTCTCGTGCTTCACGGACACGCCCTGTGGCAACAGCTCGTTCGCCTCGCGCTCGATGTCCTGGGAGAGGCTCGACATTTCCGGAAGCGCGCTCAGGCCGTCCTTGTTCGCCAGGAGGCGAGCCACGGAGTCATATTCGAGCAGGGCGTTGTCGATCCGCCGGGTAAGGGCGAAGATGGCGGGCGCGCTCGTCTTGCCAAGCAAGTTCTCCAGCGTTTCCTCCGCCGTGGCACGATAGCGGTCATACCAGTCGCTCACGGTCTCGGAATCCGAGCCGATCGAAGGCACGGCGAGATTCGTCACCGACCGGCCGAGAATCCGTTCGATTTCGGCCATGTGGCCCCTGCACTCCTCTCCGCAGCCAGGACGCAAGGGATCGTTGATTTGCTCGGACAGGTTGTCGAATTCGACCTTAAGATCCGTACGCTGCTCGACCGCGAACCGCACCGTTTCCGTCGAGGCCAGCACTTGACGGGTAGCCCCGATATCGCTGCGAAACACGGTGATCTGCTCGGCCAGCGTGCTCTGGATCACGTCGTCCTTCATGAAATTGGAGTACAGGAAGTTGAAGTTCGACGCGATCGAGAAGAACGCCGCCACCGCCCAAATGAAGATCGGCAGGCGATAGCTGCGCTCGGTTGACCGGAAGTAGGAAATGGTCGCGTCCATGGAGAAGATGATCGTCATCAGGAACACGACCAGTGGCAAGGTGATTTCGTGAGCTGACCGGAGCAGGCCCTCGTAAGACAGGTAGCCGGAAATCGCGACAGACAAGCCAAGGATGGCCGCGTAGGACACGACAATGAGATAAGGCATGGATCCTCCCTGGGCGCGGAAACTGATGGGCTCTGTCCACGCCGGTTCGGTCTCTATGCCATAACTTTCTGCCGTTCAATATGCTCCCGTCACGGCTGATTTTTTCTCTGCGGGCCTTGACGAGGGCGTTTGGCGACCCGGCAA
>VXSG01000118.1 GCA_009838075.1 Boseongicola sp. SB0665_bin_10 | reverse complement strand
GCCTCGAAGCGGCAACGGAAGAGGGCTTGACAATGGACGGCTCATAAGAATCCCCAAATCAAAGACCACGATGATGGAAGTACTGTCCGCGGGTCTTACAACGGCGCAACCGGAGGATACGTATGTAGCGCTGATGGCTGCCAATCGCGGAGAACGAATGATGGCATTTTGCTCACGGGGGGCACTTGGACCTTCCGACCGGATACTGGGCAGAAGTACGACTTGGCAGATGCGGATTACGCCGAGTGGGGCTGGTGGATCGACGAAGGCATTGCTGACGGCGACCCCGCCAACGACAAGGTCGGTGCTTGGTATCTCGTGATGCAGACAACGGGCTCCGAAATCGATGCCGCTGCCGTCACCGCAGCGACAGGCACGGCGTCCTACACAGGACAGGCGGTCGGCAAGGCAGCGTACTACAACTCGCAATCCGACTCCAATATCGGCGGAGCCTTCACCGCAAATGCTACACTGACGGCCGATTTCGATGACGGTAACGGCATGCTCAGCGGTTCCATCACGGGCTTCGATATTGGCGGCATGAATCCGAATTGGTCCGTCGAGTTGATGAAGCATGCCATAGGCGACACCGGAATTGCCGTTGACACCGCCACTGCCATGACCAAATGGACCATCGGCGGAACCGCCGATGCAGCAGGCGGCAACTGGTCGGCGGCGTTCTACCAGGTACCCGATGGCGAACACCAGCCGTCGGGCGTTGCCGGAGGTTTCGAGGCCACATACGAAAGCGATGGCCGCATGGTCGGCGCGTTCGGAGCTGAAAGGTAATATCCGCTCCTCTCGGCTTTATGCAGTCACCCCGGCCTGTCATGGGCCGGGGTTTTCCATTCCGCCTAACATCAATTGAGCCAGTCAGTCTTCCAGCGGGCTTTTTTCTGCTCGTTCTTCTTGGCTTTCGCTCAAGTTCACCTGAAACTCCGGAACTTCGTTGGCAAACAATCGGGTCGTCTTCGCCGCCGATCCTTGCTGGCTTCGGGAACTTTCCGCTTGCGGCCGATTTCCAAATTGTGGGCCTTGTAACATTCATGATGCGGACGGCATCATTCACGTCGATCATCTCGCGCAGCGCATTTCGGCTTGTCTCGGGTATGCCGGTCTCTCGCTCCGAATCATCCGTCAGCATGCAGCATCAGCCATCCAGCGGTCTCCGGCGTGTAGCTCGCGATGCCGTGCACCGCCTTCCCGCACTCGTCTTAGCCAACCGCCAACGCTCCCGTCAGGCCGTCCCGATCGCCGCTGTCCACCGAGGGCAATCCTAAACAATGCCACGGGCGACTTGACCCGTCCCACGAGAAGCGTGCCAAGAAGGCACTCGGTGCCCGTCCAGAGGGCGATCATCGCCAGGAAGCCAGCCTTGCAGACGAGAAGGGCTCTCGGAGCCGCCTGCATGAAGAGATCCACGAGATCGGGGGCCGGTTCAGGCAAATCGATTTCCTTGTCCAGCCGCGCATCCCGTTGCGTGCCGAGGTCCCGCAGCGGCCCCCTCTCCGCAACGCTTGGGTAAGGATTGGCCGCGAACCCCCGCTTAACCCGGCTGGAGAGAAAACCCCGGCCCATTACAGGCCGGGGTAAGTGTCAGTGTCAGTCGGGAAGTGCGACTATTTCTTCTCGGCCCCGAACACTCCGGCCATGCGGCCGCCTTGGTTCTCGGCTCGGAAGTCGCCCAGAATCGTGTTAGGCGCTTTTGTTCCGGAGCCGTTGTACATTTTGGCGTTCCAGCCCTCGGCCATTTCATAGCCGTTCCACACCGTCATACCGTCTTCGAAACTGCCACCCCCGCCAGTGGTGTCATTGTGCTCTTTGAGCATGACGGTCCAGTCACGGGGCATGCCGTCTGCACCCATGAACTCGTGGATCCTGCCGGACAGCATAACATTGCTGTCCCCGCCAAACGTGGCCACAAGAGACGCCGTGGCCTCGAACGCGCCGGAGTCTCCAGTCACGGCATATTGGCCGGTTGCATCGCCTTCGTAACTGGCCGTGCCTTTGCCCAGCCCTAGCATCCCGCTGGAATCGCCAAGATCGGTGGAGGTGCCGCTATGGAACCTGTTGACCGTCATGACGTCTCCGCCATCGTCGCGGCCCAGCCACCATCCCCATTCGATCTTGCTCCCGGAAACCCGAGCCATGGGATCGTTCGGCTTGAACCACCAGCCGGTATTGGAATCCGGACTCCCTTTCTGGGATTTGCAACCTCCCGGATCCTGCGTGCAACGGAAGGTTCCGGGAATGCCGCGATAGGTTCCAGCAGTCACGAAGTCGTTGCGGTCGCCATCCGGAGCGTTCCCTTCGTGCTCTACCTCTTCAACGACTCCGAATACAGCGGCTTTCGCGTCATTCGCCGTCTGAATCCCGTAGTAGCCTTCCGTGTCTCCTGTCCCCTTGGTGTAGCCGGTGATACCCGAAAGCATATCGCCTTCGAGCATTATGCTCTGCGAAGACTTGTCCGCGTCTTTCGCCATCCCGAATCCAGACGGAGCACTTGCCGCGAGAGTCGGAACATCCGGAACACCGGAGGCCAAAACCTTGTGCAGGGCCTTCGCCATTTCCGCCATCTTCGCGGCTTCGGCGGCTGCCTTCTCATCGGCCTGCCGCTTCTTCTCGGCTGCATAGGCGTCCTCGGCCTCTTTCTGCTTGCGTTCGGCTTCGGCCACCCTTTCTTCGGCTGTCATGCCGTCGCCACCTGACGAATCCGTATCGCCACCGCCCCCACAGCCTGCGAGCGCGAGCGCGCCTGCAAGCAGCAAGGCGGACAAGATCGTAGTTGAGTCTTTCATGATCTTTACCTCTTGATCAGTTTGTTGCTTTGCGGGCCAGGCCCGCGTGAAGGTTGACCGCTGGCTAGAAGCTCATCGTCAGGCCGAGATCGAAGCTCGAACCGCCCTTCAGGCTGTCGCCATCAACGAACCCGCCCTTGATCGCGGCGCCTCCGCCCAGATCGAATGCGGCGCCAATGCCGAAGTGATCGTCCGTGCCATCACTCGAAGCAAAAGCGTTGAAGGTTGCCATGCCGGTCGCGAATGCCGCTGAAGCGCCGTACGATTCCACGTCATCGTTGGAGCCGAAAACCACCTTGACGCTTGCATCGCCAAGCGCAGCACTGACGCTGGCGGCAACGTTTTGCATGTCGCCTTTCCTTTCGACGCCAGCTCCAAATCCGACATCGCCAATACTGTAGGACATGACTCCACTCAACAGGGAATCCGCATTGTCTGCCTGCCCGATCTGACCTGTCGAGGCATGCAGCGAAAGTGCGCCCATCGAATAGTCCCAGCGCGCGGACGGATGAATGTCACCGATGTAGCCGATTTCGTTCTTGTCGCCCAAGCCGGTGTAGCCGACGCCGCCAGCTTGGCCCACGGCGTGTTTCGCGGCACTGCCGGTGTCACCCATGATGATCTTGCCGAACAGGCCGCTGACGTACACAGCGCCTCCCGCACCGGAGACTCCACCACCAGAGGAAGTGTTGTCTCCAGCTGTATGCTTGGCGTCAACGGACTTGCCGGCGTTGTCCGCCCTGATCGAGCCGCCGAAGGTAAGGCCCCCGTCCGTCTCTCCCGAAGCCGTGAAGCTGATGCGGATACGGCTGCTGAACATGGCGTCGCCACCGTCTGTGTTCACGATGCCCATGCGACCATCACCGCCGATTGACACTTCGGCGGCTGCGATGCCAGCCGACATTACGAGCGCGGTTGAAGCCAAGAGAACTCTTTTCATGATCATTATCCTCTCTCTGATACGTTGTCAGATGCCGCTTCCGCGATGCCCGTGACTGCGAGACGAAAGGTCGCCAAACGCCTCTATACATGTCCTGTAAGAAAATTGCCGCGACGCAACGTGATCTGAAGCGTTTCGGCTTCGACGCAACTTGTTTGCCAATGGTTTGCCAACTGTTTGCCAGTCCGACGTGCAGACTTACGGACACTTGGGCTCGTGCAGGGATCAACTCGACGCAAATCCTTGTCAGGGTCCGCATCGTTCAGAGCTGAAATGGCCTCGTCCACGATTCCGCTCGTGAATTGCAAGTCGTGAAGGCTCCCGACGAGCATCGTCAATGGCGCCGAATGCCGCAAAGGATCCCCTACTTCGAGTGCCTGGAAACTGTCGTCACCTCGAAGTCCGTTCATTGCGCGAATACGTGCCGCCGATCCTTCCTTGCATCTTGCTCACGATCCACTCCGCCAATTCGGCACCAAGCGCGCCGCGGGCTGGCACGTTTCGGTCATCGCAATCCGGATTCGTCGACTTGGAGCGATGCTATCTTGTCATTGTTCGTCGGAGTTCGTCCGCGTGCTCGCCTGGCCTGTCATTGCCATCGTCGAGGAGGTCTACGCCGATGCTGCCTGTAATCCTTGACGCCGCACTTTGGATTGAGTCCCGGGCGAGGTGGGCGTAGCGTGCCGTCGTTTGCACTTGAGTGTGTCCAAGCAGCCGTCCGATCATGGTCAGACTCTCACCGAGCGCTAGTGCCCGGGAGGCGTACGTGTGGCGGAGATCGTGGATGCGCACGTCATCCAGCCCGGCTCGCTTGCGTATGCGCTGCCATGGGCGCTGCAGGTCGGCGAGATGTGTGCCGCGCCGACGTCCCACGATGACCCATGGATTGCCCTCCTCGCGCTGGATGCGGTCAAGCACAGCCCTCGCCTCGGGACCCAGGGGCACGGCGCGACCGCCGGACTTGGCGTCGGGCAGTTCGATGCAGTCCGCCTTGACGTACTCCCACCTGAGATCGCGGATCTCCGACATTCGGCAGCCGGTGAGCAGCAACAGCCGGAACGCCGCGACCGCAGACGGTATGTCATCCTCGAATTCGCGCAGTACCTCACCTAGCCGCACGGTCTCATCCTCCGAAAGAAAGCGCTCGCGCTTTCGCTCTCTGTAGCGGCTGACGTGCCGGCACGGGTTGGAGCCATCCGGTCGCCAACCCCAGACCTCGGCGAGAGAGAACATTTTCGAAAGCACGCTTAGCGTCCGGTTGGCTTGGTAGGGATGGGCGCGCAATTCGTGATGCAGCGCGGCGACATCCTTGCGCTGCACGCCCAAAATCCCCAATTCCCCGATCGTCGGCGCAATGAACAGCGCCACCAAACGACTGTATTCGGCCTGCGTCCTCGGCTTGCAATGGTTCGGCACGTATTCGTCCAAAAACCTCCTGCACAAATCGGACACTCTCCGCTTTTTGTCGTGGCGCGTTCCGGTGGCGCGTGCATCCACGCCTTTCTTCGCATCGGCGAGAATCTCCAGCGCCTTTGCCCGGGCCTCGTCGGGAGCAATCGGTCCGTGCGGGCCAATTGTGAACCAGCGGAGCCTGCCATCAATCCGAGTCTGCACGATGTAGTACTTTCGCCCGGACTTGCGCACGCGTAGTCCGAAGCCGGTCAGTTTGCCGTCCCAGTAGACGGCGTCAGCACCGTTCGCCTTTATGGCATCGACGGTACGCTTTGTCAGGCGGAAATTGCGATTGGAAGGCATGGCAGATGCTCCTAAGGTTTGTTCCAGGATCTGCCCGTGCCGGCCTTCTTCGGCACTCAGTCGCCATCCAGCACGGGGCCTGCAAAATCCTATGACACTTGACCAGACCATGACCGCAAAATGCGGGGATTCCTTGAGTTGGATGCATCTGTTCTCAACAGAGTGCGTGCCGATAAGCGAGGACGCGACATGCATCACTGGACATTGCGACATTCTTCAATGGACAAGAATCATGCATCATGTCGGCGCCTCCGATATGTGGGACAGCTGTAGAGACCTGCATCTCTGGCGTCACAAGTCAGGCAGGCACCACAAGGCAGCTTTGCGTTCCGTTGATATTGACGATGTGGCAATGGTGCAGCGGCCGGTCGATGAGCGCCGCCCTTGGCACACTCTGTCCGAACGCGATCGCGCAGCGCATGATCGACGCGACCGAATTGTGTCGGTGCCGCCCGACCAAGATGGCGGATAAACAGCTGAAACGCGCCAGGAAGCTCCTGACGAGACAGACACCACCTTTCACGTCGTCCCTCTTGTCGGTCACCCGGATCCAGTATGCGCCCGCACCATACTAGCGCGAGCACTCTCCCTGGACAGAGCGAGAAAGCTCGCAAACCGGCACTTCGAGGTCGTCATTGCGCGAAACCCGCGAGTACAATCGAAGTGCTGCACGATCGGGCCAGAATCAGCGAACCAGAAACTCCACGCTCACGATGCCCGTTGGGCTTGTCAGTGGCTACCATGCAGCTGAACGCGAATCTTGGAGCGGCATGCTGCATGACGAAATGCGTGTACTGGTGCTGCCAACGAAAACCACATCTCTTCAGCCAAGGCGACCGGCATGTTCCAGCAAGTTCTGGCACCGCGTGTACCACGCGCATCATGGACGGCACATTCAGCTCGGATAAGTTCCTCCTGTAGACAGGTCTCGTCATGGGTGCGCGTGCCTTCGAAATGGACATGACAAAACTGTTCCCTCTGCCTGGTTTTCAATGCCAGGATTTGAGGTTAGTAGGGCACCTGCAATCCGCAGGTTCCGAGGAGAGTCCCGATGCGCAGCCCAGTTTTCGCCCTTTCCCCCTTGCTTGCGGCGATCCTGCTATTTACTTCCGTCGCGGCGCTTTGGGGCGCGGAACATCTCCCGGCTTCGCCGTCTGGCGTCGCCGCGGAGTCACCGGTCTCCGGCTCGGTCGAGAGCGACCTGAACACCGCGGTCGCGTTGCTGCTTGAGGGCGAGGTCGAGGACGCGGTTGATGCCGTCCGCCCGCACCTGTCGAGGGATGCAAGGGCTGTGGACCTGCTTTTTGACGCAGGCCTCGCCTTTCTTGGCTCGGCCCAGGTCACGCATCCTTCGCAGGCTGCAACGCGCGAAACGCTTCTGGACGCCTCGATAACTATTTTTAGGGCAATTTTGGCTGAACATCCCGACCTTGTGCGTGTGCGTCTTGAGCTGGCCCGCGCCTTCTTTCTTCGGGGTCAGGACGGCTTGGCAAGACGGCACTTCGAGCGCGCGCTTGCCGCCAATCCACCGGCGCCGGTCGTAGCCAACATCAACCGTCACCTGGCGACGATTCGGGCCCGCAAACGTTGGAACGGATACTTCGGCATGGCGGTTGCGCCCGACACCAACATCGGAGCGGCCTCTGCAAATGAAACGGTTCTTCTCGATGCCTTTGGACAACGTCTTCCGTTCACGCTGGACGACGGCGGGGAGCAGTCCGGTGTCGGAATCGCGATTTGGGCTGGCGGCGAACGTCAGGAGCCGATTGCGCCGAACTTGCGACTTCGTTTGGGCGCCGACATTTTCCGGCGCGAATATGCCGGATCGAGGTTCGACCGCATGGGGCTCGGTGGCCATGTCGGGCCGCGCTGGCTGATCGGCCCCCGCTCGGAGGGGAGCCTGCTGCTTGCAGCGCGACGGGAATGGCAGGCCGACCGTCCAAGCAGCCGGAGTCTGGGATTTCGGCTGGAGGCGTCCAGGCGGTTCTCTCCGCGCCTCTCGGGGCAGCTTGGCGCGTCGTGGATCGAGAAACGTCATGACAGCAGCACACATCTTGACGGGCCGACGACGGACCTGTCCGCCAGCCTGTCCTGGGCGATTACGCCTGTCCTGCAGGCGGGCTTCCGCACGGGCTGGGGTCGCGAAAGGCCCGAATTCGAGGATCTGCACAGCCGCACGCAGTTTGCCTCGCTCAACGCGCGCGCTGCGCTTCCGCGCGGCATCAGCGTTTCGGGAACCCTGACCGGACGGTGGACCGACTACGAGGGACCGGGAAGGCCGCCGACCAACGTATTGGACGGCACGCCGCGGTCGGACGTAACCCGTTCGATTCGCCTTACCGTGCTCAAGCGGGACCTGACGATTCGGGGCTTCAGCCCGCAGCTTACGGTCACCCACGAGCGGCGCGGCAGCAATGCGCAGCAGGCAGACTATCGGCGGACCGGGGCGGAGATCAGCTTCGTCAGGCAGTTCTGAACGGAAGGGGTTCTGCCATCATGGTCGGCATCTCTGAAGACAATATCATGCTTGGTCAACTTCGGTGAGTGCAGCAAGACCTTTCCGGTTTCGGCACCTGCTCGGGCATGCTGAAGCGGGGTGCCAATGCAAGCTAGGCCAGTTTACGCGCAGGATGAATTGCCCGAACCATCGGGAAGGACTGCGCCGGCCGCCGCCCTGGGCCTGGCGGAAACTCCTTCGAACAGGGACATGAGGGCTGAGGGGCCCGCAGAAATGAGGAATCCTCGCGAAACACGCCCGCGCGGCCTTGCGGCAACGGTCCTTGCGGCCACCCTGCTGCTGTCCGCCTGCGGCGGCGGTGGAGGCCCGTCAACGGGAGGCGGCGAAGGCGCCACGCCGCCGATCCCGGCACCGGCGCCAATGTCGCCGTCCCCGCCGCCCCATCCCATTGCCAAGCCCCTGCCCGCCGAGGTGCGCGTCTCTTGCCGCTTCAGCGGCCGCCGTGTCGGGATCGGCCCGGCCTTTGCAAACGAAAGGCCGGGTCTCGATGACCTTGAAACCCGGTCCCACCGCAGGGCGTTTGAGGTCGGCTCCGGACGCTGGCGAGACCCGCTGGGCCGGGACGGCAGCGCCAGCGCGGCGGAGGTGGTCCGTTTCCTCCGTGCCTTCCAGACGCAGCAAGAACGCGAAGGCGGGGGCGACCTGGTCTTCGTCGATTTCGGGGCGCAGAAAACCCTGCGGATCGACAGCACGGCGCGCGCCTCGGAACGCAGGGCAACCATCGCGGCGCTCCGCAACATCAACACCAGCCTGCCCTGGGAGAACCGCATCCTGCTCGGCCCCGACATTGCCGAGCGCTTCGTCACCGAAGACATTCCCGAAGACGAAATCCACATCCACTTCACCGACGGCAAGGCGCTTTGGCCGGAATTTGAAGAAGAGGGTCACTACGAGCCGAACATACTCGGGATCGGCGGGTCCAATTTCGACCGCAGGGAGTCCCGGGTTCTGGGCGGGTACACCTATATCGACCGAGAAGCGGTTGGGAGCAACAACAAGCGGATGGAGTTCGTCGTCACCCACGAGATCCTGCACGCCTGGGGGATGGGAGCGCATGTCGATCCGAATTTGTATCCGGACGCCCTGCTCGTGCCCATCCTGCCGCGCAACCTGAACACCGTGCCCCGTCTCTGGCTGACGGTTGAGGGCGAGGCAATGCTGGCAGAAATCAAGATCGCCGCCGGAACGCGTGTCTCCGACCTGACGGTCGCCGATCTCGGACCGTGGGAAGACGACGGGTTTCACATTGCCGGCCAGACGAGCCTTGGCGGGACGGATTCGGGCACCATGCAGTTCGGGGCCGGGTATCGCAACGGCTTCGGCAGGCCCTGGGCCTGGGGGCCCGTGCCCGAGACACGGCTGCGACACAACCCGGAATTGACGGGACGGCGCACGGCGACATGGGTCGGATCGCTTCTGGGTTTCACCGGCGCAGGCCGCCCGGTCGCCGGGGACGCGGAGATCGGCATCGACCTGGCAAGCCTGCAGGGCCGGGCCGACTTCGGTGACCTCGAATCCTGGGGCCGGGAGACCCATCCCGGTGCGCGGGGCAGCGGACTCGTCTGGGGCGATGGCGACCTCGGATACACCATCGGGGTGCGGGTCGAGGCGGGCACCGAAGTGTTCGTTTCGGTCTTCGCAGCCGGGGACGATCCCGGAAACGTGACAGGCACGTTCGTGGGCGCGCGTCACGAAGGTGCGGCCGGGGTCTTGGAACACCCCGATCTCTCGGCGGCGTTCGGGGCCGCACGGTAGCGGGACCGCCGGCTTCCGGCGGCTGCTTGACGGCCCCGCGCGCTGCAGTTTCTTGGACTGCCCTGGCGTGGATTTCCCACGCTCTCTCGTTCGGTTCGGGCGAATTTTTCCCGCGTTGGCTTGAACTGACAGGACGGGTCTCCGGGACGTCCTCGTTTCCCGTTTTCGTTCCTGTGGCGATCCCGTGCGGCACTTGCCGGCGGTCTCGTTTCCTGGCCGTGGACGACGGCCTGGGCACATCGGGGACGGCTGTGGACGATGCGCACACGTTCAGAAAGGGCCATCGTGCTGGCAGCGGATTCCGTCGCCGCCGCGTGCGCCCGGCTCCGGGCATCGTCGCCCGAAGGCTGGGCCTGCGTCCGTTCCGGACCTGATCCGCCCCGCCGCCCCTGGCGGATCTTGTTCCAGCCCTGGCTGCCGGCCGGCCGCAGTCACCGGACGTTGTGGTCTTCCGCCCCGAGGCATCGGGCGGCCCGGTCGCCGCCGACAGGGCCGGCATCATGGCCGCAGGGGTCGGACCGGAGCCCGAGGCCGCTGATCCGTTCCGGCATCCTCCCTGAGGCGCCGGTGGAGATGACGATGTCGACCCTTGCGCTCCCGACAAGGGTCCATGGCGAGAGGTTGTCGACGGCCTCCGCGGCGAAGAGAGCGGTTTCGGGGTCGGCTTCCGCCTGGTCCAGGAGCCGTCGGGCGCCTTGCGGCTTCCTCCGGGGCCATTCCCGTGAGGGGCCGGCTGGGGAAGGTTCCGACCAGTTCGACGCCGGACTTCCTGCCGTTCCTGGCGTGACGATCGAGGTGAGAGTCGGATCGCCGCACCCGGCAGTCCTGCCCTGCGCCCGAGAAGTGACGCGTCGTCGGACGGCCGCTTCGCCGACAGCCTCGGAAACGCCTCGATGCGCACGTCGATGATTGACGTGAAGGGGTCCAGGAGACGAGCCACCGATGGTCACAGCGACTGCCCGCGCGGAACGGCCGACAGATCCCTGTGCAGGCGCCCCGTCCTGACCCGGTGCCGGATCGTCGTGTGGTTGATCCAGACTTGCCGCGCCCGCTCCGCCCGCGGGACGCCCTGGTCGAGACCGTGCTTCAGCAATATCCTTCCCCCATTCGAGCATCCATACCCCATTCCCTTTGCGGCGACTTCGGCACCACGTCGGTCCGGGTGCTCCCGATACGGCACGCCAAGACCGTTGCACTTTGAGATGCCACGAATGTCGGGCTTGCAGTTGCCGCCAGCACTCGAGTCAGGCTCTTTCCGCTTCCGTCTCCAATGCGGTGCAACGTCTGACGGTGAATCCTGCGGCAACCGATGGCGGCGACCCGCGCTGCCTCTCCCGCTTCGGATCGTCGGACCCGGCCAGCCGGGGATGCCGTCGCCCGAATCAGGTGACTCTCCGTCTGCCGGGCCACCTGCTTGCGGGCGGGTGGAGCAGCCCAGACTTAATGCGATTTTCCGGACGAGTGCCATTTTTGCTTCCTCCAGCTCAAGGAACGGAGATGAACGGAACGGTGAGACAGCGCCTTCCACATGCCCTGGGAAGACCCGGAGCGGCGCACACGCCCCTTGATTTCGAGACGCGCGATCTCGATCGCCGGACTGACGCTCTCGCGTTCGGCCGCCGGCAGAATCACCCAGTATGCCTCCCTGGCGGGATCCCGACGCCGCAGGCGATGCCCGGCGGCTCAAGTCCAGTCCGACTGGCCGTTGCCGCAGGACGGCAGGTCAACGTCCCGAGGCATGTCGTTGATTTCAGGACACCACGCGGCCCGCGGTCGGCCGGCCGGCGACCCCTGACCTGGGCGCGCCCCGGTCGCCAGGCGCCCGGCCCCGACAGGCAAGCCCCGCACGCGGCCCGCGCCCACGCACCTGCTGCCAGAGCAGCGGGCGGAGACCCGGCCGCGCGGCCCAGCGCGGCACGGCATGCAAGTCAACACGGAGAAGGGAGGTGCCTCACCCGGACAGCCTGATCATCAAATGAGAAACCGCGCCGCCCGAGGCAGCGCGGTTCCCGAATTCCAATCTGCGCAAGCAGTAGACAGAAGTCCAATCACCACGACTTCCCTACCGCAACGCCAGTTGGGATGCAACCGAAAAATGCCTTTTTTCGGCCAGGGATCCTTTTGCCTCCGGCGGCTCCAAAACCCGAAGAGGAACGGAGCAGTGAAAGACCAAGTCTCAATGGGCCCAGGAAGCCCCGCAACGATGCACGCACCTGTCGAGTCAGGTGCGTACGACCCCGAGCGCTGGATGGACGTGCAGGCGTTCGTCCCGCAGCCGAATCACCACAGCCGCCTGCCGGACCGGATCTCGAAGCCGCAGGCCATGACCACGATCTGCAGCGCGCTCAGACTCCTCGGAGCCACCGAGCGCGAGATCGCCGTCTGGCGGCATGTCGCGGACATCACGGAACGCCAGGCCTGGCACACGGACGACCGCTCGCCCGTCAACTGGAAGCGCCAGTGCGACATGGCCCGAGAGATGGACATCGGCGAGCGCCAGTTCCGCCGCATCGAGGCCCGGCTCGCCGGCTTCGGCGTCCTGGCCAGGACCACGGCCGACAACGGCTACCGGGGCCGGCGAAGCGGACAGGCGTACGGCGCCCCGATAAGCTGCGGCCTGTCGATCGAGCCGGCGCTCGCCAACTTCCGCGCATTCGCCGGGATCGTGGAGGAGGCCGCCCTTGCCGAGGAGGCGCGCCAGGAGAAGGCGCTGGAGGCCCGCACGGCGCGCCGGAGGGTCGGGCTGCTCGTCGCGACTCTGAAGGACATCGAGATGCGCCACTGGGCCAAGGGGCGGCTCGAAGAGCTGGACGTGACCGTCCGTCCGCCCTGCCCCCGCGTCGCGGAATTCGACGCGCTCGCGCTCTGGATCGCGGCGCTCGTCGAACTGGAGGCGGCGATACGCGAAGCGCTGGCGCCCTGCCCGCACCAGGAACCCGAGGCCCCTTCCTCATTGCAGCCGGCCGAAACGCCGCCGGATGACGCGGAAATTGCGCGTTCCGGTGTCGGCGGGAATTCCGGATCTGTGGAAAACGTTAAGTTTCAACGCGATATGTCCGGCGCACCGGACATCGAGGTCCGGTCTCATATACAACCTGAATCAACATGGAAATGTATACAGGATGAAAACGCTAAAGCGCCGGAAGCGCAGCGGCACCAACGGAGGAAAAGGCAGGAGGGAATTGCCGAGATGACGATGGAAGACCTCCAAAATCTAGCCAGCGACGACATGGCGCTCTGGCTGGACACCCTCGGCGACTGGCAGGATGCCCTGCCCCATGTCCTCAGGGAGCTCGGGATCAACGTCAGCGCCTGGCACGACGCCTGCGAGGCCATGGGACCGCCCCTCGCCTTCCTCGCCCTCGTCATCATCGACAGGAACAGGTTCCACCCGAAGACGCCCGTCCTAAATCCCGGAGGCGCCCTCAGGGCCTTCACCGCAAGGGCAAGGGCCGGCGGGCTCGACCTCGCCCGATCCGTCGCCGGGATTCGCGACCGCGAGCGCAAGGGCCTCCAGCCCAAGGGGCCGGACAGGCCGCCGAGACCGTCATGAGGGCCTGCGGCCTGGTCCCCTGCCCCGCATGGAACGGACAGCGATTGCAGATCGCCGCGAAATCCGTGAAAGTGGGCACGGTGACGAGCGGTCCTTCGGCCATCCCCATGCAACGGGGTGTTGCACGCCGTGCAACTCGCCGGCCCAGCCAACCTTGCACGGAACGGAAACGGCCGCTTCTCCTCTCCTCGTTTCATGGCGGAGGCGGGCGACCTTACCTTCGTCGCAGCCTTTCTGGATCGCGGTGGCGATCCCGGGGAACGGACAAGGCTGGACCCCATGGACCGGTCCTGCCGCCCTGCCCGCGTCGGCCGGACCGGCGACCTTTCACCGCAGGCCTGTCGCTGCAGAAGCTCGGCGCCGATCCTGCGAAATTCACCAGATGGCTCATACCCGACGATTGGACCGCCAGCGCTCCCGTGATCGCCATCGTCGCGCTCTTCGATGGCGGCACGGACCCGGACGGGCACGGGTCTGCGTGGCCAGACCGTCATGGCCGTCGCCAACCTGACCGATCTCCGGCAGGCTGATCAATGCCCTCCAATTTTCTTTTGCGGTCTCCGCAGTGGCGATTTCCCAATGCCGCAACTGGCGTCAACGCCACACCGGTCAGTGAGCATCTTGCATCGTTGCTCCCCTCACGATTGCGATGATGATCCCGCGTATGATCCAGGGTGCCAGTGGTGCCAGCGGCAGCGTTGCAAGCATCGCGGGCTTGATCAGGTTGATCTCGTCGTCGTAGCCGCAATTCTCGACGTACATTGCCAGATCCCGAAGGTACTCCGAGATCTTTTCCGCCTCATCCCTGGTTAAGTTGAGTTCGTCGCCAGTAATTCGCATTTGGTTCCTCCCTTCAGACACGGAAATAGTTCAGGAACCGGCCAACGGCAGGCGCCCTGCTACGGTCACTTCCGGAACTCAGTTGTCTCGAGACAGCCGCTCGTTCAGGATGGCTTCTAAGCGGCCAAGCGCTGCGCGCGGTTGTCCTGTACTTGGTTCCGGAGCGAGCCCATCTCGCCCCGAACCCAAAAGAATTTCTCCGCGGACTGTGGCAATTTCCGTCCGCAGTTCACTTCGGACGGCGCCGATCTCTTTGTAAAGAAAGGCGGTCGCGGCAAGTGCTGGGGCGGACATGGCAAAACGTCGCTCTTGCGAAGCGATCCGTTCTGGCGTGAACGCGTCTTTTGATGTTTCTGATTGCATCGAGCAGTCGGCTACAGGTGAAGGTCACACATGTCGTAAAGGATAGGAATGCAGGCCGGCGCCGTCAATGTCACCGCAGCCTGTGCGGCCTGTGACCTGGGCGTCAGATGGAGCCATGGAAGTGGGGATGGACACTCGCCTTTGCTCCCTCGCCGGCCATTTAATATCGGATTAGCGGAATTATCGGCTCATACAGCTAAGCCACTGCGCTGCTAGGACAGGCAGCAGACAAACCGACCAAAGAATGCAACATACCGCATTGTAATCAATTGCGTTCATGACGCTTTGTGTCAATCTCTGGGCAGTGTCTGGCGACCTACTATAGCTGATAATCAGACATATCCGATTACCAGCATAAGCCGGTTGCCTTTGTGTAGCAGATGCGGTAACTATCGGATAACCTCCGTAATCGGATAATGGAAAGTCACCATGCCTGTCGTAACTGTGGCGTCGCCCAAAGGCGGTGCAGGAAAATCCACCGCAGCGGTGCTGCTCGCAACCGAACTCGCGAGGGCGGGAGCCCATGCAGGACTTTCCCACGCTATCGCTGATCTCGCGGACGGCCAGCAGACGGACGGG
>VXSG01000001.1 GCA_009838075.1 Boseongicola sp. SB0665_bin_10 | reverse complement strand
CAGCAACATCTTTCTGGCCGGTCACAGGATTTTGGCACTTTCGCATATAATTCCCGAAGCGATCCCTATGGATGTTCCGGCCTGCAGAGGAGAGTTCCCGATGAAAGGCCTCAGTCGAAGGGACCGCCTCCTTCCGATCCATGTCGATCAGGAACGAACTTGTCGTGATCTTAGCGATGCGCGGGCCGATATACATGTTCCTGGCCTTGCCGTTCCCGAACGGCAGGAGTCTGTGACCCGCGACTCCCAGGATATCCCTCGACGTGATCCAAAACTGCCAGTTGGATGCCTCCCCGCATTCTTGATCCAATTGCGTACGGTCTGTTGATCCGGGGCAGCGCATTCCAAGGCAGGCCGATGCTCGTTTCGATCATTTCGGCCCTGTTGCCGCCCTTCCGGGAATGGCTGCAAGGCGAATTCGCGAAATTCTCGGCGAAGCACCGTGAGCGCCGCTTCCCGAGCGCATCGTCGCTGGAACGCCTTCTGCAATTCGACGCTCCCTCCGGACGAGTGCGTCAGGACCCCTCTCCGTCATCGGCATTTCCCGTGCCTGAGATCACGTCGGGCCAGAGTGCGTCGAGGGGGAAGGCGATGGCGTCGAACGGGGGCAGCGAGACCGACGCGCTGCCGGCAAGGGTCGCCAGCAGCAGCCAATGCCCGTCGCGCAGCTCGAAGGCTTCGAGCGTCCGCGCGTCGGGATCGACGAACCAGAGATGTCGGACGCCCTCGCGGGCATACAGGTCTCGCTTCTCGCCTTGGTCCAGCCGACGCGTGGACGGCGAGAGAACCTCGCAGACCCAGTCCGTTGCGATCGTGAAATACGCCGTGTCCGGGTACTCGGGCATCGTCTCGCGCCGCCAGCCTGCAAGGTCCGGCACGACGATGTCCTCGCCCAGGTGAAGTTCGGGCTCGTCGATGATCCACCAGCCGCCGGGGCCGTCATCGCCATAGTTGAACGGCGAACCGATCTTCATCCCCAGTCCGGAGCTTGCCCAAACATGGCGGGACGCCGGCCTCGGATGGGTGTGGAGCGTGCCAGAAATCACCTCGGCGACCATGTGGGGCGGAGTGTCCAGCACGTCCTGATAGGTCGCCCGATCGGTTTCCCTGCGTCTTGCCTGCGCCGTCATGGCCGGTCTGCCTCCTGTGGCCGTTCCTTCACCCGGTCTTTCGGGTGCCCCTGCACGACCCGAAAACGGACGAGCTGTCCAAGCAGGTCGGAGACCATCACGTTCCTCCGCAAAGGACGAGATTGGGCCTGAACCGAGGCATTTGCGCTGCAGCGTTTTCTTGTGGGCGGCGCGATCTGCCCGGACATCGGAACGGTCACCATCAGCTGCGGCAGCCGCTTTCTTTGGCGGATTCCGGTGCGTGTTGAATTCTGCGCCGCCCTGGATCGTTGACTTCGGCATGATCGAGGGCCATGGCCGGATTCCCGGGTACGCCTCGTCGCCCGGCGGCGGTTCCGGCACTGTTTCCAGGCTGTCGGGCACGGGTGTCAGGCGGCCTTCAGATCGGGCCCCCTGACAAGGGAGCGCATCATCTCCGGACGTCCGGCCCGCGCAGTCGAAGCCGCCGCCGCCGCCGGGCAGCGGCACTTGAGCGTCTTCTGCAAGGGCGAGAACCGCCGAAAGGGGATTCAATGATCGATCCAAACGCCGCCGGAAACGTGACGATCGTGCTGGACACCGACGAAGTGGATGAACTCGTGCATTTCCTCACCCACCACACACGCGAGCGAGACGGCGTCACGCCGGCAAGCGGTCACACGGTCGCTTGCGAACTGCTTTTTCGACTGAAGAGATCCATGGGCAAAGGACGGCCGGAATACACGACGAAAGACCCCGGCGACGACGACGTCCCGACGCCGGAAAGTTATTGACGATCCCGGCGGCAGGCCGCGGCGGGCAGGAGCGCAAGGACCGGTCCGTGCGCGGGATCACGACGACCAGCTGGTGTCGTCCCGCGGCAGGCGCCCCTCGTCGTCGATGACCGTGACCGTCGACGCGCCCGTGTTCGCCCACTCCCAAAGGACCAGGTTCGCGTCCCCTGGGCCAGCGCCATGCGCAAAGCTCGGCACCACGACCCCCACATGGCCCGCCGCTCGCACGTCAGCCACGAAGCGGTGCTGGACCGGCACCTGGCCGTCGAGCATCAGGCTTTCCCAGTCCGGATCGGCCAGATCGCTGGGCCTGAATCCCAGCGAAGACAACTGGCGTGCATCTCTCCCGTCGAACAGGGGACCCGCGTCCACCTGGTAGGCCACGAGGGTCAGCGGCTGAAAGGGACGCCCCAGCGGACTGGCTTCGAGCAGCGCCGTGGTGACCTTGAAGGACGTGTACAGCGCGGGAACGCCGATGGGGTTGAACCGTCCTCCATGCTTGGCCGCCCCGTCGCCCGAGAGCGGCGACCAGGACCAGCGCGGGTTGTGGGCCCGGCAAACCGTCCCCGCGAAGCGGCCACCCGTGAGGACGGTCAGGCAAAGCCTCCCGCCGTGACGCGGTCGAGATAGGCATGAAGCTTCCGGGCCTCGCCGTCCCGCACCAACTGGTCCGGGGTCCGGTTTCCAAATCCGGGCAAGGGCTCGGACCGGAACCAGGCATAGGCCGCCAGGAGCGACCCTGCCTGTGGCTCGACGCGGTTCAGGATCTCCAGCATCTCGCGGAGGCGGGTCTGCGTCTTCGGCGCACGCACCCGCGCCGCACGCGAAAACGCGTCACGTCCCAGGCCGAGCGTCTGAGCGATCTCGCCCCTGGTGGTTCGCAAGCCATCGGCGATGCGTACGGGGGAGAAGTGCTGGTCGGACACGTAATCGGACAATTGCATGGCAAACCTCATGTTCAATCACACGATATACCGTCAAACAATGTGGTTTTCAAGGGACGACCATGCCGAGGCATTTGCGCTGCAGCGTTTCTTGTGGGCGGCGCGATCTGCCCGGACATCGGAACGGTCACCATCGGCTGCGGCAGCCACTTTCTTTGGCGGGTTCCGGTGCGTGTTGAATTCTGCGCCGCCCTGGATCGCCGATTTCGGCATGATTGAGGGTCGTGGCCGGATTCCCGGGCACGCCTCGGCGCCCGGCGGCGGTTCCGGCACTGTTTCCAGGCTGTCGGGCTCGGGCCTCAGGCGGCCTTCAGGCAGGGCCCCCTGACAAGGGAGCGCATCATCTCCGGACGTCCGGCCCGGACGTGTCCAAGCGCCGTCGCCATCATCACCGCGACGATCAGGTTGCAGCGAAGTTCCATCCTTCCCCGGCCTCGGACGAAGTGGCTTTCCATGCCGTAAACGCGGTCGATGCGGGAGTTGATGCGCTCCAGCGCGCTCCGGCGGTTGTGGCCGCGCTGCCAAGAGGGGCTCCCCCAGGGCGTCGGCGTGAAAATCCGGCGGTCCACGGTCTCCACGGGATCCGCACGACCCGCCCGTATGCCCCGGCCCTGCATCCGCCCATGCGGTGGCAGGCCGCGCGGCCCGCGCAGTCGAAGCCGCCGGGCGGCGGAACTTAAGCGTCTCGCAGTCACGCTCGAAGCCCTCGAAGGCCATCGCCCGCTGCTCGCCGGTCTCCGGGCAGATGCAGAACAGCTCGCCGTGCTCGCTGTGGACCATCGTGTCCGCCCGGTCAGGGTCGTGGCCCGGCTCGTCGCTCTCCGCGCGCCACAGGCCAGTCGGTGGGGACTTCGCCCACAGGACCCTTGCCCTTGCTCTGCACCGCCAAGCTGCAGGGTTCGCCCAGCATCACACTTTCGACGTTTTCCACCGACTCCCCTCCCCAGTGCGACAACAGGAAATCGGCACGCTGGATGATCTCGCTGCCGAACTATTCGGGAACCACCAAAATCTGCTGCTAAATCTTGTGTACTTGACGGGGAATCTTACAACACTTGACGGGGTCAATTGACATAGACGTATCGAAACCCGGGTCGATTGCGGCAACTTCGAATGAATCTTGCCGGGTGGAAACAAGACCTGTCTGTCACGTGACCCCGCAGATTTTGGTGGTTCCCGTACGGGACGATCCGCGCGCGGCTGCTGAAGGTGGCCTGCCAGCTCAGGCGCAGCGTGCGCCGGGTCCCGCTGTCGCTGTGCTCCATCCATGGCGGCGCAGCCAGCCGAGAAAGCCGTCGACAAGCTCGCTGCGCGGCGCCGGGCCAGCTTCCCGCCAGCGCTCGATCACTCCCTTGCCGACGAGAAGGTCGGCGAACTTCCTGACTTTCGCACGGTGACGGTGCGACCCGTCGATCCTGCCGATCCTTCGAAAGTGCGGGCGCCGTGCGGGTCGTCGAACCAGCGCATCATCAGCGTGGCGCCTTTCAGGACAAGGGGGTCGGCATATGGTGACCGGCCGAGCCGGATGATTGACGGCCTCACTCCTTTGGGAAAGCCGCTCGCCACCGCGAAATGAACTCCCTGCGCTTGTGCTGGTCCAGTCCGACCAGCAACGCGACCGAAAGCGGAATCGGCCGCAGGCTGACCTCCGGGTTCTCGGGCAACCGCATCGCGGCATGCACGCCCTCGCTTGTGTCGACGATCAAGTTGGCCGACCGCAAGGCGGACCGGCCGGGCCCGGAGAGCAGGAAGTCAACGAACGCCCCGGCCAGGCCCGGCATCGCCGCGTGCCTTGGGATCAGCGCCGCGCGGGCCAGGACCAGCGTGTAGTCGTCAGGCGCGACGACAACGATGTCCGGGTTCTCGTCCGCACGGGCAAGCGCATAGGAACCCAGCACATTGTAGGCAACAAGGTAGTCGCCATTTGCGACACCATCGATGATCGCGGCGGAACAGCAAGTCGCGACGGCGCCGCTCCGGCCGAAAGCCTCGATGAGACGGCCGAAGGTCGTGGCCTGCTGCGAGTCCGCGAAGGCGAACAGGTAGCCCAGCCCCGACGCCTCGATGTCGTAGGTCGCGACGCGCCCGCGGAACGCGCTGTCCTCCGGTCGCAGCAGGTCAATCAGGTCGAAACGGGACTTGGGCGCCTGGGCATCGCCGATCATGTTCCCGTTGTACACGATGACCGCGGGCTCCCATGTCATTCCGAACACTTCGTCGCGCCAGTTCGAGACGGCAGGCAGCCCCGTCGTTTCATCGGAACGGTAGGCGGCGGCACAGCCGTCATTCGCGAGCTTGACCTGCTGGTCGATGGACGAACTGATCACGAGATCCGCAGTGGCGTGACCGGACCGGCAGTCTGCGTCGGTTGCCAGGTAGAGATCGTTCGACCCCCATTGCTCGTACTCGATCCGGACTCCGTCGGAGCGAGCCAGGAACTTCTCAAGCACCGGTTCGAAGCGGGCGATATCGGTCGTGCCGCGCACCGTCAGCCGCACGTCTGCCTGCGCCGGCCCGTAGGACCTGGTCGCTTCGGGGGCCGGCTCGCAAACGGCGGCGCCTCCCATAAGGGCCAGGCACAGCTGCACGCCGCAGAGACATCTCATTCTGCGTCTTCCGAGAGCAATGGCAGCTCCAGGGACACTTCAAACGCCGCTTCGGAAGGGCGCTCCATTCTCATTTGCCCGCCATGCGCTTCGGACACCGCGTTCACGATGGCCAGGCCCAGGCCTGCGCCCTTCACGGAAACCCCGGCATCCTTGGCGAACCGCGATCCCGCGTTCCGCCACATCGCTTCCGGGATTCCCGTTCCGCCATCGCGCACGCCTATGCGCGCGTGCCCTTCCCGTCCCTGAACGAATACCGAGATCGGCGACCTGCCATGATTCAGCGCGTTGTTGATCAGGTTCTTGCAGGCTTCGGCCAGCGACAGCCTGTCGCCGTCGCACATCACCGGGGCCTCGGGCAGCACGAGGCGGATGGCCCGGTCAACGTCGGGCATGGACTGATCCGTCTGGTCGACGGCCTCGGTGGCGACGGTCCGCAGGTCCAGCGCCTCGAGGTCAACCGTGTCGGCGCGATGGATGATCAGGGCATGACTGAGCAGCTGGTCGGTGAGGCGACTGAGATTCCTTGACCTTTCGTGAATTCTCCCGACGATCTTGAGGGTTCGTTCCTGGTCCGGTTCTTCCGCGGCCAGTTCCGCCTGGGCCCGAAGCGCCGCAATTGGCGTCCGGAGCTGGTGAGAGGCGTCCGCGATCAGCGTCCGCATGACATGGAGCTGCCGTTCGATGCGGGCGATGAACCGGTTCAGCGCATGCACCAGGCTGCTGATTTCCCGGGGAACGTTGACGTCCACGGGTGTCAGGTCCTTGCTGGACCGTGCGGCGATGTCGCGCTCGATCCGGTGCAAGGGACTCAATGCGGACTGAACCGCAAGCGCCGCCAGCGCTGCCATCCCGACACCGATCGCCGCGACCGCGATCAGCGTGTTTCGCGTGATCTGCTGCGCAAGCTCGCGCCGGGCCTCGGTGGTCTGGCCGATGATCACGTCGACCGACCCGAGAAACGACCGCTCGGAAAACTGGCGGGTGACACGCACGAACCTCGCGGCCTCGCCGGCGAAACTGCCGGTGAAGAACATGCCGTCCCCGTCCGGGGGCGACGGGATGTCGTAGCCGGTGATCAGCGTGCCGTCATCACCGAACACGCCATAGACGACCCGGTCGCGCGGGGCGAGCGACAGGAGTTCGAAGGCCGAGATCGGGATGTCGACGACGACCTCTCCGTCGCGAAGCCTGAGGGCGCCGGCAACCTGGTTCGCCGCACCGACGAGGAGGCGGTCAAATGACTGCTGTGCGGCGTCCCGACCATAGGTGAACGCGGCGTAGGCGACGGCCACGCCTCCAATTGCGAGAACCAGGATGATTCCGGCCGCCAGCCGAAACCGCAGGGAACCGGAAATCCGCGCGCGCGCCGCCGGATCAGCCATCATTGACCAACTGGTATCCGAGCCCCCGCAACGTCCTGATGGCAACCCGGCTGTTGCAGAGCTTCTTGCGCAGGCGCCCGACGTACAGTTCGACGGCGTTCAGGTTCACGTCCTCGTCCTTGAACGAGAACATGCATTCGAAGATCCTGTCCTTCGGCACCACCCTCTCGCGATTGATGAGGAGGATTTCCAGGAGGTTGAACTCGCGTCGGGCGAGCGAGACGGGGCTGCCCGAGACCTCGACCGTGAGGCCGGCAGGGTCGAACCTGATGTCGCCGAACTCGATGACGCCCGAACGGTCCACGTCCTGGCGGCGAAGCATCGCGCGAACCCGCGCGTGCAGTTCGCGCAGGTCAAAGGGCTTCACGAGGTAGTCGTCCGCGCCCTTGTCCAGGGCGGCGACCCGGTCCTCGATGCCCGACCGGGCGGTCAGCATCAGGATCGGCGTCCGGCTGCCCCGGTTGCGCGCGGACCGGAGGATTTCGGTCCCCAGCCCGTCCGGCAGGCCGATGTCCAGGAGCATGACGTCGTATTCCTGGACCGCGATGGCACTCTTCGCCTCGTCGACGGATGTCACGAGATCGATTGCGTCGCCCCGTCGCTCGAAGCTGGCGACAATTGCGTCGGCGACGTCTTCGGTGTCCTCGACCAGCAGCAGCCGCATCCTTGCGAAGATCCTCCCGATCACCAGTGGGCCCGTTGGGAGACCGCCGTCGGCGTGAACATGACCGTTGCAGTTCCCGGCCCGGTCCCGGATTCCAGCCTGGCCTGAACCGTTCGAGCTGGCGGGCCGGTCGCCGCGGCCGTCACCGGGGATGCCATCGGACCTGTCCGGCGAAAGGAACGCCTGCCCCCGTCGAAGCCCGTGAGCGAACCGGTCGCCCGGGGGCGGCTCCGGGCTAGGGAGCCTTCGCGCCGGCTAGGCGGACAAGCGTCCCGAACGGTCCGGAGCCAGGCTCACACGTTGTTCGGCCCGAAGTCCATGTAGGGCAGGACGTAGGGCTGCCAGTCCAGGTCCGTCCTCTTTCCGTAGAGCCAGACTTCCTGGAACAGCACGATGCCCATGGGATCGGCCGTTTCCCACTCCGTCATCATCGCCGTGAACGCGGCCCGGCGGACCACCTTGTCCGGCTCGTTTTCCAGGATGATCCCGTTGGCGTTGAACGTGTCGTTCACCCAGCCCCAGCCGCGGCCTTTCATGACCGACGGCTTGAACAGCCGCCAGAGGATCGTTGCCGGATCCTGCCAGACCATGGTGGCGGACATGTTCCTGATCGAGTGGTGACCGCGCGTGATCTGCTTCCAGTTCTCCCGGATCTGCAGCTCGACGTCGATCCCGACCGCCTTCCACATTTCGCGCAGGACTTCGGCGACGGCCACCTCGGTGTCGATGACGTTCGGCAGGAGCGGATAGTCGATGACCTCGCCCGCGTAGCCGGACATTGCAAGCTCCGCCCGCGCCTGCGCCGGATCATATGCCGGCACGGGGTAGTCCGGGTCGAAGGTGTCGCCGAAGCTCGGAAGCTGCAACCCGTTCGGCACGTTCGCCCGCCCGTCGAACAGTGCGTCCACCAGCAGCTGCCGGTCGACCGCCAGGCTCAAGGCACGCCGAAAGTGCACGTTCTTCATCATCGGATGGGCAAATTCGCCCTGGTTGAAGATGAGGATCCGGAGCTTCGCCCCGGGACCGCCGACGACCTCGATGTCGTCATAGCCGTCGATCGTCGAGATCTGGTCAACCGGGACGACGGTGATGACGTCGAAGTCCCCGGAGGCGAGGGCGGCGATCCTGCCGGCGACTTCGGGCACTTCCACGAAAGTGAGCGACCGCACGTTGGGCGGTCCGCCCCAGTAGTCGTCAAACGCCTCCAGGACAAACCGGTCGGTGTTGAGATCGGCCACGCGGAACGGGCCGGTGCCGATCGGCATCAGCGCCCATTTCCCGTAGCTCGGGGCGTCGCGGTAGGCGCGCTTGCTGACGATTTCGCTGCTCCACATGGCGAACCGCTGCTCGATGATCGGGTCGACGCCATCCATCACGATCTGCACCTTGTGGTCGTCCAGGGCGTTCGCTTCCAGGACGTTCGAGAAGAACTGCGCAAGGCGTACCGGCCCGTCCCCCTCGCGGCGCTCCCGGGAGAACGTGAAGGCGACGTCTTCCGCCGTCATCTCGTCGCCGTTGTGGAACCTGACGCCCTGCCTGAGCGTGAAGACGATTTCCCGGTAGCCCTCGATATCCCAGGAGGTCGCAAGCCCCGGGCCAAGCTGCATCCGGTTGTGGAAGTCGGGCTCGATCAGCTTGTCGAAGACATTGTACGAGATCGGGACCGTGTAGTCGGCCGTGTCCCGGCCGGGACTTATGTTCTCCGGCAGCCTTTGCACACCGACAACGATGTCACGCCTCTCCTGGGCGCTTATCGTGCGCGGAAGCATGGTGACGCCTGCGACGGCGGCGGCGCCCTTGAGGAGTCCTCTTCTGGCAACTGTCAGCATTTCCGTGTCCTCCCATCGGTCAAGCAACATTGTGAACGCGATTCGCAGGCATTCTATCAGACAATACATTGATTACAATATGTTTGTGATGGCGGCGCCCGTAGGCTCGTTTAGATAAAAAAGAACGTAAATACAATCATGTATATGAATTCTGGCATGGTGCAGGCGGCGCATACAATCGTCATAAAATGTTTGACTAAGTGACTGCGCTCCGCCATGATGTCGAATCAGGGAGCGCGTCGATGAAAGACAATTCCAGCAGCACTGCATTGGTGGACCGGTTGCGGGCCGAGTTCGCAACGCTCGAGGCCGGCAGCAGGGTGCCGACAATGCGTGACGTCGCGAGCCGCCATGACGTCAGCGTGTTCACGGTCCAGCGGGCCTTCGACGTCCTGAAGGAGGAGGGGCTGATACAGAGCTTCGTCGGGCGCGGATCCTTCGTGACGGGAGCGGACATCGCCCGGTCGCGCATCCATGGAAGGACGCGCGCGGCGCGAATCCTGATCGTGAGCCATTCGACGCCAAGCCTGCGGGGCTACAAGGTCGCCCATTCGCTTCAGACCGAACTCCTGCAGGCGGGCTGCAGGGCCATCACCGTCAGCTACAGCGATGCGATTGAACTCGGGGACGTGCTTGGCGACGGACGCTATGACGTGTGCGTGCTCCAGCCAAGGCGCTCAATCCTTCCCGTCGAGGTCGTTGCCATGCTCAAGTCGAAGGCCAGGCACATGATCGTCGAAGGCCGCGAGCTCGAACGCCTCGATGTCGACGTGTTCGTGCGGAACAGGGCCAAGAGCATGGCCCTGGCGCTGAATGCCTTGAGGGAGCTCGGGCACACGAGAATCGGCCTGCTGACCGAGAGGCTGGATGCCGCTGCAGGCTACGCGGCAATCGAGAACCATTTCCTGCAGAATCATGCCTCCCTGCCCGGAGACGCCGAATCGCTGATTGTGAGGGCATCCGCCGACCAGGAAGACGGAACCCTCGCGTCGGAGATCCGGGAGGCGTTGCAGAACGACCTGGCCAACGTTTCCGAGCTGCCCACCGGATTCATCGTGTCCGGTCGCTTTGAACCTGCGTCGATCAAGGAAGGCTTCCGGTCCGCCGGGTTCGAGATCCCGGCGGACGTCAGCGTCGTGAGCCTGCGCGTGGACACCGAATCCTACCCCGAGGACGCACGCTTTACCGCAGTCGGGCGCACGACCGGGCATGTCGTCCGGGGCCTCGTCTCGATGATCAACTGGCGATTGTCCAACCCGAACGAACCACCCGTTCAGGTGCTTGACAATCCAAGCCTGTTTGCCGGGTGCTCCGCGGTCAGCAATGACGGGACTGGCGGAACCCGGCGCGCTGCGACCGACGCCCGGTGAAGGGAAGGGTTCGTCGTTCACGAGGGAGAACACCATGGAAGGTCCCGCAGAAGAGTCGAAGCCCGACCACCCGACGCCCCTCGAGATTTCCGGCCTCACCGTCAGCCTGACCACGGGAGCCTGGAAATGCGCGATCGTCGAGGACGTGTCGCTGCGCGTGCGGTCCGGCGAGATCCTCGGCCTGGTCGGCGAGAGCGGCAGCGGGAAGACCGTGACGTGCCTCGCGGCGCTCGGGCTTCTGGGTCCCGCCTGGCAAACGGAGGGCGAAATCCGTCTCGCGCGAACACGGATCACGGACGCTGCAGGTGCAGGCCAGCTTGTCGCGGTGCGCGGTCGGGAAGCGGCGATGATCTTCCAGGATGCCAGCGCCTCGCTCAACCCGATCGAGAAGATCGGCAAGCAGCTCACGAAGACGGTCGCGCGGCTGCGAGGCGTGTCCACCGGCAAGGCCCGGGAGATCGCGCTCGATCTCCTGAGACGCGTCGAAATGCCGGATCCGGAAGAGCGCTTTCATTCCTACCCGTTCCAGTTGTCGGGCGGCCAGAACCAGAGGGTGATGATCGCCGTGGCGCTGGCGGGACGTCCCGAGCTGCTCTTTGCCGACGAACCGACGACGGCGCTCGACGTCACGGTGCAGTCCCAGATCCTCGACCTGATCAAGTCGCTGCGGGACGAGACCAGAATGGGAGTCGTGTTCGTCACCCACGACCTCGGCGTCGTGAAGGAGGTATGTGACAGCGTCGCGGTGATGTATGCGGGCAGGATCGTGGAATCCGGATCCGTCGAACGGATCATGAATGCGCCGCGCCATCCCTATACGCTTGGGTTGATCGAATCGATGCCGACCCTTTCGGGCCATGTCCCCGAAGGCATCGAAGGCCAGGTTCCGGCACCTGACAAGCGGCCCCCGGGCTGTGCATTCGCGCCCCGATGCCACAGGGCGCAGGAAAGGTGCTGGACGCAGCTGCCCATGGGCGCACAGGGCGACGGCGGCGACTCCGTCGCCTGCTTCTTTCCGTTGGCGGGCGATCTTGGCCGGACCGAACGCGCGGAAGCCCTCTCGCGTCCACGCCTCGCGGACGGGCCGGACCTGGACACGCTCCTGTCATTGAACGACGCGGCCTGCGACTATGCCACGCGCCGCGGCAGGTTCCGGGCCGTGTCCGGCATCACGCTGTCGCTCAGGGAAGGCGACCGCCTGGCCGTGATCGGCGAAAGTGGCAGCGGCAAGTCCACGATCGGAAAGCTCATGCTGGGAATCGAGCCGACAAGCGAGGGCTCGGCCACGTTCATGGGCAGGCCGGTTCCCATTCTCGGCACCTCGGATCACATCGCGTTTGCACGTTCGGTGCAACTCGTTCCCCAGAATCCCTTCCTGTCCCTTGATCCCAGGGCCACGATCGGCAGCCAGATCGAGGAACCCCTCGAGATCCACGGAATCGGCACCAGGCAGGAGCGGCGCGCCCGGCGGCGCGAGCTTCTTGAGTCCGCCGGACTGAGTCCGGACCTCGCGATGCGCTACCCCCACGAGATCAGCGGCGGCCAGTGCCAGCGCGCCGTGATCGCGCGCGCACTGGCCCTGCGGCCAAAGGTGCTGATCTGTGACGAGGCCACGGCGTCGCTCGACGTGTCGGTCCAGGCCCGGATCATCGAACTCCTGCGCGAGCTGCACAGAATGCACGACCTGTCCATCGTGTTCATCACGCATGACCTGAGACTCGCCCGCTCGCTCTGCAGCCACGTCGCCGTCATGCGTTCGGGCCAGCTTGTCGAACTCGGCGAGACCTCCCCCATGTTCGAGGCGCCGGAGCACCCCTACACCTCGCAGCTGCTCGCCTCGATGCCGGATGTCGAGGCGACGGATTCCCGCACCATGGAGACCATGCAATGACCGGATTCGTGATCCGAAAGCTGCTTCGCACGCTCTTCACGCTGTTTCTGGTCGTGACGTTCGTGTTCTTCGTGCTCCGGCTTACGGGCGATCCGGTATCGGCCATGATGCCGGATGACACCGACCCCGCCATACTGGACGAGCTCCGCAAGCAGTGGGGGCTCGACCGGCCCCTCGGTGTCCAGTATCTCGAATACTGGTTCAACCTGTTGCAGGGCGACTTCGGAAACGCCTACCGCGACGGCAGGCCGGCGATCGAGATCGTCGCCGAACGCGTGCCGGCGACCCTGAAACTCACGCTGACGGCGTTCGCGTTCATCGTCATCGCCGGATTCCCGCTCGGCATATTTGCGGCCGTCAACCGCGGCACCGCGATCGACCGGGGCATCATGACCATTTCCGTGACCGGATTCAGCCTGCCGAACTTCTTTCTCGGAATCCTGCTGATCTTCCTCCTGTCGGTGACGCTCCGGTGGCTGCCGGCATACGGAAGCGACCATTGGTACAACCTCATAATGCCGGTGATCACGCTCGGCACCGCCGGCGCCGCCGTGATCGCGCGCTTCGTTCGCTCGTCCATGCTCGAAGTGCTGAACGCGCCCTATATCAGGGCATGCCGTGCGCGCGGCATGACCGAACGGGCGATCATCTGGACCGTGGCGCTTCCCAACGCCGCGATTCCCACGATCACCATCATGGGTTTCATGGTGGGGACCCTGATCGGCGGCTCCATCGTCACCGAAACCGTCTTCGCCTGGCCCGGCATCGGGCGCCTGCTCATCGACGCGGTGACGGCGCGTGAACTGGCAGTGGTGCAGACCGTCGTCATGATCACGGCCGCTTCCATGGTGTTTGCCAATCTCGCCGTGGATCTCCTGTACCTGGTGATCGACCCGCGCAGGCGATACGCGTCCGGCACGGGAGAGGGATGATGGCCTACGCTGACGCAAGCGAAGCATTCGAACGCCGCTCCTCGACCCAGGTGGCCGTCGCGCACGTCGTTGCGGCACCTGTCATCGTCAAACTGGCCATGCTGTGGCTGGTCATGATCCTGTTCATTGCCGTCACGGCGCGCTGGATCATGCCC
Organism: Boseongicola sp. SB0665_bin_10; assembly: GCA_009838075.1. GTDB lineage: Bacteria > Pseudomonadota > Alphaproteobacteria > Rhodobacterales > Rhodobacteraceae > JAJEFO01. The sequence goes on along the minus strand of VXSG01000001.1, from coordinate 1,614 downwards.
TATGACTACCAGCAGACGGCCCTCCTGTCCCGGCTGCTTCCGCCGGGTGCGACCGGGACGTCCGGCGACTTTCATCTCCTGGGAACCGACCACCTCGGGCGAGATCTTCTCAGCAGGCTGTTCTCGTCCATCCAGCTCACGATGCTGGTGGCCGTGTTCGGAACCCTCTTCGGCGCGGTGGTGGGAAGCTGCATCGGGTTCGTCGCGGCGAGGTTTCGGGGCTGGGTGGACGACGTCATCATGGTCCTCGTCGATTTCCAGGCGTCAATGCCGTTCGTCATCATCGCGCTCTCGGTGATCGCCGTCATGGGCACCGGCAACATGCTGCTCTTCATCCTGCTCGTCGGATTCCAGGGATGGGAGCGCTACGCGAGAATCAGCCGCGGAATGACGTTGTCGGCGGTCAATCATGGCTATGCGGCCGCGATCCGGCTGCTCGGGGCGGGCACCCTGCGCGTCTATCTGAAGCACATCCTGCCCAACATCCTGGCCGCGCTGGTCGTTCAGGTTTCCATCAACTTTCCGGAAACCGTCATTCTGGAGACGTCCATGAGTTTCCTGGGCGTCGGCATCCAGCCCCCCAACACCTCTCTTGGCAACCTCCTGAGCTACGGGCGGGACTATCTCCTGAACGCCTGGTGGATTGCCGGCGTGCCGGGATGCGCGATCTTCTTCACCACGCTGTCCATGAGCATCGTGGGTGACTGGCTGCGCGACGTGCTGGATCCAACCACGAACAGCGGAACCTGACATCACCGGTTCGCCATTGCGCGGCCTCCGATGACGAACCGTTCCATGTCGGACCGGCCGGCGTTGCAACCGCGGGAAGTCGTTCCGCGTTCCGCGGCCGGCGGCCTCGACCATCCCGCACGCGTGGCATGTCCGTGGCGGGTTCCTGGCGGGAAGGACGATCGCGTTCGCCGCCATGCAGCCCTGCATCCGCTCCGGGGCGGCGGGGCCCGTGTCCAGCATGACGCGGCTGGTGCCGGACTTCCGCGCCACATTCGTGCCGGGCGCCTCGACGGTGTCCTTCGCGGAGCGTGTCATCCCCGTCACGTTCAGCCCCTCGACGGCGAGGGTGCCCGCCTTTGCCGCCGGCCTGCGGCTCGCTGCGCGGCGCCAGTTCTTCCACCGATGGCCGATTCTGCGCCGCGCCCGCGCCAGGTGCCGCGTCGTCGGCTCGCGCCGCCGGCCCGTTGCCGCCGAATGCCGCGTCCCCGGAAGCGAAGGCAACGGGCGGGCCGGTGTTCGCGCGCACCTGGCATGAGCGAGCCATGATGCGAACAGGTTGATGATCAGGGGATGCCCACCCGCCATGGGAAGTGTCGCGTGACCAGGTCAAGTGCGACGCTGCCGGCATGAACCGCGTCCACGCTCCCGGCGGTGCAGGAAAGGGAGCAGGCGCGAATTTCACGGGCTCCCGGCTCCTGTCGACACGGCCCGACGGCACGCAATGCCGCCAGCAACTGCGACCGCCACGGGTGGATGCAACCAGGATCTCGCCCGACAGTTTCACGACAGTTTCAGCCGGTAGTGTAGCGCCGTCCGTGGGCGAACTTCGTCCCTCGTATGCTTCGAGAATCAGAAAGGAACCGGGAGGTGGCTGTGGATAAG
>VXSG01000044.1 GCA_009838075.1 Boseongicola sp. SB0665_bin_10 | reverse complement strand
CGTTCCGCCTGCAGTCGTGCGTCCTCGTCTCGGCATGGCCCGGCTTCATGGGCAGCGGCCTCTGCGTCCGCCCGAGCGCCTGGATCTGCGTCTTCTCGTCAACCGAAAGCACCACCGCGTGGTCGGGCGGGTCGACGTAGAGGCCGACGACGTCGCGCACCTTGATCTCGAACCTCGGATCGCGCGAGACCTTGAAGGTCTTCACCTGGTGCGGCCTGAGGCCGTGACGGAGGAGGATGTTGCGAACCGTGGAGATGACCATGTCGCCCATTTCCTCGGCCAGGGCCTTGAGCGTCCAGTGCCGGGCGTGTTCCGGGGGCGGCGACATCGCCAGCGCGACCACGGCCTTCACCCGGTCCTCGGAGACCGGCTTCCTCCCCGGAGGGCGGGTGGCGTCCCGGAGAAGCCCGTCGACGCCCTCGGCGAGGAAGCGGTCCCACCAGCGCCAGACCGTCGGCTTCGACATGCCCGTCCGCCGCATGGTCTCGGCCAGCCCGCGGCCCGAGCCGAGCGCCAGGACGATGCGGGCCCGCCACACGTGCTTCTGCAGGCTCTTCGGGTTGTTGACGATCCCTTCGAGACGCTCGCGGTCTCCGTCCGAGAGTTCGATTTCCTGTCGCGTCGACTTCCTGCCCATTGCTCCTGTCTCCCTGTCATTGGCCGCATGACGGCGGCGGGGAGGACAGTATCACGCCTCGCGAGAGAATGGACTCCTTTGTTTTGCATCAACCACTAAGGAAGAGCAGATCGGGCACATCGCACGCTCGGCCCCTGGCCGAGCACGTCGTCACCGAGCGCAACCTCGCGCGCAACACCCAGCTCAGCTACCGCGACACCTTCAAGCTGCTGGTCCCGTTCGTGGGCGCAAAGGCCCGCAAGCCGGCCGAGCGGATCGCGCTGGACGATCTCACGCCCCGGCGCGTGCTCGAGTTCCTTGCCCACCTGGAGGAAGGCCGCGGCTGCTCCGTGCAAACCCGCAACCAGCGACTGACCGCGGTCCGGGCCTTCGCCCGTTTCGTCGCCAGCCGCGACCCCGCCCGCCTGGAATGGAGCGCCGGGATCCGCTCGATCGCCTTGAAGAAGGCGACGCCGCAGCCGGTCGGCTGGCTGAGCAAGGCGGAGATGGAGGCGCTCATCAAGGTCCCCGACCGCGGCACCCGACGCGGCCTGACGGAACACGCCCTGCTGCTGTTCCTCTTCAACTCCGCGGTGCGCGTCTCCGAGGCGACCGGCCTCGTGAAGGGAGACCTGGAGATCGGGCGGCGCGACGGCCGCCATGCGCTCGTGACGATCCACGGCAAGGGCGGAAAGCGCCGGCAGTGTCCGCTCTGGCCCCGGACCGAGCGCGCGCTTTCCGGCCTGCTGCAAGGCCGGGCCGACGGCGATGCCGTCTTCCTCAGCCGGCAGCGGAGACCGTACACCCGGTTCGGGGTCTACCGGCTCGTGGAACGCTGTGCCGCCCGCGTGCCGGAGCTGGAAGGGAGGAGAGTGACGCCTCACCTGATTCTCCATTCGAGCGCCTGCGTCATGCTCAAGTCCAGGATCGACCTGAACACGATCCGTGCATGGCAGGGTCATGAGAGCCTCGACACCACCAATGTCTACGCCGAGATCGATCTTGAGACGAAGGCAAGGGCGATGGCGCTGTGCGACGCGACGGAAGAAGGGCCCGACCGTCCCTGGAAGGAGGACACGGGGCTGCCGGCCTTCCTTGACACGCTCTGACCGCAAAAGATTATGTTGCGGCCAGACGGAGGGTTCCCCAAGCGTGGCAGGCCGATGCGAAAGCTTCGCAACATATCCCGGACCGCAACATATATCATGCAGGTGGCGAGGTCGCGCAGGCTGTAGATCGACTTGCGCAAGGGGGCGAGCTTGAACGCGGAGGTTCCGTCGCGCTGTTTCACGTCGCGGTGAAGCTTGATGAACGAGGCATCGTTGGTGGTGCATTCGACCCGCGCAACGATGCCGGACTTCGGATCCCGCCAGTGGCGGAACGACGTTCAGCTCTCCATCGCCGAAAAGATGTGCCGTGGCCCGGCGCGTCACCGCGCTCCTCGAGGACCCTCTTGACCCGATCCTCCTTGCGAAAGGCCTTGAGCCTGCGGATGAACTCGATCTGGACACCGGCCTCTGCAGCAACCTTCATGGCGTTGTCACGGATCTCCTCGCGCATCGGCTCGGCCCAGCGCGGGTAGTCCGCCAACCGAACCTGGTGGATGCGCAGCCGGCTCTCCATCGCCCGGGCATGGCCGATGTCCGGCAGAGAGCCTGGTGACGCTCGACAAATGGGCATGCCATGATCCAACTCCCTCGCAAGGACGCAGGATCCAGCATATCATCTCGGAAGGATTTGGTTCCGGCTTTGCCGGGTTAGGTATCCCTTTCAGCATCCGCTCGAAGAGTCCTTGTCTGCCTCCGCGTCCAGCAGGGCTGCGAGCCCCGACCTGTAGTCGGGATACTTGAGGGTAACGCCGAGTTCGTCCTTGATCCGGTTGTTCCGCACCCGCTTCGACTCGGCGTAGAAGCTCCTTGCCATGGGCGAGACCTCGGCAGAGTCGAGGTCGACGGTGGGCGGCAAGGGAAGCCCAAGCAGCCGGGCGGCGTGCTCGATCACGTCGTCCGGTGGTGACGGGCTGTCGTCACAGACGTTGTAGATCGCGCCAGGATTGGGCCGCTCGATCGATGCCGCAAGCACTGCCGCGATGTCCTCGACATGGATCCGGCTGAACACCTGCCCCTCCTTGACGATCCTCCGTGCGGTGCCGCGACGGACCTTTGCCAGGGGTCCTCGGCCGGGCCCGTAGATTCCGGCAAGCCGGAAGATGTGCAGGGGCAGGCCGAGCGCCGCCCAGAGCGATTCCGCCCTTGCGCGGGCCTTTCCGCGTTCGGTGCTGGGCGCGAGTGGCGTGGTTTCGTCGACCCAGCCCCCCTTGTGGTCGCCGTACACGGCCGTCGTGGAAAGGTATCCAGCCCACTGCAAATGCCGCGCTGCGCTGATCTGGTTTCCGGCCAGCTCGAGCACAGGGTCGCCGGACCCGACGGGCGCAACCGAAACAAGGAGATGCGTTGCTTCCGCAAGAGGAAGCGGCTCGCCCGGCCATTTGAGGGCGTCCACCCCTTCGCCGCGAAGCGTGTCCGCCTTCTCGGCGCTTCGCGTGGTGCCGATGACTCGCCATCCCTTGCCAAGCAGCAGCCGGGCAAGGGCCCGTGCCGAGAATCCGTGCCCGATGGAAAGAAGCGTGTTCTTCATCCGGTCAGGATGGTTCGATCCCGGCCGGGATCAAGCCCCCGCGTGCATGCGGCTCTTCCGGTTCCGCGTCGTTTCGGTGGCCTTGGCCGTTCCATCGTGAAACGAGCCGAACCAGCGATCCCAGGGCATGTCGACGGTACCGTAGTTGCACTCGAAATACCTGTGGTGGAGCTGGTGGAAGAAATCGCCCATCCGCGCGCGATCCTTGTCGGACACGATGAGCTTCTCGAATCCCGAGTGCGAAAAGATCGGGTGAACCGACTGCATGTACCCGTGGAACATGATGTGGAGCGGGTGCGACGGCACGACGAGGTGAATGAGGAAATTGGTGTAGAAGAGCAGGTGTTCGACCGGATGCATCGAGATGCCCGACCACGGTCCGACATTTACGTTCCTGTGATGGAGCGCATGGGCGATCCGGTAGAGCGGCGGCCAGTGCAGCAAACGGTGTATCCAGTAGAAATGAAGGCTGGACCAGATTGGAATGAGCACGAACCACAGCGCGAACCAGACCGGATTCGACGGGAAGAACGCCTTGGGAGCGAGCCCGTTGGCCATCGCCCAGAAGACGAGCGCCTGCATGAATGTCCAGAGCGTAATGCCGCTTGCGACCGTCCAGAACATGTTGTCGCGCACCTGGCTCCGGAAGGTGAACGTGCCGTTGTCCCGCGCCTGCTCGCGAGTGTCGAATTTCGTGCGCCGCTCCTGCCCGCGACGCATGTGCAGCCACCAGTGAAGCGTGCCGGCCAGCACGCAATGCGGGATCAGGTTGGCAAGCCAGAGGCGAAGGACCCAGTTCGGGGAAAGCGAAGCCATTTCCGCGAGCGGGGGCAGCAGCGTCACGTAGGCGAGACCAGCCAGGACAAGGGCAAGCGTGGTTGTCGAGAGGACAAGCCACGCGCCGGAGAGCCACTTCAGGCTGTCCATGGGCCTGGGCGGCCATGCAAAGAACGGACTCAGCTGAACCTTGCCAGGGTGATGGTTCCAGCGATCGGATTCCGGGTCGTTGAAGGTGTCGGCCAATGTGATGTCTCCCGATTCCAGGCAAGAGCGGCCTCGTTGACGTGGACCCCTGTCTTGCTTGCGCCGTGCGACGGCTTCGATGGTCCGATCGAGATCGTCGCGATTCGCGCTCAATTGCGACATCTGGTCGTCAGGGGTCGCCGTTCCTGCGCGATGGGTGTAGATTCCAGGAATGATTCATTCCCTGGAGTCCTGGGCGAAGTCCGGTGCCCGCCTGGTGGCGGTGGCCGCCGGACGCGAACCTGCCGATCTCGTGATTCGGTGCGGAAAGGTCGTCAATGTTCAGTCACGCGAGGTGCTTGACGGATGGGACGTCGCCATTGCCGTCGGCCGGTTTGCCTATGTCGGTCCGGATGCCTCGCACACGATTGGCGACGACACCAGGCTGATTGACGCCGATGGACGCTACCTGATACCCGGTCTCTGCGACGGCCACATGCACATCGAGAGCGGCATGCTGACGCCGGCAGGGTTCGCCGCCGCCGTCATTCCCCACGGCACGACGACCATGTTCCATGATCCGCACGAGATCGCCAACGTGCTCGGGCTCAAGGGGGTCCGGTTGATGCACGACGAGTCGCTGCTTCAGCCGATCAACATTTTCACGCAAATGCCCTCCTGCGCGCCGTCGGCGCCCGGCCTGGAAACCACGGGCCACGAAATCACGGCTGCCGACGTGACGGAAGCCATGGGATGGCCCGGAATCGTGGGGCTGGGCGAGATGATGAACTTCCCCGGCGTCATCGCCGGGGATCCGAAAATGCTTGCCGAAATCGCTGCGACGCAGGCGGCAGGGCGGACGGTGGGCGGGCATTATGCGAGTCCCGATCTTGGCGTGCCCTTTCACGCATATGCCGCGGGCGGTGCAGCGGACGACCACGAGGGGACGGCAGAGACCGACGCGATCGCCCGGGCGCGTCAGGGCATGCGGGCAATGCTGCGCCTCGGGAGCGCCTGGCACGACGTCGAAAGCCAGATCACGGCCGTGACCGAACACGGCCTTGACCCGAGAAACTTCATTCTCTGCACGGATGACTGCCATTCGGGCACGCTCGTGAACGACGGCCACATGAATCGCGTTGTTCGCCACGCCATCGAATGCGGCGCCGATCCCCTGGTCGCGCTCCAGATGGCGACAGTGAACACGGCGACGCATTTCGGGCTTGAGCGCGAGCTCGGCTCGATCGCTCCCGGCCGGCGGGCGGACGTGATCCTGACTTCCGACCTGGAATCGCTGCCGATCGAACACGTGATCGCGCGCGGCGTGACGGTCGCCGAAGCAGGCGAGTTGAAAGTCGAATGTCCGCATCTTGACTGGCCGCCGGAGACACGAGCGACCGTGCATCTGGGCCGGTCGCTCGCGGCCGAAGATTTCGAGGTGAAGGCTCCGCAGGCAACAGACAGCGTGGTCGCGAAGGTGATCGGCGTCGTCGAGAACCAGGCGCCTACCGAGGCGTTGAAGGCAAGGTTGCCGGTCATTGACGGGGTGGTGGAGGCACGGGACGGCGTGGCGCAGATCGCGCTCGTGGAACGGCATAGGGCCACCGGACGGGTCGTGAACGGTTTCGTCTCCGGGTTCGGCTACACCGGGCGCATGGCCATGGCCTCGACCGTGGCGCATGACAGCCACCACATGATTGTCGTTGGCACCGATCGCGCCTGCATGGCGGCGGCCGCCAACCGGCTGGGCGAGGTTGGAGGAGGCGTGACGGTCTGGAAGGATGGAGCGGAGATTGCTCTCGTCGAACTGCCGATCGCCGGGCTCATGTCAGGCAGCCCGGCCCGTGAAGTTGCAGCAAGGGCGGAACGGATGGTGGCCGCGATGGCGGCGTGCGGCTGTGAACTGAACAATGCCTTCATGCAGCACTCGCTCCTGGCCCTGGTGGTGATCCCCGCCCTGCGCATCTCGGACGTGGGACTGGTCGATGTTGACCGGTTCGAAGTGACCGGGCTCTTCGAGGACGCGGCATGACAGGCGAGAACCAGCACATCGAGACGCCGGAATTTCCGGAATTCGAGGAATTTGCCAACGCCGGGGACGCGGTCGAGCGACTGGTTCACCTGTACCAGGTGTCCGCCGGGTTTCTGCGCGGTCGCTTCGATGACGCCGTCGCCAACGGCATGCCGCGCCGTCGCATGCGCGCATATTACCCGGAGCTGCGGCTGACGACCAAGATCTACGCGACGAAGGACACGCGGCTGAGCTTTGGCCACGTGATCGAACCGGGGCGCTATTCCACGACCATCACGCGCCCGGAGCTGTTCGGGAACTACCTGATCCAGCAGATCGGGCTCCTGATCGAGCACCACAAGGTCCCGGTGCAGGTCGGGGTCTCGACGACACCGATCCCCGTGCACTTTGCCGTCGGCAGCGGCGGGTCGCTCCAGATTCCGAAGGGCGGCACCGTGGAACAGTCGCTGCGCAACGTCTTCGACGTGCCGGAACTTGCAACGATCAACGACGACATCGTCAATGGCCACGGCTTCACCTATGAGGACGGATCGCATCCCCTGGCGCCGTTCACGGCCCAGAGGATCGACTACTCCCTGGCGCGGCTGTCCCACTACATGGCGACGAATGCCGATCACTTCCAGAACTACGTTCTGTTCACGAACTACCAGTTCTACGTGGACGAATTCGAGGCCTTTGCGCGCAAGATGCTTGCCGACCCGGACAGCGGATACACGTCTTTCGTTGGTCCGGGCAACTTCGAGATCACTTCCGCCGATGCGCCGCTCGACCGTCCCGCCAACCTGCCCCAGATGCCGGCGTTTCATCTCAAGCGCCCAGACCGCGCCGGCATAACCTTGGTGAACATCGGCGTGGGTCCGTCGAACGCGAAGACGGCCACCGACCATATTGCGGTGCTGCGACCCCATGCGTGGCTGATGCTCGGACATTGCGCGGGGCTTCGGAATTCGCAGCAACTCGGGGATTTCGTCCTGGCGCACGGATACCTGCGCGAGGACCATGTCCTGGATGACGACCTGCCGGTCTGGATGCCCATTCCGGCGCTCGCGGAAATCCAGGTGGCGCTGGAAGACGCGGTCGCGGACGTGACCAGATACGAAGGCTACGACCTCAAGCAGATCATGCGAACCGGCACTGTTGCCACGATCGACAACAGGAACTGGGAACTTCGGGACCAGTCCGGACCGGTTCAGCGGCTGAGCCAGAGCCGCGCCATCGCGCTCGACATGGAGTCCGCGACCATCGCGGCCAATGGATTCAGGTTTCGCGTGCCCTATGGCACGTTGCTCTGCGTCTCCGACAAGCCGTTGCATGGCGAGCTGAAGCTGCCGGGAATGGCGTCAGATTTCTACAAGACGCAGGTTGCGCAACATCTCCTGGTAGGCATACGTGCCATGGAAAGACTCCGCGAGATGCCGCTGGAACGCATACATTCCCGCAAGCTGCGCAGCTTCGAGGAGACTGCATTCCTTTGAAATGAACGGAAAAATCATGCGAAATGTGGTGCAAACGAGGAATCGTTCCTCAAGAGCTTGCGTAACGCCTCAATATCCAGTAAAATAAGGCCGATGCGCTACAATAGTGGCCGGAACGAGGAGGTTCAGCATGGCAAAGGCATTAACCAAGACGCAGCTTGTCGCGGCGCTCGCCGACGAACTTGGCAGTGAAAAGAAGGCGGCAGCCGCGGCACTGGACGCGATCATTTCCGTCATCTCGAGAGAAGTGTCTTCCGGCGGGGCCGTGGCATTGCCTGGCGTTGGCAAGATCTACTGCCGCGAACGTCCCGCGCGCATGGTTCGCAATCCTGCGACTGGCCAGCAAATCCACAAGGACGCCGACAAGGTGGTGAAGATGACAATCGCCAAGGCGCTCAAGGACAGCTTGAACAGTTGATCGCCGAAAGCGGTGACGCAAAACGGGCCGCAGTCGCGCGGCCCGCTTTCCTGTTCCGGAGGCGCTGATCCCGCACCTGACCTGCAAGGATGGCGGGAAGCACCGAGTGATCAACCCATGAAACCCCGCCGCGTCCGGGCAGGCATGAACCGCGATCGCGAGCCGCATCTTGCCGAAAGGTGTCCTGGCTTTCGGAACGGGCAGCACACAAAGAAGGCCACCGTCGCGGGCTGACACCCGCCAACGGGCGGCTTGCGCACTTGGCAGGGACCGGCAAGCCTGCCTGGCGTGACTGCATGAAGAGCCACCCGATTGAACTTATGGCATTGGAGAGCCTTTCAGCGGCCATTCTGTCAAACCAACATTCTCCACCGGCTCTGTCGCAGCCCTTCTCCGGCACACTCGGGTGTGGCTTCTTGCAACATTTCCGGAACCTCAAACAGTGTGCCGTTGCGGAGATTTCAGGACCGGCACCTTGGGTGTCTCGCAGAAAGAGAAAGCGTCGATGCAGATGGTGTGCCTTGCAAATTCCCGAAAGCTGAAGGGCCGGTGCATCGCGGGCAAGCGGTTGGGGCCAGGAAAGGCAGGGGGATGCTGGATTCGACCTGTAAGCGAACGCGAGAATCAGGAGGTGTCGGAGGACGAACGCCAATAGGAGGACGGGAGTGACCCACGGGTTCTCGACATCATGGAAGTTCCAATGTTGGGGCCGAAGCCTGTTGGCTGTCAAACGGAGAACTGGCTGCTTGATCCGGCAAGTTACTGGAGGAAGATCGGTGTCCACTTGCCATCGGATCTTCCCTCACTGGTTGATCCGGTGAAGCCGCTTTGGGTTGATGGCTACAGCACCTATCATGGATGCAACGACAGGATTCCTGTCAAGGCGAGCGGACAGATACCAGTTCCCTGCGGCTGATTTCGGCCAATGCCGTCACACTGAGCGTTTTTGCGCCCGGTGAAGCGTTCGGCAACTCCAAGAGACGCGTTCAGGGCAGTTTCCGTCATGCTGATCAGAACTATGCGTTTTGGATTACCGACCCGGTTTGCGAGCGACACTTTCTGGCAAAGCGCGACGGCACCTATAGATACGGCAAATGCCATCTCACAGTCAGCATTGGGGAACAGTTCGAGGACTACATATACAAGTTCATTGCTGCCATAATCAAATCTGATGGATGATGACACCATGAGTGAAATTGCAGAAACCATCCTGACGGTCGGTCACTCGAACCATGACTTGGAGTTCTTCGTCGGGCTGCTTGACGCGCATTGCGTGACTGCCCTCGTGGACGTGCGCTCGTCGCCGTATAGCCGCTTCAATTCGCAATTCAATCGTGAGCGGCTTGCTGAATCGCTCAAGGGTTCGGGAATCAGTTACGTGTATCTTGGACGGGAATTGGGCGGGCGTTCTGACGACCGTTCACATTATGAACGCGGTCGCATTCGCTACGACAGGCTCTCGAACACTGCGCGATTTCGCGATGGTCTGGAGAGAATTGTGCGTGGTGCGGAAGACTACCGCATCGCCTTGATGTGCGCGGAGAAGGAACCACTTGACTGTCATCGAACGCTTCTCGTTGGGCACGAGCTGGACAGGCTCGGCGTCGATGTCGCCCACATATTGCCTGACAAGCCTCTAGAACCGCATGCGGACGCAATGGATCGTCTGCTCGCAAAGTTCGGTCTTGACGACTACGATCTGATCAATCGGGACGAACCGCGCATGGAGCGTGTCAGGAGGGCCATTGACCTTCAGGCCAAGAACGTCGGCCATGCCGTCGAACGTGAGAGCGAATTGGCTGAGATGGAGGCTCCATGAAGGTATTGACCATTGGCTTTACCAAGAAGTCAGCCAAGCAGTTCTTCGAGCTTCTGCGCGATTCGGGTGCCAGGCGCATTGTGGACGTGAGGCTCCACAATGCTTCGCAGCTTGCCGGATTCGCAAAGAAGGCCGATCTCGCTTGGTTCGCGCGCGAGCTTTGCGGCATCGACTATGTGCATGTGCCGAGCTTGGCGCCCACGAAGGAATTGTTGAGCGGATATCGACAGGGTCACATCAGTTGGGACTCCTACGAAACCCGGTTCAATGCCCTGATGAAGGAGCGGAGGATCGAGACCGAGCTGTCAAGGGAGGATGTGCGCGACGGTTGTCTGCTTTGCAGCGAGGACCAGCCGCACCATTGTCATCGTCGGCTTGTCGCAGAGTACCTGAACAGGCATTGGGGTGGATTGGAAGTCGAGCACCTTGGGATGAACAATCGCAAAGGGCACTCGGCGTCATGAGTTCTGCCCGACGGGGCTGACAGCGTCCGCAGGGATCTTCATGCGGTTCAGCGACCGTGCGTTGACCGTCACTGAGGGCGGGCGCAAGGCGCGCAGCCTGGGCCGTGATCGCGAGCCGCATCTTGCCGAAGGGCGTTACGTCGCTGTCTCCGACTTGGAGAGTTGCACGGCGAGAATGGCCAGCGCAATGATCGCGACACCAATGACGTCGAGAACGCCAATGGCCTCGCCCAGCAAGGCCGCAGCGATGGCCACGCCGAGGAACGGGTTCATGAAATGGAACGTGGCGGCTCGCGTAGCGCCAATGCGGCGGACCAGCCAGAACCAGACCAGCGTCGCTAGCAGTCCAGGCAGGAAAAGCGTGTAGAGGAATGCGGCCACGAACGTGACCGACCAGTTGACGACCCAGGTCTCGAGCGCCAACGCAGGCACCCAGAGCACGACGCTCCCGATCAGCATCTGGAACCCCACGACCACCATGACGTTGCCACCCGAGGATGCGCCCTTGACCGCAAGCGTGGCAAAGGTCAGGGCCAGCGCCCCGATCCCGCACAGCGCAATGCCGACCGGATCGACTCCCTGGGTCAGCCGCGTTCCCATGATCAGGATGACCCCCGCCATACCGCCGATCAGCCCCGCAATGCCCAGTGGTCGCAGGGTCTCTTTCGAGATGAGCCAGCCGGCAAACGCGACCAGCAGGGGCAGTGTGGACGCAATGATGGATGCCAGGGAAGCTTCAACCGTCTTCAGGGCGACGAAGTTCAGGCCCAGATAGAGGCCGTTCTGGCAAATTCCGAAGAGGACCGTCATCTGCCATTGCTGGCGAGTCAACGTGAATCTCTGCCCGAGGATGCGGGCCAACGCCAGGGCGATCAGGCCCGCAATGAGGAACCGGACCGCTGAGGCCGCCAGGGGCGGGGCGTTGGTGACGATGATCTTGGCCGACGTGAATGCAGAAGACCAGATGATGGCAAAGGCCAGCCCGCCAAGAATTGCCGGGACATCGATCCTATCTGAGATAGCCGACGGCATATGTCGGTGTCATCCGGGCTTCAGCGATGAATGCGTCGAGGGCGCCCCGCTCCGGCTGGCGAGTGGTTGCCGTTTGCGCGCGCGCCAACCCTCCTGTCACGAACAGGGAGTCGAGATCCTCTCCCAAGGCGCCCCGGATGTCGGTCTGAATGCCGTCGCCGATGCACAGGATCCGCTCGTCCGGCACCTGCTCCCCGATCTGCGTCAGCCTTTCCCTCGCCAAGGCGTAGACCGGCGGGTGCGGCTTGCCGAAATACAGGCTCTCGCCACCCATTTCCGTGTAGAGCTGGGCAAGCGCGCCGGCACACCATTCGCGGTGTTCGCCGCGGTCAACCACCAGGTCAGGGTTCGCGCAGAGAAGCTTCAGGCCCTTCTGCTTGGCATGGAGGAATTCGGGGCGGTTCTCGGACGGGTCCGCATGCGCGTCAAACGGGCCGAGGCACGCAATGCCGGTCGCGTCCTCGAGTTCGGCGAGGCGCACGTCAACGGGGTCGAGGACGATTGCAGGCGGTTCGAAGAACGGCAGGTCGTGGTCCTGCCCCATGAACCAGACGCGATTGCCGATGACGCCGCGAAACATCGCAACCCGGGCGCTGTCACCGCTCGTGGAAATCGTGTCCCAGCAATCAGGTGGAACCCCAAGTGCCTCCAGTTGCCGCTCCACGCCCGCGCGCGGGCGCGGAGCGTTTGTCAGGAGCACGACCTTGCCGCCCTCGGCGCGAAAGGCGCGGAGCGCATCGATGGCCTCGGGAAAGCCCCTCACACCGTCATGCACGCATCCCCATAGATCGCAGAACAGCGCGTCGTAGCGGTCGGCGATCTCCGACAGGCTGTCGACTATCGGAACCATGCCTCAGATTTTCAACACCGGAATGATCTGCTTCTTGCGGCTGACCACTCCAGGCAGCGTGGCAAGGTCGCCGTCGGCCTCGACCCCGAAGCTCTTGGCGGCGATGCGCCGCACAATGTCATTCGTAATGAAGAGGGTGGCCTCCTCGGACAGGATGTCCACGAGGAAGAACAGGACTTGGTCGACGCCGTCTTCCTTGGCTACGGTCTCCATCTCCGTCATCAGGCCCGCTTTCCGGTCCAGCACGCTCGACGGCGATGTCGTCTCAAAAACCGAGATTCGGAGGCTCGTGCCGTCCACTTCGTAGACCTTGGCATCCACGCGCAGCAATTCCGCGTCCGTGTAGCCGGAGACGTCGGACTTGGCGGCAAACATCTCCTTCGCGTATTCCGCAATGTCGAGTCCCAGTTCCCCGGCAAGACGTTCCGCCACCGCCCGGTCGGCGTCGGTCGTTGTCGGAGAACGAAACTCAAGCGTGTCGCTCAGGATGCAGGAGAGCATCGCGCCCTTGATCGCATGCGGCATCCTGGAGGCATCGTCGCCCATCAGGTCGTGCATGATCGTGGCCGTGCAGGCCAGCGGGCGGACAGTGATGGCGATCGGCGTCCTCGTCTTCAGCCCGCCTTGCAGCATGTGGTGATCAATCACCTCGATCACGTCGGCGTCGTTGATGCCCTCAGGCAGTTCCGCGACGTTGTTCGTGTCGACGATGATGCAGCTGTCACCCGGCCCCACATCTTCAAGGATCTCCGGCTTGTCGAGATTCCAGCGCTCGAGCACGAACAGGGCCTCGGCATTCGGTTCGCCAAGCAGTCGCGCCTCAGCCGGGACGTTGCGGCACTCGTTCAGGTACCAGGCCCAGATGATGGGCGACCCGGTGGAGTCGGTGTCAGGTGACTTGTGGCCGAATATCTTGTGAGTCATGGACACGCACACTGCTTGCTTTGGCGCTCTCTTATCGGGTCGCCAGGTGCTTGTCACCCTGCAAGACTCGCCTGCTGTTCATGGCGCGTCCGGTTCCAGGTGACGGCGGGTCCGGGCTGTCCCGCTTGATGTCATTCGGACGATTCGACATTCTTTGCTTCGGGCGGAAGCGAGAAGGATCCATGCGAGAGGAAGACTGCGTCATTCCCGATTCCGGTCGATGCACGGTTGCGTGGTGCGCACGCGTTGCGGCAGCGAAGGCAAGTTGATGGAATGGCGCGAAGAGGGTGTCGTCCTTTCACGTCGCCGTCACGGGGAAAATGCCTTGATCATCGAGGTGTTCGCGCGCGGCCATGGTCGACATGTCGGAATTGTCCGGGGCGGCGGGTCGCGTCGGATGGCGCCGATCCTGGAGCCG
Organism: Boseongicola sp. SB0665_bin_10; assembly: GCA_009838075.1. Taxonomy (GTDB): domain Bacteria; phylum Pseudomonadota; class Alphaproteobacteria; order Rhodobacterales; family Rhodobacteraceae; genus JAJEFO01. Next base: position 76,896 of record VXSG01000044.1, on the reverse strand, counting down.
GGCAACCAGGTACAGGTTGCATGGCGTGCGCGTCTGCCGGAACATCTGGGCAGTTTCGAGGTTGAGCCGGTCCTGGCCCGCGCCGCATTGCTCATGGGCGAACGCCGGACACTTGCCGGGTTGAACGCAGTCACGGCCCTGCTTTCCTACGCGCTGCCGGAGCGGGAACCGCATCCCGCGCTGTATGACGGAACTCTGACAGTGCTTGAAATGATGTGCGACGGCCCTTTCTGGCCGTTGGCCTACGTGCGGTGGGAACTCGCGTTGCTCGAAGAGCTTGGCTTCGGTCTTGACCTGTCCAGATGCGCCGTGACAGGAGCGACCGAGGGGCTTGTCTATGTTTCGCCGAAGTCCGGCCGTGCGGTCTCGGACGCCGGGGCCGGGGCGTGGAAACCGAACCTGCTGCCGCTGTCGCCATCCCTTCTTGGCCAGGGTGACGGCACCGCTGCCGAAATCCGTGACGGCCTGATGACGACCTGCCATTTCCTGAAGTCGCGGCTGGCGCCTGCGCTCGGAAACCGCCGCTTGCCCGAGGCTCGCGATCGGTTGGCGGAAATCCTGGCGCGCGAGTCCTGACCGTCCGGCTGAAACGGGTTTGGAACCTGCGGCGCATGCCGCAGACGATCCCGCTGTTGCGTTGCGCGCCGTGGCGCCGCGGCAGTGGAAATTTGCAAGCCCCAGGCCGCTGCTTCGTGCGCGGCCGAAGACGCTCCGGGTGCCACGCCGCGACCTGGAAGAGATCTGGCGGCACCTTGGAAGGGCTTGGGGTGCGGCATCTTTCGGCCCGGACCGTGAACGGACCTGCTCTCGACCAGGGCCTCGAGATCGGCCCGGGCGTGGCGTTCGTCGCGGTGGGCGCGCGCGTTGGGGATCACGGACGCGGCTTGGGAGGCGAACAGGGTCATCACCTCCTCGTCCTCATCGGTGAACGCCTCCCCGTCCACCTTGTTGGCGAGGAAGAAGCTGCCGACGTCGGCGCCGCGGTGGCGCATCGGCGTGCCCTGGAAGCTGCGGGAGAAGGCCAGGGCGGGATCGATGCCGAGCGCGCGGACGTAGCCCGCGAGGTCGTCGACCCGCAGCGGCCCCGGCAACTCGTGGAAGTGCGCGAACAGCCGCGCGCGTTCGGGCCAGTTGTAGAGCTCGCGCTGTTCCTCGGACGTGAATCCCGAGAACGCGCAGTCAAGGGGCGCGCCTGCCTCGTCGACGGTCGCGATGACACCCCAGCGGGCGCCCGTGAGCGCCCGGGCGCTTTCCACGACCTCTTCGAGCACGGTGTCGAGGTCGAGGCTCGCGTTTGTCCGGAGGATGGTCGCGTTCAGCGTGGCGATCCTCCGGCGCAGGGCGTCGTTCTCCCGCTTCAGGTCGCCGGGTTTCGCCAATCGTGGACTCCCTTGTTCGGATCACGGGGCACGCGGACCATCGTCCCGCCGACGCGGCGGGGGCATGACGCGCACCTAATGGCGGCCAGCGCCGTGTTGCGCAAGCGCGCGTGCGGGGAGGGAGAACTTGGGCGGTCCGGCTGCGGCGCGACCCGACATGCAGGATTCGGCGGCTTCCTGCAGGCAATTTTGACGCGGCCGCGGCACGCCGGGTTCTTGGGAGGCGGCAGGCGCCAGAGCGTGTTTGTCGCGGTCGCTGCGGACCCGATTGGTGCCCGGGGGCGGAGATCGCGGTCTCTTTCGCCGGCATGGCGGATGGCGCAGCCAAATGAACGCCATCTCTGTTGCTTTCACGTTGGCGCCTTCCGGAGTCACGTCAATGTCCTGCACAGGGGCGCGTCGAGGATCTCAGCATGACGGCAAGCCCTGACCGGAGAACGAAAGCGCCGAGAGCGCCGTCGGGGCGGGCGTCAAGGTCACTGACCGCGCCGACCCGGCGAACCGGGTCGTCAGAGAACCTGCAACGGGCGTCGTTGCCGACCGGGACCTTTCGACCGCCAACCTTGCCGAGACGCGCACGGTGTGCCTTCCCGGGCAGCCGGGAACGCCGCCTGGCGGAGGACCGTCGTGCGGTTGATCCCGGACTGCCGCGGCAGCTCCCGCTTCGAGACGCCTTGGTCGAGTTGGCGCTTCGGCAACATCCCGGTCTCCCTTCCGTCCACCCGTGCTCCCTTTCCTCGGTGGACCCCCTGGAACCAGGGATCAAGGCAACCCGGCGACCGTCCTGTTTCGGAATTTCGATCGTCGGGACGGAAGGCGAGGCGTCTTGAAGAATCGGTGAGACGTCTTGCCCCCGGGCGCGCCCAGGACGCGGGCAAAGAGGGCGATGCACGGCAGGGCCGGACGTGAGGATCGCGGACTTGGCGAAATTTGCCGCGCAACGACGATCGCGTGGCGCCTTGCATCGGCGTCGGCACTCAGCTCAGCAAGCGCCGCGCGATGACCTGCGCCTGTATTTCGGCGGCGCCCTCGAATATGTTGAGGATCCGTGCATCACAAAGAATCCGGCTGATGACGTATTCAAGCGCGAATCCGTTGCCGCCGTGAATCTGAAGTGCGTTGTCCGCCGCAGCCCAGGCAACACGCGCGCCCAGGAGCTTGGCCATGCCGGCCTCGAGGTCGCAGCGCCTGTTCGCGTCCTTCTGCCGTGCGGCATGATATGCGAGTTGCCGTGCTGTCGAGATTTCGACGGCCATGATGGCGAGCTTCGAGGCGACGCGCGGAAACGCGATCAGGGAACGGCCGAACTGCTTGCGGTCCTCGGCATATTGAAGGCCTGCGTCGAGAGCTGACTGCGCGACGCCGATCGCCCGCGCCGCTGTCTGGATGCGCGCGCTTTCGAACGTTTGCATCAGTTGCTTGAATCCCTGGCCTTCCGCTCCGCCAAGCAGGTTCTCGTCGTTGATCCGGAAGCCGTCAAAATTGACCGTGTATTCCTTCATGCCCCGGTATCCGAGGACCTTGATCTCTCCGCCCGAAAGGCCGTCGTCCACGAAGGGCTTCTCGTCGGAGCCCGGCGTCTTTGCGGCCAGGAACATCGACAGTCCGCGATAGTCCGACGTTTCGGGATCGGTGCGTGCGAGCACGGCCATCAGGTTGCTGCGCGCCGCGTGGGTGATCCAGGTCTTGTTGCCGGATATCGTCCAGCCCGCCCCGTCACGCTCCGCCCTTGTCCTGAGAGATCCAAGGTCGGATCCCGTGTCTGGCTCGGTAAAGACCGCAGTCGGAAGGATCTCTCCCGACGCAAGCCCGGGCAGCCACCGTGCCTTCTGCGCCTCGGTGCCCCCGGTGAGGATGAGTTCGGCAGCGATTTCCGAACGCGTGCCCAGCGAACCGGCGCCGATGTAGCCCCGCGACAGTTCTTCCGAGACCACGACCATGGCGGTGCGGGAGAGGCCGACCCCGCCGTATTGCTCGGGAATCGTCAACCCGAAGACGCCCATTTCCGCGAGTTCCTCGATGACGTCCATCGGGATGAGCTCGTCGTTGAGATGCCAGTCATGGGCGAACGGCTCGATGCGGTCCCGGGCGAAGCGGCGAAACTGTTCGCGGATCATTTCGAGTTCGTCGTCAAGCCCCGTGGCGCCGTAGACGATTTCGCCGTTGACGGCCCGTATCATGTCCACGAGTCGCATCCGTGCGGCTTGGGAGTTTCCCTTCCGGGTCAGCTCGAGCACTTCAGGTGTGAGCGCGCCCTTCAGGTCTTCGGACGAGAGGCCCAGGTCCCAGGGTCGCACGATTTCGTGCTGGCTCATCGGAATTCCACCAATGATCTGGGAGAGGTACTCCCCGAACGCGATCTGGTGGGTCAGTTGCTCGACTTCGCCGAAACGTCCCTTGCCTTCGAGCAGCTCGGCCCATTCCTGCATTTTCCGCATGGCTTCCGCGCAGGTTGCAAACCACGCAAGCCCATGCGCGGCTGTCTGTTGGCGGTCCAGCAAGTCCGGATCGACCGTGCCATTCTCGCTCACGAGATCCCGCACGCGCTCGATTGCCCGTGCCAGGAGCGCATCGATAGACTCCGTGGCTGATCTGGCCAGCTCCAGAAGGCCCTTGGGGACAATCGGCTCAGTCATGCTCCTGCCGGACTTGCGGGCTCTCGCGACCCGAGTTTCTGCGCGCGCGAACGCTAGGGCTCTTGCAGGTGCAGCGCAAGAAGATTTCAAGAGAGTGCGACATTTTGAATGATAATGTCGTTTGCGATTTCGCTTTCTTGCGAAGGGGCGAGCCGATACGAGACGGGAATGATTGCGGAACTGGCGGCGATGGGAACCTTCGCGTTGGGCGCGGCGCTGGTCCTTGCCCTTCTGGCGGGTGTCGTGAAGGGCATGACGGGATTTGCCTTGCCGACGATCCTGGTCTCCGGACTTGGGTCCTTTCTGTCTCCGGAACTGGCGCTGGCGGGCATGATCCTTCCGGCCCTTGTCATCAATCTTCTTCAGGCGTTTCGGCAAGGCGCCAGGGCCGCGCTCCAGTCCGTGCGAACGCACTGGCGCTACGTTGCAACGATGCTGGCGTTCCTGGTCCTCGGCAGCCAGGTCGTCCTGAGCATTCCGGCAGGGCTGCTGTTCCTGATCCTCGGAGCGACGATCACGTTCTTCGCGTCGCTGCAGCTCGCTGGTTGGCGGCCGAAGGTGTCGGCGCGGCATCAGCGGCGGACCGAGATTGGCACCGGAGCCGTGGCCGGATTTCTTGGCGGCCTGACCGGAACCTGGGGGCCGCCGACGGCGCTGTACCTGACTGCCTTGGGCGTGCCGAGAACGGAGCATGTCCGCATCCAGGGCGCCGTCTATGGTGCCGGTGCGGCGATGTTGACGCTGGCGCATCTGAAGTCCGGCGTGCTGTCCGGCGCGGGCCTGGGCCTGTCAATTGCCCTCGTCCTTCCGGCAATGGCAGGGGCGGTCGTTGGCGTTACCATACAGGATCGCCTGGATCAGGAGAGGTTCCGGACACTTGTTTTGCTGGTTCTCGTGCTGGCGGGACTGAATCTCGTAAGGAGGGCAGTTTTTGGTTAGCGTCTTCTGACGCTCATTTCGGGATTGTCATGTCCGCGCCGAGGCAGACCGCGGCGAGGCAGCTTGGGCCGGTCTAGCATGTCCGCATCCGGGGTGCCGTCCAAGGCGCTGGCGCCGTGACGCTGACACCGGCGCATCCGCAATCCGGCGCGCTGTCCGGCTTGGGCCTCAACCTGTCAGTCTTCCGTGTCCTCCCGGCATTGGCTGGGGCTGCCGCAGGCGTTGCCATGCAGGACCGGCCGGATCTGGAGAGATTCCGGACGGTTGTTCTTGCAGTTCTCGTGCTTGCCTGACTGAACCTCGGACGCAGGGCAGATTGGGGCTGGCGCGTCGGCGCCTGCGGCCTCGTGGCCAAGCGTGCGAGCTCCGGGATGGCCAGGGCAGTTGAAGCGGCCGACGCGATGGCATGCCCAGTCGCCCGGACTGCAGCCAGGTCCGAACCATGATCGGCTTCTGTCACGGATGGCGCGGGTTTGCCCGTGACCTCGTTCGAGAGACAGAGGTTCAGCCGTGGTTCGTCCGCGGCTCGACATCGGCAAGTACAGGCCTCGCGCCGAGGTCGACCCGGACCGCTGCCTGGAGCCGGTTCGGCAGTTCGACGCCTGCGCGCTGGACCAAGAGGAGATGCCGCCATGCCCGCCGATGCGTGACCGGTTTCGGACGAGGCGCACTTGTGCTGCCACATCGAGAGGCACGATGAACCGCGGGAGCGCATCGTCGGCAGTCCGGTTTCGTCGAGAGCATGGGCCAGGAGTCCTGTTGGACGTTCAGCGCGCAGAATGATACGGCCCGCGAGCGGGTTGTCCGGATTTTCCCGTGCCCCGTCGATTCGCTTTGCAATGCAGGGTTGTCGCGTCGACGCCTTGGCGGCCTGCCCGGACTGCCCGGCGATTCAAGATGTCGCATCCCGAACCGGGTGGCACACCGTATGCCGATCAGGTCGCGACCGTTGCAGGAGGCGCAGGCATGGCGTACGAACTCATACTTGGCGACCGGGCCTATTCCAGCTGGTCCCTTCGCGCCTGGCTTCTTTTGGAGCGCTACGGCATCCCGGCGGATGTCCGCTTTGTCAGGCTTGGCGACGGCAAGGTTGCCGAACGGCTCGCCGCCTACCCGCCGGCACGTTCTGTCCCGACGCTCGTTGCGGACGACGGTGCGGTAATCTGCGATTCGCTTGCCATCGCGGAGGAACTGGCGACGCGGCATCCGGATGCGGGGCTCTGGCCCGACATTCCTCGAGCCCGAGCCATGTCGCGCAGCCTCTCCGCCGAGATGCATTCAGGCTTCGCAGCGCTGCGCGAAGGTTGTCCAATGAACCTGCGTTGCGCCTACAAGGACTACGTCCCGTCAGAAGATGTCCTGAACGACCTTGCCCGGATCGAGACGATCTGGGCCCATGCGCTAGACGCCTTTGGCGGTCCGTGGCTCTGTGGCGGCTATTCCGTCGCGGATGCCTTCTTTGCCCCGGTGGCCGCACGCCTTGCCGGCTACGGTCTTCCGGTCGGGTCCGGTGCAAGATCGTATGTCGAAGCCCATCTGGCTGATCCCGCCTTCCGGCGCTGGCGTGCCATGGGGCTCGTGGACGGTCCCGACCTGGCTCGAATCGCGCGCGACCATGCACGGTGCGCCTGGCCCGGGCCCGTGCCGTTGCCCGCAGTGGCGGCGGATTCCGGTCGCTCCGAGAACGCGAAGTGCCCGTATTCGGGAAGGCCGGTCGCCCATTTCCTTGAACTGGACGGCCGGATCTTCGGCTTCTGCAATCCGTTCTGCCGCGACAAGACCGTCGCCGACCCGGAGGCCTGGCCCGCCTTCATGGACCTGTTCCAGGCCTGACAGGTGCCCTCAACGGGCGCGTGATGCGCGCGGCCGCCTCTGCCGGCGCCTTGCTGCTCGTGAGCGATGGCGACAAGATCATGGGGATTCGGGAAATCGTTCGGATCCGCATTCCCAAGGGTGCGGGTGTCTGATGACCTGAAGTCCCCGTTAACAGAGCGTCCCGCGCTGAAGTTGCCCAGGAATGCCGCTCATTTCCGGCAACTCTCGCCTGCACTCAGTCAACGCCTTCGTCTGATCGAAATATGTCAGGCTCTTTCCGGTCTTCCGGTAGCAGTCGATGCGTTCTTCGAGCGCGGCGTTGTAGAGCAACCGCTGGTCATCGACAAGTTCTGTCAACCTTCGAAGCTTCGCCCTTGAAGGCGACAGCCGGTATTTCATCGTCAGGAACATGGATTCATCCTGCCAAACATCGCCAAAATGTCAAAGTGATACACTACCGCATAACCGCAGATCTTGCTATCAGTCATAAAATGTGATAGCATTGGGCGACCGAAGGAGGAACAGCATGCCGCAGATCCTGGTCCGTCAGCTGGCCTCGGAAGCGCACCGCGCATTGAAGGCGCGCGCACGACAGCAGAACCGCAGCGCGGAGTCCCTGGCCCGCGAGATTCTCGAAAGCACCCTGGTGCCGGAATCGCGCACCGGTCTTGGGAGTCGCATCTCAGCCCTATGGGCCGGTGCCGATCTTTCGGACGTCGACCTGGAACGTGACCGGACGCCATACGAACCGCTGGATCTGCGATGATCATTCTCGACACGAACGTCATTTCCGAGGTCACGAAGTCCGACTCCTCGCCGCCGGTTCTCGCATGGCTCGACCGGCAAGCCGAAGATGCCTTGTACCTGACGACGGTCACCATTGCTGAAATCAGCGCAGGCGTTCACAAGCTGGAAGCAGGCAGGCGTCGTGACGATCTTGGGCGCAGGCTGACGGACACCGTCGAACTGTTCTCTGACCGGTTGTTCCCTTTCGACCTTGGCGCCGCGCTTCTGTATGGTGAAGTCCTGGACTTTGCGCGCCGCCGGGGGCGCGCCATCGGCTTTCAGGACGGCCTGATCGCGGCAATCGCCGTCCATCGCAAGGCCGCCATCGCCACGCGCGATGCCTCCCCGTTTGAGGCGGCAGGCGTTGAGGTCATCAACCCATGGCACGCGAATGCGGAAACTAGCGCAATCGAAAGTCGATGAACGTGCCACGATTCCCTGATTTCTGGTTGAGACAGGTCCGGCGCATGCGGGACTAAATGTGAACTGCCAGTCCATGGATGTCGCAGCCGAAGTCCTGAAATGTCGTATTCGCACGAGCATGCAAGTGGTGCCAGACCGATTGTCGCGCCATGGACGACTATCATCGAGATGCACGAAAGATCGACCCGACGCGCGGCACGCTTCTCGGGGACAACACGCCGAATGTTGGCGACCGGATCGAGATTGGCCCGCCGCGGCTTGCTTTCGATGAATGGGCGGCTGCCGGGCTCGCCTTGCCCGACCTGCAGGAGATGCGGCGCTACAGATGGCAGCGGCTGACCGAACATGTGGTTGCGCGCGACTATGGCGGCTTGCTGGTCTTCGATCCCCTGAACATACGCTATGCTACCGATTCCACCAACATGCAGCTTTGGAACACCCATAACCCGTTTCGGGCAGTTCTGCTGTGCGCCGATGGGTACATGGTGCTCTGGGAATACAAGAACAGTCCGTTTCTCTCCTCGTTCAATCCGCATGTTCGCGAGGTCCGTTCCGGTGCGGACTTCTTCTATTTCGACAGGGGGGACAGGGCGCACGACGCGGCAGTCGTCTTCAGCGAGCAGGTTCGCGAGCTGATCAAGGCGCATGGTGGCGGAAACATGCGCCTCGCGGTCGACAAGGCGATGCTGCACGCCTTGAGGGCGCTGGAGGCATTGGGCTTCGAGGTCAGGGAAGGCGAGGAGGTCACGGAGAAGGCGCGCGCCGTCAAGGGCCCGGACGAAATCAAGGCCATGCGCTGCTCCATCCATGCTTGCGAGACCGCCGTTCGCGCAATGGAGGAATTCGCGCGGGTCGAGGTGCCCGGCGGCAATGTCAGCGAGGACGACATCTGGTCGGTCCTGCATGCGGAGAACATCAGGCGCGGGGGAGAGTGGATCGAGACACGGTTGCTGACCAGCGGCCCGCGAACGAATCCGTGGTTCCAGGAATGCGGCCCACGCACTGTCCGGATGAACGAGATTGTCGCCTTCGACACCGACTTGGTGGGGAGCTACGGCATATGCACCGACATCAGCCGGACGCTGTGGATCGGCGACCATGCTCCCAGGCCCGACATGATCGAGGCGATGCAGCATGCGCATGAGCACATCATGACGAACATGGAACTTCTTCGCCCCGGTGTGCGGATCGAGGACATGAGCCGGAACGGCCACCGGCTCGCGGAGAAGTACCAGGAGCAGAAATACGGCTGCATGATGCACGGCGTCGGACTTTGCGACGAGTGGCCTCTCGTCGCCTATCCCGACAAGATGGTCCCCGGCGCCTTCGATTACGAACTGGAAGCGGGCATGGTTCTCTGCGTCGAAGCGCTGGTCGGCGAAACGGGCGGCGACTTCTCGATCAAGCTGGAAGACCAGGTTCTGGTCACCGAAGACGGATACGAGAACCTGACGTCCTACCCTTTCGACCCGGCGTTGATGGGTTAGAATCCTGTCCATGCCGAGCCGGTTTCCATGCCTTGCCGGATCGGAAGGCCCGAAGCGGGCCGTTTTGCCGGGACGGGTCCTGGAGGCGGACCGGCGCTGGCATTGCCAGGCATCGATGCAAGCCCGGGCCGCGCGGCGTGAAGGTTCGTGCGCAGCCGACCTGCGCGAAGTTCATTCGAACCTGTCGGGCGCGTGAATGCCGCGAAGGAATTCCGCGCCGGACACGGGTCTTCCGCCCTGGCGCTGGACTTCCGTCATCTCGACCGCGCCCGTCCCGCAGGCAATGCGGCAGCCGCCAAGATGAGCGCCGGGTTCCCCCGCGCCATCGGCGAGGCGGGAATTGAGGAGTTTCGTGCGCTCGCCATGGACCTTGCACCACGCCCCGGGAAACGGCGACAGGCCGCGGATGTGACGGTCGATTTCGTCGGCGGGCCTTGACCAGTCGATCCGGGCTTCCGCCTTGTGCACTTTCCGGGCATAGGACACGCCGTCTTGCGGCTGCGGAGCCGGCTCGATGCCGTCGATGCCGTCGAGCGCTTCGACGACAAGCCGGGCGCCAAGCAATGCCAGCCTGTCATGAAGCCGCCCGGTCGTGTCGTCGGGCCTGATGGGCATGGCCTCGCGGAGCAGCACGGGCCCCGTGTCGAGTCCGGCATCCATGACCATAATGGAGATGCCGGTCTCTTTGTCTCCCGACATGACCGCCCGGTGGATCGGGGCGGCACCGCGCCAGCGCGGCAGGAGAGACGCGTGGATGTTGAGGCAGCCAAGACGCGGGCCCGCCAGAATGGCTTCGGGCAGGATCAGGCCATAGGCAACGACAACGGCTGCATCCGGGTGGTGAGCGCGAAAGCTGTCGCAGGTTCTGGCCGACCGGAAGTCCCCGGGTGTGTGCACGGGCAGCCCGAGCGCTTCCGCGCGAACCTGGACGGGACAAGGCCGTGCCTTCATGCCGCGCCCGGCCGGTCGGGCAGCCCGGGTGTAGACTGCCACGATTTCGTGCCCGGCCTCGCGCACCGCGTCGAGCGCAGGCACCGAGAACTCGGGTGTGCCCATGAACACGATCCGCATCGGTGCGCCCATATCCCCCTACGCCCGTTCCCGCTCGCGCTTCAGCTTCTTCATCTTTCGGGTGATCATCTGGCGTCGAAGCGGTTTCAGGTAGTCGATGAAGAGCTTGCCGTCCAGATGATCGATTTCGTGCTGGACGCAGGTTGCCCAAAGGCCCTCGAAGCGTTCGACCTCTTGCCTGCCCTCGAAGTCGCTCCAGGTCACTTCGACTTCGGCAGGCCGTTCGATTTCGGCGAATTGTTCGGGAATCGAAAGGCAGCCTTCCTCGTGCGTGCAGCGATCCTCCGAGGTCCAGGTCACCGCAGGATTGATCAGGACCATCGGCCTGGGCGGAGCTTCCTCTTCCTTGACGCAGTCCATCACCAGAAGCCTCTTCAATACGCCAACCTGTGGTGCGGCAAGTCCGACGCCAGGAGCCGCATACATGGTTTCAAGCATGTCATCTGCAAGCGCGCGCAGCCCGTCATCGAACTTGGTGACAGGGTTTGCGACCGTTTTCAGGCGAGGATCGGGGTGGATAAGGATATCCCGAATGGCCATGGGCTTCGTCTATGAGAAGGCGGGGTCGGCGGCAAGCCGACCTTGCTTGCAGGCCTGCGACTGACTGGATAGGTCGAGGCATGACCCATGACCTCGATACCCAGCTCGTGATTCGCGGCTCGCATTCGGCCAAGTATGACAACCTTGCGCAGGCCTTCGGCGTGGATGACCCGGAGATCATTCCCATGTGGGTCGCGGACATGGACTTTCCTGCAGCGCCCGCCATCCGCGCGGCGCTTCAGGCCGAAGTGGACCTGGGGTACTGCGGGTATTTCGGAAATGCAGGCGCTGCCAGTCAGGCCGTGGCGGCATGGTACAGGTCCCGCCACGGATGGGATGACATCGATCCCGGCTGGGTTCGCTACACCCATGGCGTCGTGAGCGGCTATGGCGACGTGATCGCGACGTTCAGCGAACCGGGGGACTCCATTGTCGTATTCTCTCCGGTGTACCACGCGTTCTATCGCCAGGTGCGAAACATGGACCGGGAAATCGTGGAAAGCCGCCTGGAGGTTCAGGACGGCCAGTTTCGCATGGATCTGGACGCCTTGCAGTCATCCTTGACCGGCCGCGAGCGGATCGTGACCTTCTGCACGCCGCACAATCCGGGCGGACGGCTTTGGGCGGCGGAGGAAATCAGGGCCTTGGCGGAGTTTTGCGAGGCTAACGACCTGATGCTGATCTCCGACGAGATTCACATGGACCTGGCCTTTCCGGATGCGAAGTTCGTGCCGACGGCCGTGGCGGCGCCAGGGCACATCGACCGGCTGGTCGTGCTGACCGCCGCGTCAAAGGGCTTCAACATCGCCGGCGGCGAGACGGGACTTCTTGTCGCCCCGGATCCGGACGTTCGGGCACGGGTCGACAGGGTGCTGGCTGACCGAGAGTCCTCGCCCAACCGCTTCGGCATGGCGATGCTCACCGCCGCCTTCGCGCAAAGCGGTGACTGGTCCGAGGCGGCACGGGCCTATCTTGCCGAGAATTTCCGCGCCTTTGCCCGGCGGGTCGCCGCAATTCCCGGTGTCGGCGTCATGGAGATGGAATCGACATATCTGGCATGGGTGGACTTCACCGCTCTCGGCATGTCCGACGAAGAGCTGCTGGAGCGTCTGCTCGCCGTGAAGGTGGCGCCGAGCCCCGGCACCCAGTTCGGAACCGGTGGCTCGGGTCACATGCGGTTCAACCTGGCACTGCCGCGTCCGACATTGATGTCCGCGATCGACCGGATCGAGCGCGCGTTTTCGGACTTGCAGTAGGCGCCGGACCAGCCCTGCCCCGATCGCCCGCGGGCGGGACGAAGGCGCGTGTCGCCGCTCTTGCAAGGTCGCGTTCGGGCGCGGTCGGACAGGCTCGATCGAGTCGGTCCGCCAGCCACCACCGCCTGGCCGGATGGCCTGGGCTGCGGGCGCGCTTGTGCGACAGCTCCCGACGCGACCTTCGCGATGCTCGCGAACCCTCGCCTTCAGTTGGCCGGGCCGCCAGGCTTTCGCCGCACGCCGTTCCTCAACGCAGGCGGACACGCCAGCTTTCGCGCGCCAGGCAGCGTGCGCCGTAGACGATCAGGTCCTTGCGGGCAGTGCGGACAATGCGTTCACACCTTTCGGGCAAGCGTGAAGCGTGTCGGTACTTCCGATCCAGGCAGGTGGCCGAATAGACCGCGCGATGCCCATGGCCCGAATTCACGATGCGCCGGCAGCGATCGGGAAGGGGCATGCTCCTGTAGTCGTGGAGACCTGCCGGGTTTCGCCGGAGAATCCGTCCGTTCAAGACCTGGGCCTCCGAGGACGGCCGGTGACGGTTTCGGAAGCCATGGTGCCCCTGCGGTGGCCAGCGTTTCTTCACCATGGCGGTTTCCGCCTCGTCGTCGATGTCGTCGAGGGCGACGGCAAGCAATCCAAACATCGCGAGGCCCGCCAGAATCCTGCCAAAGTCATCGGGGTCGGCCCGGACCGGGGCTGGCGGGAGCGTCAAGGCGAGTGCGACGACGGCTGATGCCGCAAGGGCTATTCTGCTGGCCATGAGTGTTCTCCAATCTTGGATGTCGTGCGGCGACCCATGTTGCCGCTTCATGATTGCAGGGTGGAACGCATTGATCGGGACACCCAATATCAGCCCGTTGACATGGGATAACGGGCGACCAAGGGTCGGATGATATTGATTTTTCGCTGGCGCGCGGAAACACTGGCGGCATGTATGCACGTTTCATGACCTGCGCATTCGCGGCATTTCTTTGCTTGGCGGGACAGGCGCAGGCCGTCTGCTACGCCGACTACAAGGCCAGCCGCGAAGATCCGCTCAAGCTTCACTACGGCGTGGTCCGGATCGACGCGGAACCCTGCACCATGTCGGATCAGGTGCTGCAGGACGTCGCGGAGAGGCTGAAAGCGTCCGGATGGAAACTGCTGCAAGTGCAGTCGGTGTTTGACGACAGCGGGCTGGAGCAAAGGAGGAAGGATGCGGGACAGTACTTCCTCCGCTTCTGAAGCGAGGGTCGCTGGTGCGCGCGTCGTCGTCCTTGGCATCGTCGCGATCGTCCTGATACTCGGCGGCGCGGGAGCGTTCCTCCTGCTGAACCTGCCCGATGCGAACGCCTTCAATGCGCGTGTTGAGCAGCTCTTCGTCGACAACGCGGACCTGACTTCGGAGGCGGAGATCAAGCTTCTTGAAGTCCTCGCCCAGTCAGGCACCGCGTTTTCCGACGTTCTCGCCGGATATCGCCTCGTGATCTTTGTTCTCATGCTCTTCGCAACCGGGCTTCTCGTCGCGTGCCTCGCATTCGTCGCCACGATCATCCTTCTCAATCGCCGGGTCGGCATGATCGAGAGGCAGGGCATCCAGGTGTCTTCGCTCACGATAGACCGTGAAGGGAACTTCGTGATCATCAACGACATGGAGTTCAAGCTGACGAGTGCGGCGGTCGAGACGATCTCCGTGCTCGCGGAAGCGCGCATGGACGGGGAAGTTCTCAGCGGTGCCGAGATCGAGGCAGTGATTTCCGGCCGGTCGCCGGAAGATTGCGAGGAAGCTTCCGGCGCCACGCGGATCAAGCGCTTGAGGGACGCCCTTGGCAACCAGATCGTGGCCGAGTTGCTGATCAAGACCGTCGCCAGGCAAGGCTACGTGCTGGACATCAACCGGAACGCGATTCGAGTGGCCTGACGCGATCCGGAGCGCTCGAAGGACAGGACGCCGACACGATGCCGGACACGGGCGTCAGCAGGTCGCGAGATCCGTGCGCGGTGCCGGTTCCATGGTCCGTGGCCTGGCGTCGCGGGTGCCCGAATTCCTCGTGATGCCCGGCGTTTCCGCCCATGCGCACGCGGGTCGGGACGTGAACCGGCGAGAGAGTGGCGGCCCCGATAGGAGTCGAACCTATGACCTACCGCTTAGGAGGCGGTTGCTCTATCCTCTGAGCTACGAGGCCGCTTCAGCGCTTTTCCCTTTTTCTGGCGGCGTGATCAAGCGGCTTGCGCCATTGCCTTCGGGCAACGGCATGAGGGCCATTGCAGCGAGGCGATCAGATGAGCGATGACAAGATCATTCCGTTGACGAAGGACTCCAGGGCGCCAACGCGGCCGTTGACGCTGAAGGACGTGTCCTCGGCTTCGGGCGTTTCCGAAATGACGGTCAGCAGGGTCTTGAGGAACCGCGGGGATGTCTCGGACGCCACACGGGAAAAGGTCCTGAGGGCGGCGAAGGCGCTTGGCTACGTGCCGAACAGGATTGCGGGCGCTCTTGCGTCGAACAAGGTCAATCTGGTGGCGGTCATCATCCCAAGCCTGTCGAACATGGTGTTCCCGGAAGTCCTGACCGGAATTTCCGAAGCCCTGGAAGAGACGCCGCTTCAGTCGGTCGTCGGCGTGACCAACTACCTGCCGGAGAAGGAGGAACAGGTGCTGTTCCAGATGCTGTCCTGGCGACCGTCCGGAGTCATCATCGCCGGGATCGAGCATTCGGACGCCTCGCGTGCCATGCTGGCCGCGTCGGGCATACCGGTGGTCGAGATCATGGACACCGACGGCGAGTGCATCGACTCCGTTGTCGGCATCAGCCATCGAAGGGCGGGACGCGAAATGGCGGCCCAGATCGCACGTTACGGATATCGAAGGATCGGCTTTCTTGGCACGAAGATGCCAATGGACCACCGTGCGCGAAAGCGGTTCGAGGGCTTTACGGAGACCTTGGCAAAGGAAGGCATCGAGGTCGCGGCCCAGGAATTCTACGAAGGCGGCTCGTCGCTCTTGAAGGGGCGCGAGCTGACCGAGTGCATCCTGACCCGGTGCCCCGATCTCGACTTCATCTACTATTCCAACGACATGATCGGTGCGGGCGGGCTGCTGTACCTGCTGGACAGGGGAATCGACGTGCCCGGCCAGATCGGCCTCGCGGGATTCAACGGCTCGGAACTGTTGGACGGGATTTCTGTCAGGCTCGCTACCATGGATGCAGGTCGCCGGGAAACCGGGCGCAAGGCTGCCGAGATCATCGTGGAGCGCAACGCCGAGGGAAAGGGTTCCGGGCGGCGCAGGGTGGAACTGACGCCGCAGATCCAATTCGGGGACACGTTGAAGAGGAAGGGCATGTGACTGCCGATGAGTTTCGGGCCGGCTGCTTCATCGGTCATGCACGGGCATGGTCTGCCGATGCCAGCACACGCGGTCAGCTCGATGAGCCAGCTGGCCCATGCGCAGGTGGCATCGCTGCGAGAATGTCAGTGAGGGCAAAGTCGTTGCCTTTGTACAGAAGCGGCTCAGAGGTCACTCGAGCGAGTGCGTAGGCGAAACAGTCTCCGAAGTTCAAGGCTGCCGGATGCCGGCCCTTTCCAAATCTCCTCCATGCCTGGCGCGCCGCCTCCAGTTGTTCGGCAGTGACGGGAGCTGGCCGGATTTCGGCGACTTCCAGGAACGCGGTCAACTCATGACCGGCCTGCACGCCGCCTCTGCTCTCAACGACGATCGATGTTTCCAGCACGTTCGCTACAGACATGCTGCACGTCGTTGCGGTCAGGATCGCCTCCTCGTAACGTGTTGCATCCGGTTCGCGAATCAGGATCGCAAGCAAGGCGGAACTGTCGACGATCACTTGGGCAGACCCAGGTCGTCATAAAGCAATTCGCCGTGATCAATGTCCGCTGATTCTGGCCCCATGAGCTTCGCGCAGCGTCCGGCGATGGCGCGAAGTTCTTGGGTGCGGGCTTCCAAGCCACGTAGTCGACGCACGTGTTCCAATCGTTCGCGCAGCGCGACGGTGATCGCGGCTGTTTTGGATTCGCCGGTCAGACTGGCGAGTTCGCTGGCTAGCGAACAGGTTTCCTTGTTCTTGATGTTGAGGCCCATGGCTTTTCGGGTAGAAGAATCACGATATGTCTACCATAGCTGTTCTCGCTACTTGCGGCAACGTCTGCACATGGGCGGGCTAACAGGAATTCGAATGCGGGCATGAGAGGAGCGAAGAACGGACAAGGAGTTTCCGATGTCACAGTCCTGCTTGGCAAGAACGATTGGGCAAGCGCAAACGAGCACGGGACCGGGCAGCACCAACATGGCGACCGGTGCCGTACGCCCAAGAAGAGGGAGCTCAAACCGTCGCGCCTCTGCGCAGAGCTGTGTTTCGGGTGTCCTTCTGTCGTGGGACCTCATTGCAGAAGGTTGCGGACGGGGAACATTGATTCGCCGAATTGTCCTATCGCAGTGGCACATTCCAGACTTCATCCAAAACCAGTGTCCAAAGTGGACAGGAATTGATAGAAATTGCGTCACTGAACTGTTCAGTCGGGTCAGGCTTGCAATCCCGACTCCATGACAGGTCGCCAAAAACGGGTCCGCCGAGATGGCATCAACATTTTCACTTTGGCCAAACGGTCACTTCGACCTCAGCAGCGCCATTGTTCCGTTGCCAGAGGCAATACTGGACGATCTGATGGGCGATGAGGATCAGTGCGTGGCGGTTGCCACAAGAGACTGGGCTTCAACGCTCATGGATCAACACGTCTACAGTTGCAACGGGTTCTTCATCATTGATGGCAGCAGCTATCCTTGCCTCGACCCTGACCAGCGCATCCACATGACGAAGCGCCTCGCGCCGTGCCTTGGCAATCCCATTGTCCACCATTCCAGACATTTGAAGCAGGATCTCGTGACGAACGTCAAGGACGCAGGAGTGCGTTTCAAGAGCAGCAAGGACCAGAACTTCAGTTCGTCCAACCAGGAAGCCGTCGAGCACACCGAGTCGACTGAACTGCCGAACCCCATCGGAGCATTTCTGCTGCACAGCATTCATCCCGCATACAAGGGTGGTGCGAGCCGCTTTGTGAACGCGTACACGTTGCTGGACAGTCTGGCAGGAATCGATCCCGGCCATGTCGAAGTGCTCCTGCGGCCCTTCTGCTTCGACACGGCGCGCGGCGAAAGGGTCGAGGCACCCATCGTATCCTACGACGACAAGGGAAATCTCGACTTCAGGTGGATGCACGCATTCTTGGAGAACGGACGCCCCTTCACCAAGCACTGGAACGACAAGGTTCAAGAGGCAATCGATGCAACGCGCAACCTCATGAAAGAGCTGCGCATTACGGTGATGCTAGGTCGGGGCGAC
This sequence comes from Boseongicola sp. SB0665_bin_10, assembly GCA_009838075.1. GTDB lineage: Bacteria > Pseudomonadota > Alphaproteobacteria > Rhodobacterales > Rhodobacteraceae > JAJEFO01. Next base: position 59,226 of record VXSG01000044.1, on the reverse strand, counting down.
ATCATCGTAGTGAACAACAGGATGATGTTGCACGCACGCGACGGATTCGAGAACCATCCGGACCATCCACCAAGGTGGCTGCTGCGGAGCTGGTTTGAATGACAGCTCGGAGCGGCTTCCGGTCCTGCTGAAACGAGGATCTCGGAACAGCGCGGAAGCGTGCGCTTCGGGCCCAGGGCGGACGTTCAGATGCTGCACGGCGTCCCTGGCCACGGGCCCGTTCCGCCGGCGCCGCTGTCCGAATCGCAGGTATCCTCGCCCATGCACGTCATCCGGATTCCCGGCCGCGTCCGTCTGAACGTTGTTACGCCCGAGAGGACGGAAACGGGCAAGCCCGCAAGTCGCGGCCCGCAGGGCAGGCAGAGGCGGGTGGCGTTGACGCGATGAAGCAGCGCCAGGGTTCCGCTGGAACCCGCCGCGGCCAGTCAATTCGGAGCTTCGCGAAGGTCGGCGATCGTAACGTGGGGCGTCAACGCTTCGGTCGCGATCGGGATTTCGAGCAGGGCGCCCGTGGGGCTGGCAAGGGCGCGCTCGAAGGCCGGCGCGAAATCCGCCGTCTGCGCGATCTTGTCGCCCAGCATCCCGTACGCCCGGGCAAGGGACGCGAAATCCGGATTGGTGAGCTCCGTGCCTGACACGCGGAACGGAAAGTGCCGTTCCTGGTGCATCCGGATGGTGCCGTAGCTCCGGTTGTTCAGGACCAGGATCACGGGCGCCGCCCCCGCCTGCATCGCCGTGCCGAGTTCCGGGCAGTTCATCTGGAAGTCGCCGTCGCCGGCAAGGCACACGACCTGTCGCTCCGGGTGAACGATCTTGGCCATGATCGCGGCAGGCAGTCCGTAACCCATCGCCCCGGACTGCGGCGCCAGGAGACGATGACCGGCGCCGTAGCGGAAATACTTGCTGTGCCAGATCGAGAAATTTCCGGCGCCGTTGGTGAGAATCGCGTTGTCGTCGAGCCGGTCCTGCAAGTGCCGCACCACCTCGACCATGTTCACCGGGCCGGGCAGGGTCGGCAGGTCGAACGTTGCCTCGTACCTTTGGCGCGCGGCGTGCCTCCAGCCGGGCCAGCTTGCCTTGACCGGCATTTCGGCAAGTGCGTGGGCAAGGGCGTTCGGGCATGACTGCACCGCGATGTCGGGCTGGTATATCTTCCCGATCTCTGCCGAGGAAGGATGCGAGTGGATCAGCGTCTGGCGCATGTCCGGGAGATCGAACAGCGCGTAGTTGTCCGTCGTCATTTCGCCGAAGCGCACGTTGAGCGCGAGAACGAGGTCGGAGTTCGCAAGCGTCTCCCGGACCTCCGGCAGCATGCCGACCCCGGCTTCGCCTGCATATGTGTCCAGCGTGTTGTCGTGGAGATCCTGGAACCGGAACGCCGTCACCACCGGAATGCCCGAGCCTTGGGCAAAGCGCGCAAGTGCGTCCTTGCCGGACGGCGTCCAGCCACCGCCTCCGACCAGGATGACTGGCCGTGCGGCCTTCTCAATGGCCGTACGGATCTCGCAAATGACGTCGTCCGACGGCGAGGGCGCTGGCAGGGCGGGAGCACGGGCGATCGGGGCGACGTCGGTGTTGGCGGTCAGGACGTTCTCGGGCAATGCCACGACCACGGGGCCGGGGCGGCCCGATAGCGCCGTCGACCAGGCGCGCGAGACGGTTTCCGGGATGCGCTCGGCATGCTCGATCTCCGTTGCCCATTTTGCCAGGTTCCCGAAGAAGGCGCGGTAGTCGACCTCCTGGAACACTTCGCGCTCGCGGGCGGTCGTCTCGATCTGCCCGACAAAGAGGATCATCGGCGAACTGTCCTGCATTGCGGTGTGAACCCCGATCGAGGCGTTCGTGGCGCCCGGCCCGCGCGTCACGAAGCAGAGTCCGGGCCGTCCCGTCAGCTTTCCGTAGGCTGCGGCCATGAAGCCTGCGCCGCCTTCGTTCCGGGAGTTCACGAAGGTGATCGGCGACTGGAACATCCCGTCAAGCACCGAAAGGTACGACTCGCCGGGCACGCCGAAAACGTGCTTCACGCCAAGCACCTCAAGGCATTCGACAAGGAGACGTCCGGCGTGTCGCATTTCCATTGCGATTCCCCGCTTTCTGTCGCAGGTCTTGCAGTGCTGCGCGCGAATGGCAAGCGATGACCGGGGTCGGGAGGGAATGATCTGATCCTTGCATCGCCCAGCCCTTGGCGACACCTGCGGCAGGACGGTTGGGGACCAAGAGACGGGATGAACGCGCCGAAAGTCGATACATCGCCCAAGGTGTCCGACGAGGTCCGCAAGACCACGTGCTACATGTGCGCCTGCCGCTGCGGCATCAACGTTCACATGAAGGCTGGCCGGGTCGCCTACATCGAGGGCAACAGGGACCATCCCGTCAACAGGGGCGTCCTTTGCGCGAAGGGCTCTTCGGGCATAATGCAGCATCTCTCCCCCGCCAGGCTGCGAGCTCCGATGAAGCGTGCCGGGCCGAGAGGCTCCGGCCGGTTCGAGGAGATTTCCTGGGACGAGGCCCTTGAGACCGCCGTGTCCTGGCTGAAACCGTTGCGCGAGACCGATCAGTCGCGGTTCGCGTTCTTCACCGGACGGGACCAGTCGCAGAGCCTCACGTCCTACTGGGCGCAGGCATTCGGGACCCCGAATTACGCTGCGCACGGCGGATTCTGTTCCGTCAACATGGCGGCAGCCGGCATCTACACGATGGGCGGGGCCTTCTGGGAATTCGGTCAGCCCGACTGGGACCGCACGAAACTCTTCATGATCTTCGGCGTTGCCGAGGATCACGATTCAAACCCCATCAAGATGGGCATCGGCAAGCTGAAGGCGCGGGGCGCACGGATCATCGGGGTCAATCCCGTTCGAACCGGATACAATGCGGTCGCAGATGAATGGCTGGGCATAACGCCGGGAACGGACGGGCTGTTCATACTGTCGCTGGTCCATTGCCTGATGAAGGCCGGCCGGATCGATCTTGACTATCTCGCGCGTTTCACGGACGCGCCATGCCTCGTGAACGGCGACAGCACGTCCGACGAGTTCGGGCTGCTCCTGGCCAACGAGGCCGGCAAGAAGCTCGTCATCGACCGTCGGACCGGAGAGATCGCGGCCCATGACGCGCCGGGGATCCAGCCTGACCTTTCGGCCGTTCACCGTGCCGGAGGGGCTTCGCACCGCACCGTGCTGCAGCACATGGCCGACAAGTACCTGAGCGACGAATTCGCGCCGGAGGCCGTGGCATCAAGGGTCGGAATCGAGGCGGACCGCATTCGTGCAGTCGCGGCGGAGCTTGCCCGCGTCGCATTTGACGAGGCGATCGAGCTTGAGCGGGAGTGGACCGACTTTCGGGGCGAAACCCATTCAAGGATGATCGGCCGCCCGGTCAGCTTCCATGCCATGCGCGGGATCAGCGCGCACGCCAACGGCTTCCAGACCTGCCGGGCGCTGCATCTCCTGCAGATCATTCTGGGCAGCGTCGAGGTTCCCGGCGGCTTCCGGTTCAAGCCGCCATATCCAAAGCCCGCGACGATTCACCCGAAGCCCCATGCAGGCGTGACGCCAGGTCAGCCGCTCGACGGACCATTGCTCGGCTTTGTCCATGGACCCGATGATCTCCTGGTCGACGAGGACGGCAGGCCCAGGCGCATCGACAAGGCGTTTTCGTGGGAGAACCCGATGAGCGCCCACGGACTCATGCACATGCTCATCTCGAACGCGCATGCCGGAGATCCCTACAGGATCGACACCATGCTTCTCTACATGGCGAACATGGCATGGAACTCGTCGATGAACACGTCCGGCGTCATGAAGATGCTGACCGACAGGGATGACAGCGGCGAATACGTGATCCCCCGGATAATCTACTCGGACGCCTACTCGTCGGAGATGGTGGCCTACGCGGACCTGATCCTGCCCGACACCACGTATCTCGAGCGGCATGACTGCATTTCGCTCCTTGACCGTCCCATCTGCGAGCCCGATGCGGTCGCCGACGCCATCCGCTGGCCTGTGGTCGAACCGGACCGCGACGTGCGCGGCTTCCAGTCGGTCCTTTGTGACCTTGGCGCCCGGCTTGGCCTGCCCGGATTCGTGAACGCGGACGGATCGCCAACGTACAAGGACTACGCCGACTACATTCAGAGCCACGAACGGGCGCCCGGCATCGGCCCGCTTGCCGGCTGGCGCGGCGCGGGCGCGGAACATGGGCGTGGCGCCCCGAATCGGAACCAGGTCTCGAAATACGTCGAGAACGGCGGTTTCTGGATCGGACACGTCCCGGAACAGGCCGCGTTCTACAAGCCGTGGAACATGGAGTATCAGGACTGGGCGGTCTCCATGGGACTTGCCAACGGACCCGCCCCTTACCTGTTCAGCCTCTGGTGCGAGCCGTTGCGCCGCTTCCAGCTGGCTGCCGAAGGTCGTCATCGCCTCTCTCCGCCGGAGCACCTGAAGGCCCGCTACGCGGAGGTGATGGATCCCCTTCCGCTGTGGTATCCGCCACACGCGTCGGGCGAGACCGGCTACGACGTCCATGCGGTCACGCAGCGGCCGATGGCGATGTATCATTCCTGGGGCTCCCAAAACGCGTGGCTGAGACAGATCCACGGCCGAAACCCGCTCTATGTCCCGACGAAGATCTGGGAGGCCGAGGGGTTTCGGGACGGCGACTGGGCGCGCCTCAGCTCGCCGCACGGAGAGGTTGTCGTGCCCGTCGCGCACATGGCGGCGCTGAACGAGAACACGGTCTGGACCTGGAACGCGATCGGAAAGCGAAAGGGCGCCTGGTCGCTGCATGAGAACGCGCCGGAGGCGACAAGGGGGTTCCTGCTCAACCACCTCATCCACGAATTGCTGCCGCCGCGGGGCGACGGGCTGCGCTGGGCCAATTCCGATCCGGTCACCGGCCAGGCTGCCTGGTTCGACTTGCGGGTCAGGATCGAAAAGGTCGCCGCGCCCGTCGAGACACAGCCGAGCCATCCGCCCCAGGCGAGCCCGGTCGCCAAGGCCCCGGCGTTCGTCGCCCAGAAGAGCGGCGCATGATGCAAGGTCCTACGGCCGTGGCTGCGCGTCGCAGCGGAAGCCCCCTGCCGCTCCGGCTCTTGCGGTGCCCTTGGGCCGGTCCGGCTGGCGTGACTTGCGAGATTCCGGCGTGACGTCCCTGCCCAGCCATACGGAAAGGTCGCTTGGCCTTGTCATCGACCTGGACACCTGTGTCGGGTGCCATGCCTGCGTCACGGCCTGCAAGGGATGGAACACCGAAAACTACGGCGCGCCGCTTGCGGATGCCGACGCCTACGGCCCGAATCCGGTGGGCAGCTTTCTCAACCGGATCCACTCCTACGAGATTCAGCCTGCGACGGGTCCGGCGCAGGTCGTCCACTTCCCGAAGAGCTGCCTTCATTGCGCCGATGCGCCCTGCGTCACGGTTTGCCCGACCGGTGCCAGCTACAAGCGCGCGGAAGACGGGATCGTGCTCGTCAACGAGAGTGACTGCATCGGCTGCGGGCTTTGCGCCTGGGCCTGCCCTTACGGCGCCCGGGAGATGGATCCGGAAGAGCAGGTAATGAAGAAATGCACCCTTTGCGTGGACCGCATCTACAACGAGAACCTGCCCGAGGAGGACCGCCAGCCTGCCTGCGTCCGCACCTGCCCGGCCGGCGCGAGGCATTTCGGGGACCTTTCGGATCCCGAGAGCGATGTCTCCAGGCTGGTCGCCGAGCGCGGAGGAATCGAGCTCATGCCCGAGCAGGGAACGGCGCCCGTCAACCGCTATCTGCCGCCCCGTCCGAAGGACGAGGTGCCCGAACTGGACGTTCTCGCGCCCTTCCTTGAACCGGTTGCAGAGGATTCCAAGGGGTTTGTCGGCTGGCTTGATCGCACGCTGTCAACGCTGCCCTGATGCATCCGGCGCCGTCCATCATCCTGTTCACGACGCTGTCGGGCCTTGGCTTCGGCATGCTGGCGTTTCTCGGGCTTGATCCCGTGCCACCAATGGGCTGGTCCGCGTTTGCCTTCCTTTTTGTCGCCTATTCACTTGCTGTCAGCGGTCTCCTCGCGTCGACATTTCACCTGGGCCATCCCGAAAGGGCGCTCAAGGCGTTCACGCAATGGCGATCATCCTGGCTGAGCCGCGAGGCCTGGGTGTCGCTGCTCGCATTGTCCGCGATGGCGCCGTATGGAATCGGCCTCGTCTTCCTGGACCAGGCCTGGCGCGTGCCGGGCGTTGCCGGCGGTGTTCTTTCCGTCGCAACCGTGTTTGCGACGTCCATGATCTATCTGCAGATGCGAACGGTGCCTCGCTGGAACCATTGGTCGCCGCCCGCGCTCTTCCTGGGATTCGCGCTGGCAGGAGGTGCGCTCATGACGGGTCGCGTGTCCGTGGCGCTGTGGGCGTTACCGCTCCTGGGCGTCGTTCAGGTCGCCGCCTGGATCGATCAGGAACGACGCGAGAAGGCGACCGAAACGGACTTGGCGACGGCGACGGGTCTTGGTCATGTCGGAAGGGTTCGGGCGTTCGAGTCGCCCCATACGGGAGAAAGCTACCTGACCCGGGAAATGGTGTTTCAGGTCGCGCGCAGGCACGCGCTGGCACTGAAGGTCGCATCGGTACTGCTGTTCACGGTGATTCCGGTTGTCTTGCTGCTCCTGCCGTTCACGCATTTTCTCGTGGTTCCTGCGGCGGCAAGCCATCTTCTGGGCGCCTTGATCCAGAGATGGCTGTTCTTTGCGGAGGCGCGCCACGTGGTGGCCCAATACTACGGACGCTGGGACATGACGGGTATGCGCAGGGGGTGACGATTCGCCCGTTGAATTTTTTCTGCACCTGCATAATGTGCGCGCGAAGTCGCGGGTGAAGCAGTTGACCCGCAGGCAAGCCAGGAGGAATTCACCAATGACCAATGTCGTCATCGCATCTGCGGCCCGCACTCCGGTCGGCAGCTTCAACGGCAGTTTCGCCGACACGCCGGCCCACGACCTGGGAACCGCGGTTCTTGAAGAGCTCGTGTCGCGCGCCGGCGTCGAAAAGGACGAGGTGTCCGAGACCATATTGGGTCAAGTGCTGAATGCGGGGCAGGGCCAGAACCCGGCCCGGCAGGCGCACGTGAATGCCGGCCTTCCGGTCGAGAGCGCGGCGTGGGGAATCAACCAGCTCTGCGGTTCCGGCTTGCGCGCCGTGGCGATCGGGGCGCAGCACATTCAGCTGGGAGATGCCGGGATCGTGGCTGCGGGCGGACAGGAAAACATGTCGATCAGCCCACATGCGCAGGCCCTTCGTTCGGGCAAGAAAATGGGTGACGTGAAGCTTGTCGACACGATGCTCAGCGATGGACTGCTGGACGCGTTCCATGGCTATCACATGGGACAGACGGCCGAGAACGTCGCGGAAAAGTGGCAGATCAGCCGCGACCAGCAGGATGAGTTCGCGGTGGCGAGCCAGAACAAGGCCGAGGCGGCGCAGAAGGCGGGCAAGTTTGACGACGAAATCGTTCCTTTCACGGTCAAGACCCGGAAGGGCGACATCGTGGTCGACAAGGACGAATATGTCCGCCACGGCGCGACGATCGAGAACATGCAAAAGCTCAGGCCGGCCTTCAGCAGGGAAGGGTCGGTGACGGCCGGCAACGCCTCGGGCATCAATGACGGCGCCGCCGGCGTCCTTCTCATGAGCGCGGAGGAGGCCGAACGGCGCGGCATCGAGCCACTGGCTCGCATCGTGTCCTACGCCACGGCCGGACTGGATCCCTCGATCATGGGCGTCGGGCCGATCTACGCAAGCCGCAAGGCGCTCGAAAAGGCGGGGTGGAAGATCGACGACCTGGACCTGATCGAAGCGAACGAGGCATTCGCTGCGCAGGCCTGCGCCGTCAACAAGGACATGGGCTGGGATCCCGGGATCGTGAACGTCAACGGCGGCGCGATCGCCATCGGTCATCCGATCGGTGCTTCCGGCGCACGGGTCCTGAACACGCTGCTCTTCGAGATGAAGCGCCGCGACGCGAAGAAGGGCCTCGCCACGCTTTGCATCGGCGGCGGGATGGGCGTTGCGCTCTGCGTGGAGCGGCCGTGAAGACGTGACCGGGGCCGCGGCCCGGGACGGCATTCGGCCATCCGCCTCGGAGCGCACCGAATTCGAGCCTGGAGGTGCCGGACGGCGCCTTGGCATTGCCAGACCATGTTGGAGGTAGAAATGGCACGTACAGCACTTGTGACCGGCGGGAGCCGGGGAATCGGCGAAGCGATTTCGAAGGCATTGAAGGCGGAGGGGTACAAGGTTGCCGCGACATATGCCGGAAACGACGAAAAGGCGGCAGCGTTCACGTCCGAGACCGGCATCAAGACGTACAAGTGGAACGTCGCGGACTACGAGGCATCGGTCGCCGGAATCGCCGACGTGGAAAACGATATCGGACCGATCGACACGATCGTGGCCAATGCCGGCATCACCCGGGACGCGCCTTTCCACAGAATGACGCCAGAGCAATGGAACGACGTCGTCGCCACGAATCTGACCGGCGTGTTCAACACGGTGCATCCGGTCTGGCCGGGCATGCGGGAACGGAAGTTTGGCCGAGTGATCGTCATCAGCTCGATCAACGGGCAGAAGGGGCAGTTCGGGCAGGTGAACTACGCTGCGACCAAGGCGGGCGACCTGGGAATCGTGAAGTCGCTGGCGCAGGAAGGCGCACGCGCGGGGATCACCGCGAACGCCGTCTGCCCCGGCTACATCGCGACCGAGATGGTGATGGCGATAGACGAGGGCATTCGCGAGAAGATCGTCGCGGGCATTCCCGCCGGACGCCTTGGCGCGCCGGACGAGATCGCGCGCTGCGTGACGTTCCTGGCATCGGAGGGAGCCGGTTTCATAAACGGCTCGACCATTTCGGCCAACGGCGCGCAGTTCTTCGTGTAGGGCGGACCCAAGCCATGCCGGGGGATGCCTTGGGTTCCAGGCGTTCCCGGGAGGGCCTTCTTGCGTCGTCGCGACGGTTGGACCTGGCGGCCGTCTATGCGAGATTACTGGCAATGCCCCGAGGGGCGTGCCAAGCCATTCGGAACCTTGTCCGAATCGCCGCCTGGTTTCCCGGCCTGACCGGCCGAGAGGCAGGCGGGGTCGGTCGGCTTCTGCGAGGGCCTGCAGGCTGCCCCCGGTTCCGGAGCGTGTCGTCGTCTATGACTGGTGACTGAGCCGCTCGATTTCCTCTTTGATCTTCAGCTTTTGCTTCTTGAGCGCGGTGATCGCCAGGTCGTCGAATGAAGGGCGACGCTGCGCCGTTTCGACTTCGATCGAGAGTTCCTGGTGCCTTTTGCGGAGTTCCTGAAGATGCGAACTCAAGTTCATTTGCTTCCCCTTCTTTTTCGGTGATGCCAGTCGAGCACGAAATGCGATTCGTGTCACGCCGTGATGGCCAAAAAAAGCCGATTCCAGGGTGGAAACCAGCCCGGGACCGTGTCCGGCCCGACCCGATCCCGGCGCATGGCCTTGCCGGCCGCCCTTCGCCGCCCCGCCTGCGCCCGTACCGGCGCGACGGACGGGAAGCCCCGGACTTGGGCAAGCGCCTGAATTCCGTTCGGCGGAACTCGTGAAGTCGCCGTCGGGGCGATGTCCTCAAGGGGACCGGCCCTCGTTGCGCGATCATCCGTCGAGGGCGAGTGCGGCGGCGTCGCGAAGGATCGCGTTTGCAGCCTCGGTACGGTCGCCACCGTCCGGATGATGGCGGTCGCCTTCATGCAGGATGATCGGTGGAAGCAGGCGAAACCTGCCCTTCGAGCCTGTCCGGCCCTGGAGGATGAAGAGCTTCGCCGGGCGGGCGCGTCTCGGCTGCATCGGGAGGACGCGGATGCCTCCCAGGCGCGTGCCGACACCCGCCAGCATGCGCGGCAAGTGTTCAATGCGCTGGATGAACGTCAGGGTGCCGCCCGGCCTTGCCCGGCGCAGTCCGGCGTCAATCCAAGCCTCCGTTCCCGTCTCCCCGCTTCGGCTGGTCTCGCGCGCCGGCTCCGGGGAAGCGCTCCCGGTCCTTCGGTCAAAGTACGGCGGATTGAACATCACGTGGTCGAAGCGCCGCGACGTGACGCTCCCCGGCAAGCACGCGATGTCGGCTTCGACAATCGTGCCGGCCAGGCGGTTGAGACCGAGATTGTCGCGGGCCAGGCTGACATGGTCCGGGTTGCAGTCTATGCCGGTCACGGCCAGATCCGGCACCCGCGCCATCAGGCAGAGCAGCGCGGTTCCGGCACCCGTGCCGAGATCGAGAACCGAGTCGCCGGGCGATGCGGGCACGGACGCCGCCAGAAACACCGGGTCGGACCCGGCACGGTATCCTGTCACGGGCTGGCGAATTCTCAGGCGGCCCCCCAGGAAGGCGTCCGCGACAATATTACTCATGGAACGACGGGCAGGTCGTTGTCCTTCAAGATCCTGCTTGCAATGAAGTAATCCTTGTCTTGAACCATCAGGCGACGCGGCAGGACCCCGATCGAGCCTTCCAGTACACTCATGTGGACGTCCATCTGAAAGCAGTCTATATCCTCGCCCTCAAGGAGGGCCGTCGCGAAAGCGATCAACGTGGGGTCGTTCGTGCGCATGAGCTCTCTCATGAAATGAATAAATGGCAGACCCAGTTGTTTGTCGACCCCTCTGACGGGCGTGTGATGAGTCTGGATACCTACGTCTCGGCAAAACCGTACCATCTGCTTGCGGAAGCGCTGCAAGATGACCTCGCCGCAATGGACCGGTTGATCCAGGAGCGGATGCAATCAAGGAACGCACCGCTCATTCCGGAGATTGCCGCGCATCTCGTTGAAGCGGGCGGCAAGCGCGTGCGCCCGATGCTGACCCTCGCGGTCGCGCGGCTCTTCGGCTACCGGGGCGAGGACCATCACCGGCTGGCCGCGACGGTGGAGTTCATTCACACGGCGACACTTCTCCATGACGATGTCGTGGACGAAAGCCGGCAGCGGCGTGGACGCCCGTCCGCAAACCTGCTTTGGGACAACAAGTCCTCGGTTCTTGTCGGCGACTACCTTTTCGCGAGATCGTTCCAGTTGATGGTCGAGACCGGTTCCCTGCCGGTGCTTGGCGTACTTTCCCAGGCTGCCGCAATTCTTGCCGAGAGCGAGGTCCTTCAGCTGTCGGCGGCGGCCAGCCTGGAGACTTCGGAAGAAATGCACCTGAGCATCCTTCGCGGGAAGACGGCAGCGCTCTTTGCCGCCGCCGCGGAAGTTGGCGGCATTGTTGCAGGCGCTGACGCACGACAGGTGGCGGCCCTTCGGGAGTTCGGTGACGCATTCGGCATCGCGTTCCAGATCGCCGACGACCTGCTTGACTACTTTGGCGATGCCGACGCCACCGGAAAGGAACCGGGCAACGACTTCCGCGAGCGGAAGTTGACCCTGCCGGTGATCAAGGCGGTCGCAAGCGCGAGCGCAGAGGAGCGCGCCTTCTGGCAACGCACGATCGAGAGGGGAGAGCAGAAGGACGGCGACCTGGAACGGGCACTGGAACTGATCGCCCGGCACGGCGCGGCGGCCGCTGCGCGGGAACAGGCGCTTGAATGGTCGACCAGGGCGAAGGGCGCCTTGGAACGCCTGCCCGACCACGAGTTGCGCGACATGCTGCATGACCTCACGGAATACGTCGTCGTGCGTCTCGTGTGAAAGACCGGAAGTCCCGGAGCCTCAACCCGGACAGGCGCGCGGCGAGGCCAGTTCGGACTGGTCGCCGAGCCGTCCGGACGCGAGCCACCAATCGGGATGGAGCGCCGCAATCCGGGCTTCCGCCTCGCGTGCAGGCCCTTCGTCATCAAAGAGCCCAAAGCATGTCGCGCCCGATCCTGACACGCGGGCCAGTCCGCATCCCGGGCTCGTGCGCAGCAACGCGAGCACGTCGGCAATCACCGGTGCCTCTTCCAGGGCCGCCGGTTCCAGATCGTTGCGCTGTTCCGAAAGCCATTCAATTACGTCCGGCATGTCCCGGGCAGGTGGCGGGCCGCCGGACATTTGCACGTTGTCCCGCCGTGCCAGTCTGGCGAAGACCCTGGCAGTCGACACGGGGGTTCGCGGGTTGACCAGGACGGCAGGAATCGACGGAAGATCGATGTACTTGATCTTCTCGCCGATACCGCCCACGCGGCAGGGCCTGCATGCAAGGCACATTGGAACGTCTGCGCCGAGTGCGAGGGCGCTCCGTGCAAGGGCGGGCGGGTCTTCGTGGTGCGCCGCAAGTCCCCTGAGCACTGCGGCCGCATCCGCGGACCCTCCGCCGACACCCGCCGCAACCGGCAGGCGCTTTTCGAGCAGCACGGATGAACCCGCGCCGCCCTGCACGAGAGCGGCCGCCTTCAGCGCAAGGTTTTGCTTTCCGGATGGAACCATGTCCGATTCCGCCCCCGTCACTTCCAGTTCCAGCGAGGGTCCGCTCTTGATGACAAGGCGGTCGTGGACCGGGGCGAACGCAACCAGCGAATCGATCAGGTGATAGCCGTCCTTCCGCTGTCCGGTAACGTGGAGCGCCAGGTTGACCTTGGCCGGTGCGGCGACTTCAACCGCCGTCATTCGCCACGTTCAGCGGAGGGGCGCCCTCTTCAGCCAGGACGGCGTCGAGGCCGACTTCAAGCTTGCGGCGGATGCGGTCCGGGTCGACGTCGGCCTGGTCCGTTTCGTCGGTTATGAACGACAGGGCTCGATGCCACTGGAATTCGGCTTCGCGATGACGTCCGACAGCCCAGTACACGTCGCCGAGGTGATCATTGACGACTGGATCGATCGGCAAGTGCTCGGCTGCACGCTCCATGTGCGGGACCGCTTCCGCGTACCGGCCAAGGCGGTAGAGGCCCCAGCCGAGCGAGTCGATGATATGTCCGGCATCCGGGCGCTGCTCGACCGCGCGTTCAATCAGGGCAAGCGCTTCCTCAAGGTCGGTCTGCAGTTCCAGCAGCGAATAGCCCAGATAGTTCAGGACAGTCGGCTGGTCCGGCTTGAGTTCGAGCGCCTTGCGGAAGTCCGCCTCGGCCAGGTCCCACTGGCCGGTACGCTCATGTGCAATGCCCCTGGTGAAGTAGATGATCCAGTGTTGCTCCATCGGCTCGCTGATCATCGAAAGGGCGTTGTCGTAAGGTGCCCTTGATTCCTCGTACCTCTCAAGCTCGCGGAGCAGGTCCGCGAGCGCGACGTGGACCTGCAACAGGTGGCCGTGACTCTCGGTGAGCTGCTGCAGCACCTCGATGGCCGCACCCTCCTGCCCTGACTGGCGGAGCGCTTCGGCACGTCCCATCTCGGCGGCGTGGAACTCCGGATGGTCTCGCGGAACCATGTCATAGACCTCGGTGGCGAGATCGTGCTGGTCCAGCTGCTCCAGCAGTTCCGCCGTCAGCAGCAGGGCGTCGATGTGGTCGGGACGCAGCGTCGCGGCCATCCTGGCGAAGAGGAGCGTGTAGCTCTTTTGCGGCTCCTGGCGCAGGGCGCTGGCGATGGAATGGTATACTTCCGCCAGCCCGTCCCTGGCGTCGCGAACGGAGTTGAACGGAATCGTCTCGCCCGCTTCGAGACGGGCACTCAGGGCTTCCAGGGAGGGATCGCCCAGCGAAGAGTTCTGGCTCTTCGCGATCAGGTCCAGTGCATCGGCGTTGCGCTCAAGCTGGCTGAGAACTTCCGCGTAAGCCACGACTCCACGCCGGGGAAGGCGAAGCACCATGCCGGCGTCGCCCGACAGAATGTGCGCCGCCCCCTCGAAGTCGCCGGCCGAAGCGAGGGCGAGCGCCTTGTGATAGAATCCGAAGATGCGCGTGGATTCGTTCTCGTGCTCCGCCACCTCGTCAAAGGCTTCAAGCGCTTCCGCCATGCGGCCTGCGCCAAAGTTGGCCCATGGCCTGGACAGGTTGTCAAACAGCGGCCCGACCGAGAGACCATTGTCCAGCGCACCGAGAAGGCCTGTCCAATCCTCGTCTTGCGCGGCCTTTCCGACAAGGACCAGGCTTGCAACCTGGCTGCTTTCGTCGGCAGCGACAATGCGTTCCAGCACCAGCGCGGCATTCTCGAGATCGCCAAGGCTCAGGAACGCGGCGCCCGTGCTTTCGAGAAGCGCAAGATTGGCCGGGTCGCTGGCCAAGGCTTCGGAGAAATGCTCCACGGCCGCGCCGTAGTCGTTTGCCCTGAAGGCCGACCGGCCGGCCAGGTAGCTTCCTGCATCGGCAACCACGTCGGCCGTTGCATGCCACGTGCCGACAGACAGGAAAAGGAACGGGGTCAAGATGGCGAGACGCATTGCTGATTCCTGATTTCGCGTTGTGCAACCTAAGGTGCGGCAGACGCCTTCGCAATCCCGTGCCTCATCGACGGCAGGAAAACCGGCATGTCCTGCGGCTGGTCACGCGCGTCGACATTCGGGCACACCGTTTCGCAGGCCCTTCCGCTACATGTTCGGATAGTTCGGGCCGTCGCCGCCCTGAGGCGTCGTCCAGGTGATGTTCTGGCTCGGATCCTTGATGTCGCAGGTCTTGCAATGGACGCAGTTCTGAAAGTTGATCTGGAACCGTCGGTCCGCTCCCTCGCCCACGAATTCGTAGACGCCCGCCGGGCAGTATCGGGCCGAAGGTCCGGCAAATCGTGGCCAGTTCACCTGCACGGGAACGTCAGGGTCGGACAGCACAAGGTGCGCAGGCTGGCTCTCCTCGTGGTTGGTGAAGGAGTAGCTCACGCTGGTCAGCCGGTCGAAGCTGAGAACGCCGTCGGGCTTGGGGTATTCGATGGGCGCATGCCGCGAGGCGTCCTCGGTCGAATCCGCGTCCGTCTTGCCGTGCTTCAGCGTCCCGAACAGGCTGAAGCCGCCGAAGATGGTCTGAAACCACATGTCGAAGCCACCAAGGGCAAGTCCGCCAACCGGACCGTACCTGGCGCTAAGGGGCGCGACGTTCCGCACTTTCCTCAGGTCCCTGCCAACGGGCCCTGCGCGGAGCTCCTTGTCATAGGACTCCAGCACGTCGCCGCTGCGGCCTGCCGTGATGGCGGCATGTGCGGCCTCGGCCGCGGCGATGCCAGACTGCATGGCGTTGTGGTTGCCCTTGATGCGGGGCAGGTTCACCAGTCCGCTGGCGCAGCCCAGAAGGGCGCCGCCCGGAAAGGCCGATTGCGGGATTGACTGAAAGCCTCCCTTGGTCACGGCGCGAGCGCCATAGGCGACGCGCTTTCCGCCGCTGAGCACCTTTGCGATTTCGGGATGGTGCTTGAAGCGCTGGAACTCCATGTACGGGAACAGGTGGGGGTTCCGGTAGTTCAGGTCGACGATGTAGCCTATGTAGACCTGGTTGCTGTCGAGGTGGTACATGAAGGATCCGCCCGACTGCCGGAATCCCAGCGGCCAGCCGAGCGTGTGCAGCACCAGGCCCTCGTCATGCGCCTCGGGAGGCACCTCCCAGATCTCCTTCATGCCGAGTCCGAACTTGGGCACGTCCGAGTCGGCGTCCAGCGCGTATCTTGCGATCACCTGCTTGGACAGCGATCCGCGAACGCCTTCCGACAGAAAGACGTAACTGCCGTGCAGTTCCATGCCGGGCTCATGACTTTCTGACGGCGTGCCGTCGGGATTCCTCCCGAACTCGCCGGCGACGACGCCCTTGACCTCGCCGGCATCGCCAATCACCAGTTCGGAGCACGCCATGCCGGGGAAGATCTCGACGCCCAGCGCTTCGGCCTCGCCGGCCATCCAGCGGCACACGTTCCCCATCGACACGATGTAGTTGCCATGGTTGCTCATCAGCGGCGGCATCAGGAAATTGGGCACCCGGATCTTCCCGGCCTCGCCAAGCAGCCAGAACCTGTCCCTTTTCACCTCGATGCCGATCGGCGCGCCCTTTTCCTTCCAGTCCGGAATCAGCCGGGTCAGTCCGCTTGGATCCAGGACGGCGCCCGAAAGAATGTGGGCGCCGACTTCGGAGCCCTTTTCCAGGACGACGACATTCAGGCTTTCGTCCAGCTGCTTGAGCCGAATTGCGGCGGCCAGGCCGGCCGGCCCGGCCCCCACGATCACGACGTCGAATTGCATGCTCTCGCGTTCCATCAAGGACATGTTTCCTTTTTCCGGGTTTGGTATGGCCATGCCTATTGATCCCTCGCCTCGCGGTCAATCGGGTGCTCGGGCGCAACCCTTGCGAGGACATCCGCTCGACCCGGGGCCACCGGTTTGCTAGAACGGGTTGGCGAAACAAGCTAACGTGGGCGCCATGGACAAGATACCGCTGACCCGCGCGGGACACGTCGCGCTGAACGACGAATTGAAGCGGCTGAAGAGCGTCGAACGCCCGAAAGTCATCCGCGCGATCGCCGAAGCGCGTGAGCACGGCGACCTGAGCGAAAACGCGGAATACCATGCGGCGCGCGAGCGGCAAAGCTTCATTGAGGGCAGGGTGAAGGAGCTGGAAGCGGTCTTGTCACTGGCGGCCGTGATCGATCCGGCCTCGCTCTCGGGCTCGGTGAAGTTCGGGGCCACGGTCATGTTGTTCGACGAGGCTACGGAGGAGGAAAGATCCTACCAGATCGTCGGCGAACCGGAGGCCGATATCGAAAGCGGACGCCTCAATCTCAGGTCGCCGCTAGCACGCGCCCTCATTGGCAAGGACGAGGGCGACAGCGTCGAAGTGAACACGCCGGGCGGCAAGAAGAGATACGAAATCCTCAAGATCGAATTCGTCTGAGCCGATGCCCGACGCGCCAATTCAATCCGCAAATGTTCCTGAACGCCATTCAGGCATATTGCCTGAACCCTGGCTCGGCATTGAGACCATGACGGCAATCCTGGCCACGGTCCTCTGGGTCGTGCTGTGTGCGGTGCTCTTGTGGTCCGCGGAATCTCTCGCAAGCGTCTTTCAGGTTCCGCTCCTCCATGTCGTTCTTGCCGTGGTCGCGGGGCTGCCGGCGGCAATGATCTGGATCATCGCGTTCACGTTGAGGAACGCGCGCGTTTCGCGCGGGCAGATCGAGCGGCTCATTCATGCCGCGAGATCAATGCGTGAGGCCCAGGCCAGCCAAGCCAGGCGAGAGGAGACGGCTGATCCCGGCATCCAGCGAAGGATCGGCGAGCTCGCCGACGGCCAGGAGCGTCTCGAGGCAACCCTGGCGTGGATTCTCGAGGCGGAAGGCATGACGAGATCGGAAGCGGGGAAGCCCGCGATCTTCCGGCGGCAGGAGCCGGAACACGCGACGCTCGAGCAGGAAGAGGGCAAGCCACTGACCGTTGCGGAGCTCATTCAGGCCATGAATTTTCCTGACACTGCCGAGGACATGAAGGGGATGGCGGCGTACAGGCGGGGCCTCAGGGACCAGACAATTGGCGGCCTGATCCGCGCCAGCGAAGACATCCTGACGCTGTTCAGCCGTGATGCGTTGTACATGGATGACCTGGCCGCGGGTCGCACGCAGCCGGAGACGTGGCGAAAATACGCCAAGGGCGGGCGCGGAAACGAGATCGCGGAACTTGGCAAGGACCTTGATCGCGAGTGCCTGGATCTCGTTGGCGGGCGAATGAAACAGGATTCGATCTTCCGGGATGCCGCGGAGCACTTTCTGCGCAACTTCGACAAGACGTTCTCCGAGATGAGCGACCATCTTTCCAACAAGGAAATTGCCGCGCTGGCGGACACGAGAACTGCGCGGGCGTTCAGGCTGCTGGGCAAGGTTGGGGGCCTCTTCGACTAGGCCGGTTGCACGGGCTGCCCCTTTTGCATCAACCGTGCTCCTTGAGCAATCTCCGCTTCCGGAGGTTCCAGTCGCGCTTGGCTTCGGTCTCGCGTTTGTCGTGCTGCTTCCTGCCCCGGCCCAGGCCGAGCTTGATCTTCGCGATGCCCTTGTGGTTGAAGTACATGACCAGGGGAACGAGCGTCATGCCCTTGCGCCGGTTCGCGTTCCAGAGACCCGCCAGTTCCTTTCTTGAGACAAGGAGCTTTCGCCTGCGGCGGTCCTCATGGCCGAACATGGCCTGCTCGTACGGCGCGATATACGCATTGACCAGCCAGAGCTCCCCGTTCTCGACCGCAGCGTAGCTCTCGGCGATGTTCGACTGTCCGGTGCGAAGCGACTTGACCTCGGATCCCATGAGCATGATGCCGCATTCGATGTCGCTCTCGATCGCGTAGTCACGGCGCGCGCGACGGTTCTCCGCGATCACCTTGTAGTTCGGGTTGTCCGTCGGCTTTGCCATGGCCGGACCGGGATAGTGGGTCCGGTCGGCCCTGTCCAGAATCCGCGTCAGGCGTCCCAGGCCACAGGCACCGCAACAGGCCCTCGGAAAGCCCAGCCGACCAAATTGACATTTCCGGCCAGCCTGAGTCCCGGCAGCGAGTCAAAGAGCATCGGCAATGCAACTTCCGAGATCAGGCAACGCGACGCGGCCGCACCCGCGCAGAAATGCGGACCCGCGCCAAAGGGAATGGCAGCGGACGTGTCGCGCATGATGTCGAAGGCGTCGACCCGATCGAAATGCGCCTCATCCCTGCCGGCGGAGGAGAACATCAGGAACGCCCGCGTCTCCGCCTCAAGCACGATGCCGTTGATCTCGTCGCGCCGCGCAACCCGCCGTGGCGACATGCCGATCGGGCTGTGCAGGCGCGCGTATTCGAAGAAGGCCATCTGCCAGGTCGCGGCGCCGCTCCGCACGAGTTCCAGCTGGTCCGGATGGTCGAGAAGTGCCCAGGCGGTTCCTGCAATAGCGTCTCTCGGCTCGTTCTGGCCACCGGAAATCACCAGTTTCACGTTCGCCCGGACACTTTCCATCGGCAGCCCCGCCTCGAGCTGAACTGCAAGCGCCGACATTTCGGGAGGGGCGTCCAGCTGCCGATCGATGTGGCTGTCGATCAGGGCCGTGGCCGCATGGCACCGGGCCTCGACATCGGCGTCCCCGGCATAGTTGGCGCATCCGTCGATCATCCCTTGGGAACTGCCGTCCATTTCCTCGACGGTCATCGAGGCGAGGCCGGTGATGGCCTTCAGAGCCTCCGCCGAGACCGGCAATGCGAAGTCTCTGACAAGATCACAGCGCCCGCGCGGCCGGATCCCTTCGAGGATGCATGTCGCTGCCGCCTCGAATTTCGGTTTCCAGTGATCGGCGACGGTGCGCGGACTGAACGTGGGAAACAGCGCACGGCGCTCCTGCATGTGTGCTTCGCCGTCCTTGCGCATCATGTTCTGCCCCATGAGGACAGTCATCAGGCCGCCTGGCTGGTCGGACGACAGGACGTCCACCCGCTTCTCATGGCGATGGATGTCGTCGCGCCGCGTGAACAGGACAGCGTCCAGTTCGGGAACATGCGCGATCGGTGCCTCCTTTCGCATCCTGGCAAGAGCCGGGTAGGGATCCGACGCAAAGCTCGCGAGATCGATATGGAATTTCGGTGCCCTTGCCATGTTCATGACGCTATTCGCCCTTGCGCCGGATTCAACCGCGTTTGACCAGTTGACGGCATCTTCCGTTCAGGAAAGGCTCGGGACCATGCTTGTCCAACTCGCGCTCGGCGCGGTGCTGACTCTCGCGACCGTTCTCGTGGTCGCACTGTCATGGTGGGCGCTGGAGGCCCTGCTGCTTCGCCTGCAAGCCTGGTCGACCGGGCCGACTCATGGGCCACGGCTCATCGCGATTCTCGTTCTTGCGCTGCTGTGGACGCTCTGCATGATTGCTGTCGCGGTCATGTTCTGGGCCGTGGCATTCCATCGTCTGGGTGTCTTCGCGAACGTCGAGGAGTCGGTCTACTTCGCGCTTGTGTCGTTCACGACGCTCGGATTCGGTGACATCCTGCTGCCCGCGGAATGGCGGCTGCTTGGCGGGATTGCGGCAGCCAACGGGCTTTTGCTGTTCGGCCTGCTCACGGCAATTCTCGTCGAGACCATTCGTGGCACCCGGCTCAAACAGCGAAGCCGGAAGTGATCTGGTATCG
Source organism: Boseongicola sp. SB0665_bin_10 (assembly GCA_009838075.1). GTDB lineage: Bacteria > Pseudomonadota > Alphaproteobacteria > Rhodobacterales > Rhodobacteraceae > JAJEFO01. The sequence continues at coordinate 39,314 of VXSG01000044.1, read as the reverse complement.
CCTGCAATCTGACGGAGAGAGACGGTGCGCTGCACGGAAGGGTCACGCCGGATTGCGCGCGGCGCGGCTGAGGCAGAATTGGGGATTCTTGATCTCGATGATGGACGACCGCATCGAGGACCGCCGCCTTGACGAGGGCGCCGACCTGCGCGTGTACCTCGCCTTTGACACGATTGCCGCGTTCCGGGTTCAGGACCTGTCCTTCCCGACCTGCGACAGTGCGGTCGACCCGGCCATCCCGCATGTCACCTTGGAAGACGTTACGGCACCGCGCGCCCTCGCCGCACAGCACGGATTCAAGGGCCTTGGAGTGCCGCCGGAGATGACCGTCACCGACTTCGCCGTGCTCACCTGGCGGGTTGGCCGGCTTCCATCGCTCGAAGCGCCAGCCGCTGCCCGGAACGCAATGGCTCTGGGAAGGTGTCTGGTTCCTTCCCCGTGCTGTCATCGCCTTTCGGGCCATCCAGAATTGGGACGAAAGCAAGTCGGAAGGAGAAGAGGAGACGGACTCGAGTGTGCTGGATTGACAGGCGCCGGGATGCTTGCGGCTGACGCCTACACGGCCGCCGCGCCTCCGCCCATGATCTCCCTGCGAGCGGCCTGCATGAGAAGCGCCGAGCGGGTGCTCCCTCGCAGCCGCGCCGCGTCGTCGATCGCGCCGACCAGGTATGCGTTGCCGGTCACGTTCATCCTGACCTTGCGGCTTTCGGCGCGCAGGGGCGGCACCATCAACAGGACCGCGCCACCGGCAAGGTCATCGCGAACGTCCTGGAACTTCATGATCTCCTCGGCGGTGCGCGGAACCGGAACGTCCGCGCCTTCGAGATGGAACTCGAGCGCCAAGCAGGCGTTCGGAAAGAGATCGTCCAAGCTGTCCGCTGCGGACGTGCATCCCGGGACGTCCGGAAACCAGATTCCCCAGGCGGTCTCCGGCTGCTTGTTCGCCACACCCACAAATCGTGTCATCGTTCCCTCTTTCTGGCCGTGCCGATCGACATGTCCTTGCGCGGGTGCACGACGGTCACCCGCAACTTGCCCTTCTCGAACTGGTGGTGGGATCCCTTTGCACCACGGAAAGCCGAGGCTTCGGATTTCAGGCGCTTGAAGACCATCCGGCTGTCGGTCTCCAACGGCATGCACAAATACATGCGCCTGCTGCGCAATGGGGTCAAGCCATGCCTCGCGGCGTCACTGTGCTCCATGGGCGGCCTGATCGGGGCGTCCCTTACGGGCCCTCTGTGCCGCCGCTCATGATCTCTTTTCGCGCGGCCTGCATGAGAAATGCCGAGCGAGTGATTCCGCGCTGCCGGGCCGCATCGGCAATCGCGCTTATCATTTCCTCGTCGCCGGTGACGTTGAGGCGCCCCTTGCGTCCCCCGGTGCGCAGGAACGGCACCGACATGAGGTATGCGCCACGAGCGTGCGCCCGGCGCACATTTTCAAGGCGCCGAATTTCCGCGATTTTCCTCGGTTCGGGAATCTCCTCTCCCTCAAGGTGAAGAATGATTGCCTGACAGGCGTTCGGAAAGAGGTCCTCCTCGTCGTCCGCCGCCGAAAAACAACCTGGAATGTCCGGGAACCAGATGCCGTAGGCACTGCCGGGGTCCTTTTCCACGACTCCAATGAAATGCGTCATCGTCTCTTTCCTCTCTGTGGCGGTCTTGCAAGCGCGACTGCAGGCCGCGGCTGCCGTGTTTCCCTCCGCATCCGCTACCTGCCTTTCCAACCGGCCGCCTCCTCGATTTCCAGGACCATTCCGATTGGAAGGTCCTTCCTCGGGTGGGTGATGCTTACGCGTCGAGCGCCCTTCCCGAACACGTGGTGCGAGCCGTTCGTGCGGAGAAGGACCCAACCGTCGCGCTTCAGCCGCTTGATGATCTTCCGGCTGTTGCGTTCACGCGCGATGCGCGAATATATGCGCACGGCACAGTGTGGGGTCAAGCCATGATCGCGCGGCGCTTCATCGACGTCCTGAGCTGGGGGGTTCTCGTCGCTCCCGGCGTGATGGGCTGCAAGGACGGCTCCTTGCTCGCGGGCTGAGAGGTCACGGGCATCGACGTCGAAGGAATGCCCGAATCAAGACCCTCATCCAGATTGTCGCGCCATTCGTTTCGTTGCCTGAAAGCGACGGCTTCCCGGCCAGGCTTCTCGGCAACTGCCTCTCCATCCGACCCGTGGCAGGCTCCCGGCCCAGGAGCACCAGGCCGCTGGCGGGCCAGAACTGGGCTGGCCCCCACGCGAGCTCCATCGAGGCGTCACCCAAGGACGCTGCCCGCCCATTCCTTGCCTGGCGGCAGCCTCACTTGTCCTTCTTGGCGTCGTTGCCGGCGGCCTCGTCGAAGGATACGCCCATCTGATCGCCAACCTTCTTCAGAAGCGGCAACTGGACCGCCATGTCCATGATGGCGTCCATGGCCGAGGCCACGGGTGTTCGTGAAGCGCCATCGCCGCCCTGGCTGCCCAGGCCTGTCACGTGATTGACATTGATCGAGTTGATCCTCTCGGCCGGTTTGACCATTTCGCCAACGATCTTTGGCATGGCTTCGAGCCGCGCCTTTTCCAGCTCCATGGCGACGAGCGCGTCGGTGCGGGCGTTTTCCGCCTCGATCCGCGCACGATCAGCCTCCGCCTCCGCAAGCTTGACGGCCTTCTCGGCCTCAGCCGCCTCGCGCCGGGCGGCAGCCCTGTCCTTGGCAGTGGCCTTGTCGCTCTCCGCCTCAATGGCTGCCGTTGCCGCTGCACTCTTTGCCTCTGCCTCGGCCGCGACGCGAGCAAGTTCCGCGCGGCGTTCGGCATCTGCCAAGGCGCGGACGGTTTCCACCGCCTCTGCAGCCCTCACGGCCTCTGCCCGGGCGGTGTCCGCATCCATCTGCGCGCGGCTTTCTTCCTGGCTCTTGGCGGCTATCGCGATCTGGCGGTCCTGCTCCGCGATGGCCAATGCCTGTTCGCGCTCCACCTCCGCGGCCTGAATGCCGCGCTCCATCTCGATCCTGGCCTCTGTCGCCGCCCGCTCGCTGTCGGCCTTGCGTCTGGCGACTTCGGCAATCTGGGCGGCAGCGAGCGTTTCGATCTCCTGCTGCTGGGCGATCTCGGCCCGGCGTTCCTCAAGATCGATCTCCAGGCGCTTGCGCGCAGCCTCCATGGCGGCGCGGCGCACGGACACCTCGCTGTCCGCATCAATTTCCGCCCGCTCCTTCTTCGACATGGCGATCACTTCCGCCAGCTTGCGCATCCCAACGGCGTTGAAGGCATTGTTTTCGTCGAGCGCCGAGAACGGCGTCTGGTCGAGCCCGGTCAGCGATACGCTGTCGAGCTGAAGACCGTAGCGCGAGAGCGTGGCTTTCAGCATGTCGAGCACGTCCGCCACGAACTGCGCGCGGTTTTCGTGCAGTTCATCCATCGTCATGCGCGCCGCAACCGACCGCAGCGCGTCGACCAGCATTCCGTCGATCAGGCTGCGCAGCTCGTCGCGCTGGAACGTCCGCTTGCCAAGCGTCTGCGCCGCGCGCGTGATCGCCTCCGCATCCGGCATGACCGAGACGTAGAACTCCGCCCCGACATCCACGCGCAGCCGGTCCTGCGTGATGAGCGAGGATTCCCCGCGTCGGTCCACGTCCAGCCGGAGCGTCTGCATGTTCACCTTGCTGATTTCGTGGAAATAGGGGATCGCCAGCACGCCGCCGTCGATCACCACGCGCCGACCGCCGATGCCGGTGCGCAAGAGCGCGACCTCGTTCGTGGCACGCTTGTACCACCAGGCCGCCAACGCGATGACGACCCCGAGAACGACGACTACGAGAATGATCCAGCCTAACGTGCCCATCTTCCCTTCTCCTCTATAGACCGTGCATGCCGCACAGGATGTTGGACGACATGCCCCCGTCCGCGGGGATGTTCGTGCCCCTGATCCAGGTCGTCATGTCCGACAGCAGGAACATGATGACCGGGGCGATGTCTTCGGTGGTGCCGGGGCGATCCATGACCTTGCGATCCTCTTCGGCCCGGGCCCCAAGCGTGCGCAGAAAGTCTTTCAGGATCGGCGTGTCCACCGGGCCGGGGCTGACCGCGTTCATGCGGATTCCTCGGTCGCGCCAGGTCCAGCGGTTCTGCATCGTCCAGACGACCAGCGCCTCCTTGGAAAAGAAATAGCTCCGCCCGCCCTCGCTCGAAACTTTCCATCGTTCGATGAAGTCGTCCACGTTGTGGAAGCCCAGCGTGTCGGACGCCTTGATCGCATCGACCGCCTGCGGCCAGCCGAACCCGGCCAGCGAAGCGACATTCACGATGCTGGCGCCGTCGCCGAGTTTCGGGATCAGGCCGTAGGTCAGGTGCTTCAGCCCGATCAAGTTCACCTTCAGCAACAGGTCTGCGTCTTTCGTCGGCGGCAGGCCCGCGTTGTTCACCAGGCCGTCGATCCCGTCGGGCAGCACGTCCACCAGCGCGTCGATCGTCGCCTCGTCCGACAGGTCGGCGCGGTAGAACTCCTCCACGTGGTCGAAGTTCTTGTTGAGGTCCACGCCCAGAACCTCAGCCCCCTGTTCGGACAGGATGCGCGCGGTTTCCCAGCCGATGCCTGACGAGGAGCCGGTGACGACGATGCGCTTGCCCTTGACGAGGTCTCTCATGGCCTAAAACGCCGGCGGATACGGCCGGCCCCCCTTGTCGAGCGTGATCCAGCGGGTCTCCATGAACGTCTCCATCGCCCACCTGCCCCCGTGGCGGCCGACGCCGCTGGCCTTGGTGCCGCCAAAGGGCGCGTGGCATTCATCGTTGATGGACGAACAGTTGACATGCGCCATGCCGGTTTCAAGCTGTCGGGCGATTGCCATGGCCCGATCCTCGTTCCGCGAGATGATCCCGGCCGACAGCCCGTATTCCGTGTCGTTTGACATGGCGATCGCCTCCGCGTCCGTGCGGAACGGCACGACGACGGCGAGCGGTCCGAATGTCTCCTCGTTCCACACGTCCATTTGCGGCGTCACGTCCGTCAGGATCGTCGGCTCCACGAACCGTCCGTTCACCGTGCCGCCCAGCGCCACCCTTGCGCCCTTCGCCACGGCGTCCTTGATCTGCGCGGCAACGCGGTCGACCTGGCGGTCGTTGATCAGCGGGCCGATCGTGACGGACTTGTCGGCCACGTTGCCGGTCTTCAGCCTGGCGCCGCGAGCGACGAATTTCTGGAGGAATTCGGCGTAGACGCCTTCCTGGACGAGCACCTTTTCGACGCTCATGCAGATCTGGCCCTGGTGCATGAACGATCCAAAGCTTGCCGACGAGGTCGCCCGCTCCATGTCCGCGTCTTCGAGCACGATCAGGCTGTCCTTGCCGCCGAGCTCGATGCAGCATTTCTTGAGATGCGCCCCGCACTTGGCCGCGATCATGCGACCGACCGCGGTTGAGCCGGTGAAGGAAATCCCCTTCACCGCCGGGTTGTCGATCAGCTCGTCCCCGACTGCAGGCGTGCTGTCGCGAGACGCGGTGATGACGTTGAAGACGCCCGGTGGCACGCCTGCTTCCTCCAGCACCTCGGCAAAGATCAGCCCGCCCGCATAGGGTGTTTCCTCGGACGGTTTCAGCACGGTGGTGTTGCCTGCGCCAAGCGCAAAGGCAATCCCGCGCGACGTCAGGATGCCTGGCACGTTCCACGGGCTGATGACGCCGATCACGCCCATGGGCACCTTCATGGCGGTGGACACCTTTCCGTGGTGAGAGGGCAGAACCTCCCCGACCGCGGCGTAACAGAGCGCGCCCGCCGCGCGGAAGGTCTCGGCCACGTGGCCTGCTTCGAACAATCCCTTGCCGTGGTGACCGCCACCTTCGTGCTGAACTGCCGCCACAAAATCGGGAACACGCGCTTCCCAGACGTCGGCAATTCTCGACAGCAGGTGCGCGCGCTCCTGAAACGGCCGGTTCGACCAATCGTGAAAGGCTGCATGAGCGGCCGCTATCGCGGCGCGGGTCTCTGCCACGCCGGCGTCTGGCACGCGTGCCCAGACGCTTCCGTCCGAGGGGTTGAGGTCGTCGAACTGCCCGGCGGTCTGTTGCCACTGGCCGTTGATGTAGAGGCCCTTGATGTCTGGGGCGGCATTTGCCTGGTCGAGCATGTCATTCCCTCTCAAATTCGCCTGATGGGCGGCGGCGATAGACCTCCACCCGCGGGCGTCGGTATATCTCTATCACGGGCGGGCGGGCGGCCCGTTGCGGGTGGAGCGCCGGCGTCCCTGCAGGCGCGGGTTTCGCGGCGTGCGTCGGGCGAGTTCGGGCGGCCTTCGCGGCTTCCTCGATGTCTTTCGTCACGACCGTCAGCCGATCGCTTGCCAGCCGGTCGGCGGCGGCGCTCACGTCAGCAGGAGTCTTGCCGGGTGCGTTCGCAGATTGGCGCGCGGCCTTCGCCACCAGGTCGGTGATCGACAGTCCGGCCTGCTGGTCGGCGCTGCGCTGTGGCTGCGGGCGAGCGGCAATGGCCGGCTTTCCTGGCATTGGTGCAGGTTCAGGGGCGGGGGTTGCCGACGTCGGCACCTTTTGCCCGCCGGCACCGAGATACGCCTTTTGGACCGCCGGGTCGCGAGCGAGCCGGGCCGCCGTGTCCTCATGGACGATCCGCGTGTTCTCCAACAGGTATCCTCGATCCGCGATTGCCAGGCTCTGCTTGGCGTTCTGTTCGACAAGCAGCACCCCGATGCCGAGCGACTTTACCTGGGCGAGGTTCTGGAACAGCTCCTTGCAAAGCAGGGGCGACAGGCCGAGCGATGGCTCGTCGAGCATCAGGATTTCCGGTGCCGACATCATCGCGCGCCCGATCGCCAGCATCTGCTGCTCGCCGCCCGACATTGTTCTTGCGACCTGGCCCTGGCGTTCCTGCAGCGTCGGGAAAAGGTCGAGCACGCGGTCAAGGTTCTCCCGTTCGCTGTCCCGGGCGCGGGCAGGATAGGCCCCCAGCAGGAGGTTTTCCTTCACGGACAGATCGCCGAAGATCCCGCGCCCCTCGGGCACGAGAACAACGCCTTTCTCGACGATTTCGTCCGGGCTCAGCCCGGTCAGCGCGTCGGCCCCCAGCCGGACTTCGCCAGAAACCTTGCCCTCGCAGATCCCGGCTATCGCGCGCAGGAGCGTTGACTTGCCGGCACCGTTTGCACCGAGGATCGCCACAATCTCGCCCGGTGCAATCGCAAGCGACACTTCGTTCAAAGACGGGTGCTGGCCGTAGGCGGCGGAAAGGTCCTTCACCTCAAGCATCGTCGTCCCCCAGGTAGGCGCGGATGACGTCCCGGTCGCTGAGCACTTCATCGGGGCTGCCTTCGGCAATCTTGGTGCCCGACGACATCACGACGCAGCGGTCGCAGAGCGAGCGGATCGCGTCCATCACGTGTTCGACCACCACGACGGTGCGGCCCTCTTCACGCAAGGCGTGGATCAATTCGATTCCGGTTTCCAGCTCGGTCGGGTTCAACCCTGCAAGCCATTCGTCAAGCAGCAGCACCTGTGGTTCCCCGGCGAGCGTGCGGGCGAGTTCCACCCGCTTCTGGTCGATGTAGGTGAGTGACGAAATCGGCACATGGCTCATCGCGTCCATGCCCACGCGGTCGAGAAGGCCATGGGCGAAATCCTCCGCCTCTCGGCCCCATCGACGGCGGTGGCCGTAGACGGCGCCCGCGATCACGTTTTCCAGCACGGTCAGGCCCGGCAGGAGTCGCACCAGCTGGAATGTCCGGCCAACGCCTTCACGCGCGATCTTTTGCGCAGGCAGGTCGGAGATGTTGCGGCCTCGCATCGAGATTCGGCCCTCGGTCGGCTTCAACGCACCCGAAATCATGTTCAGGACCGTGGTCTTGCCGGAACCGTTGGGGCCGATGACCCCCACCATCTGATGCTCCGCCACGTCGAAGGACATGTTGGACACGGCGACCAGCCCGCCGAAGCGCTTGGTCACGCCCTTCACGGACAGGACTGCACCCGACTGCCTCACGTCCGCCCCCTGATCCGAGCGTGCAACTCTCCGATCCGCCCGACGACGCCGTTGGGCAGGACGTAGACGATCAGCAGGAAGCAGACGCCGAGGAAGAGCGTCGACTGGTTGGGGAACTGGACCGCGACCCATTCCCAGATGATCGTGAAGGGGATCACGCCGACCAGCGGCCCCCAGAGCCTGCCGGACCCGCCCAGGAGCGCCATGATGACGACGAGGAAGCTCAACTGGGGGGAAAAGACCTGGTTCGGTTCGATGTAGCTCCATCTCGGCGCGATCAGGGCGCCGACGAGGGCCGCGAAGAAGCCCGTGGTGGTGAAGAGGATGACCTTTGCCGTCGCGGTGTTGATGCCCACGTGGCGCGCGACGGTTTCGTCGCCGCCGATGATGCGAAGCGCAAAGCCGATTCGGGATCGGCTGACCCACCAGCCGAGCAGGTAGACCACTGCGGCGACGGCCAGCAGCATCCAGAAGATGTGGTGGTCACGCAGGTCTGTCAGCACGTAGAGCCCGCGGCTGCCCAGGAAGTTGTTCTGCACCCAGCTGACGACGTTGCGGATCATCTCCGCCAGGCCGAGAGTGAAGATCACGAAGTAGACCCCCGACAGGCGCAGGGTGGCGAAGCCGATCAGCGCTGCGAGGATCGCCCCGACAATCGGAGAGACCGCGGCCATGAGCCAGAAGGACTGGGCATAGTCGCTCATCCCCGTGCCGACGATGTATCCACCCACGCCGAAGAATGCGCCGGTGGCGAGCGAGATGTAATGCGTCGGACCGGAAAACAGCGCCCAGGACGTGGCCAGCGCCACATACATCATGGCCGTCACGCCGATGGACAGCCAGTAGCCGTTCGCCCCCAGCGGAAACAGTGCTGCAAGCGCCACGAGAATGGCTGCGCACAGGAGCTCTGTCCAACTGGCGGACTTCACGCCACGCGCCTTCCGAACAGGCCCTGCGGTCGGAAGAGGAGGATCAGGACGAAGATCAGGTATGCGGCCGCGAGCGTAAGCCCCGGGTCGACGAGGCTGGCGACCGCCGTTTCCACGACGCCAAGGATGACGGCAGCCACGATGGCTCCGCGGATGTCTCCAACGCCGCCCATGATCACGATGATCAGCGCCTTCATGGTGAAGACCACGCCGATGGAGGCATCAAGGGTGATGAACGTCGAGATCAGTGCCCCGCCCACGGCGGTGATCGCTCCGCCTAGCGCGAAGGCAAGTGCCGAAACGCGCGGGACGTTGATGCCGACCAGTCCGGAAGCCTCGGCCGAAACCGAAACGGCCCGCACTGCAACGCCGGGCCGGCTCAGGTTGAGCCAAAGGTAAAGGGCAGCCCCGATCACGACGGCAATTGCGAAGGCCAGCACCCGGTTCAGCGAAGTTGTCGAGCCCATGATCGAGACAGGTTCGCTGAGATAGTTGTAGGCAAAGAACCCGCCCTCAACCGAGATCATCAGGCCGATGATGATGAACGACATTCCAAAGGTTGCGAGGATGGAATCCACTTCCAGCGCACCTTGCGACCTGGCCCGGCGCACGAGTGGTGTCAGCAGGAAGCGATAGACCAGCCAGTTGCCGACGAAGCTCACGGGAATCACGAGGATCACCGTCAAGAGCGGGCTGACCAGCGCGGTCGTATAGAGCCAGAACGCCGCCAACGCGCCCAGCACCAGCACCTCGCCATTCGCGAGATTCATGATCCGGGCCACGCCGTACTGCAAGTTCAGGCCCATTGCGACCAGGGCGTAGGTGCCTGACAGCAAGAGGCCAGAGACCAGGATGTCCAGCATCGTCGGCTTCCGCAAGCGGCCGCCCGGCGCCTACCCCCCCGACCGGCCGATACGGGCTTAAACGGGCCCGCCGGGATTACGGCCGCCCCGCCCCCCCCCGCGCCCCGTCTGGCCCGCCCGGGGGGCGCCCCCCCGCGGCGGCCCGGCGCAGCCGCGCCGGACGGCCGTATCGGGGATTACTCGGCCCAGCCGTCTTTCAGGCGCACCGGCACCGCACCTTCGACGTTTGAGCCCTTGACTCCGCGGAACACTCCGTCCTGCCACTGGCCCACGGACCAGAAGGTGTTGGAGAAGTTGTTCTTGAAGCTGAGCGTGCCCATCACCGTGTCGAAGCTGTTGTCCTTGATGTATTGGGTCACCGCGTCCCGGTCGAGCGTGCCGGCCCCGACAATCGCCTGTTCCAGGATTTGCAGCGCCGCGTAGGTGTTGGCAGACGCCCAGTAGTCCGCAACCTTTCCGGTGACTTCCATGTGGGCATTGCGGTACTCCGCGATGGCCGGGTCATCCACGTTGGTGCCGCCGGCGCCAAGCACGTTGTTGATCTTGTTGCCAAAGGCGCCGCTGAAAGACGGGAAGCTGGTGGCAACCGCCGAATAGTAGACGGCCACATCGAGGTCTTCGACAATGGCCTGTTCAGCCAGGCCAAAGCTGTCCGGCGGATAGGACCAAGCCACGAACGCCTTCGCGCCGGAGGCCTTGGCACCCTTCATCACCGGGCTCAGGTCCGGTGTGCCAAGGGGGTACGACTTGTCATAGACAAGCTCAAATCCCGCCTCGCCGAAGAGCTCGCGCGCGCGGTCCGCCAGTTCGATCCCGAAGGCATCGGCAACGTTGACCATTGCGACTTCGTTTCCGATGGCACCCGCTTCGCGCTGTTCCACCAGGATGTCCCTCACGCCTTCGACGAAGGCCGTCGTCGTGCCAAGCGTGAAGAAGAGGTTTGGGTACCGCGCCGTAAGCTCCTCCATCTTGTCGGTGATGGCCGAGACCGCGACCATGGGATAGCCGTAGCGACCGTAGATCGGCGCGGCGGCAATGTTGAACCCGGTGCCGTAAGGCGCGACAACGAAATCCACCTTGTCCTGCTCCGCAAGGCGTTGAGCCAGCTTGATGTGTTCGCCCGGATTGGTCTTGTCGTCGTACTCGATCAACTCGATGGACATTTTCGTGCCACCGACATTCAGCCCGCCGCGGGCATTGACCTGCTCAACCCACAAGCGAATGTTCGGCCATTGCGTGACGACCGCGCCGCCTGCGAGCGGACCGGTCTTGGGGGCGATCGCGCCCACCTTGATGACATCCTGGGCAAACCCGGCGCCCGCCGTCATGAGGCCGGCTGCCAATGCACCTGCAGCAGCCAGGTTTGCGAGACTTCTGTGCAACATGTTTTCCTCCCATGTGTTGCCGATCCTCACTGGCGGCTTGGCCGCCACACCGAATCAAAGCCAAATGCAAACACTGCATCCGTTTTTGAACTTATGCTAGCAGAAAGTCCGAGGCCGAATTTCCGCCGCGTTGACGACTTTCGGCTTTCTTGCCGCATGGTGCCTGGAGCGCGCGCCCGCCCTCGCGTGGATTCCGCTTCAAATCCTGCATTCCTTGCGACCCGGCTGTCCAGGATCGCCAATGCCCTGATCGCGAGCCGGGCCACCGCTGCCGCTGGAACTGCGAGCGGACGGTCACGACAGCGCTGCGGACCTGCGTGGCACAATCGCGGCAACTGGCGGTGTCACGCAGTCGCGCGCAGTCAAGAGATTGCAACGCCGCGGGACGAGATCGGGCTAGTTCAGGATGCCGGCCCGGACCATGGCTTCGCGAATCGAGTTCCTGGTCGGTTCGCTGGGTGTCACGAGCGGCAGGCGAACCTCCTCGCTGCATCGGCCCAGCAACGAGAGCCCGTATTTCGCTCCCGCCAGCCCGGGCTCCATGAAGATCGAAACGTGCAGCGGCATGAGTCGGTCGGTGATGTCAAGCGCCGTCCCGTAGTCGCCTGCAAGCGTGGCCGCCTGCATCCCTGCGCAGAGCGCGGGCGCCACGTTCGCCGTCACGCTGATGCATCCCGTGCCTCCGTGCGCATTGAATCCGAGTGCGGTCGCATCCTCGCCTGAGATCTGGATGAAATCCTTGCCGCTGGCCATGCGCTGCTTCGGCACGCGAGACAGGTCGCCGGTGGCGTCCTTGACGCCGACTATGCGCGGAAGACTTGACAGCCTCGCCATGGTCTCCACGGACATGTCGACGGCCGAGCGGCCGGGAATGTTGTAGATCAGGATCGGCAACTCGGCAGAATCATGCATCTCCTTGAAATGCTGGTAGAGGCCTTCCTGCGACGGCTTGTTGTAATAGGGCGTCACGACAAGTGCCGCATCAGCGCCAACCCTTGCGGCATGCTGCGTGAGGCGGATGCCCTCTGCCGTGTTGTTCGAACCCGTCCCGGCAATCACCGGAACCCGGCCGTTCGCGGCATTCACGACCTCCTCGACCACCGTCTCGTGCTCTTCATGCGAAAGCGTCGGGCTTTCGCCCGTCGTGCCGACGGCGACCAGGCCGGCGGAGCCGCTCTCGATCTGCCACTCGACCAGCGATCTGAGCGCTGCGATGTCCAGCGCCCCATCCTTGAACGGGGTCACGAGTGCCGGGATCGATCCTTGGATCATGACATGCCTCCGCCGTGCCGCGACGTGATTGCTGCGTGACCCGCACAACCTATAGTCCACCCGGGGAATTGCCAAGACTGTCCTAACGTGCTTTCATGCCCGTGCCGGGGGGCACGAAAGAGCGGATTGAGTTCATGTTCAAGGCCCTGATTGCGGCAATTCTCCTGAGCGGATGGACAACGGCCGGACTTGCCCAGACAAGTGCCGAGATTGCAAGCTACAAGCGTGCGGTCGAAGCCATGAATGCAGGCGACTGGAGTTCGGCCCACGCCGAAGCGCGGCGCGCGGGACCGGTCGCACGCGACATCATCGAATGGCGGTGGTTTCGGGCGGGCGAAGGTGACTTCGTTTCAGTTCGGGCGTTCCTTGCCCGTCGCGCGGACTGGCCCGGGCTGAAGCTTCTGCGGCGCAAGTCCGAGGCCAACGTGCCCGTTGGAAGCCGTCCGCGGGAGGTCATCGAATTTTTCTCCAGGCAGCCGCCTCAAACGGGTGCGGGTGCACGCGCCCTGATCGCCGCCTACCGCTCGAGGGGCTTGCACGACAGGGCCGAATCGGAGGCGGTGCGCGTCTGGCGGACGATGCTCATCGAAGAGGAGGATCATGACGCGCTTCTCCGGGAATTCGGAAACGCGCTCAGATCGCATCACGAAGCCCGGCTCGACATGCTGCTTTGGCGTGGCGCGAGGCAGAACGCCGAGCGCATGTACCCGCTTGTCGGCAACGGCTGGGTGGCCCTCGCGAAGGCGCGGCTGGCACGGCGCGGGACCGGGTCGGGCGTCGAGGTCCTGATCGGAAATGTGCCTGGAAGCCATCGCGATCATCCTGGCCTGGCTTTCGAGATGATGCAGTGGCGGGCGCGAAACGGCGACAACGTCGAGGCGGCGGCGCTCTTTTTCGAGGCGGGCGAAGACGGGCTGGGACAACCTTCTCGCTGGGCGGGCTGGCGGAGGTCGCTGGCACGTCGATTCATGCGCGACGGCAACGCCGAGCTGGCATATCGGCTTGCGTCCCGGCACGGGCTTCAAGAGGGATCGAGCTATGCTGATCTGGAGTGGCTTTCCGGGTACCTGGCGCTGGCCTACATGAACGACGGACAGGTCGCGCTGCATCATTTCAAGCGCTTCCGGAATGCGGTGGAAAGGCCCATCTCCCTCGGCAGGGCGGGCTATTGGGAGGGGCGCGCGCGCGAATTGCAGGGAGACCTGGCGGGCGCGAGGCGCGCCTATGCCCTCGGCGCCCGGCATCAGACGAGCTTCTACGGCCTGCTTGCGGCCGAAAGGGCGGGCATTCCGCTCGACTCGGCACTGAGAGGCGAGGAGGCGTTTCCGGCATGGACGGGCACCACGTTGCCGCAGAGTTCGGTTTTCGCGGCCGCACGATTCTTCATTGCATCGGGTGAGCGTGACCAAGCTGAACAGTTCGTCAGCCACATGGCCGAGACCCTGCCACGCGGCGAACTCGGCAGCCTCGGGGAATACGTGCTTGCGGTGAACGAGCCGCATCTCTCGGTGGCCATTGCCAAGCAGGCCGCCAGGCGGGGAATCGTGCTGCCAAGGTACTACTTTCCGGTTGCGCGGATGGGCGTCTCCAATTTCCCGATTCCGAGGGAACTCGTGCTGGCCATCACGAGGCAGGAAAGCGAATTCGATCCCGCCGTCCAAAGCCGCGTGGGCGCGTTGGGCATAATGCAACTGATGCCCGAAACCGCCAGGGAGGTCGCCGCATACCTGGACATGCCCTACAGCAGCAGCCGGATGCTCTCGGACACGTACTACAACACACGGCTGGGCACGGCTTACCTGGACGAGCTTCTGGAAAGGTACGACGGCAATGTCGTGCTGGTTGCGGCGGCGTACAACGCCGGGCCGGGCCGCGCGGACCGCTGGATTGCCTCGTTGGGCGATCCCAGGCGGAGCGACATGGTCGACTGGATCGAGCACATTCCCTACAATGAAACGCGGAACTACGTGATGCGTGTTGCCGAGGGCATGCTGATCTATCGGGCCAGGCTTGGCGGACATCTCGGCCCCGTGACCTTGAGCCGGGAGATCGCGAACTGGCAGGGGCATGAACGGGCTGTTCGGCGCGGATGGTCTGGATGGACGTCGGTTCGGCCGCGACTCCGGCCAGCACCCTTGACCGATTGAGACACTTGGCCGCACGCGCGCGCTGCATCGTGCGCCGGGTCCGGATGCCGCTTCGCCCGGCGAGACCGTTGCCGGCCCCCGGCTGCATGCCGGGCCCGATGCCCGTCTGCCGGAATTCAGCGCAGTGACCGTCCCTTCATGATCGCGTCTGGCCCGAACCTCTTGCGTATCCTGTCGGTTGCGCGTTCGGCCGCGGCCCGGTTGCGTGATCCCGGATCCAGGAGATCGCCTCCCGCGTCCGCGTCCGCAGCGGTCTCGAGATGGGAAAGGCCGACGCCGAGCAACCGATACGGTCCTTCGTCGCCGACCTGGTCGAAGAGCGTCCGTGCGGTTCGATAGATCCGGTCCGCAATTTGCGTGGGTTCCGAAAGGCCGGACTGGCGCGTCAGCAACCGGTGATTGGCGCGCTTCAGCTTCAGCGTGACCGTGCGCCCTGCCAGATCCTTGGCCTTTGCCCGGTCCGACACCTTTTCGGCGAGACGCCATATGTGGCCGTCAAGAATTCCGGAATCCTTGGTGTCTTCCCCGAAAGTGGTTTCGTTCGAAATCGACTTGACCGGCGTCCGCGACGAAACGGGCCTGTGGTCCTCCCCGCGCGCAAGGTGGTAAAGGCGGTTGCCGAAGCTTCCGAAGCGCGCATTCAGGTCCCGCCTGTCCCAGCGGCGCAGATCGGAAAACGTCCGTATCCCGGCCTTTGCCAGGGATGCCTGCGCTTGCTGGCCGACCCCCCAGATGAGACTTACCCGCTGCTCGCCCAGGAAGCTGGCCGTTTCTGCGCGACCGATCACGGAAAACCCCCGGGGCTTGTCCCGGTCGGATGCCACCTTGGCCAGGAACTTGTTGTGGCTGAGGCCGATCGAGCCGGAGACGCCAAGCTCGTCCTCCATGTGTTTCACAAGTCCGGCGAGCAGGACTGCCGGGGGTTCGCCGTGCAATCGCTCCGTTCCGGTCAGGTCCATGAACGCCTCATCCAGCGACAGGGGCTCGACCGCCGGCGTCAGGTCTTCCATCATTGCGCGTATCTTGCGGCTGACGTCGACATAGACTGCCATTCGCCCTTTCAGCACCACGGCGTCCGGGCACAGCTTGAGCGCCTGGAACATCGGCATCGCTGAACGAACGCCCCGGATGCGCGCGATATAGCAGGCCGTCGACACCACGCCCCGCCTGCCGCCGCCGATGATGACGGGCTTGTCTTCCAGATCCGGGTTTTCCCGCTTCTCCACGCTGGCATAGAACGCGTCGCAATCCATGTGCGCGATCGACAATTCGAAGAGTTCGGGATGCTCGATGATCCGTGGCCGGCCGCAATCCGGGCAGCGTGGGCCGGACTCGAACCTTGTCAGGCAATCGCGGCAGAGCGCAGGCATGTTCGGAAGATATCGAGTTGCGGCAACCAGCGACAGGACCATTTCGGCACCGATTGCCGATCCAGGGCGAAAGTTCTTTTGTCACGGAATGATCCGTAGTAGCGGCATGGCTGTGCCCGGATTTCTCGCGAAGCGTCCGGGAACCGGAAGGACCTGATACGCCCAAGGGATGTGCAGGGCTTCTTTCGTCCACCTTCCCATGTCGTTGGACGCCGGGAACCAAACTGCATAGCTTCGTGGAAACGCGGCGAAACAACGGGAACGAAAATGGACATCCTTGAAACCATCTCCCTGTCCGGCGGTGCCGCAACGGTGCTCTTGCTGGCGGTGTTCATACTGCTTTGCGTCTATCTGGGCATCCGAATCGTGCCCCAGTCGGAGAAGCATGTGGTCGAGCGCTTCGGGCGCCTTCGCACGGTCCTGGGTCCGGGCATCAACTTGATCGTGCCCTTTCTTGACAAGATCAGGCACAGGATCTCGATCCTCGAACGACAGCTTCCCAACGCCAGCCAGGACGCGATCACGGCAGACAACGTGCTGGTGCAGGTTGAAACCAGCGTCTTCTACCGGATCATCGCGCCCGAGCGGACGGTGTACCGCATTCGTGACGTGGATGGCGCGATAGCGACGACCGTTGCGGGCATCGTTCGCGCCGAAATCGGCAGGATGGAGCTGGACGAGGTGCAGGCTAACCGCGCTGCCCTGATCTCCACCATCAAGGAAAGCGTGGAAGACGCCGTGGAGGCCTGGGGGATCGAAGTGACCCGTGCCGAAATCCTGGATGTGGATCTTGACCAGGCCACCCGCGACGCAATGCTGCAGCAGCTGAACGCCGAACGGGAGCGACGCGCCCAGGTGACGCTCGCGGAAGGCGAGAAGCGTGCGGTGGAACTGGCGGCTGATGCCGAACTCTACGCGGCCGAACAGGCGGCCAAGGCACGTCGCGTCCTGGCCGACGCGGAAGCATACGCAACCGGCGTTGTCGCAAAGGCGATCCAGGACAACGGGCTTGAGGCCGCCCGCTACCAGGTCGCGCTCAAGCAGGTCGAGGCGCTGAACGCTCTCGGCGGTCGCGAAGGTTCGAACACGATCGTCTTGCCCGCCAACGCGGTCGAGGCCTTCGGCGATGCCTTCAAGATGCTGAAGGGGAAGACGTAATGACGTTCTGGTCGATCTGGTGGGTCTGGATGATCGGTGCGCTGGTCCTTGCAATCCTTGAAGTCCTGGTGCCCGCCCAGGTGTTTCTCGGCTTCGCGATCGGTGCGGCCCTGGTTGGACTCGCGTTGCTGGCCGGCATCCCCGGACTGGCTGGCTCCGCGCCAGCTCTTGCCCTGGCATTCGCCGTCGCTTCGCTCGTCGCGTGGGTGCTTGTGCGCCGCCTGATGGGAATTCGGAAAGGGCAGGTCAAGCACTTCGACCATGACATCAACGAGGATTGAAGGCTCCGAGGGGCACGTCCCGTCAAATCCGGTCGTCCTGTCCGCCGCCGAAATTTTGCCGGGCATGCCGGACTACTCGGTGGAAAGGACGCTCCTTGCAAGCGGGGCCCGGGAAGTCGCCGGCGTGGACGAGGCGGGGCGGGGTCCCTTGGCGGGACCCGTGACGGCCGCTGCCGTCGTGCTTGACGCCAGTGCCCTGCCTTCGGGGATCAATGATTCGAAGAAGCTCGCGCCGAAGGCCCGCGTCCGGCTCCTTGAGGAGATCAAGGCCAGCGCGAAAGTTTCCGTGGCGCATGCCTCGGTCGAGGAAATCGACAGGTTGAACATTCTTCGTGCATCGCTCCTCGCCATGGAGCGGGCCGTGGCGGGCCTGCGCGGCACGCCGTGCCACGTGCTGGTTGACGGCAAGGTGGTGCCCGGCTGCCTTGGCTGCGAAGCGACGGCGCTAGTGAAGGGCGATGCCTGGAGCCTTTCGATCGCGGCGGCGTCAATCATGGCCAAGGTGACCCGAGACCGGATCATGGAGGACCTGGCGCGGGAATATCCTGGCTACGGCTGGGAAAGAAACGCCGGATACCCTACGAAGGCGCACCGCGAGGCGCTCGCGGATCTCGGGGTGACCCCGCATCACAGGCGTTCGTTCAAGACCGTCCGGGAATTGCTCTGACGGCAGCTTGTTTCGGGCTTTCGGAAACGGCGCATGCAATGACGGTTCCGCGGGAGGGCCGAGACCGCCTGCAGGACCTGGGCCTGCGGCCCGCGACATTCCTGCCGTCAGCCGATCCGTCCGCGCACGCCGCCCGTCTGCGCTCGGTCAAGGAGGAAATGATCGAGGATGACGGTGGCCGCCATGGCTTCGGCCACGGGCACCGCGCGGATTCCGACGCAGGGGTCGTGCCGGCCCTTGGTCACGATCTCGGTGGCACCGCCGGACTTCGTTATGGTCTTTCGAGGCGTCAGGATCGACGACGTCGGCTTGACCGCGAACCGGACCACGATGTCCTGGCCGGTCGAGATCCCGCCGAGAATGCCGCCGGCATGGTTCGAATCGAATTCCGGACCGTCCGTTCCCATCGAGATCTCGTCCGCGTTTTCCGCGCCGGCGAGCCGTGCGGCCGCCATGCCTTCGCCGATTTCCACGCCCTTGACGGCGTTTATGCTCATCATCGCTGCCGCAAGGTCCGCGTCGAGCTTGCCGTAGACCGGCGCCCCGAGCCCCGGCGGACATCCCCGAACCGTCACTTCGATGATCGCGCCGATCGAGGAACCGGACTTGCGAAGGCCATCGAGATAGGGTCCCCAGTCCCTGGCCGACGTCGCGTCAGGCGTCCAGAAAGGGTTGCGATCGATTTCCGCCCAATCGAAGCGATCGCGGTCAATTTCCCTGTCACCCATCGCGACCATGTAGCCGTTGATCCGAAGGCCGGGAACGAGCCGTTCGAGCGCAGCGCGTGCCACGCCGCCAGCAGCGACGCGCGCGGCCGTCTCGCGGGCGGATGAACGACCGCCTCCCCGGTAGTCCCGGATGCCGTATTTCTGCCAATAGGTGATGTCCGCGTGGCCGGGGCGGAACTTTTCGGCGATGTCGCTGTAGTCCCTTGACCGCTGGTCGGCATTCCGGATCATGAGCTGGATCGGCGTGCCGGTGGTCTTGCCCTCGAACGTGCCGGACAGGATCTCGACTTCGTCCGATTCGCGTCGCTGCGAGGTGTAGCGGTTCCGGCCGGGCCTGCGCCTGTCGAGCCAGACCTGTATTCCCGCGGGCGCAAGCGGGATGCCGGGCGGGCAGCCGTCGACCGTCGCGCCAAGTGCAGGCCCATGGCTTTCACCCCAGGTCGTGACCCGGAAGAGATGTCCGTAGGTGTTGACGCTCATGGTGCGGCTCCGTGCTGCCAACCTATTACCCGCTCTCCATGTTCAGGGGAAGGCGGCGAACTTCTCGCGCCGGGTCAGGCCCATCGATCTGTTGCCGGAGGAGAGTCGCGAAGACGACGGACACGGACGGAAGGGCGATGAGAGGTGAGCGTGCCTGATGAAAGTCAGGCAGGTCGATGTTTCTGGTTCCGGGCCTTGTCTGGCGCAACGCGGTCACTTTCAAGATCCAGCAGAGTGCGCAGCAGCGCTTTCAATTGGGCACCTTCACGGTCGCTCAGACGTGCAGTCAATTGTCTCTGATACTTCAAGTTGTCCAGGTGGACCGCCTCCAGCATTGCATTCCCCTTTTCGCTGATGCGAATGGTCACGGACCGGCCGTCGTCGGGAGAGTTGCGGCGTTCCACCAATTGCTTCTCTTCCATGCGGCGCAGCAAATCGCTCACGGTGTTCATGTCTAGCGCTATCAACTCGCCCGCGCGCCTTTGCGAGACATCCGGGTTCTGCGAAACTGCAACCAGAAGGGCCAGTTGCCGTGACGTGATGCCATGATGGCCGAGAGATTGGGCAAACAGCTTCTCGGCATGGAAATGCGACCGCCGCAGCAAGTGCGACAAGGTGTCGAGCAGGTCGTAGGGTTCCGTCGTCCCGGAGGCTGGATCTAGATCGCTCTTGCACATGCCAATGCCACCTCAACCAAGTTTCAGGACCAATCGCGTACGCCTCGCGTTCAATCGCTTGGTATTTGATCCGCGCGGGTGTTCCAAGCACCGTAGCGGTTGGGGGATTCTGGATGCGTCTTTCAAAGGACTTCTGGACCCACTTTGCCGAAGGGGCGCGCGCCGACGGCTACTCCATGGCGCTGCCAAGCCATGCGCTCGCGCCAGATGCGCGGATCCGGGAGATGACCCGTCAGGTTGCGCGCGCGATCGAGACCGCCGCCCTGCGCGTTCGCGGTCCGGTCTTCCTGGTCGGCCATTCCGCCCGGGGGGCATCTTGTTACGCGCATGCCGTGTGATGATTCGCCCCTATGCGAATCGCTGCGCCGCAAGATTGCCCATGTCCTGTCTGTCAGCGGCCTGCACGACCTGCGCCCGCTCCTGATTGCGAAGATGAACGACGTCCTGAACCTTGACGAGGCAGAGGCCCTTCAGGGGAGCCCGGCCTTGCGAAAGCCGTCAAAGTCGGCGCGCGTCACCGCGCTGGTCGGCGGCGGCGAACCGAAGGAGTTCATCCGCCAGGCCGAGCGCCTGACCGCTGCCTGGTCGCGGGAAGGGGTGGAGATCTCCAGCCGCGTGTCCGGACAGCATCATCATTTCTCGGTCCTTGACGACCTGAGGGTGCCGCAGTCGCGAAACTACCGGATGCTGTTCGGCTGAGGCCGACGCCATGCTTCGGGAGCATGCCCCCGTCCTGGAGGCACCTGTCAGGTCACCCTCGTCGTCTTCCTGAACACGGGCCTGTCCCAAAGGCGACCGCCCAGCACGTCGGCAAGGATCGCGACGGCGCGGTGCACGTCGTCTTCATCGAGATAGAGCGGGGCGAAGCCGAAACGCATGGTGTCGGGTGCCCGAAAGTCGCCGATCACGTCGCGCGCGATGAGCGCCTGCATTACGGCATATCCGTGTTCATGCGCGAACGAGACCTGGCTGCCGCGTTCGCTGCCGTTGCGCGGGCTGACGAGGCGGAGTTCGGGGCAGCGAGTTTCGACCTCGGCGATGAAGGTCTCCGAGAGATGCAGGCTGGCGGCGCGGATGTCGTTCATTTCGACGTCGACCCAGACCTCGAGCGCGCATTCAAGCGCGGCGAGCCCCATGACCGGCGGCGTGCCCACACGCATTCGCTCGATCCCCGTGGCGGGTCGGTAGGATCGCTCGAAGGCAAAGGGAGCATCGTGCCCGAGCCAGCCGCTGAGCGCCGGGCGCGCGACGTCGATCAGGTCGGGCCGGACGTAGATGAACGCCGGAGCGCCCGGGCCGCCGTTCAGGTACTTGTAGGTGCAGCCGACAGCGAACTCGCAACCTGCGCCTGCGAGATCGACCGGCACGGCGCCAGCGCTGTGCGCGAGGTCCCAGAGCATGACTGCGCCCGCCGCATGCGCTGCCTGCGTGATCGCGTCCATGTCGTGCATGCGGCCCGTGCGGTAGTCGACCTGGGTGAGCATCGCGACGGCAACATCCGGAGTCATCGCGTCTTCGACCGCGTCGGGCGCAACGATGCGAAGCTCGTAGCTGTCGCCCAGGAGACCGATCAGGCCTTCGGCCATGTAGAGATCGGAAGGGAAGTTTCCGCTGTCACTCAGGATCACCCTGCGGTCGGGCCGCATGTCGAGCGCCGCGGCGAGCGCCTGGTAGACCTTGATCGACAGCGTGTCGCCGAGCGCAATGCTGTCGTCCGCCGCACCCACGATGCGGGAAATCCGGTTGCCGACGCGGATCGGCTGCGCCATCCAGTCGTCGACGTTCCAGCCCTTGATCAGGTGCGCGCCCCATTCGTCCGTGATCATCCGTGACACACGGTCATCGACGCCACGCGGCAGCGGTCCCAGGGAATTGCCGTCCAGGTAGATGACGCCTTCGGGAAGAGCGAAGCGGTCCTTAAGCGGGAGTGTCACGGGATGCCTCGCTGCTTGCAGGTCTCGGGGACGGGCAGCACCCCTGGCATCCGGCGGCGCCTGTCCGCCGGATGCCCCTGGATGGTGCGGGCGCCATCGTTGTCGGTCATGGCCTGGGACTTCCTGCACGCCTGTCAAGGCGCGCCTTGAGAATCGGCGCGCCGAGCGCGGCGAGCACGAAGAGTCCCGTGAGAAGCTTGAGGTCCGACGGCTTGAAGCCGAGGCTCAGCGCCATTGCGACGAACTGGAAGTAGAAGAGCGATCCCACGACCGGCGCCGCGATCTGGCGCAGCAGGGTGTCACGGCCAAGGATCGCCTCGCCCAGGATGGTGCCCGCAAGGCCGATCACCAGCACGCCCACGCCCATGTTGACGTCGGCATAGCTTTGGTACTGCGACATCGTCGCGCCGCCGAGGGCTGCGAGGCAGCCCGCAAGCCCCAGCCCGGCGATGACGAAGGCCCGGGTGGAGAGCCCGTGCGCGCGCGCCATCATCTGGTTGGAGCCTACCGCACGCAGGCCCAGCCCGAGCTCGGTCAGCAGGAACCAGTGGAGCGCGCCGCACACAATGAGGAGCAGGACCGCAAGCAGGGCGAATTGCGTCAGCGGCGCGCCGCCATCCGCACCAAGGAACGCCGTGAACAGCGTGTCATGGCTGAACAACGCCGTGTTCGGCTTGCCCATCACCCGGATGTTGATCGAAAAGAGCATCGTCAGCACGATGATCCCGGCGAGCAGCGACGTGACCTTGAAGGCGAGGTGGATCAGCGCCGTGAGGCATCCCGCCAGGGCCCCGGCCAGAAGGGCCGCGAGGATCGCGGAGGCGATGCCGGAGCCGCCGGCCAGCATCGCGGCGGCGACGGCACCGCCCAGGGGAAAGCTGCCCTCGGCAGTCAGGTCCGGCAGGCTCAGCAGGCGAAACGGGATCATCACGCCGAGCGCCACGAAGGCGTAAACCGCGCCCTGCGCCAGGCTGACCGGGATCAGGTTGAAGTAGGTGTGCAGGAACTCCATCTTGCCAAGCCTCAGTTCAGCAACATGCGATCGCTGACCACATCGTGAAAGCGTGCCACGAGATCGGCGGCGGTCAGGCTCGCCTTTTCCGCGCGGCCCAGGTTCAGGATCACGCGGCCGTCATGCATCATGATCAGCCGGTCGCCATGGGTTATGGCCTGGTCCATGTTGTGGGTGATCATCAGCGTGGTGATGCTTCTGCCCTTGACCGCCTGAAGGGTCGCGTCAAGCACCAGTTCGGCGGCGCGCGGATCGAGGGCGGCGGTATGTTCATCCAGCAGCAGGAGCGACGGTGCCTTCAACGTCGCCATGATCAGCGTCAGGGATTGCCTTTGCCCGCCGGACAGAAGCGCCACCCGATCCGACAGCCGGTCTTCCAGACCCAGCCCCAGCACCTCCAATGCGGCGCGGAAGCCGTCCCGCTCGGTGCGCTTCAGGCCCATCCGGAAGCCGCGCACGGTTCCGCGCCGGGCCGCGATGGCGAGGTTTTCCTCGATGGTGAGCGAAGCGGCGGTGCCCTGCATCGGGTCCTGGAACACGCGAGCCATGAAGCGCGCGCGCTTGTGGGCGGGCAGGCGGCTCATGTCCTGACCCGCCACGACGACCTTGCCCGCATCAAGCTGCAACTCGCCGGAGATCGCGTTCAGCGTCGTGCTCTTCCCGGAGCCGTTGCTGCCGATCACGATGGCGAATTCCCCGGCGGCCAGATCCAGGTCGACGCCGTTCAGCGCCGCTTTCTCCTGCACGGTGCCGGGGAAGAAGGTCTTGCGCAGGCCGGAGACATGAACTCCAGCCTGCCCGTGCGCATCCGTCACCTTACGCAGCCGCAGTCCGCAAGCGCCTCTGGCAGCGTCATGCCGAATTCCTCCATGTATTTGGCGCTGACCGTGGCGGAGTGATCCTCCGGGCTTGGGCGATAGACATCGACCGCGCTGACCGGCTCGCCATCCAGGATGCGCGCTGCCCGCAGTCCCGCCTGACGGCCCACCTCGAACCACGAGACGGACATGGATGCGAGGATTTGCCCGTCCTCGACCCCGACAGGCGAGGCGTTGATCACCGGCACCCCGTTCCGGCGCGCCGCGGCGGCAACTGCGGGCAGGGCGGGCTGCAACATGCTGGAGGGGATCAGGTAGATGACGTCCGTGTCCTTCAGCGCATCGACGCGCACCGGAATGTCGGCGGTGGCCTCGACGCTGACGGTGACGAGCTCGATGCCCATCTCGGCTGCGGCACGCTCGGCATAGCGGACATTGACCACGTCATTGGCATCGCCGGGATTGAACAGTATCCCGACCGTGTCCGCATCGCCCAGCAGGTCCCTTGCGAAGGCGAACACCGTTTCCATGGATTGCAGGTTCGACGCGCCGGTGAACCGGTCGCTGCCACCGGCCCAGCTCGGCACGAGACCCGCGTCCACCGGGTCGGTGACCGGGGCGAAGACGATGGGAATGGACTTGTCCTGCACGACCCGGAGCGCCGCCTGGCTGATCGGCGTGGTGACCGTGAGAAACAGGTCCGGGCCAGAGGCCTCCAGCGTCGCGATCATCTGCGCCACGACGGCGGCGTCAAAGCTGGCGTCCTGGTACTCGTAGGCCACGTCGCCGCCTTCGGCATAGCCGCCGTCGGCCATGCCTTTCTTGAACCCGCCTACCACCGCGTTCAGCGCCGGGTGTGGCCCGAGATTTGCCAGTGCCACCGTCTTGTCCTGCGCGTGCACCGCCGAGCCGAAAAGCGCCGTGGCCAAGGCCGCTGTGTAGAGGAATTGCATTTTCATCGTCATGTCTCCTGCTGCTGGTTGTGGTCGTTCAGACCAGTTCGAATGCGCCTGTTGACAGCCCGCCCGCCTGCCGGAGCGAGTGCCAGGCTGAGTCGATCATTTCCGTCCCGGACACGCCTGTGGCGGGCTGCCGCTTCTCGGTGCGGAAATAGCCGCCGTCGCTGCTCCAGGCCTCGACCTCGGCAACCGCGCAATCAAGCGATGGATCGGCCACAAGCACGCCTTCGCATGCATTGACGCCCGTCGACAGGAGCGCCGCCGTGACCATGGTGTTCACGTTGCGAGGATAGCGTGCGGCGATTTCCCTGACGGGACCGTCAAAGACGGTGCGCGCGCTGGTCACGTCGCTGGCTTCGAAGTCGACGCCCGAGAAATCGATGTTCACCGGATTCTTGCGAAAGGTGATTCGCACCCGATCCCATCGGTCGCTCCGCTTGACCAGTTCCTCGCCGCCGATCAGCGCGCCGGCGGCAAGCAGCAGCCGCGTGCCGTTGCGTCGGGCGGTCTCAAGAAGCCGGTCGCAAAGACCCTCGTCGGTCAATGCGCTCGTCGACAGGGGCAGGTAGTCCGAATGCCGCAGGAACCGCGTGCCGAAATCCGCCGTGAACAGGGGATGCGCCGCCTCCACGATGACATCCGCACCGCGTGTCTCGACCTGCGACAGGTGGCTCAGGAAGACGTCTTCGGAGATGTCGGCCGCCTGTTCACGCCGCCGCGCATGCACGAAGGCCAGCTCCATCTGGTCGGCATGGGCCTGGATGCGCCGCACGAGATGTTGCCCGATGAACCCGTACCCGATCACGCCGATGGAGGTCTTGCGCCCCTGCCCAGGATTTCGTGATGCCATGGGGACCGCTCATTGCTACGTATACGTATTAAATGACCAAACTTTCGGTACGTCAACCCGTTCCTCTTCTTCAAGGCTGGCCTTGCCTTGCGCCAGGCAAGGCCCGGCCCTGGCTTCTTGCTGTCCCTTCGGCCCGACGGGCCTGGTGTTCTTCACCATGATCGCCGCATCCTCGGAGAGCGCGGCCTCGGATATCGGATGCCCGCGCAGGGCGACCGGCAGTCGGCATCTCAGCGCCGTTTCTGGATGTTGCGAATCCTTGCCCGAACCGACGCCGCTTCCGATACGCTGGCCAAGGCAAGCATTCCGTCCACTCTGTCCCGGTATCGCGGAAAGCGCAGCGACAATTCGTTGAACCCGCTGTAGGCCCACGCCCTCACGAACTTGTTGTCGCTCTCGAGACAGGCTTGCAGAAACCTCTCGATCCCGGCGCTCTCGTCTTCGGGGAATTCCAGGTAGGGAAGGCATTGGAGAATGTGCAACTTGCTTTCCCAATGGTCCTGAACGGACAGCGCGCCGAACACGGCGCGGCAACCGGAGGGGCTCAGGGAATTGCCGGTCTCGAGATGCTTCTTCAGCAGCCATGTTGCCGCCCGTTGCAATTCGACATCTGCGATATGGCCCAGGATCGTCGCGACGAAACCCTCTTCGGCGCGGTGGCGCTCATAGGTCGAGTGCAGTGCGGCAGCGGACTTGCCGTCCCAGGCGGCGATCTCTTCGGACAGGGCGAATGTCACATCCAGTTCCCGCGATTTTGAGAGTCGGTGAATCTTACTCGCGACCCACCATCAGTCAGCCGCATGCCCGTCGCTGCTGAACGAGCGACAAAGTTGCTCCCGCGAAAGCCAGGTACGGCGGGCGATCTCCGTCATGCCCTTTGCACGGGCAACGACACCCAGGGCATGGGCCACGTAGTCCGGATCGTTGGTTTCCAGTGCGGCGCGCATGAAGTCGGCAATGGCCTGGTCCGAGTCCAGGTGGTTCGCGGGGTCAAAGATCGTCAACTCTTCGGTCATGCTCCGCCGGTTCCCCTGGCTGCAGCCGGCTCGAACGAGACCTTCAGATCAAGAGCCTTGGCAACCTTCAATACCGTGGCAAGCGTCGGGTTGCCTCCTGCCGACAGCGCCTTGTTCAGGCCGACGCGGCTCATCCCGACCTCCTGGGCAAGTGCCGTCATGTTCCGTGCCCGTGCGACTGTTCCAAGGGCGTGGGCGACATAGGCCGCGTCATCGCCGCCCTCTTCCATCACGGCTTCAAGATAGGCTGCGATGTTCTCTGCGCCCTGCAGGTGGTCGGCAGCGTCATGGGGAGGATGCGTCACTTTCTCCATCCCTCCATCCTTCCGATCCTTGGCGAGCGTCTTGGCCCGCGCGATGTCCCTGGCCTGGGAAGACTTGTCGCCGCCACAAGGCAGAACGACACGTTTCCCGCCTCGCTGCAGGCAAGACACCCGATAGCCTGGCCCGTAGTCGACCCAAAGCTCCGTAACGCCGCCTCCGACAGGCTCGGCATCGCCGAAGTGCCCCAAGGCGAGGCGATCAGGGCGTGCGCCAATCCGGGTCATTGCGCGACGATCACGCACACCGGACAGCCACTTG
Source organism: Boseongicola sp. SB0665_bin_10 (assembly GCA_009838075.1). Lineage (GTDB taxonomy): Bacteria > Pseudomonadota > Alphaproteobacteria > Rhodobacterales > Rhodobacteraceae > JAJEFO01. The sequence goes on along the minus strand of VXSG01000044.1, from coordinate 12,220 downwards.
TCGAATGCGCGGCTCCGAATCACGTCCACCATATGACAACTACAGTTGTCACTCAAGGGAATATCAATTCGAAATCTACCGCTCCTGTGCAGGTTGGATGTCTTCGCCCCTGTGCAAACGCGGGGGCCTGACGCCCCGATCGGGCACGAGCTGGCCGCCATGGCCCGTATCGCGTGTCCGGACCTGGCCTGATCCGCCCGATACCTGCCAAATTTCACGAAGGCAGCCCAGTTTCACCATGGTAGAGAGAGCCACCCCTTGGGGTGACGGGCCGTGGCTTGATTCAAGGTGCCGTTCCACGTCTCGGATGACAGCGATCAGTCCGAGGAGATTTGGCATTTTGCTTCGAACAACATGTTGAGTGACGTCACGCAGGCCCCTGCGGCGTTGACCGCAATCCTCGGGTTGCCGCGAGCACGAGAGACCGCTATGAACACGGTACCTCGGGGTGCCTTCCAAGGCTGAGATGCAATTCCGCGAACCCGTTGAACCTGAACCGGATAACGCCGGCGGAGGGAAGGTCGAGCATCCTCATCCTTTCCCCCGTCCTGAAACAAGGAGTGAGAGATGCGAATACCATGCCTTGGTGCAGGGCTTGTCCTGGCAGCTGGCGCTGCCACGGCCGGGGACCTGCCAGAACTCACCGTCATCACCTATGACAGCTTCGTGTCGGACTGGGGCCCGGGCCCTGCCGTCGAGGCCGCCTTCGAGGAGACGTGCAAGTGTGATCTCAACTTTGTCGCCGCAGGCGATGGCGCGGCGCTTCTGGCGCGCGTCAAGCTGGAAGGCAAACGGAGCGAGGTCGACATCGTGCTCGGCATCGATACCAACCTGACGGCCGAGGCAGCGGCCACCGGGCTCTTTGCACCTCATGGCGGCACCGTCGCTGGCCTGGACGTGCCGGTCGCCTGGGAGGACCGGACCTTCCTGCCGTATGACTGGGGCTACTTCGCGTTCGTGCATGACACCAGTCTTGAGCGCGTTCCGCAAAGTTTCGAGGAACTTGCCGACAGCGACGTGTCCATCGTCATACAGGATCCGCGCTCGTCCACGCCTGGACTCGGGCTCCTCCTGTGGGTCAAGGCTGCCTACGGGGATCGCGCGATGGAAATCTGGAGTGCGCTTGCCGACAATGTCGTGACCGTCACGCCGGGCTGGTCCGAGGCCTACGGCATGTTCCTGGAAGGCGAGGCCGACATGGTCCTGTCCTACACGACCTCGCCCGCCTATCACCTGATTGCGGAAGGGGATGCGAGCAAGGCCGCCGCCCCGTTCGCGGAGGGCCACTACATGCAGGTCGAGGTGGCCGGCAAGCTGGCGTCGACCGATCAACCCGAACTGGCCGACCGTTTCCTGGCGTTCATGCTTACCGACGCGTTCCAGGCAGTCATTCCGACAACGAACTGGATGTACCCCGCCGCCATTCCGGACGGCGGTCTGCCGGACGGGTTCGAGACGCTGATCCAGCCCGCGAAGCCATTGCTCCTGTCGGCGGCGGAGGCGCGTGCCGCCCGTGGCCCCGCGCTGGATGAATGGCTGAACGCGCTCAGCCGCTAGGTGCCACAGGCGCCATCGGGATCGCCGCTGCCGCGGCGATTCCCGTGCTGATCCTGCTTGCGACCGTCGCGATCATCCGTGTCGCGGAGCCGGGCAACGGCCTGACCCAGGCGGACTGGGCTGCAATCCGGTTCACGCTGTGGCAGGCCTTCCTGTCGGCGACCTTCAGCGTGGCGCTCGCCGTGCCGGTGGCCCGCGCGCTGGCGCGCCGACGGTTCCCGGGTCGCGGCGCTCTCGTCACGCTCCTCGGCGCGCCCTTTCTGCTGCCGGTGATCGTTGCCATCTTCGGGCTTCTGGCCGTCTTCGGACGGGGCGGGCTTGTCAATGCCGGGCTAGGAATGCTGGGGCTGCCGCAGATCTCGATCTACGGGCTCCATGGCGTCCTCCTGGCGCATGTCTTCTTCAACCTTCCGCTGGCAACGCGGCTCATCCTGCAGGGCTGGCAGGAAATCCCGTCCGAGCGCTTTCGTCTGGCGGCGAGCCTCGGCATGGATGCGAGCGCCGTTAACCGGCATCTCGAATGGCCGATGCTGCGGCAAGTGATGCCGGGTACCGCGCTGGTGATCTTCGTGATCTGCACCATGAGCTTTGCGGTTGCCCTCACGCTTGGCGGCGGACCACGCGCGACCACGGTGGAGCTGGCGATCTATCAGGCGCTTCGGTTCGAGTTCGACCTTGATCGTGCCGCGTTCCTTTCGCTCATCCAGCTGGCAATCACGGTGTTCCTGGCTCTGCTGGCATATCGTGTCCTGAGACATCCGGGATTTGCGCCCGGGCTTGATCGCCCCCTGATGCGCTGGGACGGGCGCACGCCGGCCCTTAGGCTGCTTGACGGAGTCCTGATCCTGTTCGCGGCCTTGTTTCTCCTTGTGCCGATCGCGTCCGCCTTGGTCCGCGGCCTTCCTGAAGTCATTGGCCTTCCGCAGGCCGTCTGGGTGTCGGCCATTCGTTCGCTTTGCGTGGCCGGTGCGTCGACCGTCATTGTGGTTGCGCTTTCCGTCGTGATGGCGCTGGCGGCCACGCGCCTGAAGAGCCAGGGCGGCTGGATCGAAACGGCGGGCCTGACGGCGTTGGCGGCGTCGCCCCTCGTTCTTGGCACCGGGCTCTTTGTGCTCATTCACCCCGTCGCCAATCCCGAAGCCCTCGCGTTGCCCGTCACGGCGCTTGTGAATGCGTTCGTGACGCTGCCCTTCGCGCTTCGCTCGCTCGTGCCGGCTTGCCGGGCCATCGAGTCGGAATACGGTCGCCTGGCGGATTCGCTGGACCTGCAGGGATGGGCGCGCCTTTGGCTCGTCGTCCTGCCACGTCTCAGGCGGCCGCTCGGGTTCTCCGCCGGGCTGGCGGCCGCGCTGTCAATGGGGGATCTTGGCGTGATCGCGCTCTTTGCCGATCCCGACACGGCGACGCTGCCGTTGCAGGTCTATCGGCTCATGGGAGCGTATCGGATGGAAGAGGCCGGCGGGGCCGCCGTCTTGCTCCTTGCGCTGAGTTTCGGGGTGTTCTGGATGCTGGACAGGGGTGCGCGACGTGCTGACGCTTGAGCGGATCGCCTACAGGCGCAAGGATTTCGCGCTGCACGCGGAAGGGTCGGTCAAGGGGCCGGGCATCGTCGCGGTCATCGGCCCTTCCGGGGGCGGCAAGTCCACGCTGATGTCGCTGATCGCCGGATTCGAGTTGCCGGACGAGGGGCGGGTGTACTGGAACGGAACCGATGTGACGAAACTGGCGCCCGGCGAAAGGCCGGTGGCGGTCCTTTTCCAGGACAACAATCTCTTTCCGCATCTTGATGCGGCCACCAATGTCGCACTTGGCGCATCGCCTCGTGCCCGGCCTCGGCCAGCCGCAAAAAGACGTGCCGCTGAAGCGCTTGCGGCGGTTGGCCTCGGCGGAATGGGCGCTCGCATGCCAGGAGAGCTTTCAGGCGGCCAGCAGAGCCGCGTGGCGTTGGCACGCGCCTTTCTGACGGACCGTCCCCTCGTGTTGATGGACGAGGCGTTTTCCGCCCTTGGACCGGCGTTGCGGCTGGAGATGCTGACACTCGTCAAGTCGCTGCTCGCGGACAAGACCGTTCTGATGGTGACCCATGATCCGGAAGACGCCAGGCGCGTGGCCCGGCAGACGATATTCGTGGAAGACGGGCTCGTTCGAGCTGCGGAGGATACAGGCGACCTGTTCGCGAATCCGCATGGCGCGCTGGCCCGCTACCTCGCATAGGGGACAAGCCGTCTCCGGGCGCCCGTCAACCGCGTCTGCAATGCCCTCGACGCGGACCGGTCAGGAAAACTCCTCGATCGAATAGCCTTGGAGAAAGAGGCAGGCGGTGAGGTCCGAGTGATCGATCCGCAGCGGCGCAACGCTTGCGACGACCGGCTTGGCATGCATGGCGACCCCCATGCCCGCACGCGTGATCATGCCAAGATCGTTTGCTCCGTCCCCGACCGCGATCGCGCGGGACGCATCGGGCGACAGCCTGTTCAGCACCTCCACCTTGGCGTCCTGGCCGAGAACGGGGCGCTTCACGTCCCCGGTGAGGCATCCGTTCTCGATGAGAAGCGCATTCGCATGCACGACATCGAAACCGAGCAGTTCGCTGACGCGCGTGGCGAACTGGACAAATCCGCCGGAGACCAGGGCCGTGCGGGCGCCATGCGCCTTCATTGTCCGCACCAGCGTCCTGCCGCCCGGGGCGAGGGTGATGCGAGTCTCGAGGACATGCTCGATGGCACGGACCGACAGGCCCTTCATCAAGCCAACCCGTTCGGCAACCGCCTCGGCGAAGTCAAGCTCGCCGTTCATGGCCCGGACGGTGATGCAAGCCACCTCCTCGCCGACACCGGCCTCGGCGGCAAGTTCGTCGATGCATTCCTGGCCGATCATGGTCATGTCCATGTCGGCGATCAGAAGGGACTTCCTGCGTTCGCCGTCATCGATGAAGTTCAGGTCAACCGCCTGATCGGCGATGCCTTCCCGGACCTCGTCGAGATTGCCGGGCCGTGCGGCAACCGGAAACTCCGCGGCCTCGTCCGGAGCAAGCCACACGGCGTCCCCGGTCGCGCCAAACGCGCCCTGAAGCGACGAGACCAGGGCTGGGTCCAGGTGTCCGCGAGGCGCGATCAGCGAAATGACGGGCATGGGTTGGCACGCCGTGTAGCGTCGTTTCCGTTGCAGTGGCTCTAGCGGCAATTTGTGCCTTGCGAAAGGGTCCGTGCGCCCTTATTCGCGGGCTCGGGACACTCCTCCCCAACGAGGGGCGCATATCTGGAAGGGTATTGGAAATGGAACTGGACAAACCGGCTGCGCGGCCGGGCAATCCGCGTTTTTCGTCGGGACCCTGCGCCAAGCCTCCCTCGTTTTCCCTTGAACAGCTGAGCAACGCCGCCTTGGGCAGGTCGCACAGGGCTGCAATCGGCAAGGCCAAGCTGAGGGACGCGATCGGGCGAACCAGGGACATCCTCGGGATTCCCTCCGATCACCTCGTGGGCATTGTACCCGCTTCGGACACCGGCGCGGTGGAAATGGCGATGTGGAACCTCTTGGGCGCCCGTCCCGTCGAGGTCCTTGCCTGGGAGAGCTTTGGCGCGGGATGGGCGACAGACGTCGTGAGCCAGCTGAAACTGGACGCAAGGGTGAAGACGGCGGACTACGGCAGGATCGTCGATCTGGAAGACGTCAACTGGGACGCTGACGTGGTCTTTGCGTGGAATGGAACCACGTCGGGCGTGCGGGTTCCGGACAGCTTCGAGATCCCGGCGACGCGCGAAGGCCTGACAATCTGCGATGCGACGAGTGCCGCCTTTGCGCAGGATCTGCCGTGGGACCGGCTGGATGCAGCGACCTTCTCCTGGCAGAAGGTGCTGGGAGGGGAAGCCGCGCACGGAATGCTTGCGCTTGGACCGCGAGCCGTGGAGCGTCTCGAATCGTGGACGCCGCCGTGGCCGCTCCCCAAGATCTTCCGCCTGACCAGGGGCGGCAAGCTAATCCGGGGCGTCTTCGAGGGCGCAACCATCAACACGCCGTCGATGCTGGCCGTCGAGGACTATCTCAAGGCGCTCGACTGGGCGGTCAGCGTGGGCGGTCTGAAGGGCCTGATCCAGAGGGCCGATGCCAATGCAGGCGTGATTCACGAGTTTTGCGCCACGCGCGCCTGGATCGAGAACCTTGCCGCAGATCCTGGCACGTGGTCGAACACGAGCGTGTGTCTCAGGTTCGATGACGACCGGATCCGGGATGGCGCGGCCTTTGCCAAGGCGGTCGCGCGGCGCCTTGAAGCGCAAAACGTCGCCTATGACATCGGATCTTACCGTGATGCCCCTCCGGGCCTCAGGATCTGGTGCGGCGGAACCGTCGAACAAGATGACTTGAAGGCGCTGTGCCCGTGGCTGGACTGGGCCTTCAAGGCCGAAATCCAGGAGTCGGGCATGCCCGCCGGGCGGGCCTGAGGCCGGGAATTCGTGCCGGTTGCGGGCCATGGCAACGCGCCGGTCCGGCAATCGCATTGCATGCGGAGACGAGAGAGGAACAGGCGGCAATGACACCAAGGGTGCTGGTGAGCGACAGACTTTCCGAGGCGGCGGTCCGGACATTCAGGAACAGGGGCCTGGATGTCACGTTCGAACCGGAGCTGGGCAGGAACAAGGATCGACTGCTTGAAGCCATAGGCGAATACGACGGGCTGGCCATCCGGTCAGCGACAAAGGTGACCGCGAAACTCCTCGATGCGGCGTCCAGGCTCAAGGTTGTGGGTCGCGCAGGAATTGGCGTCGACAATGTTGAGATCCCCGCCGCGTCGAAGCAGGGCGTGATCGTGATGAACACGCCGTTCGGCAATTCAATAACCACTGCCGAGCATGCAATTGCCTTGATGTTCGCGGTTGCCCGTCAGATCCCGGCGGCGAGCGTCTCAACCCACGCCGGAAAGTGGGAGAAATCGCGCTTCCTCGGGGTGGAGTTGACTGCCAAGACGCTTGGCGTGATCGGTGCCGGCAACATTGGCTCAATCGTCATTGCGCGCGCATGCGGGCTGCGGATGAAAGTCATTGCACATGATCCGTTCCTTGCCGAGGAGCGTGCCGAGAAGCTTGGAGTCGAGAAGGTCGATCTGGACGAGTTGCTGGCCCGGTCCGACTTCATCACGCTTCACGTGCCGCTGACCGACAGGACGCGAAACATTCTTTCCGCGGACGCAATCAGGCGGATGAAACCCGGTGCACGCGTGATCAACTGCGCGCGCGGCGGCCTGGTCGACGAGGCGGCGCTGGCCGAGGCGCTCGAATCGGGACATGTGGCTGGTGCGGCGTTTGACGTGTTTGCCCAGGAACCTGCGACCGATTCTCCGCTCTTCAACCTGCCGAACGTCGTGGTGACGCCGCATCTTGGCGCCTCCACGACGGAGGCGCAGGAAAACGTGGCCATCCAGGTGGCCGAGCAGATGTCGGATTTCCTGCTGACGGGTGCCGTGACCAACGCGATCAACATGCCCTCGATCACCGCCGAGGAAGCCAGGATCATGGGTCCCTGGGTGAAACTCGCAGACCATCTCGGCACCTTCGCGGGGCAGCTTACCGACGAGCCGATCCGGGCCATCAACCTGCTGTTTGACGGGGAAGTGGCCATCATGAACACGGATGCCCTGAACGCGGCCGCCATGGCCGGAATCCTGAAGGCGTCCAACGAGGACGTGAACATGGTTTCGGCGCCGGTCATTGCGAAGGACCGGGGCATCAAGTGCTCGACGACGACCCAGGCCAAGTCAGGCGTCTTCGATGCCTACATCAAGCTTACGATCGTCACCGATCGGCGGGAGCGGTCAATCGCGGGAACGGTGTTCAGCGACGGCAAGCCCAGGTTCATCCAGATCAAGGGCATCAACATCGACGCGGAGATCGGTGCACACATGGTATACACGACCAACGAGGACGTCCCGGGGATCATCGGAACCCTCGGCACCACGCTTGGTTCGAACGGCGTCAACATCGCCAATTTCACATTGGGCCGATCCGAGAAGAACGGCGATGCGATCGCGCTCCTCTATGTCGACGAGCCTGTCCCCCATGCCGCGCTGGACCTGTTGCGCAAGACCGGACTCTTTGGCCAGGTCCGCCCCCTGCAATTCGACGTGGCGTGATGCAAGGGATTCCGACCCGCCATCTTGCATCGGAGGCCCCGGGCACGGGGCTTCTGGTCGCGACCGTTGTCGGTTCTGGCATCATGGCCGAGCGGCTGACGGGCGACGTCGCGCTTCAGCTCCTTTGCAACGCCCTTCCGACCGCGGCCATTCTGGTCGTCTTGATCGCGACGCTTGGCCCTGTTTCCGGTGCGCATTTCAATCCGGCCGTCACGCTCGCATTCCTGATCAGGCGCGAGATTTCCGGTCTTCGTGCCTTGGCGTTTGCGATCACCCAGGTCGCTGGTGGCGTGTCGGGCACGTTCCTTGCGCACCTGATGTTCGCGCGGCCGGTCATCCAGGCCTCAACGACGGTGCGATCGGGCGGCGCGACGTGGCTCGCGGAAGCGGTGGCGGCATTCGGACTGGTGCTGGTCATCCTGGCGGGCATTCGACAGCGACCTGAAGCCGTGCCCTGGCTTGTCGGCCTTTTCATCGGGGCCGCCTACTGGTTCACTTCGTCGACTTCGTTCGCCAATCCCGCCGTCGCGATTGCACGGGGATTCACGGACAGCCTTTCGGGAATTCGCCCCTTGGACGTTCCGGGCTTCGTTGCCGCGGAACTGTTCGGGGCCGTTGTCGCTGCCCTGTTTGCACATTGGCTCCTCGAGGGAGACAATGCATCGGCAGGAAGCTGAGTGCGCACGATGATCTACGCGATCGGAGACATCCACGGACATCTCGACCGGTTGAAGGCGGCGCATGCCTTGATTGCGGAGGATCGTGCGCGAGTCGGAAGCGCTTCCGGGAGAATCGTGCATGTCGGCGATCTCGTGGATCGCGGGCCGAACGCGAGGGGCGTGATCCAGTTCCTGATCGACGGCATCGCGCGCGGCGAGGACTGGATAGTGCTCCGCGGCAATCACGACCGGTGTTTCGCCGAGTTCCTGTTGTGCGACTCCGATTCCCCTGAAGGGATTCAGAATGCCTGGTTCTGGCTGAGCACCGGCATGGGTGGCCTGGCGACGCTTGCATCCTACGGGCTGGAGAGTGACGTTCCGAGGGACACCGCGTCTCTCTTCGCGCAGGCGCGATCCCTCGTGCCCGACGCTCATCGCGCATTCCTTGCGGCGCTGCCGTACTGGCATCGCGAAGACGGGATGATCTTCGTGCATGCAGGCATTCGCCCCGGAATTCCGCTGGAAGAGCAGGACGAGGAGGACCTGGTCTGGATCCGGGAAGAGTTCCACTGGCATCGCGATGACCACGAGGCGCTGATCGTGCATGGACACACGCCAGTGCATGTGCCCACGCATTACGGCAACCGCGTCAACATCGATGCTGGCGCCGCCATGGGGCGCCCCATCGTCCCCGTCGTGTTTGACGGCGGCGACTGCCATTTGTTGAGTGCACGTGGCCGCGAAACGCTGACGGTGTGCTAGGCGAGGGATTCCGGCACGGCGTTCGGTCCGGCGCTTGACGGCTGACGGGTACGGTCTAGCCTTGGCGGGACATTTGGAGGAGAAGCGCAATGGCCCAACGGTTGCATCTCGTCTTTGGCGGTGAACTTGTCGATCCGGCAAAGAGCGTGTTCCGGAATGTCGACGACATCCACGTCGTGGGAATCTTCCCGGACTATCAAACAGCCTACAATGCATGGAAAGCCGAGGCGCAGCGCACCGTGGACAATGCGCATATGCGGTACTTCATTGCACACTTGCACCGGCTCCGGGATGAAGACGCCGAGGCGTCTTCCACCGAGGAGCTGAGCAACTGACGGGAATCATGCACGTGACTGTATGTCCGTCCGCATCGCTTTCTCCGGTCGCCGCGGTTGCAAGCGCGGTCGCGCCGCGTCGCGGGGACTTGCCGTTCCCTCGCGTCCTGTCATGTGTCGCGCCTTGAATTCGGGCTCCTTGGCATGGCCAGGGCGACGCGGCGCCGGAGTCCGGCAGGTCGGCAGCCCGCCATCCCCGCGTGCTGATCGTGCATCAGTCCTGCTGGCCAACAGCGATGCCCTTTGTTCAGTCGCGCATGAATTCCGCAGGCTGATCAGGTCTTGCAACCGCGTCGTGTCGCGTCCGCGCCGCGCCGCGCGGCACCCGCTCGGAATGTCGGAGGACGACGCCTGGTCGCGCATGACGCGCGGCCCTGTCCAGACGCGCATGCCATCCGCCCGAAGTGCAGCAGCGGATGGCACGGCCGTGATGGCAGGGCAAGAGAACGGGTTTGTCCGATCGGCCTGTCCGGCACTGGAGACGGCGTGATGCGTCCACCGTCGTTCTGGGCCAACCCGCCCGGCAGGCCGGGATGGCAGGCCCGGCTGCTGGCACCCTTGGCGGCAATCTGGGCAATCGTGACGGCGCGCCGAATCGCACGCGGGACAGGTCACCGGGCCGGCGTCCCCGTGATCTGTGTCGGCAACATCAACGTTGGTGGCACTGGCAAGACGCCGACCGTCATCTCGTTGCTCGATCGTCTTGGCGCGGGCACGCATGTGGTTGCGCGAGGATACGGGGGAAAGGAAAGGGGCCCCCTGCGCGTCGATGAGCGACGGCACAGCGCAGACGATGTCGGCGACGAACCCCTCCTGGTCTCTGCATTTGCGCCCACGTGGGTTGCCCGCGACCGTGCCGCGGCAGTACGTGCGGCCGAAGCGGCGGGGGCACGCGTGATCGTCATGGATGACGGACTGCAGAATCCAAGTGTAGCCAAGGACCTCAAGATTGTCGTGGCCGACGCGGCAACGGGGTTCGGCAATGGGAGAGTCATGCCGGCCGGTCCATTGCGCGAGCCGGTGGCAGCAGGTCTTGCGCGAGCCGATCTGGTGCTCTCAATTGGCGACCGTGATGCGCAGGAGAGATTCCGGCGGATATGGGGCGACGCGATTTCGGTGCCCCATGCGAAGGGAAGTCTTGAGGTTCTGCCGACCGGCATGGACTGGAAGGGTCTGCGAGTTCTTGCGTTTGCAGGCATCGGACGCCCGGAGAAGTTCTTCGCGACGCTCAGGAGTGTCGGGGCGGAGATTGTGCGAACCGAGGCCTTGGACGACCACCAGCCGCTGGGCGATGCACTGATTGCGCGTCTTGAACAGGATGCGCGTTCGTGGTCGGCGCAACTCGTGACGACCGAGAAGGATGCGGTGCGCCTGCCGTCCGCATCCCGCCAAGGTGTCCTGACCTTGCCGGTGCGGCTGGCGATGGATGACGAAGCGGCCTTGGACGCAGCGTTGGCCGGTCTGCAGGTGGATTCGCCATTGAAGCCTGAGGATGTCTCCAACTGAAAATTCGGCACGCGGAGCCTGGTGGGCGGTCGAAGGCTTCGCTACGCGAGACTGAAGTCGATTTCGGCAGACAATCTGAAAGGGCGTCGTTGTGTTGACGCTATGCGGATTCGTGGCTCTTGTCGGGCCGCGCCGGATGTAGGCCAGATTGGCTGCCAGGCGACGACGGCCTGACTCGCTTGCAAGTCGAATCGGACAGCCCAAGGTTCACGACGCCCAGGTCGAGGAACGGCAAGATGTTGGCTCCCCTTTTCCGGTCATGGGGAGCCGCAGCGATTCAGCCGTGGTCGCGAGGCAAATGATGGCCGCGGAATCGCACGCGGGCTGCGCTTCGGGCGGGTCCAGGCAAACGGCTGCGTCGGGCTGCCCTACTCAAGGCCGTCCTTGCACCGGGACGCATATTGGTCTAAGGTTGGTCCATGCCGTGCGAGGAGATGTCGCGATGCAAATGAACGTTGCCGAGGCGAAGGCGAAGCTGTCGCAGCTTCTCGCCGCTGTCGATGCCGGCGAGGAAGTCATCATCGCGCGCGACGGGGTGCCGGCCGCGCGGCTTGTGCCCATGGCGGTTGCCGGCGTGCGTCTTGGCCTTCTGGAGGGGGTCGTGAGCCCGGACAGCATCCCCGACTTCTCCGAGCCAATGACCAAGGATGAGCTTGCGGAGTGGGGTGCTTGAGCAATGTCCTGATCGACACGCATGTGTTGGCCTGGTCCCTGGTTTCGCCCTCGCAATTGACGTCGGAGGCCCTGCGGAAGCTCGAAGGAGGCGCAACGGTCCATGTGCCGCCCTGCGCCCTCCACGAGATCGCGCTGAAGGTGCACAAGGGAAAGTGGCCCGAGATGGCACCCTATGCCGGCACTCTCGATAACCTGTGTCTTGCCCAAGGATTCCGTGTCGCGCATTATACAGGGCGGATGGCAATCCTGGCCGGTTCTATGGCGTGGGATCACCCGGATCCCTTTGACCGAATGATCGCCGCGACCGCAATCCAGATGGCGTGTCCCCTGGTATCGAAGGATCCCGAGTTTGACGGGCTGGCAGGCCTTCAAGGGTGGAAGGGCCGGGTTTGGTCCGACGGCACGTCAGCGACCCCTCCCTGAAGGGGGGGCTTGGGGAACGAAAGTTCCGAGAGCCCGTGCTGACCAGCACAGGAAAGGAGACAGTCATCCAATCCAACCCTGAACCATGCGTTGGAGACCAACCCCGGGATGCTTCCGAACCGCCTGCGGCGATCGGTCCGGTGGACCGATCGGGAAGCAAACGGGCGGATCGTGATGCG
>VXSG01000099.1 GCA_009838075.1 Boseongicola sp. SB0665_bin_10 | reverse complement strand
GACCTTCTGGGCAGCCGCCTTGCCTCGCTCCGAAGCGGCGGAGACGCCGCATGAGCGCTCCGCAAGACGTCGCCCGGCGACTTCCGGTCCGCTTGGGCGGGACTGCCGGTCCGCGTGGGCCAGCGCCGGTCGGCGCGACATCGCCTCCAGGGCAACGCAAGAGAGATGGCCGGTGGACGACGGGAAGGCATGGCACGCCACTGAAATCGAGGCGCTGTCAGAGGCTGGTGCAGCGGGGTGCGTCCCCAACATGCCCGTTGGCGACCATTGTCGTGGCAAGCGCTTCGACCGTTGCACCACCGCTCGATGCCGGACTATGGTCTTTCCGGTGGCGGATGGCAGGCCGATGAAAGGGAGAACTCGAAGCTTTCGAAAGCCCTGGCAGGGACGCTGGAACGGCCGCCGAAGATGGAGAAAATGCGCGAAGCCTCGCGAGGCATCGCAAACCAGGGCCGCGACAACCGGTCCAATCTAACCCGAAAGGAGAGGAAGATGAAGAGGATAACAGCCACGTTGGCGGGGTCGTTGATCGCGCTCGCCGCGACTGCTCCGGCATCATTTGCCGACAAGCTGACATATTATTGTTCGGCACAGGAAGACTGGTGCCAGCTGATGGCTCGGAGCTTCGAGGATGCGACGGGCATTGACGTGAACATGACCCGGAAGTCTTCGGGCGAGACCTTCGCGCAAGTTCGCGCGGAATCGTCCAACCCCAAGGGCGACGTCTGGTGGGGCGGGACGGGCGACCCGCACTTGCAGGCGGCGGAGGAAGGCCTGACAATGGAATACATTTCGCCCATGCGCGACCAACTGCATGATTGGGCGATCGCGCAGGCCGAAAGCGCCGGCAACAAGACCATCGGCATCTATTCCGGCGCGCTCGGCTACGGCTTCAACACCGAACTCGTGGCCGCGAACAGCCTGCCTGAGCCGTCCTGCTGGAAGGACCTGCTGAAACCCGAATACAAGGGGCATGTCCAGATGGCGAACCCGAATTCGTCAGGCACGGCCTACACGACCCTTGCATCCATGGTGCAGATTTTTGGCGAGGATGACGGGTTCGAGTTCATGAAGGGCCTTCACGCCAACATCAACCAGTACACGAAGTCCGGCTCGGCCCCGATCAAGGCGGCGGGCCGTGGCGAAAACACCATCGGCATCGTCTTCATGCACGACGCGGTGAAGCAGGCCGTGTCCGGTTTCCCGATCAAGGTCGTGGCACCGTGCGAGGGCACCGGATACGAGATCGGTTCGATGTCGATCATCGAAGGCGCACGCAACCTGGAAGAGGCCAAGATGTTCTATGACTGGGCGCTCTCCGTCGAGGCGCAGAACCTCGCGCTGCAGGTGAATGCGTTCCAGGTCCCGTCGAACAAGGGTGCGGAGACCTCGGAGAGCGCGCCCGACATGAGCCTGATCAAGCTGATTGACTACGACTTCAAGAAGTACGGCTCGTCGGACGAGCGCAAGCGCCTGCTGCAAAAATGGGACGAAGAGGTTTCGACCCTGCCACAGTAGGTGACGCCCGCGAAAGCAGCACGGACCCCTCCGGTCTTGATCTTCTGGATCATCGCCGGGTGGGTCGGCTTCGTCCTCTGCCCCTGGTACGGGGTGGAGGACGGTTTCTTCTCGTTTGAGTGGCTGGTCGACGGCTACCCGCTCGACGAGGACTATTCCCCAGCCGCATTCCTGATCGGACAGGGCGAGAAGCTGTGGCTGGCCCCCTTGGCGATCCCTCTCATCCTGCCGCTCCTGGCCCTCGGGCGGGAGAAATCCGACCCCACGTATTTCCGCATTCTGACCGTCGCAGGCGCGCTCGGATTCGGCTGGCTGATCGTCCAGGGATTCTCCATCGGCATCCGCGGATTCAATTTCCAGTGGATGAATTCTGCGTTTGGCGCGCTGGGAGACCGCCAGTTCGGGATGGGATACGGCGCGATGATTTGCGCCTCTTCCTTCCTTTTTCTCTTCACCCAGGGCATTGCCGCGCGAGGGGCGGTCAATGGCGACGTCTTCGTGGTCGGCGCGATTGGCGGCGTGGTCACCATTGTCACCGCCTTCGTGTTCTTTCCCATCGCGAACATGCTGTTCTCGGCCTTTGTGACCGACGAAGGCGCGTATTCGATCTCGGCATTTGTCGGCAAGTTCTTCGATGATCGCCTGTGGGGCCTGGGCTGCTTCTTTGGCACGAGATGCGGGGCGGCACTGAATTCACTTGTCCTTGCCATCACCGTCGGGTTCATAACCACCGTTCTGGGCCTCGCCTTTGCCCTTGTCGTGACCCGCTCGGGGTTTCGCTGGAAGCGCTTGCTCCGCGCGCTGACCGTGCTGCCGATCATCACGCCGCCATTCGTGATCGGCCTCGCGCTGATCCTCCTCTTCGGCCTGTCCGGATCCGTGACCGTCTTCTTCGCAGACCTGTTGGGCACGCAGCCGACCCGATGGCTCTACGGCATGCCCGGCGTGCTGATTGCGCAGACGCTGGCGTTCACGCCCATCGCCTTCCTCGTCCTGATCGGCGTGGTCGAGGGCGTCTCGCCGTCGATGGAGGAAGCCGCGCAGACGTTGCGCGCCAACCGCTGGCAGACATTCCGCACGGTCTCGTTGCCGCTGATGCGCCCAGGACTTGCCAACGCGTTCCTGCTGGGTTTCATCGAGAGCATGGCCGATTTCGGCAACCCTCTCGTCTTGGGCGGCAACTTCGACGTGCTCTCGACGGAGATCTTCTTCGCCATCGTCGGCGCGCAATACGACCAGGGTCGTGCGGCGGTGCTCGCCATGGTCTTGCTGTTCTTCACCCTGTCCGCCTTCTTTGCCCAACGGGCCTGGCTTGGGAAGAAGAGCTATACGACCGTCTCCGGCAAGGGCGATGCAGGCGTGCACCCGTTGATACCCATCGGTCTCGCGATTCCGGCAATGATTGTGGCGATCAGCTGGGCGATCT
The DNA here is from genome assembly GCA_009838075.1 of Boseongicola sp. SB0665_bin_10. Lineage (GTDB taxonomy): Bacteria > Pseudomonadota > Alphaproteobacteria > Rhodobacterales > Rhodobacteraceae > JAJEFO01. The sequence continues at coordinate 92,842 of VXSG01000099.1, read as the reverse complement.
TCACTGCAACGGTCTACGGCATGATCGTCTATGGAAGCGTCGTGGAGCTTTGGGGCGTCAACAACTCGCTTACGTTCAAGCACTACGTGACGGCCTTTTCGATACGCATCGAGGAGGAGGGCATCCGCTGGACGGGCGCCGCCTGGGACAGCTTCTGGACGACGATCACCATCGCCGCGATCGCGGCGCCTCTGACGGGCGCGGTGGGGCTGGTCACTGCGTATCTGCTGACTCGGCAGAGCTTCGCGGGGAAGAGCGCGTTCGAGTTCGGCACGATGCTGTCCTTCGCGATCCCCGGCACGGTCATCGGCGTCAGCTACATCCTGGCCTTCAACGTGCCGCCGATCGAGATAACCGGGACGGGCATCATCCTCGTGGTCAGCTTCATCTTCCGCAACATGCCTGTGGGCGTGCGCGCCGGCATCGCGTCCATGTCCCAGCTCGACAAGTCCCTGGATGAAAGCTCCCTGACGCTCGGCGCCAACTCGTGGCAAACTTTCCGTCGGGTGATCCTTCCGCTTCTGCGGCCGGCGATTCTCGCCGCGCTCGTGTATTCCTTCGTGCGCGCAATGACCGCGATTTCGGCCGTGATTTTCCTTGTGTCGGCGGAGTATGACATGGCCACCAGCTACATCATCGGGCGCGTCGAGAACAACGATTACGGCCTCGCGATTGCCTACTCCACGACGCTGATCTTCGTCATGCTCTCCGCCGTGGCGCTGATGCAGCTGATCGTCGGGCGCACCCAGATAGGGCGCCGCATGACGCAGTCGCGGACCAACGTTTGAGGAGAGCGTGAGATGAGCATCGCATCCAAGGCCGCACCCATCCGGTTCGAGGGCGTCTCGAAGAATTTCGGCAAGGATGTCGTTGCGGTCGACAACATCGACCTCGCGGTGGACGCCGGCAAGCTCGTGACCCTTCTCGGCCCTTCGGGTTGCGGAAAGACCACGACGCTCAGGATGATTGCGGGGCTGGAGATGGCCACTTCGGGCCGAATAACCATTGGCGACGTGGATGTCACGACGTTGCCCGCGACCGACCGCGACGTGTCGATGGTCTTCCAGTCCTACGCGCTCTTTCCGCATATGAGCGTGCTGGAAAACGTCATGTATGGCCTGACCTTTTCGGGATTCGGAAAGGGGGAAGCCCGCGCTCGCGCGCTGCAGGGGCTGGAACTGGTGGGTCTCAAGGGCTTTGATGGGCGCTTGCCGTCCGAGCTGTCGGGTGGCCAGCAGCAGCGGGTTGCGGTGGCGCGCGCGTTGGTGCTTGAGCCACAGGTTCTGCTCTTTGACGAGCCGCTTTCGAATCTGGACGCCAAATTGCGCCGGCAGGTGCGTGAGGACATCCGCGCGATACAGCAGGAGCTCGGCCTGACCGTGGTCTATGTCACCCACGACCAGGAAGAGGCGCTTGCGGTTTCCGACGAGATCGTCGTGATGCGCAACGCGGCCATCGCCCAGATTGGTACGCCGCGCGAGCTCTACGACGCGCCCAACGACCGATTTGTTGCCGACTTCATCGGAGAGGCGAACCTCATTGAGTGCCAGATTGTCGAACTGGATGGCGGAACCGCGATGATCGAAATCGAGGGCTACCGGCACCGGCTGCCGGCGCGAGGATTGTCCCCGGGGCCAGCCACGCTTGCGGTGCGCCCCTCCCGAATTGTCCTTGATGGCGATTCGGGCGTGCATGCGACGGTCGCGAAGGCGACCTATGTCGGCGTGCGGATGGAATACACGTTGGAGGGCGGGTTCGGACAGGTCTTTGCCGTGCAGGATGACGTGGACAAACCGCTGGAGGTCGGCACGAACCTGTGCATGTCCTTTGCCTCGAGAGGACCCGTGCTGCTGCCCGGAGAGGCGTGACGGACCCGTCGGGACCACATCGCGATCCGACACCCCGGGCATCGCCTGGCGAATTGACCGTTCCGCGCGGGAGCCTTGCAGGATCGGCGATCCTTCCGGCCTTGCATTGAAGCGCCGCCGGAAGACGCTGGCTCAACCTGATCCGCCCCATGCAGGCGTCGACATGGATTTCAGCTCCTCAAAGACCTGCGGCGCGCCGGCGATCACGCGACCCCCTTCGCGGATCATCTCGTCGGCATTCAGATCCTCGGTCAGTCCACCCGCCTCGGTCACGAGAAGCAGACCCGCCAGGCAATCCCAGGCGTTCATGTGCTCTTCCACATACCCGACCAGGCGCCCCGCGGCCACGTAAGCCAAGGACAGGGCGCCGCTGGCATTGCGATGAAACATCGTTCCGCGGACCACGAGGGCGGCAACAGTTGAAGCGACGTTCTCGGCCCTGACGCGATTCGAGTAGCCCACCGCCACGATCCCGTCGTCCAGCGTCTTGCCCTCCGCCACGCGTATCGCACGCCCGTTCAGCCTTGCTCCACCCCCTCGAAGAGCAGAAAAGGTCTCTCCGTAGATCGGGTCATGGACCACGCCGATTCGCGTTTCGCCTTCAGACACCCCTGCGAGGACAACCGCCCAGGTGGGAATGCCGCTAAGGAAATTCGTGGTGCCGTCTATCGGGTCAATGACCCACGTGAAGTCGTTTGAGCCAGGGGTGTCGTCATGTTCTTCGCCGACGACTCCGTCTTGCGGCCACGCTTCCGCAATGCTCTCGCGGATGAACGATTCGACCTTGCGGTCGGCTTCGCTGACCCAGTCCTGCGACCCCTTCTGGTCAACGCGCAGCTGATCGCGGCGCGCGAAGTGGTCTCGCGCCAGCGCCCCGGCGGCCCGGCAGAGTTCAATCGAAAATGCAGACCTTTCCTCGAGGCTCATGAACGAAGCTTGCAGCACGTTTTGGTCGCGTGATCAAACGGATTGCGACGCAAGGCACGTTCCGTTCCGCCCAAAGTGGCGGTCGGTCTTCGGCTTGATCGCGGCGCGGCCGTGTTCCGGCCGTTTGGCGATCGCTTGAAGCAGGGCCCTCCCGCGATGTCGGCGCCTCCGGCCGAATCAGGCACGGGCGCCGCTGGCCGCGTCCGCCGTCCTGGGGCCAGGCGGGTTGCGACGGGATTCCGAATTGCAAGACTGCCGCCGTGCAATCAAGGCCGGTTGCTTGTTTGGCGGTGGCCGACTAAGTCCGGGGGAGAAGCCCCGAAGGATTCCGAACGTGAAGACACTCATTGCCCTGTCCGCCCTTCTTCTCGGTGCAGCGTCTGCCGGCGCGCAGCCATGCGGGGGGCCATTCGAGGCGTTTCTCGACGGCATCAGGGACGAGGCGACCAGGAACGGCCATCCGGAAGACGTGGTCGACCGTTTTCTTGAACACGCAGCCCACGACCCGAAGGTCATCCGGGCGGACCGGGCGCAGGGGATATTCCAGGTTCCCTTCATCGAGTTTTCCGGGCGCCTGATCAGCCAGCACAGGCTTCATCATGGATCTGAGAACGCCAGGAAATGGGCGCATGTCCTTGACCGAATCGAGCGCGAGTACGGCGTTTCCCGAGGCGTCCTCCTTGCGTTTTGGGGCTTCGAGACCGACTTTGGCGTCGTCCAGGGCGATTTCAACACGGTCAATTCGCTGGTCACGCTTGCACATGACTGCAGGCGACCAGAATTGTTTCGACCCCAGGTCCTGGCCGCGATCGAGCTGTTCGAGCGCGGCGGCCTGGACCCTGTCAGCACGACGGGTGCATGGGCCGGTGAAATCGGAATGGTCCAGATGCTGCCCGAAGACATACTTCTCAACGGCGTCGACGGCGATGGCGACGGAAAGGTCGACTTGAAGGGCTCCCCCGCGGACGCCCTGGTTTCGGGTGCCGGAATGCTCGTCAATCTCGGCTGGCAAAGAAACCAGCCCTGGATGCAGGAAGTCCGGATGCCTGGGCGCTTCGACTGGTCCGGGACCGGGTTCGAGAACTGGAGACGCGCGTCTGACTGGGTGGCGGCCGGGGTCAGGCCGAGATCGGGAAGGCTGGCGGCGCCGGATCTCGAAGCGGCGATATTGCTGCCCCAGGGCCGCAACGGGCCCGCCTTCATGATCTATCCGAACTTCAACGTGTTCCTGGAGTGGAACAAGAGCTTCGTCTACGTGATCACCGCCGCGCACTTCGCGATGCGCCTCGAAGGGGCGCCGGCCTACGATGCGGGCGATCCCGGCACGGCACTTGACGAGGGCCAGGTCAGGGCATTGCAGGAACGACTCGAAGCTCGCGGCCACGATGTCGGCGGAATTGACGGCATCCTCGGTGCCAAGACCCGCGGCGCGGTGCAGAAGGAACAGGTGCGCCTCGGCTTGCCGGCGGATGCCTGGCCGACGCTGGAGCTTCTCGAACTGCTCTGACTGCTGCCTGGCGCAGACCTTGGCCGGCCACGCTCGGGCCGGCCGGAAACATGTGACTCGTCTGCCGCCCCGCCCCGGGCGGAACTCAGGAGAAGATCCTGGTCAGCGCCTTGTCCACTGCGGCGGTGATCCGATCGATGTCGTCGGCGGTCGAGATCAGCGGGGGCGAGAAGCAAAGCGTGTTGTTGAGCCCCGGCAGCGATCGGTTGGTCGCCCCGATGATGACGCCCTGGGTCGCGCAGTCCGCGACGACAGCCAGGACCTTCCTTTCGTCGACCGGTTCCTTGGTCACGCGGTCGGCAACGAGTTCCGCCCCGCAGAACAGACCCCTGCCGCGCACGTCGCCAATGACGCGGTGCCCTTCCTGAAGCGAGTGCAGGTTGTCGACGAGGCGCGCACCCATCCGCATGGTGTTGCCGAGGAGGTCCTCTTCCTCGATGATCGCGACGTTTTCGAGCGCTGCAGCCGGTCCGGCGGTGCAGCCGCCAAAAGTCGAGATGTCGCGAAAATAGTTCATGGGATCGTCGGCATCGTCCTTGAACATGGCAAAGACCTCGTCGGTCGTGACCATGCAGGCGATGGCGGCATAGCCCGAGGCCACGCCCTTCGCCATGGTCACGAAGTCGGGCTTGACGCCGAATTGCTGGTAGCCGAACCATGTTCCGGTGCGTCCGACGCCGCAGACGACTTCGTCGATATGGAGCAGGACGTCATGCTTCCTGCAGATTTCCTGAATCCGTTCCCAGTATCCTTCCGGCGGCGGTATGACGCCTCCACCGGCCGTCACGGGTTCCAGGCACAGTGCGCCCACGGTGTCTGGACCTTCGCGAAGGATGACCTCTTCGACCTGGTCGGCCGCCCACTCGCCGTAGTTTTCGGTTTCGACCTGGGCGCGGTATTCGAGACAGTGCGGCACTTCCACGAAGCCGGGCGTGAACGGGCCGTACTGGACATTCCGTTCCGGTTGCCCGCCCGCGGAAAGGCAGGCGATCGTCGTGCCGTGATAGTCGCGTTCACGAAAGAGGATCTTGTGCTTCTTGCCGCCGTATTTCTTGTGGGCGATCTGGCGGACCATCTTGAAGGCCTTCTCGTTCGCCTCGGAGCCGGAATTTGCATAGTAGACGCGCGTCAGCCCGGGCAGCAGCCCGGTCAGCTTCTTGGCGAAATTCGCGCCGGGGATCGATCCCGCACTGCCCGAAAAATACGGAATTTGAACGAGCTGGTCTCGAATGGCGTTGGCAATGCGCTCGCGACCATAGCCGACGTTGACGGTCCACACGCCGCCCGAGACGGCGTCGATGTACTCGCTTCCAGCCGCGTCCCAGACGCGCACGCCCTTTCCCTCGACCATGACGCGGGGATCGGCTGTCTCCAGAGGCTTGTGCTGCATCAGGTGATGCCAGATGTGCGCGCGGTCGGCCTCGATCACGCCGGCAAGGTCGTTCGGAACAATGTTCATTAGGGTGTCCTCCTGGGAAGGATGCGGTTCGCGCTAGACTATCCGAAGCAAGGGAACGGGACCAGAGGACTTTGCGGTTTCGGCGAAAGGAATTTTGCCTTGAAGGCCCGACCTCTAATCGTCACGTGCTTCGGTCAGGGCCCGGATGATCGCCCTGGCGCTGTCGCCGTACCAATCGGCGTCTCCACGCATCCGGGCGATTTCCCTGCCGTCCATGTCAAGGATCACCGTGGCCGGAAGGCCGAGAACCGCCATGCTGCGGGCGAGGTTCTGTCTTGGATCGAGGTACAGCGGGAGGTTGTCGACGCCTGTTTCCCGGAAGAACCTGCGGATGCCCGGAATCGAGTTGCGCCCCGTGGCGATTGTCACGACTTCGAACCGCTCGCCGCCGAATTCGCGTTGCAGTTCCGAAAGCATGGGCATTTCCTTGCGGCAAGGCGCGCACCAGGTGGCCCAGAAATTGACGAGCACGAACTTGCCGTTGAAGTCGGACAGCTGATGTTCGCCACCCTCCGGGTCGGTGAATCCGGTGTCGGGCACGGTCCTCGGTTCCGAGAAGACAAGCTTCCTCATCGTTCCCTCGCGCAGATCCGCGAGCTGGGCGGTGCCTGCAACGGCGTGGTTTGCAGCGAGCGCAAGGCAAGTGTAGAGAACGGCAAGGAAACTGGACATGGAACGCCCTCCGGAGGCCAGATGACTGACGACGCGAACAAGATGTGGGGCGGACGCTTTGACTCCGGTCCGGATGCGATCATGGAAGCGATCAACGCTTCCATCGGATTCGACCAGCGGTTGGCGCGGCACGACATCGAGGGTTCGCTTGCCCACGCAGCGATGCTTGCCGCAACGGGCATCGTCACGGATAGCGATGCCAAGGCGATCCGTGAAGGCCTGCTCACGGTGTTGTCAGAGATTGAAACCGGCAAGTTCCGGTTTCAGGCCGCGCTTGAAGACATCCACATGAACATCGAGTCGCGCCTGCACGAGTTGATCGGATTGCCCGCGGGGCGGCTTCATACCGCGCGGAGCCGGAATGACCAGGTCGCTACCGATCTGCGGCTTTGGGTGCGGGACCAGTGCGATGCGGCCATTGCGGGCATCAGGGCGCTGCAGCGGGGGCTTGTTGACCAGGCAGACGCCGGCGCGGAGTGGGTGATGCCCGGGTTTACGCATCTGCAGGCGGCACAGCCGGTGACATGGGGCCATCACATGATGGCATATGTCGAAATGCTGGAGCGTGACGCTTCGAGGCTTGATGACGCGCGGACGCGGATGAACGAGAGCCCGCTCGGCGCCTGCGCCTTGGCGGGAACGTCCTTTCCGATCGACAGGGATGCCACGGCAGGAGCGCTCGGCTTTGATCGGCCGATGGCGAATTCGCTCGACGCCGTGGCGGCCCGGGATTTCGCGCTGGAATTCCTGGCGGCGAGCGCCATCACGGCAATGCATCTCAGCCGGCTGGCCGAGGAAATCGTGATCTGGTCGAGTGCACAGTTCCGGTTCGTCTCGCTTTCTGACCGCTTTTCGACCGGCTCGTCGATCATGCCGCAGAAGAGGAACCCGGACGCGGCCGAGCTGGTGCGGGCAAAGACCGGTCGCATCCTCGGGAGCGCCGTGGGCCTGTTCACCGTCATGAAAGGTCTCGCGCTGGCCTATTCCAAGGACCTGCAGGAAGACAAGGAGCAGGTCTTCGACGCCGCGGATTCGCTGATGCTGGTGCTGGCGGCGATGGAAGCCATGGTTCGCGACATGTCGGCCGACCCGGATGCCCTGAACGCCGCGGCCTCTTCCGGCTTTTCGACCGCGACCGATCTTGCGGACTGGCTGGTGCGGGAGGCGGGCCTGCCGTTTCGGGAGGCACATCACGTGACCGGCAGGCTGGTGGCCATGGCGGAGGCCGAGAACAAGGATCTGCAGGATCTGACGCTCGAACAGATGACGTCGGTGCACGACGCGATCACGGAGCAGGTGCGGGGCGTGCTGGGAGCGGCCAATTCGGTCCGGAGCCGCGCATCCTACGGGGGAACGGCACCCGAGCGGGTGCGTGAGCAGGTCGCGTTGTGGCAGGAGCGGTTGTCATGACCAGATCGGCAAGGCTCGCGTCTTTCCGCGTCGCGATGCGGCAAGACCCTGCGCCCGGTGCGAAGGCCCGGGCCGATTGCCGCCGGGCCAGCGTCACGCCCTTGACTTCGGCGCAGGCGGGCGGCCCTGGCGCAGCGGTGCCGCCGTGAGGCGGCTGGCGCTTCTCGCCGTTCTGGCTCTCGGCGCATGCGGCGTTGACGGTCCGCCCCATCCGAAAGGGCAGGGCGTCAGCGCGGCGGGCGAGGCAAGAATCGGCATTGTCGGGACGCTCTGACGGGCGCACGGGTCCCCGCGTCCTGTCCAGTTCGGGATTTCCCTTGTTGGACAGGCTGGCCGCAGCGGATGCATTTCTCCCGTTTCGCGGGACCTCGAAATGTGCGGGAGTCCGTCACGCGGAACCTACGGCAGGTGAACCACGACCTCCGACCTTATCGAGTTGGCGATGAAGCAGCGCTCATGGGCGGCATGATGAAGCTCGCGGAGCTTCCCGGGATCCGGGACCGCCCCCGTCCAAAGGGTTTCGGGATGGAGATCAACGCGGGTGATCCAGGGACGCGGCGAACCTTCCATATGGCCGACGGCCGCATCGCGATGGGATGCCGCCTGCAACCCGGCCTGCCGCGCGAGATCCAGGAACCAGAGCATGTGGCATGACGCGACCGCGGCCACGAAAGCCTCTTCCGGATCAATCGCCGCGGCGTCGGAAAACGGGTGCGGGACGGAAAGCGGCGATGCCGAGGCGCGGATGACGGCACCGCCGTCAAATGCCCAGTCATGAGCCCGGGTGTAGCGGCCACTCGCGAAGTCACCCTCGCATGTCCAGCGAATCGAGGCAGTGTAACGGTGCATGGCCTGACCTTTTCGCCGGACAGGGCGGATGTCCAGCGACTCCCTGCCGCGGGCGTTCGATCTGCGAAACCTGCAACCCGGCCGCATTCCGGCCGGATGTTGCGCCGCGACGCGCATCTGATATGACGATTGGCCGGGTCTCGAGGAAACACGGATGGACCATTTTCTTTATCGCGATGGCGTCCTGCACGCCGAGGAGGTGCCCATTCCCGAGATCTCGGCGGAGGTGGGGACGCCGTTCTATGTCTATTCGACGGCGACCTTGGAACGGCATTACCGCCTGTTCGACGAAGGCATGGCCGGCATGGACCACCTTGTCTGCTACGCCATGAAGGCGAATTCGAACCAGGCCGTCCTCACGGTGATGGCTCGACTTGGAGCGGGCGTCGATGTCGTGTCGGGCGGCGAGTACCATAGGGCCGTCGCGGCAGGCTTCCCGGTCGAGCGGATTGTCTTCTCGGGCGTGGGCAAGACCGCGGAGGAAATGGAATTGGCGCTGTCCGGCGGCCTTCGGCAGATCAATGTCGAAAGCGAGCCCGAACTGCGAAGGCTTTCCGAGGTTGCCGTTCGGCTTGGAGTCACCGCGCCGATAGCCATTCGGATCAATCCTGATGTGGATGCGCGGACTCATGAGAAGATCGCGACTGGCAGGTCCGAGAACAAGTTCGGCGTTCCGATCGGTCGTGCGCGCGAGATCTATGCGGAGGCGGCCGGCTTGCCGGGCCTGGATGTTGCGGGCATCGACGTCCACATCGGCTCGCAGCTCACTGACCTCGGCCCCTACGAGCGGGCCTATGAAATGGTGGCGGACCTGGCCCGGGTGCTGCGGTCCGACGGTCACGACATCCGTCGCCTGGATCTCGGGGGCGGACTGGGGATTCCCTACGAGAGATCGAATGCCGCCCCGCCGCTTCCGATCGAGTACTGCGAGGTGATCAGGCGCACCGTCGGGGACCTGGATTGCGAAATCGAGATCGAGCCCGGGCGGCTGATTGCCGGAAATGCGGGGCTGCTGGTCGCGGAGGTCATATACGTCAAGGCCGGCCAGGATCGCGAATTCCTGGTCCTCGACGCCGCGATGAACGATCTGGTACGCCCTGCCATGTATGGCGCCCATCACGACATTGTGCCCGTGACCGAGCCCGTGCCGGGTGCCGAACAGGCATCATACGACGTCGTGGGTCCCGTCTGCGAATCCGGGGACACCTTCACGCGCGGATGGGAAATGCCGCCTGTGGTCGAAGGAGATCTCGTTGCGTTCCGCTCGGCGGGCGCCTATGGGGCGGTGATGGCATCGGAGTACAATTCCAGGCCCCTGGTGCCCGAGGTGCTGGTTAGCGAAAGACGGTTTGCTGTGGTGAGGCCGCGCCCGGCATTTGACGAAATGATCGATCGCGATATCATCCCGGCGTGGCTCAAGGGTTAGGCAAGGCCTGGCCCAAGAAGGAACCGGGACCCATGGCTGGTCAAGGCGAACTTCCTCCGGAGGTCGGGCGGCGGCTCAGGCGGCCGCTGGTCCTGACCCTGATCGGCCTTTTTGCCGAACGCGTTGCACGTGCGTTCTGGCCTTTCTGGACCGTGCTGCTTTTCGCAAGTTCCGCCTTGCTGCTTGGACTGCACGAGTTCCTGTTGCTGGAAGTGGCGTGGGCGTTCGGAATCCTGGCAGTGCTGGCGGCGCTGGTCACTTTCGCCGTTGCCGTGCACCGGTTCAGGATTCCAGGGCGCGGGGAGGCGCTTGAACGGCTCGACGCGACCTTGCCGGGACGGCCGATCGCGACCGTGGCTGACCGGCATGCCATTGGTGCAGGCGACGCCGGGTCCGCGGCGGTCTGGCAAACGCATGTCGGGCGAATGGCAAGACGCCTGGACGAGGTTCGGGCGGTTGAGCCGGATCTCAGGCTTTCCCGGTTTGACCTGTTCGGGCTCCGGTATGTCGCTCTTCTCTGCCTTGCGGTCGGACTGTTGTTCGGATCCTTCCTGAAAGTCGGCACATTGGGCGAGGTCATGCTTGACGAGCAGGCACTGGCCTTGGAGTCCTCCTGGGAGGGATGGGTCGAGCCGCCGCACTACACCGGGCGGCCAAACCTCTATCTCAATGACATCACGCAGGCGTGGCTTGCGGTTCCCGAGGGCAGCCTGGTGACAGTCCGCCTTTATGGAGGCGTCGGAGACCTGACGCTGCACGAAACCGTGTCGGGCCGGACCAGGGACGTGCCGCCGGCGAGTGATCCATCGCAAAGCTTCAGCGTCAACCAGGATGGCGAGATCAGGATCGACGGTCCAGGCGGTCGGGAATGGACCATGGAAGCCGAGGCGGATCGCGTGCCGGAAATAGAGTTTGCCGGGCCGGTCACGCGCGGCGAGGGGGGCCGCCTGGAAGCGCCCTTTGCCGCCCGGGACGACTACGGGGTCGTTGGCGGGTGGATCGAGATGATCCTCGACGAAGAGGAGGTCGACCGTCGGCACGGGCTGGCGCTGGACCCCGAGCCGCGCGAACCCGTCCTTCTGGAATTGCCGTTGACAATTGCAGGCGACCGGTCCGAATTCTCCGAAACCGTGATCGGCGAATTCTCGCGCCATCCGTGGGCCAATTTGCCCGTTCGCGCGGAACTGGCGGCGCTTGACGATGCCGGGCAGCAGGGGGTGTCCGAACCGCAGTCCGCGATCCTGCCGGGCCGGCGGTTCTTCGACCCCCTTGCCCAGGCAATCGTCGAAGGGCGGCGCGACCTCCTCTGGAACAGGGAGAATGCCGGGCGTGTGGCGCAGGTCCTTCGTGCCGTGTCCCATGGTCCGGAAGACGTCTTCCGCTCTGCCACCGACTTCATGTTGCTCCGGTTCATTGTCAGGCGTCTGGAGCGACGGGCTTCGCTGGGCAGGCTGGACGACCCGTCCGTCGCGGAACTCGAGGAGGCGCTCTGGAACCTTGCAGTGCAGATTGAGGAGGGCGATCTCTCGGACGCGCTTGCACAATTGCGCCGGGCAGAGGAACGCCTTGCCGAGGCAATCCAGAACGGCGCGAGCGATGAAGAGATCGCGGACCTGATGCGGGAATTTCGGGAGGCGATGCAGGACTACCTGCGCCAGCTCGCCGAGCAGCAGGAAGAAGGGCAGAACCAGCAGTTCGCCGAGGCGGAGGCCATGGAGATTGGCCCCCAGGAGCTGGATGCCCTCCTGGACCGGTTGCAGGAACTGATGGAGCAAGGGCGCATGGCGGAGGCAGCGCAGCTTCTGGAGCAGTTGCGCAGGATGATGGAGAACAGCTTCGCCGCGCGCGGCCAGGCCTCGCCTGGTCAGCAGGCCATGGAAGGTCTGGCCGAAACGCTGCGCGAGCAGCAAGGGTTGTCGGACGAGGCGTTTCGAGACTTGCAGGAACAGCGTGGCGGCAGCCAGGCGGGCCGGTCCCTTGGCAACCTCGGGCGAGAAGGCAGTGACGGCGAAGGACTGCGGCACGGCGAGGGCGGGCAGCAGGGCCAGGGCGGACAGCAGGGCCAGCAGGAGGGAGGCGGCGAGAGAAGCCTTGCGGACCGTCAACTTGCGTTGCGACAGGAACTCGGCCGGCAGATGCAGAACCTGCCCGGCGCCGGCACGCCCGGGGGAGACGCGGCTCGCGAATCGCTCGGAAGGGCCGGAGACGCGATGGACCTGGCGGAGGAGGATCTCCGGAACGAGGATTTCGCCGGCGCGCTGGAAAATCAGGCTGACGCAATTGAAGCCCTGCGCGAAGGGATGCGCAACCTGGCCGACCAAATGGCGCAGCAGGGTCAGAACCAGGCTGGGCAGCAGGACGGCGGCAATGGCTGGAACAATGCCGGTGCCAACCGCGATCCCCTGGGCCGTGACGCCGGAGACGGGAGCCGGATCGGCACCGACGAGCATTTGCTGCAGGGCGATGACCTTCAGCGCAGGGCTCGCGAGATTCTGGACGAGCTGCGCCGCCGCTCCGGCGAGATGGAACGCTCGGAAGAGGAACGTGACTACCTGAGGCGCTTGCTGGAGAGGTTCTGAACCCCTGCGCGACAGTGCAGCCCCTGGTGCACGGGCGGCGAGATTCGCTTGGGCTTGCCTGCGCTGTCGGGACCGAGTCCGTGCCTGTCGCGTTCAGGGGACGCGATGCCCGCTTCAGTTTCCGGACTGTCTGCCAAGCATTCCGTCGAGCCAGTCCAGGAACGCGTTCGCGGCTTCCAGGTAGGACTGGAGCGGGCCTTCGGCATTGGGATAGGTATGCGAAATCGCTGGCGCTCGCAGGTAGATCGTGACCAGGAGCCCGGCCAGAGCCGCCACCATGAGCAGCAGGGGCAGGACAGCGCGAACCCGGCCACCGCGTCCTTGTTCCGAGGTTGACCGCCCCGGGGCTTCCGGGCGCCTGCGCGGAGCGGCATTGCCGGATGCGGGATGAACATGGTCGGCGAGACTCCCGGCGGACTTCGGTGCCTCCGCACGCCGCAGCGAGAGTTCGCGTTCGGCTTCTTCCTTCAGGACCTGAAGTGCGGCGCGGTCGATCGTGAGTGCATGCAAGGCATCCGGGTCGTGCCGGCCAGCTTCCGCGCTTGCCTGGGAAAGGTCATCGGATCCCGGGCTCGGGTCATCCGCTGGCGTCCCGCCCCGTTTCGCGCTTTCAGCCGATTCCTGCGCCAAGGTCACGGTCTCGCGCCCGGTCCTTGCGTGCTGCCAGGCGCTGCGGTCTCACGCCAGGCATGCTCACAGTCCGTGCACTCCAATTCCTGTTCACGCGCCGGGATCGGCGCGTCGTCGAACTCGTGCTCGGAACTGCAATTGGGGCATGTCAGCCACATGAAGTGAGCTCCAGGATCGCAGAATCGAGCCATTGCCGGATTCGCATGGCCGAATTCTCCAATGGGTCAGCTCCGCCCGATCGGGAGGCCGCCAGCATTGTAGCCTTCGCCTTTGGTGCGCACAACCGCCGCACGACGGCGCCGGCTGCAGAAACCATGCACGGTCCCGCCAGCGGGGCATCGACCCGGTCGCGGCGAATTGTTGAGCCAGGCGATGTCGGAGGCACGGGCATTCCTCAGCATGTTTCCGCGCTGGAAATCCTGGCGGCCAGGCCAGGGAGGAAGGCGCGCACTCTCGAGCCGTCTGCGCTTTCGGCAACGGATTGAACTGTAACCGACCGTGAGGGCGCACGGGTCTTCCTTCACCCGAGACCGAGTGATTTGCATGCCCGTTTCGCCGCCAGCATTCGGCGGCGGAATGAGCGATCGACAAACGGGGGTGCCGCGGCATTGACCGTGTCTTGGCACGGGATGGAAACGCGGGCAAAAACAGGAGCTTGCAATATCCGAACGCGCGCGTCTTGCGGGCGCCAACAGGCCAGATTGACGGCCAAACGCATCACGCGAAACAGCAGTCGGTGAAAACGATGCGCCAAGAAATCATCCGCGTCCCGTGATCGCCAACCTCGGCATGGTGCCACAGCCCCGACTCCTTCGCACGAGTTCCTGGTCTGCGGCGATACATTCCCTCGAAATCGTGAAGTCAGTCCCGCGGCCACGAACAAGGGGTTGCGCCGGCCAGTTGAGCGGTGACGACTGCCAAAATCGCCCAGGGCCCGCAAAACCACTGGTGCCGGGTCCGCCCGGTCGGCATATGCTTGTGTCCAGCGTATCGAGCGGGAGATCCGGCTTGCGAACCAAGACGAACGGACCGCGAAACTTGAGGGGGGAGGAGAACCATGCAGCCTTACATGAAACGATTTTCGGTCCAGGGCCGGCGGGCACTGATTACAGGAGCCTCGAAGGGGATTGGCTTCGAGATCTGCCGTGTCCTCGCGGAAGCCGGAGCCGACATTGTAGCGGTGGCCCGCGATCCCGGAGGGCTTGCCGAAGTCCGCGCAGCCGTCGAGCGGTCCGGGCGCGAGTGCCTTGCCATAGGGGCGGAGCTCGAGTCCATCGACGGGCCGAGGGATGCAGCACGAGAGGCGCTTGATCACTTCGGAACGATCGATATCCTCGTGAACAACGCGGCCACGACCGCACCGGCTTCGCTGCTGGAGACCAGCGTGGAGGACTGGGATCGGATGATGGCGGTGAATCTGCGCGCACCGTTTCTGCTTGCCCAGGAAATTGCGCCGAAAATGATCGAGCGGAAACGGGGCAAGATCGTGAACATCTCGTCGCAGACCAGCGTCGTCCTGATCCCCGATCACTGCGCGTACGCGGCTTCCAAGAACGGCCTGAATGCGTTGACGAGAGCCATGACTTGCGAGTGGGCGCAATACAACATCCAATGCAACGCCATCTGCCCGACGGTCATCTTGACACCGATGGGCGAGCGTGTCTGGGGCCAGCCCGAAAAGGGGGATCCGATGAAGGCAAAGATCCCGGCGGGGCGCTTCGGTCTTCCTGTGGAAGTTGCCGATACGGTCCTCTATCTCTCCTCGGCCGCTTCCGACCTGGTCAACGGTGACTTGCTGATGCTGGATGGCGGGTATACCGCGCTCTAGACCGATTCCGAGAGCTCGATCTGCACCTTGACGGCTGATGCCGGAGCGCTTCGGGCAAAGTCGAACGCCGCGACGCTCTCCCCGAAATCGTAGAGGTCCGTGATCAGCGGATCAACATTGACCGTGCCAGACGCCAGCATGTCCACGGTGCGCGGGTAGACATGTGCGTAGCGAAAGACGTGCTCGACGCGCGCTTCCTTGACCTGCGCCTCGAGCACGTCGTACGCAATGGGGTTGCCAGGCATTCCGATGAAGACGACCGTGCCGCCCGGGCAGAGGCATTCGAAGACGCTGGCGGCTGCCTGGCCGTTGCCAGATGCCTCGAAGATGACATCTGCACCCCAGCCCTCGGTTTCGCGCCGGACGACATCGGCAAGCCTCTCGTCTTGAACATTGACGGGCACCACCGGGCCTAGCCCGGCTGCCATTTCCAGTTTCGGCTCCAGGACGTCGCTCACGATCACTCGGCTGCACCCTGCAGCGAGCGCTGCAAGCACCGTCACCATGCCGATCGTGCCGGCCCCGATCACCACGGCCAAAGATCCCGGGGATACCTGGGCCTTGGTTGCGGCGTGGACGCCCACCGCGAGCGGCTCGACCATGGCCCCGGCGGCATAGGACACGCTGTCCGGCAACCTGAAGGTGAAGTCCTCCGGGTGTACGACGGTTGGCCGCAGCACGCCGTGGACCGGCGGTGTCGCCCAAAAGCGTACGGAGGGGTCCAGATTGTACCTGCCCAGGCGAGTGGCGCGGCTGCGCGGGTCGGGCACGCCCGGCTCCATGCAGACCCGTTCGCCGACGGCGAGGGTTGTGACGGCAGCGCCCGTTTCAACGACTTCGCCGGACGCCTCGTGCCCAAGAACCATGGGTTCCTTCACAATGAAGGGGCCGATGCCGCCGTGAACGTAATAGTGGACGTCGCTTCCGCAAACGCCCACGCGGCGGAGAGCAATGCGCACGTCGTGCGGGCCCAGCGGCTCCTCAATGGCGATGTCGCGCAACGCCAGTTCATCCTTGCGTTCAAGCACAAGGGCTTTCATCGGCACTCCTCCGGACACGAAGGAACGCGGCCGACCCAGCAGCCGGCCGCGCCGCATTGGCTGGAACGATCCCCTTCAGCGACCCATCTTCGGACGGGAATAGCGATTCGCGTATTCCAGGATCTCGTCGGTGTCGGACCACCGGTCGACCATAACGAAGGAACCGCCCCAGACCAGCGGCACCTCTTCGCCCTTGCTGTGGGCGACGAAGGCATCGGCGACTGCGACTCCGCTGTCATCGATCGGACGCAGCACCGAGGCGGTCAGCCAGCCTTCTTTCATGGCGGTGATTTCGTCACCGGTGCCGCCGAATCCCATGGTACGGATTTCCTCCGACTTGCCCATTTGCCGAACGACCTGTGCGGCGCCGAGGCCGATCGTCGTGGACATGCCGTAGATGAGGTTGATGTCCGGATGGGCGGCCAGCATGTTTTGGGCGGCGTCATACGCCTTGGCACGGTCGAAGTCAGTGTAGGGACCCATGACGACCTCGATGTCGGGATACTGCTCGACCACGCTGAGGAACCCTCCGCCGCGTTCGTCGCTGACCACGCCAGGCGCGCCCCGAAGGATCAGGACCTTGCCCTTGCCGCCAAGCTGTTCGGCTGCCCACTCGCCGGACTTGACGCCGCCAGGATAGTGAGCAAACGCGATGTAGCTCATCGCCCGCGCAGATTCGTCCTCGTGGGGTGTCGTGAAATTGTAGACGACGGTCGGGACGCCTGCCTGCTTGAGCTTGCGCAGTGCCGGAATCGCGGCCTCGAACTCCGTCGGTCCGAGGAATACGTAGTCGACACCGCCCGCGATGACCGATTCGACCTGTGCGAGCTGGCCGGCATGATCAACATGGCTGGCGACGGCGAGCTGCTGGACCTCGAAGTCGACCCCGAGCTCCTCGAGACGTCCCTGCATCGACCAGAAAACACGCTCCCAGGCATCGGAGATGTCGAATGACGGTGAGAGGTAGGCTATCCGCATCGACTCGGCTTTCGCCGCAGGCGGGGAAAGTGCGAAAACCGCAAGCGCGGCTGCCGCGATGAACATACGACGTAACATCATGAAAGTGTTCCTCCTTGTTGTTGGGCCGGCTCCCGGGCCGGCTCGTTGTCGGCGCTGCCGGGTGGCTCGCGCCGCATGAAATGCGCCAGTGCAGGTATTCGCTGTTCGCGCAGGTTGCTGATGGCAACCGCGATCAGGACGATCCCGCCCATAACCACCAGTTGCCAGAAGAAGTCCACCCCGGCAATGATCAGTGCGTTCGTCATCATGGCAAGCAGCAGCGCTCCCATGACCGAACCGTAGACGGTTCCGCGCCCGCCGAAGAGGCTGGTCCCGCCGATGATGACGGCCGAGATCACGTGGATCTCCATGGCAGTCCCGATTGTCGCCTGGGTTGAATCGATGCGGGCCATCATGATGAGTCCGCCCAGTGCAGTGAACAGGCCCATCAGCACGTACACCATGACCTCGACGCGGTTGACCGGGACGCCGGCGAGACGTGCAGCTTCGCGGTTGCCGCCGATCGCACGCACGTGGAGGCCGAAGCGCGTGCGATTGAAGAGCCATGCGCCGAAGACGGCAGCTGCAAGGGAGATGATCACGGGCACTGGCACGCCGCCGAGCACGCCCTGCCCGACAAAGGTGATCGAAACGGGAAGCCCGAAGTGCATTTCTCCCGCGGAATGGACCAGAGCGAGGCCGCGAAGCCCCGCCATCATCCCAAGCGTCGCGATGAACGGCGGGATCTTCACGTACGCAACCAGCGATCCGGTCAGAAAGCCCAGGAAGGCCCCCAAGCCAAACATGAGCACCACGCCGAGCAGCGGATTCAAGCCGCCCTTGATCAATCCGAAAGCCACGACAGTGATGAACGCGACAGCCGAGCCCACGGAAAGATCTATGCCGGCGCTCGTGATCACGAATGTCATGCCGACAGCCATGACGATGATGAAGGATGCCTGGGTCAGGATATTGATGAAGTTGGCGATCGTGCCGAAACGCGGATTGATGAGGATGAACAGGATCGCAAGCGCCACGATCACCACCGTGAGTCCGATCCCCTCGAAGAGCCACCGCCGGTCGGCGTGACCGATGCCGGGCGCAGAGTTCGCTTCAGATTTCAATGTGCGCCTCGCTTTGTGTCGCTGCCCCGAAAGTGATCAGCCGCACAACCTCGTCACGCGTCGTGGCAGCGGCATTCACCACGCCTATGAGCCGGCCGTTCTTCATGATCGCGATCCGGTCCGCGAGCTGGAATACATGCTCGAGGTTGTGGCTGATGATGATTACGCTGATGCCGCGGTCACGCATCGTTCTTACGAGATCGAGCACCCGGCGGCCCTCTTCCACTCCGAGGGCGGCCATGGGCTCGTCCATGACGACGAGGCGAACGTCCTGGAGGAGCAACCGGCTGATCGCCACGGTCTGGCGCTGGCCGCCGGAAAGCCGGATCACGGGGTCATTGAGCCGAGGCAGAGAGATGCCGAATCCGGCGAGCAGCTCGATAGTCCGTTCGCGCATTTGCCTGTGGTCAAGTTGCGGAATGACCAGGAGCAGCCGGGTAAGCAGTTCGCGCCCGAGAAAGACATTCTCCGGCACATTGAGCGTATCCACGAGGCCAAGTCCCTGGTGCAGACAGCCTATTCCGGCTTCGCTTGCATCACGCGGCGAGTTGAGCTGGCGCAATTCGCCATTGACCTCAATGCGGCCGCCATCGGGCGGTTGCGCGCCCGCAAGGGCCTTGACGAGAGTCGACTTGCCAGCGCCATTGTCACCCACGAGCGCCAGGATCTCGCCCTCGAAGACCTCGAAGGAAACGTCGTCGACCGCCGTCAGCCCGCCGTAGCTCTTGGTGAGCCCGATCACGTTCAGGACCTTGGCAGCATCCATGGCACCAATGTTCTCCCGGGTCATCGGGGGGTGCTCTCGTGCGCGTTCAGGGGAAAGGCGCGTCCCATTTCAGCGACGGACCGTACCAATCTCCGACGACGTGGTCAACAGATCGTGAATTGCCGCCTTGGCGTGTGCGCGTCGGGCCTTCCGTGTTGCCTGCAACGGATTGTCAGGGCGCGCGGACTTCCTTTCACCCGGAACGGCGTGACTTGCCGCCCGGTTGGTCACCAGCGGGCCGTCGAAGGCGATGCCATGGGACCGGTGGCGGGGCCAGCCCTTCGCGGGCGCGCCTTACATGAGGCATGCGGGAATGGGCGAGCCGGGCCGCGACCTGTCGAGGCTGGTCGTCCGTCGACTGGATCCGGACCGAGGCGAAGAAAACGTTCCGCTGCAATCTGGTCTTCGTGGTGATGGTGGCGAAGGCGCGGGACCATCTTCAGGTCGGCAGGCCGGAGATGATGCGATCCCTTGTCAGTGGACCCCGCCTGAAGGTCGCCTGATGTCCGGGTGCTGACAGCCGGGAACGAGCGCCGAACCCAGCGCCGGACGATGCGGCAAGCACGTGAATCCGGCCGTGGCTGCCAAGTGTCCCCAAATCGACGATTCAGGGCACCGTGCACGCCGGAGACCGGCGGGGCGCGGCCAATTTTCGCTCTTGGCGACAGCCGCATTGTCCGGACGACCGGCGCGCACAGGCAAAACTCGCCGCAGTGCAATCGCCTCGCCCTCGCCTGGCGCTGGCCCGCCAAGCGTCTGCATGCATGAACAAGCAAAGGCCGCCAAGGCCGAGCGGAGATCAACATTCTCGACCGGAGGAACCTTCCGGACGCGGAGCCTCCAGACGAAGTGCGTACTCTCCAAGTTGCTTGGGCCGCCTGGAATTCCTCGCGTTTCTGGACGGGGAAGAAGTCAACGAACAATCGACCGAGCCGGATTGCATGGGAACAGGGCGTCTCACGCGGGAAATTGCGAGCGTCATTGCAGCCTGGTTCAGGCGGCGTCATCATGTACCCGACGCGGGCGGTTCGCATCGGTTCCGGAAAGGGGCGCCGGAACATGAGGAACCGGCCCGGAATTGGAAACGGTGGTGCCCGCACGATGTTGCAATGGACAAGATCGCTTGCATTCGCGTGCTTCGTTTATGCGGCGATGTTCGGATACGCGATCCTCTTCTTTCCCCTTGCAGTCGTTAGTCGGGCATGGGCATATCGCGCTTGCAACGCTTGGTGTTCCCTTGTCATCCGGACAGCGCGCCGGATGGTCGGTCTCAAGGTCGAGGTCCGGGGCGATCCGCCGGCCGGCGAAGTCTTGATTGCCGCAAAGCACCAGTCCTTTTTCGACATTATCGTGATCTTCCATTCCGTGCGTCGAGCAAGGTTCATCATGAAGCGCGAGTTGATGTTCGCGCCCGTGCTCGGGCAATACGCGCTCCGCATTGGCTGCATACCGGTTGCACGCGGCAAGCGGAGCGACGCAATTCGCAAGATGAAGCGCGAGGTCAGCAGGAAAGGCTCGGACATGGGCCAATTGATCATCTATCCGCAGGGAACACGTGTCGCGCCTGGTGCCTGGAAGCCCTACAAGGTTGGCACGGGCGTTCTGTACGAGCAGCTTGGCAAGCCCTGCGTGCCGGTTGCCACCAATGTCGGGTTTTTCTGGCCGAAGCGAAAGGTCCTTCGCAAGCCGGGCACGGCAGTGGTCGAGTTTCTTGATCCGATCCCGCCGGGGCTCTCCGTTTCAGAATTCATGGAAGCGCTGGAGGAACGCGTCGAGGCCCGCTCGGACGCGCTCCTCGATGAGGCCCGAAAGACAAGCTGAGCTTGCATTCGGACCGCCTCGTCATGTCCTTCCAGGACAGGGCATGTCACCGCTTGGGTGTGCGGAACGGCGCGATGACCAGGACGTCGAAGCTTGCGGGGAATGGCCTTCGGACCATATATTGCGACATATGAAAGGGAAGGCATGAACTATCTCGAGTTTGAAAAGCCTCTCGCGGAAATAGAAGGCAAGGCGGAAGAGTTGCGCGCGATGGCGCGCTCGAATGCCGGGATGGATATCAAGAAGGAGGCGAACCAGCTGGATTCGAAGGCAAAGTCGCTGCTTGCCGATCTTTACAAGAACCTGTCCCCTTGGAGAAAGTGCCAGGTCGCCCGCCATCCCGACCGGCCTCATTGCACTGACTACATCGAGGCCCTGTTCACCGAGTACACGCCCTTGGCAGGTGACCGGAGCTTTGCCGATGACCAGGCCGTGATTGGCGGGCTGGCGCGCCTGAATGACCGACCCGTGATGGTGATCGGGCATGAGAAGGGCAAGAATACGCAGGCCCGCATAGAGCGCAATTTTGGCATGGCGCGTCCCGAGGGCTACAGGAAGGCCGTACGCCTCATGGATCTCGCGGACCGGTTCAACGTGCCCGTGGTGACCCTCATCGACACACCTGGCGCCTATCCCGGCAAGGGTGCGGAGGAGAGAGGCCAGTCGGAGGCAATTGCGCGCGCAACGGAAAAATGCCTGAAGATCGGAGTCCCGCTCGTGAGCATGGTGATCGGCGAAGGCGGCTCTGGCGGGGCGGTGGCGATCGCCACCGCAAATCGCGTCGCCATGCTGGAGCATTCGATCTATTCGGTGATTTCCCCGGAGGGTTGCGCGTCAATTCTCTGGAAGGATGCCGAAAAGATGCGGGAAGCGGCCGAAGCCCTCAGGCTGACAGCCCAGGACCTGCACCGCCTCGGCGTGATCGACCAGATTGTCCGCGAACCCGTCGGCGGCGCCCATCGGAACATGGGGGCGACGACAAAGTCCGTGGGGAAGTGCATCGAGAAGTTCCTGGAGCAGCTTTCGGGGATGTCGCGCAAGAAGCTGATCGACGAGCGGCGTTCGAAGTTCCTGGCGATGGGACAGGGCAGCCTGGCCGCATAGGCCGCGATCACATTCTTGAATTCAGGATGGCGGAGAGCGCGGCAAGCGCCGCTCGCACCGCTCCGGCGCTCAGCCGATGGTCCGGCCACGTCACGGGGATTGCCCGCGCGGGCCCCGCCTATCCGTCCCGCAGGATCTCGCGTATTCGGCTGCCGAGTTCCTGTTCCCATGGGCCGCGCATTTCCTTGACCCGAGCCACGTAGGCGTCGTTCTTCTCCAGCGGGAGGGCCGGATCGTAGGAATCCGCGACTTCAAGCATTGCGCGATGGTCCAGGTCGTTGAAGGCCTCGACCATCTTTCTGGACTTTGCCCGCGGTATGCCAAGCGCCTCGTACGCGGAGCGCCCCACCCTGAGGGAACTGTCATAGGTTTCGCGGATTATGTCCCTGCATCCGACCGCCCATAGGTCGTACACGTGGTGCCGGTTCCGGGCGCTTGCGATGACGTGAAGGTCCGGAAAGTTGTGGATCGCATATTTCGCGAGCTGCGTGACGCTGTCCACGTCGTCGATCGCGACCACCAGGACCCTTGCCCGGTCAATGCCCGCGGCCTTCAGGAGGTCCGGACGGGTGGCATCCCCGAAATACACTCTCGCCCCAAGCCTTCTTACCATGTCGATCTGCTTGGAATCGTAGTCGATGACGGTCGTCTTGTATCCTGCTGCAAGGAGCATTCGGTCGACAATGGTGCCGATCCGGCCATAACCGGCGATGATGACCTCGCCGGGCTCCTCGATCTCGTCCTCGGCGAGCGCTTCCTCGTTGATGAAGTGGTCCATGATCACCCGCTCATGGACAATGAAGAGCAAGGGCGTCAGCAGCATCGACATGGCAATCACGAGAAGCAGCAGGTCGGCGAAGGCGGTCGGCAGGACGGCATTGGCAACCGAGAAGGAAAGCAGCACGAATCCGAATTCACCTGCCTGGGAGAGCGCCATTGCAAGAAGCCAGCGATCCGGTCCCCTGAGCCCGAATGCAGTGCCAAGCAGAAACAGGATTGCGCCCTTTGTCGCGATCAGGCCCAGCGTCAGGCCGATCGCGACGGGCAGGCTCTCCCACAGGAGCGCGAAGTTGATGCCGGCCCCGACCGTAATGAAGAAGAGGCCGAGGAGGAGCCCGCGGAACGGGTCGATGTCGCTCTCGAGTTCGTGTCGGTACTCGCTGTTGGCAAGCACGACACCCGCGATGAATGCGCCAAGCGCCGGGGAAAGGCCGACGAGCACCATGATGAGCGCGATGGTTACGACTATGGCAAGTGCGGTTGCAACGAAGATCTCGCGGAGGCCCGTGACCGCAATGAACCGGAGCGCGGGGCGTGTCAGGTAGTTTCCTCCGAGAATCACGATGCCCACGGCGCACAGCGTCACGACGGCCGTTTGCCAGCCGTTCATTCCCTCAACGAGGCTCAGGGACGGGCCGTGGCCCCCGGTGCCCGGCGTTGCCGCGGCACCCGCCAATTCGGGAATCGCCAGCAGGGGCACAACCGCGAGGATCGGGATGACGGCCACGTCCTGGGTCAGGAGGACAAAGAATCCGGATTCGCCGCCCGGGCTCTTCAGCAGGCCCTTTTCGGTCAAGGTCTGCAGCGTGATCGCGGTCGAGGAGAGCGCCAGCACGAGACCGATGGCGACCGACACGTTCCAGGGTTGCCCCAGCAGGTTGGCCAGGCCCGCCACGACGGCCGTCGTCAGCAGCATCTGGCCACCGCCCAGCCCAAGCACCTTGAGCCGCATCTGCCACAGGTATCTCGGTTCCAGCTCGAGCCCGATGAGAAACAGCATCATGACGACGCCAAGTTCGGCAACCTGCTGGATTGCGTGCACGTCGACATCCAGCAGGGCCAGAACCGGGCTGATCACGACGCCCGCGACGAGGTAGCCAAGAACCGAGCCGATTCCGAGTCGCGTGGCGACCGGGACGGATACGACGCCGGCGATCAGGAAAATGAACGCGAGAAGAAGGATGTCGGTCATGCAATCTAATTGCAGGGTTCCGTGCGCGCTGAAAAGGCGAAAGCTCGCGGCGTCGGCAGAATCTTTCGGGGTCGGCATCCGGGACGAAATTTTTTGCTTCCCTGAATGCCAGTCTTTGCTATCGTTCAAGCATGTCCCGGCGACCCGAAGTGAATTCCTAGGAGGACCAAGATGACCATAGTCTCCATGACGGTGAACGGCACGGCGGCATCCGCCGATGTCGAGGACCGGACGCTCCTTGTCGACTACATTCGCGAGCACCTGCGACTGACCGGCACGCATGTCGGATGCGACACGAGCCAGTGCGGCACGTGCGTGGTTCACGTGGACGGCAAGGCCGTGAAGTCCTGCACCATGCTGGCCGCCGCGGCGGAAGGGGCGGAGGTCACGACCATCGAAGGCGTGGCGAACGGCGAGTTGCACCCCATGCAAAGGGCATTCAATGACAATCACGGGCTGCAGTGCGGCTTCTGCACGCCCGGCATGATCATGAGCGGGATCGACATGGTCAATCGCTACAAGGCTGCAGGAAGGGAGCTCGACGAGGCCGCGATCCGTCACGAGCTCGAAGGCAATATCTGCCGATGCACCGGCTACCACAACATCGTGAAGTCGATTGCGCAAGCCGCCAGCGAGATGTGAGGAGGGCGACAGATGAGCGAGGGAATCGGTGCACCGGTCAAGCGCAAGGAAGACAAGCGTTTCATTACCGGCAAGGGCAAGTATACCGACGACATCAGGATGGAGAACCAGGCCTACGCGGCGTTCGTCCGGTCGCCGCATGCACATGCCCACATCCAGGGAATCGAGGCGTCCGCGGCCGAGGGGATGAGCGGTGTCATTGCCGTTCTGACCGGCGCGCAACTGACCGATGACGGCATCGGCAACCTGATCTGTGGCTGGGCTATCTCGTCGAAGGACGGAAGTCCGATGAACATGGGTGCATGGTCTGCCCTGGCCACCGGGAAGGTGCGGTACGTTGGCGATGCGGTGGCCGTCGTCATCGCGGAGAGCAAGGACGAGGCCCAGGCGGCGGCCGAGGCGGTCGAGGTGAGCTACAGCGAACTTCCCGTGGCGGCGAGCATCGCGGCCGCCCTCGCCGATGGCGCTCCCGAAATTCACGAGAACGCGCCCGGCAACGTGATCTACGACTGGGAACTCGGCGACGGCGACGCGACGGAGGCAGCCCTGGCGGGTGCCGCTCATGTCACGGAAATGGACATCACCAACAACCGCCTCGCCCCGAACGCGATGGAGCCACGGTCCGCGGTTGCGACCTACGACGACGCGGAAGACCACTACACGCTGTATTCGACCAGCCAGAACCCCCACGTGGCGCGGCTGGTGCTGAGCGCATTCTATCAGGTCGCTCCCGAGCACAAGCTGCGCGTGATCGCGCCTGACGTGGGCGGCGGGTTCGGGTCGAAAATCTACATCTACCCGGAAGAGATCGTCTGCCTTTGGGCCTCCATGAAGACCAGGCGCTCCGTCAAGTGGACGGCCGAGAGGACGGAGTCCTTCCTGACGGACGCCCACGGGCGCGATCATGTCACCAGGGCGCGGATGGGATTCGATGCCGATGGCAGGATCGTGGGCTTCAAGGTCTCGACCAAGGCGAACTTCGGTGCCTACATGTCGCTCTTTTCGAGCGCCGTGCCGACGTATCTCTACGCGACGCTGCTATCGGGAACCTACGACAT
This sequence comes from Boseongicola sp. SB0665_bin_10, assembly GCA_009838075.1. Taxonomy (GTDB): domain Bacteria; phylum Pseudomonadota; class Alphaproteobacteria; order Rhodobacterales; family Rhodobacteraceae; genus JAJEFO01. Next base: position 67,161 of record VXSG01000099.1, on the reverse strand, counting down.
CCCGGCGATCCATTGCGAAGTCCTGGCGTGCTACACGAACACCGTGCCCGTGGACGCCTATCGCGGCGCAGGGCGGCCGGAAGCGTCGTTCGTCGTGGAGCGCCTGATGGAGACGGCCGCGCGCGAGATGGGAAAGGATCCGGCGGAACTGCGGCGCGCAAACTTCGTCAGGGAGTTCCCGTACCAGACCCAGGTCATAATGAACTACGACTCGGGAGATTTCGAAGGCAACATGAACCAGGCCATGGAGGCTGCCGACTGGGCCGGCTTTGCGGCGCGGAAGGCTGAGGCCGCCAATCGTGGCAAGCTTCGCGGCGTCGGCATGGCCTGCTACATCGAGGCATGCGGAATCGCGCCTTCGGCTGCGGTTGGCTCGCTCGGGGCCGGCGTCGGTCTCTGGGAATCGGCCGAAGTGCGCGTGAACCCGGTCGGAACGATCGAGGTGCTGACCGGCTCGCACAGCCACGGGCAGGGGCATGAAACGACCTTTGCGCAGGTCGTGGCGGAGCGTTTCGGCGTACCGCTCGACAGCATCCAGATCGTCCATGGCGACACGGACAAGGTGCAGTTCGGCATGGGGACCTACGGGTCGCGTTCTGGTCCCGTCGGCATCTCGGCGATCGTCAAGGCCTGCGACAAGGTCGAGGTGAAAGTGCGGAAGATCGCGGCGCATCTGCTGGAATGCGATCCGGACGAACTTGTGATGGAGGACAGCCAGGTCAAGGTGCCGGGCACCAACAAGGCGCTCGGCTGGCACGAGGTGGGGCTTGCGGCCTACACCGCGCATAACCTGCCCGCCGACATGGAGCCTGGCCTGAAGGAGGGGGCGTTCTACGACCCCGAGAACTTCACCTTCCCGATGGGCTGCTTCATTGCCGAAGTTGAGATCGATCCAGGCACCGGAAAGACCGACGTCGTGAAGTTCGTGGCCTCGGACGACTTCGGGGTGATCATCAATCCGATGATTGTCGAAGGCCAGGTTCATGGCGGCATTGCCCAAGGCGTCGGGCAGGCCTTGCTGGAAGAGATGGTGTACGACGAGAGCGGCCAGCCGGTGTCGGGGTCCTACATGGACTACACGATGCCGCGGGCCGAAGACGTGCCGAGCTTCGTGGTCGAGCATCACAACACCCGATGCGCGACGAATCCGCTCGGCATCAAGGGTTGCGGCGAGGCTGGGGCCATCGGCTCGCCGCCAGCCGTCATCAACGCGATCACCGATGCCATCGGCAACAACGACATCAGCATGCCGGCGACGTCCGCGAAAGTCTGGGCTGCGATTCGGGCTTCCGGCACCGGAATGGCCGCGGAATAGGGAGAGAGGCGATGCATTCATTGAACTACCACAAGGCGTCCAACGCATCGGAAGCCGCCAGACTCCTTTCCGGAACGGAGGACGGGAAGTTCCTTGCGGGCGGCCAGACCCTCATTCCGGCCATGAAGACGCGCCTTGCCGCACCGTCGGACCTCGTGGACGTGTCCGGCGCAGCGGACTTGAGGGGGATCAAGGTCTCGGGTCGCGAGGTGACGATAGGAGCCGCGACGACGCATGCGGAAGTCGCGGCCAACGGCGAGTTGCGCGGCGTCTGCCCGTCAATTTGCGACATGGCCGCGAACATAGGTGACCCGGCGGTTCGCCATCGCGGCACGATCGGGGGCTCGGTCGCCAACAATGATCCTGCGGCGGACTACCCGGCAGCGATGCTTGCCCTGAAGGCCACGATCAAGACTGTCAGCCGAGAGATCGCGGCGGACGAGTTCTTTGTCGGCCTCTTCGAGACCGCACTCGACGACGACGAACTCATCACGTCGATTGGCTTCACGGCGCCGGCCGCAGGTGCCTATGCCAAGTTTCCGAACCCTGCATCGCGTTACGCGATGTGCGGCGTCTTCGTTGCCAAAGGTGATGACGGGGTGCGCGTCGGGGTCACCGGGGCCGGTGCGGACGGCGCATTCCGGCCGGCCGACTTCGAGGCCGCGCTTGACGGCGAGTTCTCGGCGAAAGCGCTGGACGGGATTTCGGTGAAGGCGGAAGAGATGTTGTCCGACATCCATGGCGATGGCGTCTATCGCGCCAACCTGGTTTCCGTCATGGCCAGGCGCGCCGTCGCTGCAGCCAGCTGACCTTTCTTGATCATGCGCCGGCTCCGGCGAGCCGGTGCATGTGCGATCATGGATGCGCGCCGCCTCGGGGTCGCGGGATGAATGCGCATTGCCGATCGGGACCCGCCCGAACGCCCTTTCCGTCCGCGCCACGCCAGGGCCTGTCACGGTCAACGCCCGGCGTGCCGCAGGACGCGCTCGGAGCGGCGCCCGGGGACGGGAGCGTGGCAAGGGGCCGTGCCGGGTGCGTCGGCAAGCGCTGGCTTCGAGCCATTGCGTCGGCGTTCGCCGCTCGCTGACGGGCGGCCGATGCTGCACTTCGGGGGAAGCTGAACCACGACGCGGCCGGCGGCCTTTACGCCGGACCCCTTGCCGGAGTAGATGGAGGTGGAACGGGCGGGAACGGAGACGGTGATGCCGCCGGATGACACGAAGCCGATTGCAGATTCGACGGCGACGGACCCGGCGCACCCCGAAAGCCGGCACGTCAGCGTGTTCGGCCGGCTTGGTGACGACATGGCGGCGTTCCGCGCTGATGTCGTCGAACGTATCGAAAGCGGCAGTGCGGCAAGCACGTTGCAGGAAATGAAGATCTCCAAGATCCGGATGCGGATGGCGATTTTCCTTTCGGCTGTCCTGATCCTTCTCATCGCGCTTTGGAGCCTGGTCGGCCTGACGACCGTCACGGAACCTGCCGCCGACGCCGTCCAGACGGTTGCACCGGCCCCGCAGCCCGGAACGGAATAGGCACCTCCGAGAAGGGACATGGCCAGGGAGACGGACGGCATTCGCGCCAGCGCGACCGACCGCGACCCGTTGGCGCAGGGAGTTCGTGTTCGAGAAAATTCTTCTTGGCTTCCGCGCGGCTGCGTGATTACCTGTCGGGAAAAGATTGCCTGGGGGCAGGCATGAGGCAGGCAAATGCAGGACTTCGGACGACTCTCTGACGGGGTGGAAGAATCCCTCGCCGACAACGCGACCCGTCACGACCTCCATGAATTTCCGGAAATTGCGCTCCGCGCCGACGTGACGGCCCCCGACGACCGGCGCGACGGCACGTTCGGCAAGCTGCGCGATGACCTGGCCGCATTCCGCGCCGACCAGGTCGATCGCCTTGCCTCCCGGAACGGGGTGACAGCCGAACATCGCGAACGGCAAGGCGCCGAGTTCGCCGGTTCCAGAGCCGGAACGGCGGACCGGCTCGATTGGCAGGACACCCCGATCGCGCTGGTTCCGATTCAGCTCCTGCTTGAGCTGGCGGTCTCCTTTGGCATCGCTGCCGGTCTCGTCATGTTCTGGAGCACCTTCGGACCCGCGATCGTCACGGCGCTTGCCGACCAGCCTGTCCAGTAGGCAAGCCGCACGACAGCTGACTGTTGACATTCCGGTTCCGGCAGGGGCGCGGATGGCGCGATGCGATGTCCGGTTGCCCGACGCGCAAAGGCGGTGCCATTCCGTCCGAAGCAGCGTTCCTGGTGGCGCAGCAGTGCCTGCGCCAGGACCCTGGCGCTTGCTCGGGCCGGTCGTCGGATTTCTGGTCAGATGGGTGAGCCCTTGGCGCGGCCGGCAACGGGGCGCGGCGTGGCGGGAGCGTCCGTCGCTTCAAGGCCTGATCAGTTCGGCCTGTCGCACGATGACCTCGGCCTGTCGGACGCTCGCGATGTCAACGAGCCTTCCCTTGTAGGTGGCAACGCCGGATCCGGAACGTTGTGCCTCTTCCATCGCGGCGAGGATTTCCCTGGCTTCGGTGATCGCGGTCCCTGACGGCGTGAACACCTCGTTGGCAAGTGCGACCTGCCTTGGGTGGATCGCCCACTTGCCAACCATTCCAAGCGTCGCTGATCGCAGTGCCTGTGCACGGAAGCCGTCGTCGTCGGAAAAGTCCCCAAAGGGACCGTCGACCGGAAGCACGCCGTGGGTTCGGCAGGCGGCCACGATCGCGGCCTGAGCCCAGTGCCAGGGGTCGGACCAGTATTTCTCGCCTTCCCGCGTCATGAAGTAGTTTTCCTGGGTGCCGCCGATTCCGGTCGTCTGCATGCCCATGGATGCCGCGAAGTCCGCCGCGCCCAGGCTCATGGCCTTGAGACGAAGGGAACTCGCTGCGATCTCCTCCACGTGGGCAATGCCGGCGGCGGATTCGATGATTGCTTCCAGGTCGATGCGCCTGGTTCTTCCCGTGGCTGATTCCACGGCGGACACAAGTGCATCGATGGCATAGACATCGGCCGCGCACCCGACTTTCGGAATCATGATCTGGTCCAGGCGTTCGGAGCAATTCTCAAGGAGATCGATCACGTCCCTGTACCAGAAATGCGTGTCCAGGGCGTTGATGCGGACTGAAAGCGTCTTCTGTCCCCAGTCCACGTCGCCAATTGCCTCGATGACGCATTTCCGCGCTTCGGACTTGTCGTCGGGTGCCACGGAGTCTTCGAGATCGAGGTTGATCACGTCCGCCTCGGATGCGGCCATCTTCTCGAAAATGGATGGCCGGGAACCGGGCCCGAAGAGCTGGCACCGGTTCGGGCGGCCCGGGGCGGGGGGCTGCGGACGGAAACTCATGGACGGCGCGCCTTTCCCTTGGTTCTGCTGCGACCTGAATAGTATGTTGCGCTGCAGCATGCAAACCTGTTGCGCTGCGGCATTCCAGTTGAGCAATTTTCGCCGACGCATTGGCCTATTTGAAGAAGAAGATTCGCAATACTTATGAAATACTGCCGCGAATGGCATGCATTTCCCCGGAAGACGCCTAGAATCGCGAGACACGGGAGGATGCAATGATTCGCAAGCCATATCTGCTTTTTCTTGGCGATGCGCCTGACCAGCTTGCCGCAAAGGTCGCGCAGGGCATTGCCGACTGGCGGCCTGAGCATGTCGTCGGACAGTTGCGGCTGGACGGCTGCAGGGCCGATGCCGGTGTGCCTGACCTGGTCTTGAACGACGCCTGGGAAAGGGGTGCACGCACGTTGGTCGTCGGCGTGGCGAACCGGGGCGGGGTCATCCCGGAGTCGTGGCTCGATGTCCTGAAGGAGGCCCTGGAAATCGGTTTCGACCTGGCAAACGGCCAGCACAACCTGCTGCGCGATCAGGACATCCTGAGGGAGACCGCGCAGCGGAACGATCGGACGCTCCACGACGTGCGGGTTCCGACCGTTGCCTATCCCATCGCGAACGGAAGGAAGCGCACGGGCAAACGTTGCCTGGCAATCGGAACGGACTGCTCGATTGGCAAGATGTACACGGGCCTCGCCATGGACCGTGAAATGAGGACGAGGGGAAAGAAGTCGACCTTTCGGCCGACGGGCCAGACAGGAATCCTGATCACGGGAAGCGGCGTGCCTCTCGATGCCGTTGTCGCTGATTTCATGGCAGGAGCGATCGAATGCCTGACGCCAGACAACGACTCCGACCACTGGGATCACATCGAGGGGCAGGGCAGCCTTTTTCACGTTTCCTATTCCGGCGTGACGATGGCGCTGGTTCATGGCGGGCAGCCGGACGCCATCATTCTTGCACATGAGCCGACCCGGACACACATGCGGGGTCTGCCGCATTACGGGCTGCCAACGCTTGAAGAGCTTCGCGACGTGGCGTTTCCAGTTGCGCGGGTCGCAAATCCGGACGTGAGGATCTGCGGGATTTCGGTGAACACGAGCGCGCTGGACGATGACGAGGCCGTGCGCTCCTGCGAGGAGATCGAGGAGCGGATGGGCCTGCCGACGGTGGATCCCTTCCGGCACGGGGCCGGTCGCCTTGTGGACGCGCTGGAGGCGATCTGAAACCGCCGGGAGGCTGCACAGGTCGATTTTCGGCGGCGAAGATGCCGGGCCAAGCCTCGCGCCGGGATTGAACATCGGGCAGAAGGCTCTGTGCGCATTCCTCAGGAACGAGATGCAGGAAAGATCCGATTGAATGGAGATTCGCACGAATCCCGAGACGTTTCGTCTCGCCGAGACATTCGCGATCTCGCGTGGATCACGTGATGTCGCCGACGTGCTGACCGTTCGCATCGAAGAGCATGGGAAGGTCGGGCGGGGCGAGTGCGTTCCCTACGCGCGCTACGGCGAATCCATGGAATCGGTCGCGGATCAAGTCATGAGCCTGCCGGCGGGACTGACGCACGAGGTGCTCCAGGACACGCTGCCGGCCGGCGCGGCGCGCAATGCCGTGGACTGCGCGTTTTGGGATCTTGCGGCAAAGCGCGCTGGAGAGCGGGCGTGGAAGCTGGCCGGGCTCGACAGTCCAGGCCCGGTGGTCACCGCGTTCACGCTGTCGCTCGACACGCCCGAGCGGATGGAGGCGTCCGCCAGAAGGCATGCCGGGCGTCCGCTGCTGAAAGTGAAGCTGGGTGGCGAAGAGGACATGGCCCGACTTGAGGCCGTTCGTCGCGGTGCTCCTGAAACGCGGATAATTGTCGATGCGAACGAGGGATGGAGCGCCGAACTCTATTCGGAATTTGCGCCGCACCTGGTGCGGCTCGGCGTTCGGCTGGTCGAGCAGCCCCTGCCCGCCGGAAAGGATGGAATGCTTGCCGAGATCGAGCGGCCGCTGCCGGTCTGCGCTGACGAGTCGGTTCACGACAGGGCGACCTTGCCTGCGCTCAAGGGCAAGTATGACGCAGTGAACATCAAGCTCGACAAGGCCGGCGGCCTGACGGAGGCAATTGCGCTCAGGGATGCCGCGCGGGTGCAAGGTCACGACATCATGGTGGGATGCATGGTCGGCACGTCACTTGCCATGGCACCGGCAATCCTTCTCGCGCAAGGCGCGACTGTGGTCGACCTTGACGGGCCGCTTCTTCTGGCCGAAGACCGCGACCATGCGCTGGAATACGAAGATGGACGCGTGCATCCGCCGCGGCCCGAACTATGGGGATGAGCGATGAGCCGCATCGTGTACGTCAATGGTGAATACGTTCCCGAAGAGGAGGCTCGCGTGTCGGCATTCGACCGGGGGTTTCTGTTTGCTGATGGCGTCTACGAAGTGACGAGCGTGGTGGACGGCAAGCTGATTGACTTCGCCGGACACGCAGCGCGGCTTGAGAGGTCCCTGGGCGAAATCGAAATTGCCTCGCCAGTTTCCCGAGAGGAACTGGCCGATGTCTTCCGGGAACTGGTTCGGCGGAACGCGCTGACCGAAGGCATGGTCTATCTCCAGATCACGCGTGGCGCAGGCAAGGACCGGGACTTTGACTGCCCTGCACCCGAATTCGTGCCGCCCACTGTGCTGGCGTTCACGCAGACCAAGAACATCGTCGGCAGTCCGGCCGCGAAGACTGGCATAAGCGTGATCACGATCGACGACCTCCGCTGGGCGCGCCGCGACATCAAGACGGTCCAGCTTCTCTATCCCGTCCTTGGCAAGAAGATGGCCAAGGATCAGGGCAAGGACGATGCCTGGATGGTCGAGGACGGTGTCGTGACCGAAGGCACCTCGAACAACGCCTGCATCGTCCGGGAGGGCAGGATCATCACGCGTGACCTGTCGGAAAAGATCCTGCACGGCATCACCAGGAAGGCCGTGCTGGCGTTTGCGCGGGAGGCGCAGATGACGGTCGAGGAGCGGCCGTTCACCGTGGACGAGGCGAAGGAGGCGGACGAGGCATTCATTACTTCCGCATCAACGTTCGTGATGCCGGTCATAGAAATAGACGGCGTTGGGATCGGTGACGGAAAGCCCGGTCCGGTCGCAACCCGGCTTCGAGAGATCTATATCGAGGAATCCCGGAAGGCGGCCGTGTAGCGCTGTTGCGGCGCTCCCTTGAATCCGGGCGGCGCGGCTGCGGCCGTTGCCGTTGCGGGACGGAGCGGCTGTGGGTCGCATGGCGGCGGCTGCCGGCTCAGCCGCCGCTTCCGTTCCGGTCATCATGGAGCTTCCGGGACCGTTCGAACGCGGCCTCCTGTCCTGCCGTCGCCTCGGTCTGGTGCATGGCTTTCCAGTCTTCGAAGGGCATGCCGTAAAAGGACTCCCGGGCATCCTCCTTCGAAATCTCGATGCCCCTTTCCCCGGCCGCTTCCTGATACCAGCGCGAAAGGCAGTTCCGGCAAAATCCGGCGAGGTTCATCAGGTCTATGTTCTGAACGTCAACGCGGTCGTCCATCAGGTGCTTCCGCAAGCGCCGGAACGCTGCGGCTTCGAGTTCAATGCGGGTCCTGTCGTCCATCAAGCTTCTCCTCGCGTTTCCGCCGCCTGCAGTGCCTCTGGAAGGACTCCGGCAAGGCGGTCGGCCCATTCTGCCTGATCGCTCTCCTCGCCGATCAGGTCGTTGCGCACCTCGATAAGGGTATTCTGTCGCCCTGTCTGCACGGCATGCCTGTCAATCGTGTCCCCCTCAAGCCTGCCGCTGTAGGGTTGGTTTGCGCCGACGACCAGCTGCCTGTCACGGGCCAGCCCTGCCAGCAGGGGGAGCGAAAGGCGGTCATCATCGGCAAACAGAAGCGTTACGTGCCAGGGGCGGGGCTTTCGACCGCGAAACTGGGGTGTGAACGAATGGACCGCAAGGATGACGGTGTCCGGCCGTCTTGCCGCGATCCTTGCGATGGTGCGGTGATATGGACGGTAGAGCATCTCCTTGCGCCGTTCGATGTCGGTCTCGTCCGCGGCACGATTGGCCGGTATGATGGTGCCGTCGTAGATCCGCATGACAAGGGTCGGGTCGTGTTCGCCCCGGTTGGGATCGATGACAAGGCGCGAGTAGTTGGCCAGGACCGCGGGCGCATCCAGCCGCTCCGCCAGCTTCAGTGCCAGCCCTGACGCGCCCACGTCATACGCAATGTGCCGCGACATGTCGTCGCGCGAGATTCCGAGGTCGCCGTTCGCCACCCAGGACGGCACGGCGTTCGATGCGTGGTCGCACAGTACCAGCCATCGCGCGGGCCGTGATTCGCCGGCGACGATGACGGGGGTCAGATCCGATGATTCCTGCGGCATGAACGGCATGACGGGAAGCTATCGCCCGATTTGCCCCTTGGCCAGTTGTCAGGCGCTAACAATTGCGGCAGTAGAGAATATCATTCGATACCGAGGGAATGCCTCATGCGCCGTCTCCGAAACGTCAAGATCGTCGCGACACTGGGTCCTGCGTCGAGTTCCTACGACATGATCCGCAAATTGTTTGAGGCCGGGGCCGACACGTTCCGCCTGAACACCAGTCACGGAGATCACGACCATATCAGGGCTCGACACGAGATCATCCGAAGGGTCGAACAGGACACGGGCCGCCCCATCGGGATCCTTGCCGATCTTCAGGGGCCGAAGCTCAGGGTGGGCACCTTTGCGAACGGGGCCGTCGATGTCGAGGAAGGCCAGAACTTTCGTTTCGACCTCTCGGACGCGCCGGGCGGGCCAAACAGGGTCCAGCTTCCCCATCGCGAGATCTTCGAAGCCGTGGAGAAGGATGCAACGCTGCTTGTCAATGACGGCAAGGTCCGCATGAAAGTCGAGGCGCATGGTCCCGATTTCGCGGATTGCACCGTCCTGGTCGGCGGCACGGTTTCGGACCGGAAGGGTGTCAATGTCCCGGACGTTCTGCTGCCGCTCGCGGCGCTGTCGGAGAAGGACAGGTCGGACCTGGAATTCGTGTGCGAGCTTGGTGTCGACTGGCTGGCCCTGTCCTTCGTCCAGCGCGCCGAAGATGTCTACGAGGCGCGCGAGCTTGCGCGCGGCCGCGCGGCGCTGATGACAAAGGTCGAGAAGCCGGCAGCCGTGCGCAATTTCAATGCCATTCTTGAAGCGTCGGACGGAATCATGGTCGCCAGGGGCGACCTCGGCGTGGAATTGCCGGTCCAGAACGTGCCGCCCATCCAGAAGCGCCTGGTGCGCAAGTGCCGGATGGCAGCGAAGCCCGTGATCGTGGCAACGCAGATGCTTGAATCGATGATCGAGAGCCCAATGCCGACGCGCGCCGAAGTGTCCGACGTTGCCGCCGCGATTTACGAAGGCGCCGATGCGGTGATGCTTTCGGCCGAGAGCGCGGTCGGGTCCTATCCGGTCGAGGCGGTATCGACGATGAACAACGTCGCGATCGAGGTCGAGAGCGATCCCACGTATCGCGATGTCGTCGATGCCAGCAGGGGGGGTCCCAAGCAGTCCGTCGCGGACGGAATCGTCTCGGCTGCGCGGGAAATTGCGGAAACCGCAGACATCAAGGTGATCTGCAGCTACTCGGAATCCGGGACGACCGCGCTGCTGGTGGCGCGCGAACGGCCCCATGTTCCGATCATTGCCATGACATCCCGAATCCGGACGGCAAGGCGACTCTGCCTGTCTTGGGGTCTGCACTGCTCCCATGCCAGCGAGGTGGATCGGTTCAAGACTGCCGTCATAAACTCGGCACGGGCCTCCATAGCGGAGGGGTTCGCTTCGCCGGACGACTTTCTCGTCGTGACCGCCGGTGTCCCGTTTGGAAAGCCGGGCACCACGAACATCTTGCGCGTTTCGTCCTGCGACGAACGCAAGATCATTCCCGCGGACCCCGATTGAGGACCGGTGCGGCGACCGGGGTCGCTGGCCTCGGCGAAAGCCATCGGACTGACGGGGTTGCCCGGCATGGCGACGGACTGTCGACTGCAAGATGCCGTGCAGCGCATGCGTCTCGCGCCGCTTGAACACGCGGGGCAGGTGCACTTTCCCTCTTGCCAGCGCAAGGGACGGCCTGTATGCGGCACGCCTCAGTGGGCGCGCCGGCCAAGGCGGCATGCCGAGCGTGCCTCGAACCGTCTGTCGACAGGAGATGGAAATGCCCAAGATGAAGACCAAGTCGAGCGCGAAGAAGCGCTTCAAGGTGTCTGCCTCAGGAAAGGTGATCAGCGCCCAGGCCGGAAAGCGCCACGGCATGATCAAGCGGACAAACAAGTTCATTCGCAATGCACGCGGCACGACCGTGATGAGCGGGCCTGACCAAAGGCTTGCCAGGCGCTACATGCCCTACGACCGCTGAGGAGACGCAGACATGTCACGTGTAAGAGGGGGTACGACCACCCACGCCCGCCACAAGAAGGTGATCAGTGCCGCGAAGGGCTACTATGGTCGCCGCAAGAACACGTTCAAGGCCGCCCGGCAGGCCGTCGACAGGGCCAACGAGTACGCGACCCGTGACCGAAAGGCCCGCAAGCGGAACTTTCGTGCGCTCTGGATCCAGAGGATCAACGCCGCCGTTCGGGCCCATGACGGGTCATTGACCTATTCACGCTTCATCCACGGTCTTTCCCGGGCAGGCATAGAAGTGGACCGAAAGGTCCTGGCCGACCTCGCCGTGCACGAACCGGAGGCGTTTGAGGCCATCGTGAAAAAGGCGAAGGCCGCAATCGCGTAAGCGCTCCGTTCAGGGTCAGTTACAAGTGAGGCTGCGGACCTTTGCAGGGTCGCGCGGCTTCTTGTCTTCAAGGGTTTCGACGGCTAGCAGGGCGGGGCATGGATCAAGAGGGTCCGGATGGACGATCTGAGAACAAGATACCTTGGCGAAATCGCCGGCGCGGCCGACGAGGTTGCGCTTGAAAGGTTGCGCGTTGCCGCTCTCGGCAAGAAGGGCGAGGTATCGCTCAGGATGCGCGAACTTGGCGGCATGACCCCCGAGGAGAGGCAGGTCGCGGGACCGGCGCTCAACGGGTTGAAGGACGAGATCAACGCGGCGATCGCGGCAAAGAAGGCTGCACTGGAAGACGCTGCCCTTGATGCGCGTCTCAAGGAGGAGTGGCTTGACGTTACCTTGCCCGGGCGTCGGCGCGCGCGCGGAAGCGTCCACCCTGTCAGCCAGGTGACCGAGGAGGTGACGGCCGTCCTCGCCGACATGGGATTTGCCGTTGCGGAAGGTCCGCAGATCGAAAGCGACTGGTACAACTTCGATGCGCTCAACATTCCCGATCACCATCCGGCCCGGACCGAGATGGACACGTTCTACATGGCGCAGGCAGAGGGTGACAACCGGCCGCCGCATGTCCTCAGGACGCATACCTCGCCAGTCCAGATTCGCGCGATGCAGGAGCGCGGGGCGCCTCTTCGCGTTATCTGTCCGGGGCGGGTCTACAGGGCCGACTATGACCAGACGCACACGCCAATGTTCCATCAGGTCGAGGGAATAGCGATTGATCGCGACATTTCGATGGCCAACCTGAAATGGGTGCTCGAGGAGTTTTTCTCGGCCTTTTTCGGCACGACCGTGAAGACCCGCTTCCGTGCCTCGCACTTTCCCTTCACGGAACCTTCGGCGGAAGTCGATATCCAGTGCTCCTGGGAGGGCGGGACCGTGAAAGTGGGTCAGGGCGACGGCTGGCTGGAGGTCCTGGGCTCCGGAATGGTACACCCCAAGGTGCTGGAAGCGGGTGGAATAGATTCCTCCAAGTGGCAGGGCTTCGCGTTCGGAATCGGAATCGATCGTCTGGCGATGCTGAAATACGGCATTCCGGACCTTCGGGCCTTCTTTGATTCGGATCTGAGGTGGCTGAGGCATTACGGCTTCGCCCCGCTTGACGTGCCGACGCTGCACGGAGGGTTGCAGTGATGCCTGGCGCGCCGCGCGCGTTGCCGGACCTGGTGCAGGCCAGGCGTCATCCGTGGCGGCTGGCCTTGGCCGGAGCGAATGAAGACGCGGGTGCGCCGACGTCCGGAAGAAACGGCATCATTCCCTCGGGGGAAACGCGATGAGATTCACGATTGCCTGGCTGAAGGAGCACCTGGAAACCAACGCTACGGTTGACGAGATCGCGGAAGCCCTGACCGACATCGGCCTTGAGGTGGAGGAGATCGTGAATCCTGCGGACCGGCTGCACGCGTTCACGCTTGGCAGGGTCTTGAAGGCCGAAAGGCATCCCGACGCCGACAGGCTGCGCGTCTGCGACGTCGAGACCGACCTGGGCGTCAGGCAGATCATTTGTGGCGCGCCCAATGCACGCGACGGGATCACGGTCGTCGTCGCGCATGCAGGCACCTACGTTCCGGGCATCGACACGACCATCCAGGTCGGGAAGATCAGGGGCGTGGAGAGCCACGGCATGATGTGCTCGGAGCGCGAGATGGAACTTTCCGACGAGCATGACGGGATCATCGAGTTGCCTTCGGGCAAGGTTGGAGACCGCTTCGTCGACTGGTTGGCGGCGAACGACCCGTCAAGGGTCGATCCGGTGATCGAGATAGCCATCACGCCCAACCGCCAGGACGCATTGGGTGTCGAGGGAATTGCCCGCGACTTGGCGGCCCGCGGCCTGGGAACAAGGATCGAAAGACCGATTGCGCCGGTGCCCGGCACGTTTGGGTCACCGATCGAAGTCTCCATCGACAAGGACACGATCGACGGGAATCCCTACTTTGCCGGCCGGGTGATCCGGGGCGTGCGGAACGGACCTTCACCGGCATGGCTGCAGCAAAGGCTGCAGGCCATCGGACTGCGCCCGATCTCGGCGCTGGTTGATGTCACGAACTTCTTCACCTACGACCGCAACCGGCCGCTCCATGTCTTCGATGCCGACAAGGTCACGGGGAACCTCCGTGTACATCGGGCGGAGGGCGGCGAGCGGATCCTCGCGCTGGACCAGAAGAGCTACGCCTTCGAAAGGGGCATGATGATCATCGCCGATGAGCGGGGGCCAGAAAGCATTGCCGGCGTCATGGGTGGCGCAGCAACCGGCGTGACCGGGGAGACCGTCAACGTCTTCGTCGAAAGCGCCTACTGGGATCCGGTGACGATCGCGCATACGGGGCGCAAGCTGAAGATCAGCTCCGATGCCAGGTACCGATTTGAAAGGGGTGTGGATCCAGAGTTCACGTTGCCGGGTCTGGAGGCGGCCACGTCGATGATCCTGGAGCTTTGCGGTGGCGAGGCGTCTCGCGTCGTCGAGGCCGGCGCCGTGCCTGACACGACCCGCGCCTATCGCCTGGACACTGCCCGCTGCTCTTCGCTCGTCGGCATGGACATTCCGGCCAAGGACCAGCGGGCAACGCTGGAAGCGCTTGGCTTCGCGATCGATGGTGACATGGCGACTCCGCCGTCGTGGCGTCACGACGTGCGGGGCGAAGCGGACCTGGTCGAGGAGGTGGCGCGAATGGCGTCGCTCACGAAACTTGAGCCGAGGCCGATGCCGAGGGCGATGCCCGGCGTCCCGGCGCCTGTCCTGACTCCGCTCCAGAGGCGCGAGCAGGCTTCGCGACGGATGGCGGCGGCTCTCGGCTACAGCGAATGCGTGACATACAGCTTCATCGACGATGCCTCGGCCGCGCTGTTCGGCGGCGGCGGCGAGGCGCGTCGCGTCGCAAATCCCATATCGTCCGAAATGACCCAGATGCGGCCATCGCTCTTTCCGGGGCTGCTGCAGGCGGCCGCACGCAACCTGGCCCGAGGCTTCGCCGATCTGGCTCTCTTCGAGGTCGGCGCGGTTTTCCATGGCGGCGAGCCGGATGAGTTCGAGATCATGATCGCGGGAATTCGAGTCGGCGCAACCGGACCGAAAGATCCGCATGGCGAGGTCCGGGAGGTGGACGTCTTTGACGCGCGCGCCGATGCAGAGGCGATTCTTGCCGCCGCCGGAGCGCCCGCGCGCATGCAGGTCGCGCGAGGCACCAACAAGTGGTGGCATCCGGTTCGTTCGGCGAAGATCGCGCTCGGACCGAAGATCACCCTGGCGGCCTTTGGCGAGCTGCATCCCAGGGTGCTGCGCCTGCTGGACGTCAAGGGGCCGGCGGTCGGATTCGCAATCCATCTCTCGGCCGTGCCGGAGCCGCGCGCAAAGGGCGGCACGCGCACCGCCTTGCAGATCAGCGACCTCCAGGCGGTCGAGCGCGACTTTGCCTTCGTGCTGGACAAGGACGTCGAGGCGGTCAATGTCGTGAACGCCGCCGCAGGCGCGGACAAGTCCTTGATCGAAGACGTGAGGGTCTTCGACGAGTTCGTCGGCGGGAGCCTTGGCGACGGCAAGAAGTCGCTGGCCATCACCGTGCGGCTGCAGCCGAGAGAACAGACCTTGACCGACGGGCAGATTGACGCGGTCGGCAAGGCGATTGTCGAGAAGGTCTCGAAAGCCACGGGTGGCGTGTTGCGGACATAGAGGGAAGGGCGGCTTTCGCCGATGATGGCGCGCTGTCCGCAATCGTCCGAACAAGCAGGGCCGCCGGCGTCTCCAGCCGGCTTGCTCAATGGCGCCTGATGTACTTCGCGAATCATGGCAGAATGTTCGGAATCGCCCGCAATCCACGCCGGAGAATTGCGCCATGAGCACGATTGACGCCACAGATGCCCGAATCCTGTCCGTATTGCAGCGACGGGGTCGCATTTCGAATGCCGAACTTGCGGACGAGATTCACCTGTCGGCGTCGGCCTGTCATAGGCGCGTGCAAAGGTTGGAGCGTTCCGGGATCATCCGCGACTACGTTGCGCTTCTCGATCCGAAGAAGCTCGACCGTCCGACGGTCGTGTTTGTCGAGATCACCCTGTCCGGCCAGTCGGACGAGGTGCTCGACGCCTTTGAGCGGGAAGTGGCGCGCATTCCGGACGTCCTTGAGTGCCACCTCATGGCAGGCACGGCGGACTATCTCCTGAAGGTTGTGGCGCAGGATACGGAGGACTTTGCGCGCATTCACCGCGGCAAGCTTGCGCGGCTGCCGGGCGTGGCGCAGATTCATTCGTCATTTGCCTTGAGGACGGTGCGACAGACCACTGCGTTGCCTGTGTGACGATACGCGACCTGGCGGCGGATCCGGGCGCTGCTCTCGCATTCGGAACGGCGCGAACCCGACTTCAGGACGTCTCGGGCGGGCAGTGATGTCGCGCGCCGAAAACCGTCGACTCCCGTCGCCGGAAGGACGTTGAAGCTCTTGAACGCGCGTCGGGATGCGGCCGTTCACCCGGCGGCCCGGGATTGCCCGGGCCTTTCATGCGGGGCGGTGCCTGGCAGCGCCGTGCCTGGATTCACAGGAGCCCTTCGCGCTGGGCTTTCTTGCGTGCCAGCTTGCGGAAGCGCCGTATGGCTTCCGCCCTTTCGCGCGCGCGCTTTTCGCTGGGCTTCTCGAAATGCTGGCGAAGTTTCATCTCGCGGAAGACGCCTTCACGCTGCAGTTTCTTTTTCAGCGCACGGAGCGCCTGATCTACATTGTTGTCGCGAACGCTGACCTGCATGTGGCCTTTACCGCCTTTCCGAGTTAGATTTGTGCAGAATCTGCAAGAGATGGTCCCAATAGCAAAGGCCACGGCGCATGTCCACAGGCAGATGACGGAGAAGCTGATGGCAAGAACGCCCGATCTGGATGCACTGCTGGATGCCGCCCTGAGGCATGTTGCGTTCGATGGCTGGTCCGCAGCCACCATGGCGGCTGCGGCGGCAGATGCCGGGCTGAGCGAAACGGACGCAAGGGAACTCGCGCCACGGGGTGCGATCGACCTTGTGGCGGCGCTTCACCGAAGGGGCGACAGCGAGATGAAGGAGCGCCTCGCAAATGCCGACCTGGCATCGTTCAGGTTTCGCGACAGGGTCGCCAAGGCCCTGAAAGTCAGGCTGGACGCGATGCCGGACCAGCAGGTGGCGCGACGCACGGCAGCATTCCTTTCCGTGCCAATCCATGCGCCCGAAGGTGCGAAGCTGGTTTGGGGAACTTCCGACATGATCTGGAATGCGCTCGGCGACACGTCGCGCGATGGCAACTGGTACACGAAGCGTGCCACGCTCTCCGGGGTATTTGGATCGACGTTGCTCTACTGGTTGGGCGACGAAAGCCCGGATCACGCGGCAACGAACGCATTCATAGATCGCAGGATCGACGACGTCATGCAGATCGAGTCGCTGAAGGGCAAGCTGAGACAGAATCCGTTCACGAGGCCGTTCATGGACGCGCAGGCCGCGCTGTTCGGGCGGTTCCTCGCCCCGAACGGCCAGGAAGACCCTGGCCTGCCCGGGCGTTGGGAATCCGACGCCTAGTTCACCGCACGCGCAAGCTTGCCCGTTGCGAGGCGAGATTCCGGGCCGGCTCGCTGCATGTCTCCCTTTGATGGCGCCAGGGTGCGATTGCGGCCGTTGCGTGATGCCGGGCGCGTCCGCACCGGATCGTGGCGGCGGGACCTTCCGTCCGCAGCGAGTCGGGGAGCGGTCAAGACAGGGATTGCCTCTTTTCTCCCGCAACTCGTGGGTCTATATGACGTGCCAATCTCCGAACTAGAGGAGTGGGTCCGACCGGACCAGCCGACCTTCCGGCGCGGACAGGACTTGTCAGGAGATTTGCAGATGAACAAACCGATCATGGCCAAGGCGACTGCGGTCTGGCTGGCGGACAACACAACGATCACGTTCAAGCAGATCGCGGATTTCTGCGGGCTGCACGAACTGGAAGTGCAGGGCATTGCCGACGGTGACGTGGCGACCGGAGTCAAGGGATTCGACCCGATCGCAAACAACCAGTTGACCCAGGAAGAAATTGACGCCGCCGAAAAGGACCCGCTGCACAAGCTGCAGCTCAAGTTCAATCCAGCGGCCGTCGGCGAGGAAAAGCGCCGGGGACCACGCTACACGCCACTGTCCAAGCGGCAGGACCGTCCGGCGGCGATCCTGTGGTTGGTGAAGTTCCATCCCGAGCTTTCGGACGGACAGATATCGAAGCTGGTGGGAACCACCAAGCCCACGATCCAGTCGATTCGCGATCGAAGCCACTGGAACATCTCGAACATCCAACCAATCGACCCCGTGGCACTCGGGCTCTGCAAGCAATCCGAGCTCGATGCCGCCGTGCACAAGGCGGCGGCCAAGAAAGCCAGCGAGGGCGAGGTGATGTCGGACGAGGAGCGTCGCAAGCTCGTCTCCACGGAGCAGTCTCTGGACGCCGATCCGGAACCGAGAATTCCCACGGCGATCTCCGGGCTGGAGACTTTCACGCTTTCCGAGAAGCCGGACAAGGATGCCAGGGATTCGGACGTGCCTGACGCCGACAGCTTCTTCAACCTGCCCGACAACGCCGGCGATGACAGCGCGACCGAAGACGAGGACTGAATTCCCGCGATGGCGCCTGGGATTCCTGTTGGCAATCTTCAGAGCGACTTTCTGGCCCGAAGGGCAGCCCCGATGGTGCCGTCGTCGAGATAGTCAAGTTCGCCTCCGATCGGCACGCCTTGGGCGAGGGACGTGACCGTTACGCGCCCCTCGAGTTGATCGGCGACGTAGTGCGCCGTTGTCTGGCCTTCCACGGTGGCATTCAAGGCAAGGATCACTTCCCGTACCTGTTCTTCGGCAACGCGTTCGACCAGTGCCGGAATCCGGAGTTCTTCCGGGCCCACCGCATCGAGAGCCGACAGCGTTCCTCCGAGCACATGATAGCGGCCCTTGAACACGCCGGCCCGCTCCATCGCCCATAGGTCGGCCACGTCCTCGACCACGCAGAGCTCTCCGTTCGCGCGCCTCTCACTTGTGCAGATGGCGCAGCGCTCGCTCGTCGCGAAATTGCCGCAGTTCAGGCACTCGCGCGTGGTCTCGGCAACGCGCGCCATGGCGCCGGCAAGCGGCGCCATCTGCTGCGCCCGCTTTCGTACAAGATGCAGCACGGCACGTCTGGCCGAACGCGGGCCCAGCCCGGGCAGCTTGGCCATAAGGTCGATCAGGGTCTCAAGTTCGGAATTCGCCTTCATGGCGCCTCTCCTGCCAGACGGACGCGTTGCACGTTCAGGCCCGCATCACGGAGCATCCGAACGAGGCCGGTTTCTCCCGGAATCTGGCCTGCGTCAACGGCAACAAAGACGTCGCCTATCGGCCATTCCGGGGAGAGCTTGTCCAGAAAGCGCCTGTTCCTGAAGGTCAGCATGAAGTCATCGGCAACTCTCAGGGCGTCCCTGCCCCTCTGGCCGAGGACATTCTGCAGTTGGGACGCACGCCAGCTGCGGATGGTTCCGATTCGCCCCTGGAGATAGAGTGCGAGCAACGTGCTTCTCTTGCGGTTGTCAGCGACCGGGTGCAGTCGGGCGGCGCGGACGGCAATGATCGCCTCGGCCGTGTCGTCGCGACCCTTCAGGTCGGCAAAGAAGTCGCCTGGCTTCTCAAGGGCAAGGATGTCGACACCGGCAAGAATGCCGAGGAGATGAATGTAGTTGTTCTGCATCGGGAAGGCCCTGCGCGCAAAGTCCTCGCAAGGTTCGAAGCGAAGCATCGCAGCCAGGCCTGCCGGAGAAAGCACGATTTCGGCGTCCTCTGACCAGCCGGTGTCAAGTGCACGATCACGGATCCAGTCGGACACATGGAGTGGCAGGCCCGCTATCGTGCCGTCACCTGTCCCGTCGCTCGCAAACGGATCGGAGGCTTCGTTGTAATAGCTCTCGAAATGGATTGCGGTGCGGTGCTCTTCGCGGCTTTCCGCCGTTTCATCGACCTCGATTGCAACGGTGCGTGCACGGTTGATCGCATCCCGGACCGGTCGTGGAAGGCCAAGGATCATCGGGTGTGACGAGGTCATGGTGCCCCAAAGATGGGAGGTGGCCCCGTTCGGTGCAGTCACCTTCCAGAACCGCCCGGTCGCGTTGGCGATGCCTGCCGACGTTGTCTCGATAACCGCGAGACCCGGTGGTTCAAGCGCCTCGTCGTGGATTTCGGGCAGGTCGACCGTGCAGGTTTCCTCGGTTGCCCAGTCCTGGGCCGGCGCAACTGCCGCAGCCATCAGGAAGACCGCGAGCAAGATGGGGAGTCGAAGCACGAGCGTCAGAAGGGCAGGTTGATGCCCGCCGGGAGGCCCATGCTTTCGGTCAGCTTCCGCATTTCATCCTGACCCTTCGCGGCAGCCTTTTCCTGGGCGTCCTTGACGGCGGCAACTATCAGGTCTTCCACGACTTCCTTCTCATCGGGATTGAAGATCGAGGAGTCGATGTCGAGCGCCTTGAGACCGCCCTTGGCGGTTGCCGTGGCCTTGACGAGCCCGGCACCGCTTTCCCCGGTGACGGTCATGGAGTCGAGTTCCTCCTGAAGCTCGGCCATCCTGGACTGCATTTCCTGCGCGGCTTTCAGCATCTTTCCCATGTCGCCGAGCGTGCCAAGGGGCTTGATCATGTTCTGTCTCCCAATTGCGCCTACAGCTTGATATTTGGCGGGGCGTTGCGCGGCAAGGTCCAGTGGCGATGAAGTCGATGACGCGCCGCGCCGCACTGGCCGCATTTTCGGGACCGGGCATCAAGATTGCATGCGGCACGGACCTCGGCAGTTGCCGCCTGGCCCGAACGATGAATGCGCCAGGGGACCGGTCGCATCGAGCTGCAGGAAGGCATGCAAGACGGTTCGCTTGCCAGGGGAGACCCGGTGGCCATGGGTGCACGGGCGTGCATCCGCGACCCGTGCCATCCCTGGCGGGATCGGTCTGCCGGTGCGGCCTCGAAGCGGCGAAATCGCGCAAACAAGTGCGCTTGACGGCGAGTCGCTTCAAGACCTATGCAAGAGTTCAACAATGCAAGGGTCGAAGTCTCCAGGTTCGTCAATGTCCCGCAGTGAAGCCCTTCGATTTCTGAACCTCGCGCATTTCTTCGATCACTTCTTCCTGCTGATCTTTCCGACGGCAGCGCTGGCCATCGCTCCGTCATGGAACATGGGTTACGCCGACGTCCTTGTGCTCGGGACGCCGATGTACGTGATGTTTGCTCTCGGAACGCTCCCGGCCGGCTGGTTGGGCGACACCGTGGATCGCATGATGCTGATCGCGGTCTTTTTCCTGGGCTGCGGTGGGTCAAGTCTCTGGATCGCGATGTCGGACGGCCCCATGACAATGGCATTCGGACTCGCCTCGCTTGGGCTGTTCGCGGCAATCTACCACCCCGTCGGGCTGGCCCATGTCACCCACATAGGGTTGCGCACCGGTCGGGCGCTGGCCGTCAACGGGGTCTTCGGGAACATGGGGTTGGCCGGCGCCGCGGCGGTAACGGGGTTGCTTGCCGGGTTCCTGGGATGGAAGTGGGCCTTTGTCCTGCCCGGAGCACTTTCGATTCTCATCGGCCTCCTGCTGATGAAGCGCAACGGGACGACGCCAGGCGCAGTGCCGCCTGCCGTTCACGAGGATTCCGGCGCCGCGCCGAAATGCGATCGCGGGACACAGGTCACGGTCTTCGGGATTGTCTGCGCGATCGCACTGTTTGGCGGGCTGATCTTCAATGCCGTCACGATCTCGCTGCCGAAGTTCTTCGATGAACGGCTGGCCGGCGCAGGCGACGATCTGGCCTGGATCGGCGTTTCCGCGGGACTTGTCTTCGCCGTCGCCGCCTTCGCGCAGCTGCCTGTTGGCGAATTGCTTGATCGAATTGGCGCGCGATCCGTGCTGATCGTGCTGCTCGCATCCCAGGCGACGCTGTTCGTGCTGCTGGCACATGCCTCCGGGTGGGCGGCCCTGGCCCTTGCGCTGTTGCTCGTGACCTTCATCTTTGCGGAGATTCCCGTGACGTCGTGGTTGCTCGGCCGGTATCTTGATCGCGGCTTTCGCTCACGGGCCTTTTCGGTGGAATACGTCCTGTCGCTGGGCATCGGATCGATCGCGGTTCCCCTGATTGCCCTGTTGCACAAGCGAGGGTTTGGCTTCGAGGCACAGTTTCCTGGCCTCGCGCTGACTGCGCTGATCATACTGCTTGCGGCGGCGTTCCTGCCCAGGCACATCCGGGCCGGTTCCCGGCGGGCGGCGGAGGCCGCGGCGTCTCCCGGGAACTAGGCGAAGCACGGGAGGCCGCGAGAAGGCGGCGTGCGGCGGTGGACCACGCGGCGAGCATCCCTTCTGCACGACGAGTTCCGGGGCGACATCTCGACGCGAGGTCCCGCTGCGCTTGATTTATTCCAAAATCATGTCGATAATGTCCATTCCAGTCTGCGCCTGATAGCGTCCGACTTCTCTTTTCCATTTATTCTCACGTATTTATGTTGCACTTGGCCGCCCAATGGTCGCCACAGGTGGACTGGCATGCGCCCCAGATTCATTTATCGTGTTGACTATCGTGTTGCACGTCAGGGCGTTTCGTGACAAGCTGCATTCCATGGAAGACCGAAACACTGCCAAGCGCGTGGCCCGGGTGAAGCTCACCCTGACCAAGCGCACCGTGGACGCCCTGGAGCCCGAAGACAAGTCCTGGATCGCATGGGACGACAGGCTGACAGGCTTCGGCTGCCGCGTGCTGCCCTCCGGCACCAAGTCCTTCATCGTCAACTACCGCTCCGGCGACGGCGGGCGCAAGGCGCCCAACAAGCGCGTCGTCATCGGACGCTTCGGTCGGGTCGGCCCCGACGAGGCTCGCAGGAAGGCGCGTGACATGCTCGGGCAGGTCGCGCGGGGCGAGGATCCTGCGGGGGAGCGGGCCGGGGCACGCGGCGTGCCCACGCTGGCCGAGGCGTTCGAGACCTACATCAAGGCGAACCCGAACCGTGCGGGCAACACCGTGAGGCTCTACCGGCAGATCCTGCGCGGCAAGCTCGGCGACTGGGTGCGGCGACCGCTCGACGCCATCACCCGGCAGGACGTGGAGGACCGGTTCAACCAAATCACCGAGAGGCACGGCTGGGCGTCGGGAAACCAGGCGATGTCGATGCTGCGCTCGGTCTACCGCCGGCCCTGCGTGGACCAAGAGGGCCTGCGCAACCCTGTCGACCTCTGGCTGGCGGCGGGCGGGCGCTTCAACGCCAAGCGTCGGCGCCAGATCTCGGGCCCGGCGGAGGTGCTGCCGCGCTGGCGCGCGGGCATCGAGGCGGCCGTGCCCAGTCCCGCGCTCCGCGACATCTTCCTGATCGGCCTCTACACGGGCATGCGCCGGGGCGAGGTCGTGTCGCTGCGCTGGGAGCGGGTCGACCTGGAGCGGCGCATCCTGCGGGTCGACGAGACGAAGACGGGGGAGCCACTCGAGCTTCCGGTCACGCGGCAGCTCGCCGCGATCCTCGAGCGGCTCCGGCCGGATTGCGGGGGCCATGCCGCGCCGACGGAAGGCTGGCTGTTCCCGTCGCCGAAGCAGGCGAAGTTGGGCCATGTCGCGGACGTTGCGCGGTTCTACGAGGAAATTGGCAAGGTGGCGGGCACCCGCTTTTGGTTCCACGGGCTGCGCAACGCGTTCATTACGGTGGCTGAGCGCGAGTTGATGCTGCCGCGCTCGCTGACGAAGCGGCTGGTCAACCGCGCGCGACCGTCCGACGTGACGGAGGGCTACGCCGCCGACTGGACTGTGGACGAGCTGCGAGAACCCGCTCAACGGGTCGCCGACCGCGTCGACGAACTGAGCAAATGTTGAATTCAACATTTGCTAAATGGAAAGCGCGCGGCAATGGTAGGTTGGAAGGGCTCCGGCCCTTGCAGCGGACGCCAAAGAGCCCGGTTCGCTTTATGTTACTGTAGCCGATCATTGCATGTTTCAGTATGGCCAGTAACCTACTTGGTGCATCGCGTGCATCGTTGAAGAAGCCATTCCTGAGGCTGGGCGGGGGTCCGACCGCTAGGATGTCGAGATCTTCCTCAAAATCGGCTCGGAAGTAAGTCTCCGTACTCCGGATGGTTTGATAACCCACCACGTCACCTTGCAGATGTCGCCAGTGGCCACCAAGATGTGAATCACGCACCTATGCTGCCCGGGCGCTTGCGGCAGGGGCAGAGCCTCCCGACGATTGGTCGCCTTCTTGGTCACGCGAATCTGGAGACGACCGCAAGATACGCTCATCTGGCGCAAACCTCCGTGAAGGACTTGGCATTCCGAGTGTCGGACAGCATCGCGACCGACTTCCTCGGGGAACGGCGGAAGCGGCGAGTGCGTGACGGCGCTGGCAGGAATGAAGCCACGGCCTTCGCCTGACTGCGTTCCAGGCGACGAACCACAACAGGCACCCAAGTGAGGCGATGAGTTTGCGTCTGCCGCGACTAGGTCGCGCGAAGTAGCACGATCCCTGAATGAATGAATTCCACAGCAACTCTTGTAGTTCACAGCGGCAAAGGCGAGAATGCACCACAGAGCCGGGATTCATACGGCTGGCTATTCCGAACCAACTGCGTTATGATCGAGAGGCGAGCATGTACAGTTCATACCTTCTTGGGGGCGACAATGTCGGCAGAAACACTGAACGATGAACGAAAGAACTACATTGCAGTTCAAAAGATTATTGACGCAATGCTGGAGTTTGACAACGACACTCGTGCGCGAATCCTTAAGACTGTTTCTACGTTCTTTGGAATTCAACCAATTGCCCAAACAGAGACCGGAGAGGCTTCGTCAGGCGCGCGAGAGACTGGCATACCCACTTTTTCGGATCGAGAGGTATTGTCACCTAAGGACTTTCTCGTGCAGAAGAAACCAAGAACGGATGTTGAGCGTGTTGCATGTCTAGCCTACTACCTTACGCACTATAGAAACGCAGCCCAATTTAAGACAATGGACATTAGTAAATTGAACACAGAGGCCGCACAAGTTAAATTCTCCAATGCATCAAATGCGATAAGTAACGCAGTAAGAGCAGGATTCCTAATACTAGCTGACAGAGGTGCAAGGCAACTTTCTGCACCAGGGGAGAAGTATGTGGATCATATGCCAGATCGGACAACAGCGAAAAGGATAATGTCGGAGCTGTCACCACGGCGAAGGCGAAGAGCGCAAAGCAAGGAGACGAATCGAAATTCTTCCAGAAATGGAAGCTAGGGAGATGAGTAGGCCGACACGGATCACAATTTTCAATCACAAGGGTGGCGTTGGAAAAACGACGCTGACGGTGAATATTGCATCGGCCCTTGCCGCACGGGATAAATCTGTTCTTCTAGTAGATACAGATCCTCAATGTAACCTGACTTCGTATTTGTTGGCCGATGATATTGTGGACGACCTTCTGGATCATTCTGAAGATTCTAGCGGTGGAACGATTTGGACTGCAGTCAAGCCAATTTTTGATAGAGTCGGAGTAGGAAGGCACATAGAGCTAATTAATGTCCGGGACTTGGCGTTGGTCCCCGGTGACATTAGGCTGTCTGAGTTCGAGGAATTTTTGGGAGAGGCCTGGACGGATAGCTACAAGCGCCGCTTGGGCGGACTTCATGCTGTATCGGCAATCAGCAACCTCGTCACTAACCTAAGTGCAGAACGCCAGTTTGACTATGTTTTCTTTGACACTGGCCCGAACATAGGTCCCTTAAACAGAGTTCTTCTACTTGATTCCGACTACTTCATAATTCCCGTGGCGTGCGACCTTTTCTCTGTGCGCGCCTTAGGCACATTGGGAACAACGCTTGCTAAGTGGATTATCGATGTCAGGACGATTAGCTCTATTGCTCCGGATGGTGCACCTGTTTTGAGGGGTACGCCGACCTTCTTGGGTTACATTCCTCAGCGGTATAGGGTCTATGGCCAAACAATGGCGCGGCAGCCCACCAGGTACTTTCGACAGATAAGAAGACGCGTCTATACGGACGTTTCATCGGTACTTAGGAAAGTCGATAAGAATTTGGCTCCGCCATCGACGGTGGATCCAAAGATTGGGGGCGTAAAGGACTTTGCCTCTCTGACACAGGCGGCTCAGCGTGAAGGTGTTGCAATCTGGGAATGTTCGACATACAGTCGGCCCGAAGAACAAGAATTGGCCAGAAGGGTGTTTGACGAGATTGCGAAGCACATTGTCAACGAGACCTGAACAACCAAGGCTATGAGAATTGTTCAATGTCGAGGCGGGTGATGATTAGCCAAAGGGACTGTGATCGAATCGACCGTGCACTAGATCACTTTCGTCAGAGCAAACACTTGTTTGAGAATTTCTCGAGGTCACTCGTAGGTCATCTGACAGGGCACCCCGAATTGAAGGAGCTCATTCACTTCATTAAGTGGAGAGTAAAGGACGAAACTTCATTGCGCCATAAGTTGGAGAGAAAGACAATTGAAGAAAAGAGAAAGGAAAGGGCGGTTCGAGATGATCCGATAGATTGCGGAAACTTATTTGAGAAAGTGGTGGATTTGGCGGGCGTTCGAATTCTACATTTGCATACAGAGCAGATGAGAAGAATACATGAACTAATTTTGAAGGTGCTTGATGAGCATCACTACCAGTTAGCGGGCGACCCCACGGCTCATTGCTGGGATACGGAGTACGAGAGACTATTTTCGGATTTTGGCATCAAGACAGAGGCGAGGGAATCGATGTACACCACGGTCCACTATGATATCATAGCGAATCAAAAAACGCGAATAACATGCGAATTACAGGTGCGATCTTTGATGGATGAGGTATGGAGTGAGGTGTCGCATCGTGTCAGTTACCCTCTGGAGTCGAGTAGTGAATCTTGCCGAGATCAGCTGAAAGTACTGGCACGATTGACAACGGGAGGGACTCGACTCGTGGACTCAATCTTCAAGACACATTTTTTGGCTTCTAGTAGTGAATCGGATATCTAATCTACGTCATTCAAGGTGTGGCGACGTAGTAGAGGCGTACGAAGCGTAAGGCGTGGAGATTGATTAGAATGTCGTTGTCGAAGCGATGGTGTGCCGATGCAAAAAATGGGCGCTGCGTCGACAATGACTGAAGACCAGCGCGCCGTTTCGCGAGCGGTTCCAGGTTGCGTCCTTCGTGCGCGGCGGGACTCTCCCCAAATTGCTAGTTCGAGAAAACTATTCCAACCCTACGAAGGGCCATTCTTTGGCGTTGACACCGCGTTCTGCGTCCGAATAGCGTCCGTCCCGTCGCCCTGATTCTGGGGCGGTCCGGCGACCCGGGAGAAGGTCCGTCGGCTATGCTGCAAGAGGGGAATCCGGATGCGTTGCGCCTTGAGGATGTCCACGGTCTTGGCGGGAACGATGTCCGCGGCCCTGGCCCTGGCGGGCTGCGGCAGTCCGACTATCCCAGAGACGGATATCGCCGGCCCGACTTTGCCTACTTCGACTCTGCTGCCGGTTCAGGCCATTGCCGGGGACACAGTCATCGATGATGGGCAAGGGACGTTAATCCGTAGCGACTTTTCGTGCGAGGGGCAGTTGTGCACGCTCACGCTTGCAGGCGAAAGAACGACCCTTGACCTCGCCGACCTCTCGTCGGGCGAGAACCTTATACCTGAAACCGTGCCCGGCCAGCGAAAGCGCAACGGGGTGAACATTGGGCGAGTGACGGAGACGGTTGTGCAGGACGGGATCAGGATCAATTTCGATTCCTATGGCGTATGGGGCGAGCACAACGTTGGCACGGCCAGTCTTATGACTATTAGCGCCGAAGGAGTCGCCTTTCGGACCGCGCTGCCGTGGTCGGTCGGCTACCCGACAGGAAGCTTCAGCTACTATTGCCTCCGGAATGAATGTCCGGAACGACCAGGAACCAATCCGACCAGCGGCACCGCGTTGTGGTCCGGTGCGATGGCCGGCGTGAAGATCGGAAGCCTCGCCATAGGCGAGGAAGTGACCGGCGACGCTGACCTGACGGCGGACCTTGCAGCGGCAACAATTGACCTGACATTCTCGAACATCGAAGCGGTGTCTGGGATGCAAAGCCCTGACATTGCCTGGCGGCGCGTTTCCATGCGCGATGGCTCTTTCAACGCTACCGGCCTGGAAGGCAGGTTCTACGGCCACGACCATGAAGAGGCTGGGGGCGTGTTCAGGCGCGACGGCATCGAGGGCGCGTTCTCGCTCGCGCGGGAATGAAGGGGCGGAGCACGAAGCCGACCGAGATGTGGCAGGTCGAAGCGAATATGATGGCAGGTCGCCACATGTAGCTGCGAAAGGAGATGGCAGATGAAAATTCGGTGCAGTTCCTGCAGGCACACGGAAGAGGTGAACTTACTTCTCGTCCTCAAGATTTTAGGTGTGTCAATGGTGGGCTTCGGCGGTTACGCATGGGTTGCTTATCTCTTTGCAGGGACGGGGCTGGCTCTACCTATTTGCGTTGCCATTGTTACAGGTGGCGCGGCAATGTTGGTGTTCAAGGACGAAATTGTTAAGTGGCTAAAGGATATGTATTCTTGTCCGGCATGCGGCGAGGAAAAGGCTTGGGAGTATCTTGCTTGATTTTTTGCGGCCTTTCCTCTTTCCGTCTGATCCCGGCCTTTCCTTCGCGTCCTCATAACAAGGGCTTCCGCCTGGTTGGACCGCCACGGTCCCCGGCTTCTGCAGATCCCGGATTCGCCAGCAATTCGGCTCCGAGCGAGGCGGGCCAAACAGCGGCCGCTTGAGCCGCCACGCCGGTCGCGTTGTGCGCCATGCGCTCGTCTTTGGGGATGCGAAACCATGACGAAGTTGAAAGCAGCTTCCCGACCCGGCGGTAATTGCATTCAACGATGCCAGCGTCCGATAACGACTGCGCGAGCCTGAACAGCAGGGCAGACGGCGGTGTGGATGGCGAGAGGAACGGGTGCTGGGCCTTGTCATGGCCAAACGGTGATCGTTTCGAAGGAGAAATGCGCAAGGGTCTGCCGAACGGACAGGGAATCCATACCTTCGCGAATGGCAATGCGTACAAAGGGCGGTTCAGGATCGACCGCTTCCGACATGAAGGCGGCCAGGAGGTCAATGTGTGGACCACCCGAGAGGCTTGCGGATTCGAGTAGCCGCCTGACTTCTGCAGGATGTGAACCGCACCCCACTCTGTCCTGGTCCGCTGATCCGATTTCCGAAACGTGACTGCCTTGCACCAGGCAATGCCTGGAAAATAGTGCGAAATGAAACGAGACTGGGCGCGGAGACGCCGAGAGCTTTCGACGTGGACCGTTGCACGGAACTCCCATGCGGCGAAGGCGAGCCAGCCTGCCGGAACCGGGGCGTTGCAAGACTTGTGGCAGCGCTTTTGGTGAACTGTGCAAGGGACGGTGACGCGGCGCGTTTGGACTTCGCAGACGCCATTGTCGGCGCCCGAGGGCCAGCCGGTGGCATGGCAACGGCCGCGAAGGAGAGTTGATCCTGGCCGACCGTCCGGTCGTAAATTCCGGAAGTGAAGGCCGTCTTGCTTGATCTGGCTTCGCACGATTGCAGTGTGGTCGCCCAGCGAATCCCGCGGCGCAAATTGAGGCGCGTGATTCCAGCGTGCTCCACCTCCGTTCGTTCACGACGGCAAGGCCCGTCCCGGCGGCAGCCTTGGCTTGCTCAAGGGTTGCCGTCATCGAGGGCACGGACTGCCTGAGGAGTGCGTCAGATGGAATTCGACTGTTTGCCATTCGTTTGCCAAGTGGCCGACGGATCTGGGGCGGCTGGAAGGCCAGAAACCGCCGACATGCCGTCCGGAAAGGACTTTCCGCGTCGATCCGGACGGGCCCCGTGCCTTCGGCCTCTGACAGGAAGTCTGCCGGCGTCGGGCAGGCCGCCAATGACATGAGACAACGGTGCTGGTCCTTGCATGCGTCACGCGATTCCGCTCATGAGTTATTCCCGAATTGTGGCACATGGCAAGGTGCGACGCGAGGTGGAGGAAAAACGATGATCAAGACCGTTGCGACGATCCTGGTTGCCGCGACGGGCCTTCTCGGCATGAAGTGCGCGTTGCATGCACAGACCATTCTTGTCGAGACGCCGACGCTGAAAATTTCGGAGGGCCGCGAAATGTTGGCTCGACGCATCGTTCAGGTTCAGCCGACAGCGGGTTCGGCCCGAATGGTCGCAATCTGCCACGTCAACGGGGACATCCGGATCGGATTCGCCGTCGATGCCGGATCTGGCCTCGGGCGGCCATTGCCAAGGATCGGGACCGTGTCCGCGAACGGGAGCGAGAGAGTCTTTGACGCCAAAGTCTTCAAGCCCGACGACAGAACCATACTGTTCTTTGCAACACCGACCAACATGCGCATGAAACAAAGGCGTCCGACCGAATTCATCTTGCACATCATGCAGTCGCGGGACTTCCGCGCCATGCTGGGCTTCTCCGGGCATGACGTTGAAGCGAGCTTCGACGGACACATGGCGGCGCTGGCGGCACTGTACGCTTCATCACTTTGCGGCTCCGATCCCGATGTCCCCTCCCTCGATCCAGCGCCTGACGGTTTGCGTGGTGCCCTTCTCGCGTCTCGCAAGGCGTGTCGTCGTCAACCACATACCGAGACTCACTGGATGTTCCTGCATTGTTCAAGAGAGAATGCGCCAATTGTTGCGTTCGTTGCTTGATGGTGAAGCAGTCGAACGTGCGGGTGACGGAGATTACCTGGGGGATCCGAAACTGCCGCAAGCGCAAATGGCCGGGTCCCGGCACGAGGGACCGGACGGCACAACTGCGGCCCACTTCGCGGTCCCCGGCATCGCTGCCTCGGAGGGATGCCAAGGCGACGACGTTCTGGACCTTTCCGATTGCATGCCGCCGGTCAGCACGGCATTGGTCGGGGCACGGGAAAGACTCGATGCAATTCGGCCGGTTCCGGTGATCCGCGCGCACTTGACTGCGACGGCCAAGGCCGCTGGCGTCGCGCTCGGGACCCGCAATGCTTCGGACGCGGCCGGCGGAGAGCCAATTTCCTGAACGTGCCTGATGCCTGATCGCGTGCCGCTCCGAGAAGGGCGGAATCAGTCCCCCTCGAAAGGATCCCACTCGTCCTCGATCTCATCGAGGGAACTTTCGGCGGCGGAAGCGGAGAGGGCTTCGGCGGTCTGGAGATCCCCGATCCTGGCATTCGGGAACGCCGACAGGATTGCAGCGACCATTTCGTGCTCTCTGGCGGCGGCCTTGAGCTGGTCGGTTGCCGCGTTTCGAGTTTCGGAAATCGTGGGCTGGCCACCCGATGCTGTCACGGAAACCGTCCAGCGGACGCCTGTCCAGTTCTGCAGGCATTGGCCCAGCCTTTGCGCCAGATCCCCGGCTGCCTGCGGCCCTGGTTCGAACTCGATGCGGCCGGGACGATAGGAGACCAGCCGCAGATCCTGCTCCACCTCGATGCAGAGCTTCATTTCGCGATTCGCGCGTATCAAGTCGAACACATGCGTGAAGGTCGGAAACCTGGCGAGGGCACTTTCCGGATCCAGGACAAGCGCGGGCCGTGCGGCTGCCACGGCTCCGCCGGACGAGGGCGCGCCTGCCGCGCGGGTCGCCGCCGCGATCGTGCCCGGACCCCGTGCGGGGCCGCCTTCCCGTCCGCCTGAACCTGATGGTGGTGGCGTTGAGGACGGCGTGGGCGGTGCAGGGGAAGACGCGGCATTTCTCAGCTTTGCCACGAGTTCGCCCGGAGTCGGCAGATCGGCAACATGCGTCATCCTGATCACGGCCATTTCCGCGGCCATCATGGCATCGGGCGCATTGCCCACCTCCTCAAGCGCCTTCAGCGCCATTTGCCACGTTCGGGACAGGACGGGCATTGGCAGCCTGTCGGCCAGCGCACTGCCGCGTGTGCGCTCCTCCGGCGCCACCGTGGGATCGTTGACAGCCTCCGGAGTGATGCGGATGACGCTGATCCAGTGGATGATTTCGGCGATGTCACGGAGGACCGCCATCGGATCCGCGCCGTCAGAGTATTGCGCGGAGAGCTCGGCCAGTGCGCCGGCCGCGTTACCGGTCATTATGAGCTCGAAGAGATCCAGGACACGGCCACGATCTGCAAGCCCGATCATTGCGCGAACCTGATCCACATCCGTTGCCTGGGTCCGATCGC
Source organism: Boseongicola sp. SB0665_bin_10 (assembly GCA_009838075.1). Taxonomy (GTDB): domain Bacteria; phylum Pseudomonadota; class Alphaproteobacteria; order Rhodobacterales; family Rhodobacteraceae; genus JAJEFO01. The sequence continues at coordinate 35,586 of VXSG01000099.1, read as the reverse complement.
TGATCGCCTGGTCAAGGAGCGATGTCGCGTCTCGAGCCGATCCCTCCGCGGCGCGCGTGACAAGTGCAAGCGCTTCATCGGTGATCTCGGCTTTCTCGGCGGTCGCGATTCGGCGGAGCAAATCCATCATTGTCCCGGGTTCGATCCTGCGAAGGTCGAAGCGCTGGCAGCGGGAGAGGACGGTGACCGGAACCTTTCGGATCTCCGTGGTCGCGAATATGAACTTCACATGGGCGGGAGGCTCCTCCAGCGTTTTCAGAAGCGCATTGAAGGCACTCGTCGAAAGCATGTGAACTTCGTCGAGAATGTAGATCTTGTATCGGGCTGATGCGGCGCGGTAGTGCACGCTCTCGATGATCTCGCGAATGTCGTTCACGCCCGTGCGCGAGGCGGCGTCCAGTTCGAGGACGTCGACATGCCGGCCTTGCGCGATGGACACGCAATGCTCGCAGGTGCTGCAGGGCGAGACTGTCGGAGCGCCGTTGCCGTCCGGGCCGATGCAGTTCATGCCCTTGGCGATGATCCGCGCCGTCGTGGTCTTCCCGGTGCCCCGTATGCCCGTGAGAATGAAGGCCTGGGCAATTCGGTCGGCTTCGAAGGCATTGGCGAGCGTGCGCACCATTGCGTCCTGTCCGACAAGATCGGCAAAGGTCTCCGGGCGATATTTTCGTGCCAGTACCTGGTATGCGCTGTCTGTGCCGTCGGTCATGGGCGCCATGCATGAATCGGTTCGGGCAAGCGTAGACCGTGTGCAGATCAGGGTCCACTCTTGGAGACTCAAATACTTGGCTTGACGGGCCGCCAGGTCGCCGCAAGCACTGATTTCACGGGTCAGTGAAAGTTGCCGACGCAAACGCTTCGCCGTGCAGCCGCGCCAGTCCCGCGCGCCTCGCCCGGCCGCCGAAGCGTGCCGCGCTGAATCGCGACCGGGAAATCCGCCGTTCCCGGCACGTCCCGACAGCACTTCGTCAGCGCCCTGCACCGGTCAGGGCGGGTCCGGCGCCTTCCGGTCTTCCGGTGGAAATGTTGCACGCAACATGTCGGTGGCAGTCGATCCGCTCCTCCAGGGCAGCGTTGCAGGGCTGGCGCTGGTCCTCCGGCGTCCGCTCGCGCCGGCAACAATCGCGCGGATGCCCGTTTCGAGGGTGCGGGGCCGGAGGAGACGACCCGGCGGACGGTCAAGTTGGGCATATGAGCCCCCGCTCTTGCCTTGAGACCGGGTGTCACTATGCTGCCATTGCCTTCGGGGAGGCATCCGGGTCCTCGGAGAGCCGATGCCGGCATCCTCAATTCAGAAGCTCGACATTTGTCGGCGTTTCTCTTGCCCGCATTGACAGACCGCCAAGCCAGAAAGGAGAGTCCTGATAGCCATTTCCGTCATTCGCATGCGCCGTGACGCGAAGGCGCTGAAGAGTGCCTGTGCGGCAGGTGAACGTGATGCGCTGGCCCGCGTCGAGGCCGTGCTTGGGTCCGATCCGAAGGTGGCAAGCCATGCCGACACCCTGCGTGTTCTGGCAAGGGAAGCTGGATTTGCAAGCTGGTCGGTTCTCAAGTTTGCAGCCGAGACAAGGGTCATGGACCGGACGGAACAACTTGACCGTCTCAAGATCGCGCTGTTTCACGGGCAGGGATGGCGAGTTGAACGCCTCCTGGAGGCCGCGCCGGACCTCAGGCGGGACAATCTCGGGATCATGTGTGCCATGTACGACGTTGAGTCCGTACGGGAGACGCTCGCGGCCAGACCGCAAGCTGCCAGTGAACCCGTTCTGGGGCCAAGAACGCCGATTCTGCATCTGGCCTTTTCCCGGTGGTGGCGTCACGGCGGTTCGGAAGAGGACATGCTGGCAACGGCTGAGGCGCTGAAGGCCGCCGGTGCAAGCGTCAACGATTCATACGAGCAGGTGCCAGGGAACCCGCTTTCGGCACTTTACGGTGCCGTCGGGCATGCGTCGAGCTTGCGGCTGGCCGCGTGGCTCCTGGGCAACGGGGCGGACCCGAACGACGGGGAATCGCTCTATCATGCCTGCGAAATCGGCGCGCCGGCCCTGCGGCTCCTTCTGGACCACGGCGCGCGGACAGCGCGGACAAACGCTTTGCCGCGCGCCCTCGATTTCAACGATCCCGAGATGGTCGAAGCGCTTCTTGGGGGCGGAGCCGATCCAAACGAATCCATTCACTGGCCGGAAACTTCTGGCGAGGCGCCCTTCGTGATCCCGGCGCTTCATCAAGCGGCGCGGCGGCTATGCTCGCGCCGGATCGTGGCAAGGCTTCTGGATGCCGGCGGAAATCCAGACGAGATAGCGTGGGGACACAGCGCATATGCGCTTGCGCGGATGTACGGCAATGACGGAGCGGCCGAAGAGATGGCGTCGCGGGGCTGCAGGGCCGACCTTGGTCGCGAGGAGGCCGCGATTGCGGACGCGGTTGCCGGCAATGCCGTGCGTCGGATCGATCCTGAACGCCTGCCGGAGCCGACCCGCGACATGATCCGGTCCCAGGTCCACCTGCCGCAGGCTCTGCGCCGCACGAAGTCATTGGTGGACATCGGCCTTCCTCATGACCGGCCGGACCCGCAGGGGCTGACACCCGTGCACGTGGCAGGCTGGGAAGGGATTCCGGACGTCATGGCGTACCTCCTGTCCTTGGGGGTCAGGCTGGATCACGTAAACGGATATGGCGGGGACCTGATTTCGACGATCGTCCATGGTTCGGGAAACGCAGCCGGGGAGCGCAAGCGCGATCACGTTGCCTGCGCCCGGCTTGCCCTGGAAGCCGGAGCCGCGCTCCGGCGGCAGGAGGTCGCGTTTGCCGGAGAGTTCGAGATGGCGGAGTTCCTGAACGACTGGGCGGAGGAGCACCCGGATCAAGTGACGGAGGATCCCCTTGACTGAATACGTTATCGCGGAACTGCCGCTGGGCCGCGGGATGATCGGCATCGCGCCGATGCCGGGCCGCGGCGCGCACGTTTCCAGCGACTTGACGACGATCATTTCCTGGGGCGCGGACGTTGTCCTGACGATGACCGGCAGGCACGAGCTGGAGTTTGCGGGGGCGTCGGCCATGGGTGAGGATCTTGAGGCTGCGGGCGTGCATTGGCGGCACTTGCCCGTCACCGATCTTGGCGCACCCCCTTCGGAGACCTGCGCACTTTGGCCGGAGGCGTCGGAGGTTGCGCATCGCGCCCTTGGCGGCGGCGGTCGGGTCTTGGCGCATTGCTTCGGTGGTTGCGGGCGTTCGGGGATGGCGCTTCTGAGACTGATGGTCGAGGCTGGCGAGGACGTCGATGCGGCGCTGGCGCGGCTTCGCACGGTCAGGCCCTGCGCCGTGGAGACCGCCGCTCAACGGGCTTGGGCGGCTTTGGGTTCAGGCCGCGAATGAGACGATTTCCGACGCCTCATGATTCCTTGCGCACGCAGGCCGAACGCGTTACATGGTGATCTTGAGAGGTTGGCGCGGGCGAGCGCCTCGCCAACCCGGTCAGGTCCGGAAGGAAGCAGCCGTAACGAGCCACGCTTGGGTCGTTGTCCAACCTCTCGCCTCTTTCCATGTCAGCGAATGTTTCGGCGCCGGTCGTTGTCCTTGCGGGAACCGGTTGCCGCGCGGCGGACGACGGGTTCCGCAAGGTTGCCGACCGCACCGTCCCGTCGAGTGGCGCCGGTGCGCCGCGTGCAGGCATTTGCGTCTCCACTGCATCGGGATTCAGGAGGGGGGGTGATGGCGTTCGCGGGCAACGAGGTCCCGGACGCAGGCAACAGCACGTCCGTTTGCCAATCTGCCGGCTGCGTGGCACATCGACTTCGGGAGGGAACGATCAGGAATGCAATGCGCGGAATCAGTGACGTTTGGCGGTTCGGGTCTTGACCGGGCCGTTCACCTGAGGGCGGATCCTCCCGGCGGGTTCGTGCTGCCACTCTGGCGGGGCAAGCCCCTGTTGGCGATCGAGAACCGCCGACCGGTCTTCCTGCCGGCTGACCATCAGGCATTCAACGCGGCCAGTGAGCCAGCGGTCTTCCTTGGATTGGACGAAGGCGAACCCCGCTTTGCGCGGGATATTTCGGACTGGTTGCCGGAGGGTGGCGACGAGGGTGTCGGAGCATTCAACGATACGTCGGAACAGCAGCATCCCGAACTGGCCAATGGATGTGCGTTTGCCGATCTGCGCCAGAACATGACGCGCCTGTCCGTCCGCGATGCCGAACTTGTCGTGATCGGCAAGGCGCTTCTCGAATGGCACCGGGCGCATCGGTTCTGTGCGCGTTGCAGCGCTCCGAGCAGGATGGCAATGGCGGGTTGGCAGCGGAATTGCCCCGTCTGCGAGGGCCAGCACTTTCCCCGCACCGATCCGGTGGTCATCATGCTGATCACGAGCGGCAACTCGGTCTTGATGGGAAGGTCGGGTTTCTGGCCTGAACGAATGTATTCCCTTCTCGCGGGATTCATGGAGCCTGGCGAGACGATCGAGGCGGCCGTACGCCGCGAGGTCGGGGAAGAGGCCGGAATAGAGGTGGGCGAAGTAAGATACCTGGCCTCGCAGCCATGGCCGTTTCCGTCATCCTTGATGATCGGTTGCCATGGGATCGCGCTGACCGATTCCATCAGGATCCAGGCGGATGAAATCGAGGATGCGAAATGGGTGACACGCGAGGAAATGATGCAGGTCCTTGCGGGTGACAACCCAGGCATGACGGCGGCGCGCAAGGGATCCATCGCGCGGTTCCTGATTGAAGGCTTCCTCGCCGACAGGCTGGCATTGGGCACGTAGCTGATCGCCCGGCGCGTGTCGGCGGGTGCCGGGGGCGGAAATTTCGCAGCCGGCGGATCGTCAACGAATTCCTGCCGGCACACTGGATTTTGTGGAAAGCATTGGCTATGTTTCCGCGCAGACCCGGCAAACGGGCACGCAGGCGGGCGGGCAGATCGCATGACGGAGATGGTTCACGGCTCGGTTTTCCGCAGGAACGGCGAGCCAATACTTCCACGCTGGTGGCGCACGGTCGACAAGTGGTCGATTGGCTGCGTCCTGGCGCTTTTCGGCATCGGCTTGTTGCTGGCCCTCGCATCCAGCCCTCCCTTGGCCGAGCGGCACGGATTGTGGGCGTTCCACTATTTCGAACGGCAGGTGGCGTTCGGAGCGGTCGCGCTCCTGACAATGTTCGCGTTTACGCTCCTGGCACCCAAGACCGTCCGGCGCATTGCGGTGCTTGTATTCCTGGCATCCTTCGGGGCCATGGCCATGTTGCCGTTCTTCGGCACTGATTTCGGGAAGGGGGCGGTCCGGTGGTTTTCCCTTGGCTTCGGATCCCTGCAGCCCTCGGAGTTCCTGAAGCCTGGCTTCATCGTCCTCGTGGCCTGGCTGATTGCCGCGGCCAACGAGGTTGCAGGCCCCCCGGGAAAGTCCCTTTCCTTCGTACTGGCCTTGGCGGTTGTGGGTCTTCTTGCCATGCAGCCAGACTACGGACAGGCCTGCCTGATCTTCTTTGCTTGGGGAGTCATGTATTTCGTGGGAGGTGCACATTTCCTTCTGCTTCTGTTGATTGCAGGACTGATCATTTCCTGTGGCATCCTTGCCTACGAGAAATCCGAACACGTTGCGCGCCGCATTGACGGGTACCTGTCGACCGAGGTCGATCCAACGACTCAGCTTGGCTACGCCGCGAACGCCATCAGGGAGGGCGGTTATTTTGGCGTCGGTGTAGGCGAAGGCACGGTGAAGTGGTCGCTGCCCGACGCTCACACTGACTTCATCATTGCCGTTGCCGCCGAGGAATACGGGTTGATTCTCGTCCTTGTCGTCATCCTGCTCTATTCGACGATTGCGTTCCGTTCGCTGTTCCGACTGACGCGTGAGCGCGATCCTTTCATTCGGCTTGCCGGTACCGGGCTGGCCTGCACCTTCGCGATGCAGGCGCTTGTCAACCTGAGCGTTGCGGTCAGGCTCCTTCCTGCCAAGGGCATGACGCTGCCCTTTGTGAGCTACGGAGGCTCGTCACTGCTTGCAGGCGGCATATTGGTTGGCATGCTGCTGGCATTCACGCGCACGCGGCCCCACGATGATGTCCAGGCCAGCCTTGCCGGAAACGGGCGATGAACTCGCGCCATCTTGCCATTTCCGCCGGAGGGACCGGCGGGCACATGTTTCCGGCCCAGGCCCTCGCGGAGACGATGTTGGCAAAGGGCTGGCGGGTAACGCTCATGACGGACGCCCGTGGCGCGCATTATGCGGGCGGATTCCCGGATCGGGTCGTGGTGCAGAAGGTTGCAAGCGCGACCCTTGCGCGTGGGGGAGCGCCAACGAGGCTTCTGGCGCCGTTTGCCATTGCAGTCGGAATCGCGGCCGCAAAGTTCAGGTTTCTGCGTGATCGACCGAGCGCGGTGGTCGGCTTTGGAGGATATCCCTCCATTCCCGCTCTCGCTGCGGCCTGGGCGCTCCGCATTCCCAGGATGATCCACGAGCAGAATGGCGTCCTCGGTCGGGCGAACCGGCTGTTTGCCAGGCGGGTCGACATGGTTGCGTGTGGAACGTGGCCTACGGCCCTTCCGGACGGAGTCTCCGCCTTGCACACGGGAAACCCGGTCAGGGCCCAGGTGCTGGATCGGGCCGGGGCCGCCTACGAAATCCTCGAAAGCGGCCCTTTCTCCGTGCTTGTGATCGGCGGATCCCAAGGTGCGCGCATTCTCTCCGAAGTCGTGCCACCGGCAATCGTCGATCTGAGAGACCGACTTGCGGCGACCGTGCGCGTCGCGCATCAGGCGCGGCCCGAGGACCTGGCTGCCGTGAGGGCCGCATACGAGTCCGCAGGCATTGAAGCCGATGTCGAGCCGTTCTTTGCGGACATTGCCCGGCGGATCGAGAACGCGCATCTCGCGATCAGTCGGGCGGGGGCATCAACGGTTGCGGACATTTGCGTGGTTGGACGGCCCTCCATCCTGATTCCCTACGCGGCAGCCACGGCGGATCATCAAGCCGCGAATGCGCGCAACCTGGCCGACGCCGGCGCAGCAATCCTTGTACCCGAATCCGAACTTGACCCTTCCGCCTTGACAGAGCAGATGCAGGGCGTGCTCGGGACGGTCGGAACTGCCTTGCGAATGCGGGACAATGCCCTTGGTCTGGCAAGGCCGGACGCGGCAAGCCGTCTGGCTCTTGCCGTCGAGCAATTGGCTGGAGAATGACTTGAACGCTGCAGTCACCAAGCTTCCAACAGAGATGGGCCCGATCCATTTTGTCGGAATCGGAGGCATCGGCATGTCCGGCATAGCCGAGGTGCTGATCGAAGCGGGATACATGGTTCAGGGTTCGGATCTGAAGTCCTCGAAGATCACCGACCGGCTGGCGCGCCTCGGGGCCAAGATTTTCGAAGGCCAGTGCGCGGAGAATCTGGAGGGGGCCGAGGTCATCGTCATCTCCTCCGCCATCAAGCCAGGCAACCCGGAACGGGACGAAGCAAGAAGGCGGGGCCTTCCTGTCGTGCGACGGGCCGAAATGCTGGCCGAACTCATGCGATTGCGATCCAATATTGCGGTTGCGGGCACGCACGGCAAAACCACGACGACCACGATGGTGGCGGCCCTGCTGGATGCCGGAGGCATTGATCCGACGGTGATCAACGGCGGCATCATTCACGCCTATGGATCGAATGCGCGCGTCGGAAGCGGCGAGTGGATGGTGGTCGAGGCCGACGAATCGGACGGCACATTCAACCGTCTTCCGGCGACCATTGCCGTCGTGACGAACATTGACCCCGAGCACATGGAACATTGGGGGACGATGGACGACCTGCGGAAGGGGTTCGAGGACTTCGTGTCAAACATCCCGTTCTATGGTCTTGCGGTTCTTTGCATCGACAGTCCCGAGGTGCGGGCGCTGGCAGACCAGGTGACGGACCGGCGAATCATGACGTTCGGATTCAATGCGGAAGCGGACGTGCGGGCGGCAAACCTTCGCCACGAGAACGCCGCGGCCCGTTTCGACATAGAGCTTGCAAGCGGGCAGGTGATCAAGGACTGCACGCTGCCGATGCCGGGAAGCCACAACGTCTGCAATGCGCTCGGCGCCGTGGCGGTGGCGCGGCATCTCGGCATGCGGGGCTCGGAAATCCGCGAAGCGCTGGCGGCGTTCAAGGGCGTCAATCGGCGATTCACGAAAGTGGGAGTAGTTGGGGGCGTCACCATCATCGACGATTACGGTCATCATCCCGTGGAGATCGCGGCGGTGCTGGCCGCGGCGAGGCAGGCGCTGGCATCCGGTCCTGACACGCGGATTGTCGCGGTACATCAGCCGCACAGGTATACGCGGCTGTCGGCCCTGTTCGACGAGTTTTGCCATTGTTTCAGCGACGCTGACGTTGTGGCCATTGCCGATGTATTTGGTGCCGGAGAGGACCCGGTGGCCGGGGCCACCCGCGAAGACCTCGTGGCAGGGATCGCGCTTCAAGGGCACAGGGACGCACGTGCCCTGGAAGACGAGGAAGCGCTGGAGTCCCTGGTACGCACCGAGACCCGACCTGGCGACATCGTGGTTTGCCTTGGGGCTGGCACGATCAGCGCCTGGGCCCGCGAGCTGCCGGTTCGGCTGTCGCGGGACGCCGCATAGGCCGCATGCGCGCCAGCCGAAGGACAATGGGGCCCGCTGAATTGCCGCTTGATGTGCGGGCGACCCAAGGCAATGCTGCATGAACGTGCCGGGGTCAGGCTGTCATTCGTCCAGGATCGACGGCGGGAGGCCGCCTCCGGGCCAAGATGCAGACGGCATGATCTTGCGCGGCCTCAGATCAAGCCGTTCTTCCGAAACAGCGCCTTGAGATCGGCTTCAGGCCGGGCGCCGTAGTGACTGATGACTTCGGATGCCGCCACGCAGCCCATTCGGCCGGCGACCTCGAGTGGCTGGCCCGTCGCGTAGCCGTAGAGAAACCCGGCCGCGAAAAGATCGCCCGCACCTGTCGCGTCCACAGGAACCACCCGCCTGACGGAGACGTGCGCCGTCTCGTCGCCTCGGACCAGAATCACGTCCTCGCCAGACCGGGTGACGACCACCAGGCCAGAATCCTCGGCCGCGGATTCCAGCGCTCCGGAAAGGCCGCTCTGATAGAGCGATTCCAATTCATGCTGATTGCCGATCACGCAATCAAGCTCGCGAACGAGGCGGCGAAAGTCGCTGCGGTGCCGATCAACGCAGAACGGGTCCGAGAGCGCAATGCCGGCCCGTCCGCCGGAGTTGCGGCAGAGTCGAGCCGCGCGTTCGAACGCCTCCTTTCCCTTGGGCTTGTCGTAGAGATAGCCTTCGAGAAAGAGGATGTCCGTTGCGCCCGCCACTTCGTCCGGAACGTCTCCAGGGCCCAGTTCGGACGAGATGCCGAGATAGGTGTTCATGGACCGTTCGCCGTCCGGCGAGACGAATATCATCGAACGCGACGTCGGAAGGTCTCCGCCGGGCGCCGGTTCGTTCACGAAATCCGTTCCTCCCGCGGCCAAGGAAGACGCGTAGAACCTGCCCAGCGCATCGTCCCGGACGCGCCCGATGAATCCGGTCTTGAGCCCAAGGTTGCCGAGTCCCGCCAGCGTGTTTGCGACCGAACCTCCGGGGGCCTGCACCCTGTCCGTCATCGCACCGTAAAGCCTTTCGCCGCGCTCGCGCTCCACGAGCTGCATGATTCCCTTCTCGATCCCCATGTGCTCGAGAAAGGAATCGTCTGCGGGCGAGATCACGTCGACGATCGCGTTGCCGATTCCGACGACATCGTAACTCATGCCGCCCTTTCCTCGAACGGGCAAAGATCGCGGATCAGGCAGGCCCCGCATTTCGGCTTGCGTGCGACGCAGGTGTATCGCCCGTGCAGGATCAGCCAGTGATGGGCGTGGCGCTGGAATTCGGCTGGAACATTGTCCTCGATTGCACGCTCGACAGCATTGACATCCTTGCCAGGCGCGATCCCCGTGCGGTTGCCGACACGGAAGATGTGCGTGTCGACCGCCTGCGCTGGATGACCCCACCACATGTTCAGGACGACATTGGCGGTCTTTCGTCCGACGCCGGGCAGGGATTGCAGGGCGGATCGGGACGAGGGAACTTCGCCGTCATACTCGTCGACAAGGATGCGCGAGAGCCGCATGACGTTCTTGGCCTTGTTGCGATAGAGCCCGATGGACCTGATGTGCCCGATGAGGCCGTCCTCGCCCAGGTCCAGCATCTTCTGGGGCGTGTCCGCGACCTTGAAGAGTTCGCGCGTGGCCTTGTTGACGCCCGCATCGGTTGCCTGGGCGGAAAGCGCGACGGCCACGACAAGCGTGTAGGCGTTGACGTGCTGCAGCTCGCCCTTGGGCTCGGCTTCGGCCTCGCGGAATCGCGTGAAGATCTCGACAAGCGTCTGAAAGGGCAATTGCCTGGCCATGGACCGCGTTTCTGGCGGAACGGGGCACCGGCGGCAAGCGTTTCTCGCAAGATGCGGGTCGTATTTTGCCTGACGATCTGCAAGTTCTGGGGCAGAGAGTCAGGGGATGCGAAGATGAAGGACATGTCGGAACCGGAAACCGAATACCACTACCAGCTTGTCCGACGCGCGATCGAACTGATCGACGCGGGCGCCCGGAACCTTTCGCTGGAAGAGATCGCGTCCGAAATGCGCATGAGCCATGCGCATTTCCAGCGGATCTTCAGTCGTTGGGTCGGGGTTTCGCCCAAGCGGTACCAGCAGTGGCTGACGCTTGATCACGCAAAGGCGCTTCTGGCGCGGCGGCACACCACGCTCGAGACTGCGGACGAAGTCGGCCTGTCGGGTTCGGGACGGCTTCACGACCTGTTCGTGCGTTGGGAGGCGATGAGCCCGGGAGACTACGCGCGGGGGGGAGACGGGCTGGAAATCTCCTGGGGCTGGTTCGGCAGCCCCTTCGGACCGGCGCTTGTCATGGGCACGGCAAGGGGCATTTGCGGCCTCGGGTTTGCGGCTGAAGCCGGCGCGGGCGCGACGATGGCGGACCTGCGGGCGCGCTGGCCGCAGGCAAAATACCGGGAGGATCCTGCCGTTCTCGCCCCGATGGTTGCATCGGCATTCCCGAAGAGTGGCAGGACCGACGGGCCAGTGCCGCTGTTCCTGATCGGCGCGCCCTTTCAGATCAAGGTGTGGGAGGCGCTCCTGCACGTTCCGACGGGTCACGTGACGACGTATTCCGACATCGCACGGGTCATCGGCGCGCCAGGGGCTGCCAGGGCCGTTGGCACTGCAGTCGGACGGAATCCGATTTCCTGGCTCATTCCGTGCCATCGAGCGCTGCGGAAATCAGGCGGGCTGGGGGGATACCATTGGGGCCTGCCCGTGAAGCGTGCCATGCTCGCATGGGAATCCGCCGTGACCGCGTAGGGTCCGGACCTGCAACCGGGGCGCGACGATCATGGCCGCGATGCAAGGCGGACTTTCGGGTGCCTATTGTCGTGGCGGTCCGGGACACGGCGCCGGCCTTTGAGGCGCGAGAAGCAGTTCCTCGGATCCGGGGCGGGACTCTCGGAGCCGCATGAAGCGTGGACCGAGACGCGGGGTGAACCCTTTCCATCCCGCGACGCCATTTCGAACCCGTCACGGGGCGCGGCCTGGAGATCCTCTTGGACGGTGAGTGGCGAAAATCGCTGGATACCGATGGCTCCCGACCCAAGGCCGGAATGTTGATTCGCGTGTCATTGCGTGTCTGCCGCGAACGGCGCTCCGGCGCACGTGCAAACCTCAGAGCATGCCTTTCAGCGTCTCGAGGTCGGCAACGCGCTTTGCCGTCTCGTCCGCGGTTGCTCCAGTCGAGGCTTCCTGGCCTTCCTTCGCGGCGGCGATGCGCTCGTCAAGGAACCCGGACGTGATTTCCGCCTTCGGCAGAGCCTCGTCGGCGAGCACTGTCGCACCCTCCGTCGTGATCTGGGCAAAGCCCCCGGTCACCACGAATTCCAGCATCCCGCCATCGATCTCTGCAGCGACGATCCCCGGGCGAAGCCCTGTCACCACGGGAGCATGGTCCGGCATGGCCACCATGTCGCCGTCAGCGCCGGGGATCAGGACTGAACTGGCCTGTCCCGAAGCAAGACTGCGTTCGGGCGAAACCAGGTCGAATTGCATTGTGCCAGGCATGCAGGCTCCCTACGCAGCTTCGGCGGCCAGCCTCTCGGCCTTCGCGATCACTTCCTCGATGCCGCCGACCATGTAGAAGGCTGCTTCGGGCAAGTGATCGTACTCTCCGGCGACCACCGCCTTGAACGATGCAATGGTGTCCTCGATCGGCACCTGCACCCCGGGCGATCCGGTGAAGACCTCGGCCACGTCGAAGGGCTGCGAGAGGAAACGCTGGATCTTGCGGGCGCGGGCGACCGTCAGCTTGTCCTCTTCCGACAGCTCATCCATGCCGAGAATCGCGATGATGTCCTGCAGCGACTTGTAGCGCTGAAGCACGCCCTGCACGTCACGCGCCACCTGGTAGTGGTCCTCGCCCACAATGGCCGGATCCAGGATTCGCGACGTCGAGTCGAGCGGGTCCACGGCGGGGTAGATGCCGAGCTCCGAAATCGCGCGCGAAAGCACGGTCGTTGCATCAAGGTGGGCAAACGACGTAGCCGGGGCCGGGTCGGTCAGGTCGTCGGCCGGAACGTAGATCGCCTGCACGGACGTGATCGATCCCGCCTTGGTCGAGGTGATGCGTTCCTGCAGCGCACCCATGTCGGTCGCAAGCGTGGGCTGATAGCCCACCGCCGAAGGAATGCGGCCCAGAAGAGCCGACACTTCGGAACCTGCCTGCGTGAAGCGGAAGATGTTGTCGACGAAGAACAGGACGTCCGTGCCCGACTGGTCACGGAACTGCTCGGCGAGCGTGAGGCCGGTCAGGCCGACGCGGGCGCGTGCGCCCGGAGGCTCGTTCATCTGGCCGTAGACGAGCGCCACCTGGCTTTCCGAAAGGTTGTCCGGCTTGATGACGTTGGATTCTATCATCTCGTGATAGAGGTCGTTGCCCTCGCGGGTCCGCTCGCCGACGCCGGCGAACACGGAGAAGCCGGAGTGGACCTTGGCGATGTTGTTGATCAACTCCATGATCAGGACCGTCTTGCCGACACCTGCGCCGCCGAACAGGCCGATCTTGCCGCCCTTGGCGTAGGGAGCGAGCAGGTCAACGACCTTGATGCCGGTCACGAGAATCTCCGATTCGGTTGACTGCTCGGAGAACTCAGGAGCCTGCTGGTGGATCGCGCGGTGCTCGTCCGCCGTCACCGGGCCGCCTTCGTCCACCGGCGCGCCGACGACATTGATGATGCGCCCAAGGGTCGCGTTTCCTACAGGGACCGTGATCGGGCCGCCGGTGTCGGTGACATCCTGCCCGCGCACGAGGCCTTCGCTGCTGTCCATCGCGATCGTGCGTACGGTGCTCTCCCCGAGGTGCTGGGCGACTTCAAGGACAAGCCTGTTGCCGTGGTTGTCGGTCTCCAGCGCATTCAGGATTTCGGGCAGGTGATCATCGAACTGAACATCGACAACAGCGCCGATGACCTGGGTCACTTTGCCTTTTGCATTTGCCATCTCTGGTTCTCCGGTGCTTCAGAGCGCCTCTGCGCCCGAAATGATTTCAATCAGTTCGTTGGTGATGACCGCCTGCCGGGTTCGGTTGAACTGGATCGTGAGCTTGTCGATCATCTCGCCGGCATTGCGGGTCGCGTTGTCCATGGCGCTCATGCGCGCGCCTTGCTCGGACGCGCCGTTCTCGAGGAGTGCCGCAAAGATCTGTGTCGCCACGCCGCGAGGAAGGAGCTCGGCGAGGATTTCGTCATCGCCAGGCTCATAGTCGAAGACGGTGGCGTCTTCGCTGGCTTCGATCCTTGCCGGGATGATCTGCAGTTCCTGAGGGACCTGCGAGATGACGCTCTCGAACTTGTTGAAGTAGATCATTGCGACGTCGAACTCCCCGGCGTCGAAGCGGCCCAGGACGTCCGAGGCTATGTCCTGCGCGTTTGCGTAGCCGACCCGTTTCACTTCGGTGAGATCGACATGGCCGACAAAGTGGTCGCCGTATTCGCGGCGGAGCTGCTCACGCCCCTTCTTTCCGACGGTAAGGATCTTTGCCGTCTTGCCGTCGTCGACGAGTTTCTTGGCCTGTGCCTTTGCAAGTCTCACGATCGAGGAGTTGAAGCCGCCGCAGAGGCCGCGCTCGGACGTCATGACGACGAGAAGCCAGGTCTGGTCCGAGCCCGTGCCCTTCAGGAGCTTCGGGCCGCCCTCGCCGATGCCGGCCGCCAATCCGGCCAGGACGGCTTCGAACCGCTCGGCGTACGGCCGTGCGGCTGACGCGGCCTCTTCTGCGCGGCGCAGTTTCGCGGCCGCGACCATCTGCATCGCCTGCGTGATCTTCCGGGTGGACTTGACCGAGTCGATCCGCGTCTTGAGGTCCTTGAGACTTGGCATTCCCGCTGTCCTTCAGGCCGGTTCGGGGATTACGAGAAGTCGCTGGCGAATTCGTCGACTGCCGCCTTGATCCTGTCGGCGGCGTCGCCGGTGACCTTCGGGTCCTCGGCCGTGATCCAGTCGAGAAGTTCCTGGTGCTTGGAGCGCAGGTGGTTGATCAGGCCCCTTTCGAAGCGTCCCACGTCGCCTAACCCGATCCCGTCGAGATACCCGTTGATGCCGGAAAAGATGACGCAGACGATTTCCGCGTTGGTCAACGGCGAGTACTGCGGCTGCTTCATGATCTCGGTCAGTCGCGCACCACGGTTCAGGAGACGCTGCGTCGCAGCATCAAGGTCCGAGCCGAACTGCGCAAATGCCGCCATCTCGCGATACTGGGCAAGCTCAAGCTTCACCGAACCTGCGACCGACTTCATCGAGGCGGTCTGGGCGGAGGAGCCGACGCGCGACACCGACAGGCCCGTGTTCACCGCGGGGCGGATGCCCTGGTAGAACAGGTCCGTTTCAAGGAAGATCTGGCCGTCCGTGATCGAGATCACGTTGGTCGGGATGAAGGCCGACACGTCCCCGCCCTGGGTTTCGATGATGGGCAGTGCCGTCAGCGATCCGGCGCCGTTGTCCGCGTTGAGCTTCGCCGAGCGTTCGAGAAGCCGCGAGTGCAGGTAGAAGACGTCGCCGGGATATGCTTCGCGTCCCGGCGGACGGCGGAGCAGAAGCGACATCTGGCGATAGGACACGGCCTGCTTGGAGAGATCGTCGTAGATGATCAGCGCATGGCGGCCATTGTCCCGGAAATACTCCGCCATCGCCGTTGCGGCATAGGGAGCGAGGAACTGCATCGGGGCCGGGTCCGAGGCGGTGGCGGCAACGACGATCGTATAGTCGATCGCGCCCGATTCCTCGAGCTTCCTGACGAGCTGCGCAACGGTCGACCGCTTTTGGCCGATCGCGACGTAGACGCAATAGAGCTTCTTGCCTTCGTCATCGCCGGCAGCCTCGTTGTACGACTTCTGGTTCAGGATCGTGTCCAGCGCCACGGCGGTCTTTCCGGTCTGCCGGTCGCCGATGATGAGTTCCCGTTGGCCCCTGCCGATCGGGATCATGGCGTCCACCGCCTTGAGCCCCGTGGCCATGGGCTCATGCACGGAGCGACGCGGGATGATGCCGGGAGCCTTCACGTCCGCAACCCGGCGCTCGGCTGCCTTGATCGGGCCCTTGTCGTCGAGCGGGTTGCCGAGACCGTCCACGACGCGCCCCAGGAGCGCGTCTCCGGCCGGCACGTCCACGATGGCGTTCGTGCGCTTGACCGTGTCGCCTTCCTTGATGTCCCGGTCCGTGCCGAAGATCACGATGCCGACATTGTCGCTTTCGAGGTTGAGCGCCATCCCCATGATGCCGCCGGGAAACTCGACCATCTCCCCGGCCTGGACATTGTCGAGGCCGTAGACACGGGCAATGCCGTCCCCGACGCTGAGCACGCGGCCAACTTCGGCGACTTCGGCTTCCTGGCCGAAATTCTGGATCTGCTCCTTGAGGATTGCAGAGATTTCTGCTGCTTGGATCGTCATTTAACCGACCTCGTTCATTGTGTTCTGCAGGGCCGCAAGCCTCGACGCGATCGAGGTGTCGATCATCTTCGAACCCACCCTGACGACCAGGCCGCCGATCAGGCTTTCATCGACGGCAACGTTCATCTTCACGTCCTTGCGGACGGACGCCTTGAGCGCGGCGGCAAGCCTTGTCCTCTGCCCATCCGTGAGGGCGGTCGCAGTGCGCACCTCGGCGGTCACTTCGCCCTTCTCGTCCGCGACGAGTCGTCGGAGTGCAATGACAAGCTGGGGCAGCACGAAGAGGCGGCGCTTCGACGCCATCAGCCCGAGCGCGTTCGCCATCGTGCCGGAAAGATCCATGCCCGCGGCGATGGCCGCAACGGCATTTCCCTGATCGTCGCGCGTATAGATCGGCGAGCGTATCAGGCTGCGAAAGTCTTCGCTCTCGGAAAGGGCCGCATCCAGCGCGTCGACATCCTGCCCAAGGCGGTCAAGTCCATCGCCGTCCTTCGCCAGCTCGAAAACGGCCGTCGCGTAGCGTGCGGCGATTCCGGAGGAAATTGAGGCGGATTCCGACACTTGTCCCCTTTCCCAAGCTTGCCGCTTCCGCCGGGTCGCCGACGCAATTGGCCATTGTCGGCGGGCACTTCCCGCGAGCAGATCAGCGGTCATGTAGCAGAGGAATTTCTGTGCCGCAACAGGGTAGGCAACCCGTGCAGCAACGCAAAACCCGCCACATTCCAGTCACTTGGTCCGAGTGCTGCGGAATGCAGCATTGCGGATGCGGGACGCGAGGCAAATTCTTGCCGATTCCCCCTGACCCTGATCAGACCGGCTTGGGTCCGGGAACGGCGATTCCGTCCAGGACGCCCAGGGGCCGCCTGATCGCCTCCGCCAACCCGGCCCGGGGCGGTGCCGGGACCTGCTTTGTGACTTCGACGAGAAGCACGCCCCCGGCAAAGCGATTTGCGACCCGCGCGCCCAGCCTTTCCCAGAACGGGCCCGTCCTGAGCCAGAAGCGCTTTTCGCTGGGTGGCTGGTAAAGTGCCGCACGATGTCGCTCGGGCACAAGGCCGATTGCGGAGAGCATGCCTTCAAGCTGGCCGAGCGTGTAGGGCCGACCGAATCCGAAGGGTGTCGCGTCGCGGCTCGACCACAGCCCGGCGCGGTTCGGCACGACAAGAATGCCACGGCCCTCGGGCGCGAGAACACGGTAGCATTCATCGAGAAGCGCGATCGGGTGCTCGCTGGACTCAAGCCCGTGAAGGACGATCAGCCGGTCAACGCTGTCGGTCTCTACGGGCCACAGGGTTTCCTCGCAGAGCACCGAGACGTTGGGACGCCCGGCCGGCCAGCGCTTCACGCCCTGCCGACCCGGCATCAGCGCCGTCACGCGACGCGCGGCATCAAGATGCGGTCCGAGGAGCGGAACAGCGAATCCGAATCCCAGGACGTTCATCCCGCGCGTGTCGGGCCAGAGTTCGTGCATGCGAGCCCGAATGGCGCCTCGCGCGATCCGTCCAAGACGGGTCTTGCCATAGAAGGCGTCAAGGTCGACCACGTCGAAGTGCATTGCTCTCCCGGAAGCTTTCGCCGACAATTGGCGCCAGCATAACGACGCAAGAGGGTAATGCCATGTCTTTTGAGACCGTCACGATTCCATGCCTTGAAGACAATTACGCGTTCCTGCTGACATGCGGTGGCAACGCGGCCGTTGTGGACGTGCCGGAGGCTGCGCCGATTCTTTCGGAAATCGCCGCACGTGACGTGACGGTCACGGACATTCTCCTGACGCACCATCACGCGGACCACGTCCAGGGGCTGGACGAACTGACGGCCGGCATTGCCGGCGAGGCGCGAGTGGTCGGTGCGGCGGCGGACGCAAGGCGATTGCCTCCCCTGGATCTCGCCGTGTCCGACGGTGATCGGTTCGAGTTGCTCGGCGCCGAAACGGCGGTTCTCGACGTTTCGGGGCATACGGTCGGCCATATCGCGTTCCACGTACCGGTCGCGAAGGTCGCATTCACCGCCGACAGTCTCATGGCCCTTGGCTGCGGGCGCGTGTTCGAGGGCGCAATGGACCAGATGTGGGCAAGCCTCAGCAAGATTGCGGAACTCCCGGGCGACACGACCATTTGTTCGGGGCACGAATACACCGAGGCGAACGCACGATTTGCGATCACCATCGAGCCTGACAGTTCGGCGCTTCAGGAGCGCATCGCGCGAATCGCCGAGGCACGTTCCAGGGGCGAGCCGACCGTGCCGTCCCTTCTGTCCGAGGAGCTTGCGACCAATCCGTTCCTCCGCGCCGGCATCGCGGAGATCAAGTCGGGACTCGGCATGAGCGGTGCCAGCGATGCAGAGGTCTTTGGCGAGATCCGTCGTCGCAAGGACTCGTTTTGAATGTCGCGAGCTGCGTCCGGGCCGTTCAGGAAAGGCCGTCGCAAGGGTGAATTCCTGACACGATTTGGATCACCTGGTACATGCCTGGGCTTGCCCCCGACACGTCCTTGAGCCTGGGCGGGCGGAATGGACGGAAGCGGTCGATGCGCTGGACGAACTTGAGGAGCTGCAAGACACGTCGTCGCCGGCAGCCATGGACAAGATCCGCGATGCGCCTGTCCCCGCCGGCAGACTTGGAAGGCAACCTGCTTCGTCGTTCTGAGCGCCGTCGCGCTGGACGGCCCTGGCAGCGGTCCGCCCAGCACCACTGAATCCGGCCGTCGCATTGCTGACGAAAGGACACAATGCCTGCCCGACTGCCGGGGCGCAAGTCAGGCGCCGCAGGTCAATTCGATGACATGCGACGACGAGGGACACGTTGCATCGACCGACGTCGCCGGCGACCCTGGCTGCATGTGACCATTCTTGACAGGACGCGGCATTGCGAAAGCCACGGCCTCTTTCGAACCCCTTGACGGTGCTTCGGACGACGCCAACCATGGATTTGACGGTCGACAGTGCCTTGAATCCGATGCAAAATGGCGCCGTCGCCGAAAAATGTGATCCAACTGGAAGAAAAAAGGCTTGAAGCTCGCGATTTCTGGCAGAATCCTGACTGCATGCGGCCGGTGCCCTGGGAGTCGCCTGGCCGGCAGGACGAGAACAGAGTAGAGGAGCCTCTGCGCGTGCCAAGTTTCTCGAATACGCTGGAAGGCGCGATTCATGCGGCGCTGGCCATTGCCAATTCCCGCCGCCATGAACTTGCCACCCTCGAGCACCTTCTTCTCGCACTGATCGACGAACCGGACGCCGCAAGGGTGATGAAGGCCTGCTCGGTTGACCTCGATGACTTGCAGAGGACCCTGAAGCAGTTCATCGAGGACGATCTTTCGTCTCTTGTCACCGGGATCGACGGATCGGAGGCCGTGCCGACCGCAGCATTCCAGCGCGTGATTCAGCGAGCCGCCATCCATGTGCAGTCAAGCGGGCGGACCGAAGTGACCGGGGCCAACGTGCTGGTGGCGATATTCGCGGAGCGCGAATCGAACGCAGCCTACTTCCTCCAGGCCCAGGACATGACGCGCTATGACGCGGTGAACTTCATTGCCCACGGCGTGGCAAAGGATCCGGCCTTTGGCGAGACGCGGTCAGTGACGGGCGCCAGCGAGGTCGAGGAAGATCACGGGGTTCGGCAGGCGGAGGAAGAGGACAACAAGGAGTCGGCGCTCGCAAAGTTCTGCGTGGACCTCAATGCGAAGGCGACCAAGGGTGATGTCGATCCGCTGATCGGGCGGGAGCACGAAGCGGAGCGCTGCGTGCAGGTGCTGTGCCGGCGTCGGAAGAACAATCCCCTGCTGGTCGGTGACCCGGGGGTCGGCAAGACGGCGATCGCGGAAGGACTGGCCAAGAAGATCGTCGAGAAGACCACGCCGGAAGTGCTGCATGGAGCCACGATATATTCGCTGGACATGGGTGCCTTGCTGGCGGGCACGCGCTATCGGGGCGACTTCGAGGAGCGCATGAAGTCCGTGGTGCAGGAACTCGAGGACCACCCCGACGCAATTCTGTTCATTGACGAAATCCATGCCGTGATCGGCGCGGGCGCGACGTCGGGCGGCGCCATGGACGCGTCCAACCTGCTGAAACCCGCGTTGCAGGGCGGGCGGCTGCGTTGCATGGGGTCCACCACGTACAAGGAGTACCGGCAGCAATTCGAAAAGGACCGGGCGCTGTCCCGCCGCTTCCAGAAGATTGACGTGGTCGAACCGACTGTGGACGACTCGATTCAGATTCTCCTCGGGCTCAAGCCGTATTTCGAGGACCACCACGCGGTCAGTTACACCGACGATGCCGTGCGGTCGGCGGTCGAGCTGTCGGCGCGCTACATCAATGACCGAAGGTTGCCGGACAAGGCAATTGACGTGATTGACGAGGCCGGCGCCGCGCAACGCCTCGTTGAGATCAAGAAGCGCCGGAAGACCATCGACGTCTCTCAGATCGAGACGGTCGTGGCCAAGATCGCGCGCATCCCGCCCAAGAACGTGTCCAAGGACGATGCCACGGTCCTGAAGGATCTCGAAGCGTCACTGAAGCGCGTGGTGTTCGGGCAGGAGCGCGCCATCGAGGCCCTCGCCTCGGCCATCAAGCTCAGCCGCGCAGGGCTTCGTGAACAGGAAAAGCCGATCGGAAACTACCTGTTCGCGGGGCCGACGGGTGTCGGAAAGACGGAAGTGGCACGCCAGCTCGCGGACGTGCTGGGCGTTGAGCTGCTGCGGTTCGACATGTCGGAATACATGGAGAAGCATGCAGTCAGCCGGCTGATTGGCGCACCTCCGGGCTATGTCGGCTTTGACCAAGGCGGGCTTCTGACCGACGGCGTCGACCAGCATCCTCATTGCGTCCTGCTCCTGGACGAGATCGAGAAGGCGCATCCGGACGTGTTCAACATCCTGCTTCAGGTGATGGACCACGGGAAGCTGACCGATCACAACGGCCGGGCCGTGAACTTCCGGAACGTGGTTCTGATCATGACCTCGAATGCCGGCGCCTCAGACATGGCGCGGGCCGCTGTGGGGTTTGGCCGGGACCGCCGCGAGGGCGAGGACACGGAGGCGATCGAACGCATGTTCTCTCCCGAGTTTCGGAACCGGCTTGACGCCGTGATTTCCTTCGCCGCGCTGCCGGCGGAGGTCATTCTGCAAGTCGTCGAAAAGTTCGTCCTTCAGCTTGAGGCGCAGTTGATGGATCGCGGCGTCCACATCGAGTTGACGCGGCGTGCTGCCGAGTGGCTGGCGAACAAGGGCTATGACGACAAGATGGGTGCACGGCCGCTCGCGCGCGTCATCCAGGAGGAGATCAAGAAGCCGTTGGCCGAGGAGCTGCTGTTCGGCAAGCTCGCCAAGGGCGGCATTGTAA
The DNA here is from genome assembly GCA_009838075.1 of Boseongicola sp. SB0665_bin_10. Taxonomy (GTDB): domain Bacteria; phylum Pseudomonadota; class Alphaproteobacteria; order Rhodobacterales; family Rhodobacteraceae; genus JAJEFO01. The sequence goes on along the minus strand of VXSG01000099.1, from coordinate 14,261 downwards.
GGGTCGGCGTCAAGGGCGGTGAGCTTGATCTCAGGATCGAGCGCAAGACCAAGCGGCTGTCCTCAAGGAAGAGGCCGCCCTTGCTGACTGCGGAATGAAGTCCGGCGCGGCCGCCCTTGCCGGGCGCGCGTTCAGCCAGGCCAGCCGCCCTCCCAGTCGCTAAGTGCCGGATGCGGCCGTACGCGTTCCCGGATCATGCGAGGCAAGTCCGGGGACCTGCGTCCAGTCGCGGATCGTGTCGATCATGAGATGAACATTGTCCGGAGTCGCGTCAGGCGTGATGCCGTGGCCGAGATTGAAGACATGCGGGCCGGCCTTGAAGGCCTCCAGGATCGTGCGGGTCTCGCGAACGAGTGCATCTCCGCCGACGACCAGCATATCCGGGGCGAGATTTCCCTGAACCGGGCCATCCTTCTGCACGTGGCGGGCCGCCCAGGCGGGATCGACCGCGTTGTCGAGGGCAACGCAGTCCGCGCCCGTGCGCCTGGCAAATCCCTCGTAGCGCAATCCCGCCTCGCGCGGGAATGCAATGACCGACGCGTCCGGATGGCGGGACTTCAGGGCCCCGACGATGCGGCGGGCGGGTTCGACGGCATAGTTCTCGAAATCCTCGCCCCTCAGCGATCCGGCCCAGCTGTCGAACAGCTGGACGACTTCCGCTCCCGCATCGATCTGGGCGGAAAGATAGGAGATCGTGGCATCCGTCAAGCGCTCGATCAAGGCGTCGAACAAGCCGGGCTGTTCCGACTTGAGCGCATGTGCAGGACCCTGCCCAGGCGTTCCCATTCCGGCGATCATGTAGGTGGCGACGGTCCAGGGAGCGCCGGCGAAGCCGATGAGCACGGCTTCCGGTGGCAGCTTGCCGGAAACGATGCGGAGCGTGTCATAGACCGGCGCGAGATGGTCGTGAATGGCGTCCGGGGGCCGCAGGGCGTCGAGTTCCGCGCGCGTGGTCACCGTTGAGAGCCTTGGGCCGTCGCCTTCGACAAACCGGACTTCGAGCCCCAGGGCGTCCGGAACAAGGAGGATGTCGGCAAAGAGGATCGCCGCATCAAGGTCGTAGCGGCGGACCGGCTGAAGCGTCACCTCGGCGGCAAGTTCGGGCGTGTAGCAGAGATCAAGGAAGTCTCCCGCCCGGGCGCGCGCGTCCCTGTATTCCGGCAGATGGCGTCCTGCCTGGCGCATCATCCAGACTGGCGGGGTTTCGGTCCGTTCGCCCGCCAGTGTGCGCAGCAGCTTCTTGGTCATGGTTCCGGCTCTGCTTTCATGGTCAGGGCTTGTCAAGAGAGAGCATTGTCCTGCATCGCGGCGGCGATTAGACCCCTGAGCATGATGAAGCCGGATCGTGAACGTCCGTGCCGCATAGGTACCCGCGGCAGTCCGCTTGCGCTGGCGCAGGCCACCGAGGTGCGCAACCTCCTGACCGCGGCGCACGGTCTCGATCCGGAATCATTCGAGATCGTCGTGATCAGGACGACAGGGGATCGCGTGAGCAACCAGCCGTTGCGCGATTTCGGCGGCAAGGGCCTGTTCACCAAGGAAATCGAGGATGCGCTTCTGGAAGGACGGATCGATTGCGCCGTGCATTCGATGAAGGACGTGCCCGTCGTTCAGCCAGATGGTCTCGTGATCGACGCCTGCGTTCGGGGCGAGGACGTTCGCGACGCATTCGTGTCGCTCTCCGGTGGCACCTTGGCTGAGATGCCGGAAGGGTCAACCCTGGGAACGTCAAGCCTCAGGCGCCGTGCCCAGGCCCTGCGCCGCCGTCCGGACCTGAACGTTGTCGAGTTCAGGGGCAATGTCCAGACAAGGATCCGCAAGCTGGAAAGTGGCGTGGCGACGGGCACGCTGCTGGCGATGGCGGGCCTGCGACGGCTGGGGCTGGCAGGAAGCGCCCGGGTGGTGCCGATGGATGTCCATGACATGCTGCCTGCGGTCGGGCAGGGCATCATCGGCATCGAGCGGCGGGAGGATGATCGCGTCGTGGCGCAGCTCGTTGATGCCGTCAGGCACGCGGAAACCGAGGCCCGGATGCAGGCGGAACGCGCGTTTCTGGCCCGTCTCGACGCAACATGCCGAACGCCGGTTGCCGGATACGGCGAGGTCAGGGACGGACGGCTGCAATTGACCGGGGAGATCCTGCGAACCGACGGCAGCGAGGTGCATGCGGGAACGCGGGCGGGGCCGGTTGAAGACGGTCATGCGCTTGGCCGCGATCTCGCCGAGGCGCTGCTTGCCGAAGCCGGCCCCGGATTTCTGGCTCCGTAGCGCTGCGCAAAACCGCTTTGACGTCGAGAATTTCGGTCGTAAGCTGCAATGCGGCGAAATTCCGGGAGACTCCGATGTCAGGAGAGAAACTTCAGATCAAGAGGTATGCCAGCCGACGTCTCTACAATACCGAGACCTCGGACTACGTGACGTTGGATGACATCGCGCGGTTCATCCGCGAGGGCCGCGACGTGCAGATCGTGGACCTGAAGAGCGGCGATGACGTGACAAGGCAGTATCTCCTGCAGATCATTGCCGAGCACGAGAGCCGGGGCGAGAATGTCCTGCCGATGGACGTGCTGACGGACCTTGTCCGATCCTATGCGAGCCAGGCGCATTCGGTTGTCCCGCAGTTTCTCTCCATGAGCTTCGAGATGTTGCGCAAGGGACAGTCTCAGGTCATGGAGAGCATGACCAACCCTCTGTCGCCAATGCCCGGGTTCGAGGCGATGAAGGCGCAGCAGGAGGCGTTCATCAGGGCCATGACCGGCACGCTCGGACCGGGTGACCCGGACACGTCTGACGGAAAAGGCAAGAAGGACGGGGCTTCCGAGGAACTTGACGAGATTCGGACCCAGCTCGCCGCCGTTCAGGAGCAGCTGGAAAAGATGGGCCGTCAATAGGCGGGCATGGGCGCCACCCCGGCTTCCTGCCGAGGATGCGCATGCCTTGATGCGCCGACGGCAGATCGTCGGCTTGGCAAGACCTGTTTCCGTCGGCTTTCGGGGTTCGGCCGTGTGGCGAGGCGGACGGCACGGCCTCAGCTTGCCATCCTTGCCGGCCCGACGTAGCGGGTCCAGAATCGGAACTGCATTGCCACGCACGCGCAGGCGAGACCCACCGTGAGCCCGAGCCATATGCCCACGCCTTCCAGCCGGAACGCAAAGCCGAAGAAGTAGCTGACCGGCAGGCCGACAAGCCAGTAGCTCACGACCGCGATGATCATTGGTACCCGGGTGTCCTGTACGCCGCGCAGCATGCCGAGGGCCATGACCTGCCCGGCGTCGACGAGCTGGAACAGGGCTGCCACGGCCAGCAGCGATGCGCCGACCGCCAGGATGGCGGGCCTTTGGGGATCCAGCGGATCGACGAACAGGCCGATGAGGAATTCGGGCACGGTCAGGAAAAGCACGATCGTTGTCACGGATGCTGCGAGAGAAAGGATCATCGCGGCCTGGCTGGCGACTTTCAGCTGTGCCCGGTCGCCCATGCCCCAGGCACGGCTTGCGCGGACGGTTATCGCCTGGCTCAGCCCGAGATGCATCATGAAGGTGAGGCTTGCGACCTGGAGTGCCACGCCGTGGGCCGCAAGCGCGACGGTGCCTACCCACCCCATCATCAGCGTTGAAGCCGCGAACAGCCCGGTCTCGGCAAAATTTGTGAGCCCGATGGGCCAGCCGAGCCGGAACACGCGGCCGAGGAACGTGCGATCCGGCCTGTGGATGTTGCGAAAGAGCGCGAAATCCGGGCGGACCCGGGCCGAGAAGTGGGCCAGCAGCACGAAGGATGCGAGGTTCCCGATCAGCGAAGCGATGCCCGCGCCCGCGATGCCCAGTTCCGGGGCGCCAAGATTGCCGAAAATCAGCGCGTAGTTCAGCACAATGTTCAGAAGCCCGGCGAAAAGGATCACGGCAAGGAAGACATTCGGCCGCTCAAGGGCCGACAGATAGCTTCGCAGGGTCGTGACGAGGAGCGCGGGCACCGTGGCCAGGCCGAACCAGACCATGTATCGTCCGGACAGGTGAGCGACTTGGGGATCCTGGCCCATGGCCAGGAAGATGGGCTCGAAGAACAGGAACAGCGGCGTGACGATCATGCCATAGAGGGCCGACAGCCACATTGCCATCCGGGTTGCCCGGCGCACCTCCCGCATGTCGTTGAGCGCGATTGCCGAGGCGACGATGGGCATCACCGCCCAGGCGAAGCCCGATCCGAGAATGAAGATGATGAACCAGATGCCTCCCGAAAGGGACAGCGCGGCGAGCGAGGGGACGTCGTACCATCCGATCATGACCGTGTCGGTCGTGACGATGGCCATGTGCGCCAGTTGCGACGCGACAATGGGCAGGCCGAGGCGGAGGAGCGCGCGCGCCTGCCCGCGCAGTTCGGGACGTTCCTCGGCGTGGGTTGAATCGGGCATGTTGCGGCTATAGGTCCGGGCGCGGACCCCGGCAATTCGATTTGTCAGGAGCTTCATGCAAGCGCGGTCGCGCAGGCCCTTTCCGGCAACGGGCGGCTTCCTGATGGCTGGCCTGGACGGTGTGCTGGAAAGCGGTCCCTCAAGCATGCTGCGGGTGCCTGAATCACAGAATGCAGGCGGCCATGGCTTGTCCTTGGGAACCCTCGTGCCATTCGCCTGGCACGGATTCCGGGAAAGGCCTTTCACCGTTCAGGAGTGAATGCCGTGTTGGTGCGTGCGGGGCTGCTTGGAGCGTCGGGACACGCCGGCAAGGGGTCGCGCTCCACCACGTCGCGGGTGCGGTCCAACGTTCCTCCGGGACCAGGCCCTGCGTCGAAGCCCCTGGCCACGTCCCTGCAACGCACTGCGCGCCCGGGGCGGGCGAATGGCGCGTTCGATGTCCTTCGTCACCGCATCGCGGCGCGCAGTGCGGACTCGCTGCGCCTGATGCAGGGGATCGTGATGCTCACGGCCGACCGGCCATGTGGGTCAACCCGTCGAGGCGGATCCGCACCGTCGGGCGGATCGCGAAACCGCGACCTCGAACTCGAGAGCGTCCCGACCAGGTCCGCTTGGCGCCAATTCATGTCAGAACAACGGCAAGGGCGCTGCCCGGATCGTCCGATGCTGCACGCGATTGCCGGACGCCACTTCCGGAAGTGCCGTGGTCGGGACTTCTCCGCGAACGAGAATCGAGGCAAGGACCCTTGGCCGGTTTCCGGAATCCTGCGACGTCCGCAAGGCGCAATCGTTGCGGAGGCAGCCAGGCAAGGCCTGCAACCGTCAGTCGTACTGGACGACCTCGACCTCGACGCCGTCATTGTCATGGAAGTAGAAGCGTCGTCCGGGCACGTAGTCGGCGTGATTGACGGGATTGAAGCCCTCGGCCTTTACGCGCGCCTCGGTGACATCAAGATCGTCGACCACGACGGCCCAATGATTGAGGCCTCCCCTTGTCATGTAGCTGGAACTCTTCGATTCGGATGAACCATCGCCGTGGGCAAACAGGGCGACGTAGCTGTCATCCGACCCGACATGCACGGTATAGCCGGTCTCCATTGCCACCCCTTCCCAGCGTGTCTTCCAGCCAAAAACCCGTTCGATCCAGGCCGCGGTTGCCTTGGGATCGCTGACGGTAAGGTTTATGTGTTCGAGTTGCGTCTGGGTCATGGTGCCGCTCCGGATCTCTGCGCATTCGGTGCAGCGTAACATGCCTGGCTTGGTCGGGGTCAAGCGAGAAGGCCGTCGTGAAAGCCGCGATCGTGCGGCCAGGTTCGACCCTCACAAAGGGCGCTTGATCCCGGGTTCGCGACTCCCATGCAAATTTCGTTTCTGCACCGACGAAAGCGGCGCGAATTGCGTTCCGGCAGGTGCCCTGAACTGATTGGCGCGGACGACCGCAGGATCTCCGCCCTGCTGACGTGGCCGGGGCACGAACTGCACGGACGCCTCAGGACGGAACGAAGTCTCGCAGCGTCCGCTCGGCGCGCGGTTCAGGTGACGACCGATGAACGCGGTCATCTCAAGGCAGGAGCTCACCGTTCCAACCTTCACCCTTTGGCAGAATTCACGGCCCAGCCCCTTCGCCTGACCGAAAGTGGACGGTGTTTTCCCGTGTCGCGGGAAAGGCCCGGATCGCCCCAGGTCACCACCATGCGGCAGCCTCACATGTGCAAAGAGATGTCCTGGCTCACACGTGCGGACAAGGGAAACGCCATTGCGCCGCGGTGATCTCGGATCCACGCGATGCCAGGAGCGATTGCCCTTCCTTGCCCCGTGACCGATGCACCCGAACCGCGCATCGTTCCCGGCCTCCCGATCCTTGAACGCGGCACGTTCCGGGTCGCCGGTCGGGCAGCGGCCGGGTGTCGGGTCACTCGCGCAGTTCGTCGGGCCTGACGCCCCAGATCCGGTCCTTGCCGACCCAGCCCCGAAAGCCGTTCGCGGTGATCTTGCACCAGTCCGGCGCGCAAGTGCCAAGTCGTGCGACAACGCCGGCCTCGGCATAGGCCTTGATCGCGGCCTCGGTCGAGGGCTTGGCGTGCAGCGGCGTCAGGTCGTCCTCGACGATCACGTGGCGCACGCCCGAAAGCAGCGAGTAGTGCATCCAGCCACCTTGCCCGTCCCGGTCCTGGACGCGGCGCCAGTGGCCGTATTCCGCGGTGACTTCCAGCGGCATGTTGCGTCTTCGGAACACCCAATCGATCCGATGGCTGAGCGATGGTCCGCGCCGGACGTTGCCCTCCTCGGCCTTCAGGGAAACAAATCGCGGAATGGGCAGGTTCGTGACTTTGCCCCGCTCGCTGGCCGGAATCGAGCTCGCCATTGCCAGTGCGAGCAAGACTGAAAGCGTAAGTCGCATCCGCGCCGTGGTCCGTTCCCCATGCACCATGTACTGGCGCCTTGCGCCCTTGTGCCCGTCTCGGTTCCTTGCCACTTTGCCAGCAACCGAAGGCGAGGGAAAGACGGGAGCGCCACTCGCATGCCTGACAAGTACCTGACCGTTGTCGTCACGCGACGCCTGCCCGAACCTGTCGAGCGCCGCATGTCCGAACTGTTTGAAGTTTCGCTGAATGCCGACGATGCGCCAATGTCGCGCGAGGCACTGGCAGCGGCAATGAAGTCTGCCGACGTACTGGTGCCTACGTTGACGGACCGAATCGATGCGCCATTGCTTGCCCAGGCTGGCGAGCGGCTGAAATTGATCGCGAATTTCGGGGCCGGCGTGGATCACATTGACGTCGCGACCGCGCGGCAGCGAGGAATCCATGTCTCGAACACGCCGGGCGTGGTCACCGAGGACACGGCCGACATGACCATGGCGCTGATCCTGGCCGTCACCCGGCGCATCCCGGAAGGGCTTTCCGTCATGCAGAAGGGCGATTGGCATGGCTGGGCGCCGACCGCGCATCTTGGCGGGCGGCTTGCAGGCCGCAGGCTCGGCATCCTTGGCATGGGCCGAATCGGCCAGGCCGTCGCACGCCGTGCCGCGGTTTTCGGCATGCCGGTCGAATACCATAACAGGCGCCGCCTGCGACAGGAGACCGAGGCGGACCTGAATGCGTCCTATCGGGAGAGCCTTGACCAGCTGGTGAGCCGGGCGGACATCCTGTCGATCAACTGTCCGCACACGCCTTCCACGTTCCACTTGATGAATGCGCGCCGGCTGAAGCTCATGAAACCGAACGCCGTCATCGTGAACACGTCACGCGGCGAGGTCATCGACGAGAACGCGCTGACCCGGATGCTGCGCTCCGGCGAGATCGCGGGCGCGGGGCTGGACGTCTTCGAGCATCGGCACGAGATCAACCCGCGGCTTCGCGCCCTGCACAATGTCGTGCTTCTTCCCCACATGGGCTCGGCGACGGTCGAGGGACGTGTCGAGATGGGCGAAGCGGTGATCGTCAACATCAAGACGTTTGCCGACGGCCATCGTCCACCTGACCTGGTCGTGCCTGCAATGCTCTGATGCACACCGCGCTCCAGCCGTCCCTGGCTTGCCCGAGACCGCTCGCGGAGGAGAGGTGGGCCGGAGGAAGCGAATTCGGGGTGCCGGTCGGCTGATGGCTGGCACGGCACGGAACATCGCTCTCTACCCATGGTTCAAGTTCTTCCAGAACCTGCTTTTCTGGCAGGCGATCTGGTTCCTGTTCCTGCAGTCTGAGCTCTCCGCTGCGCAGGCGATACTGTTCTACGCGATCTATGACGTCACGACGACCGTGCTGGAGGTGCCCTCGGGGTATTTCTCGGATCGGTGGGGCAGGCGGAAGACGTTGATCGCGAGTGCCTGCGCCGGGTTCCTGTCCTGTGCCCTCTTTGCGCTGGGTGAGGGCTTCTGGGTCTTCGCACTCGCGCAAGTTGCCGTGGGCGCCCACATCGCGCTGGCCTCGGGAACGGACAGTGCCATTCTTTACGAGTCGCTGGCGGCGGAGGGACGAGCTGCGGATGTCGAGAAGGAAGAGGTTCGTGCATGGCGCTACAGTTTCCTCGCACTCGCGGTAGCCGCGGTTGCCGGCGGCCTCATTGCGTTCTTTGGCCTGCGTCTGCCATTTGCTGCCAGTGCCGTGGCGTTCGGAGCGCTTGTCCTGATCGCGATCAAGTTCTCCGAGCCGGACCGTGCCAGTCGCGTTCGCGGCGAGGCAGAGCGTTTCGAAGCGCTTCGCAGGGCCTTGTTCCATCCGGTTCTGGCATGGCTCCTTGCGCTCTCAATATTGATTTACGGCTTCGGTCATCTGCCATTCGTGTTCGGGCAACCGTTCATTCTGGAAGTTCTTGGCGGCTCGGACTTCATCGCCGAGGCAGCGGTTGCAAGCGGCGTCGTGACCGCGCTCATGATGCTGGTGTCGGTCGCGGTATCGTGGGTGGCTCCGGGCGTAAGGCGCTGGCTCGGATTGAAGGGCATCCTGTTGCTGGCATTCTGCATCCAGGTCATGCTCGCGGCAGGGCTGGCATTTTTCGGCAACCTGCCGGCGGTGCTGCTACTGCTCTTGCGCAAGGTGCCCGACAGCCTGGCGCAGCCATTCATTGCCGCGCGAATTCAGCCCATTCTGGAGGACGAGATGCGCGCGACCTACATCTCGCTCAGGAATCTCCTGGCACGGCTCATGTTCGCCGCGAGCTTGCTGCTGGTCTCGGTGAACGCGTCCGAGGCGGGTGCAATCGCGATCGAGGAGATTCAGGCGATTCTGGCCGTCTACGCGGCGTTCGGGTTGGTTTGCCTCGCAGGCCTGGCCATGACCGGACGCAATCTCGGGTTTGGCGGTCGCGCCTGAGGCGGCCCCCGGGATACCGGTTGCATCAAGTCGGGGACGATGCCCGCGCCCGGCAATTGTTCACGATCAGCGATCGCTCGCGTTGTGCATGTGGACCTGAATTGCGGTTCTGGCCCATAATGTCACGGTGCGCTGTGCCTTGGATTCGAACGTTGCGTGACAATCTCGGCGGCAATGGCGCTTGGCAATGTGCGGCCAGCCCGTTAGGACGCACCGGTTCAGAAGGGAGATCGCTCCGTGTCCGCACCGAGGAAACTGTTCATCAAGTCCTTTGGCTGCCAGATGAACGTTTATGACGGCGAACGCATGAGCGAGGCGTTGGCCGCAGAAGGCTATGTTGCCGCAGAAAGCGCCGATGACGCGGACATGATTCTCCTGAACACGTGCCACATTCGGGAAAAGGCCACCGAAAAGATCTATTCGGAACTTGGCCGGTTCCGCCCGCTCAAGGACGCAAGGCCTGACATGAAGATCGGCGTGGCGGGATGCGTGGCCCAGGCCGAGGGAGCCGAAATATTTGCGCGCCAGCCCATGGTCGACTTGGTCGTTGGCCCCCAAAGCTATCACAGGCTTCCGGAACTGGAGCGGAAGATTCAGGCCGGAGAAAGGGCCCTCGACACCGAATTTCCGCAGGAAGACAAGTTCGACCATCTTCCCAAGCGGTCGCGGGCGGCGCGAGGGCCGACCGCATTCCTTACCGTTCAGGAAGGCTGCGACAAGTTCTGCGCCTTCTGTGTCGTACCCTACACGCGCGGCGCCGAATTCAGCCGCCCGGCCGGACGCGTCATGGCGGAAGCGCGCGAACTCGTCGCGCGGGGCGTGCGCGAAATCACCCTCCTGGGGCAGAACGTGAACGCCTATCATGGGCATGAGGACGGCCTCGCCGGACTGATTCGCGACCTGGCCGGGATCGACGAACTGGCCCGCATTCGCTTCACGACGAGCCATCCGTCAGACATGAGCGCCTCCCTGATCGCGGCGTTCGGAGAGGTCGCGAAGCTGATGCCGTATCTGCATTTGCCCGTGCAATCGGGCTCGGACACGGTGCTCAAGGCGATGAACCGCAGACACACCGCAGAACAGTACAAGAGGGTCATCGAGCGCATTCGGGCGGCGCGACCGGACATTCTCCTTTCGGGCGACTTCATCGTCGGCTTCCCGGGCGAGACCGACACGGATTTCGAGGATACGTTGGCGTTGGTGGAAGAGGTCGGGTACGGGCAGGCCTACAGCTTCAAGTATTCGCCACGCGCCGGCACGCCTGCGGCGGAACTCGAGGGCGTTGACGATGCGGTCAAGGACGAACGCTTGCAGCGATTGCAGGCGGTTCTGATCCGTCAACAGCGCGCCGCCCAGGAATCGATGGTCGGCCGCACGGTCAGCGTGCTGTTCGAAAGGCCGGGCCGCCTGCCTGGGCAGGTTGTGGGCAAGTCGGAGTACCTGCACGCGGTTCACGTGGCCGGTGGCCAGGCCTGCGTCGGCGAGATCCGGCCGGTGCGGGTCAATGCTTCGGGCAGCAACTCGCTTTCGGGCGAGGTTTCGAAGGGCTAGGCATCGCGATTTCGGTTGGATGACCGTTTCATGCCTGCAGGGACGCGCACGCCGGTTCGGGAGCCGCGGCTTCCCGTCCCTGGCACGTTCGGGGGGCGGTGCCCCGCTTCCAGGTTCATTTCGTTTCGTGCAATTCGATGTGGCAACGGCCCTTTCGTCGCGTCGCCCGCGGCTGGCTCCGGAATTGCCAGGGCCCGGGGAAGGCCTGGCCCCCTTGCGTTGCCGTCAAACCCTTGGCAGCATTGGGGCAATCAGGCCCCACATGCCCGGAGTGACAGCATTTGACCGTTCGTGCGCTGAACGACCCGAAGCCGCAAGATGAAGCTTTTCAAACGCAACTGGAGTTTCCCGACAACCGCCTGCTCATCGACCTGTTCGGAGAGTTCAACCGCAATCTCGTGCACGTGGAGGAGGCGCTCTCCGTACAAGTCATGCATCAAGGCAACAGGCTGACGGTAGTCGGCGAATGTGCGGATGTCGGCCGTGCGGTCGAAGTTCTTGAGGCACTTCACCGGCGGCTGGAGGCAGGCCGCGAGATCACGCCGGGCGACATCGACGCGGAGATTCGCATGGGCGAGGACATCGCCGTCGACCCGTCCGCCAACCAGATGGAACTCTTTCCGCGCGGCAAGATCGAGATCAAGACGCGAAGGAAGCTGGTTGAGCCGAGGACCGGGGCGCAAAGGGCCTATGTCCGTTCCCTTTTCTCGAACGAGCTCGTGTTCGGCATCGGCCCGGCTGGCACCGGCAAGACGTATCTCGCCGTTGCAGTGGGCGTGAACCTGTTTGTCAACGGCCATGTCGACAGGATCATTCTCAGCCGACCCGCGGTCGAGGCCGGGGAGAGGCTGGGCTTCCTCCCGGGCGACATGAAGGACAAGGTCGATCCTTACATGCAGCCACTCTACGACGCGCTCAACGACTTCCTGCCGGAAAAGCAGCTCACCAGGTTGATCGAGGACAAGCGGATCGAGATCGCACCGCTTGCCTTCATGCGGGGCCGGACACTGTCCAATGCCTTCGTGGTCCTGGACGAGGCGCAGAACGCCACAACCATGCAGATGAAGATGTTCCTGACACGTCTGGGTGAAGGCAGCCGAATGGCGATCACCGGCGACAGGACCCAGGCGGACCTTCCTCGCGGAGTCGCTTCCGGCCTCATGGACGCCGAAAGGCTTCTGGCCGACATCGACAGGATTGCCTTCTGTCACTTCACCTCAAGGGATGTCGTCCGTCATCCGCTGGTTGCCGAGATAATCGATGCATATGACGCTCGGTAGCCCGGACTGACCACCCGCGCCCCGCGTTGTCCCGGAAGCCTGCCGCGTGTGCATTGGAGCCTTCCTTCAGCATCGGCGCGGGATCTCCGGCCAGGCACTCTCCGGGCTGGCTGCGCCGGGCCTTTCCGGTGCGACCTTTCGTCTCGAACGGCCCGAGCCTATCCTGACCCGATCAGTATCCCGGCCGCCAGCACGAGCGCGCCGCCCAGGACCACCTGCAGCGTGGCCCGGAAGAACGGTGTTTCCATGAAGCGGTTCTGGATCCAGACAATTGCCCAAAGCTCGAAGAGCACCACGATGAACGCGATCGTGGTCGCGGTCCAGAAGTCCGGAATCAGGTACGGCAACGCATGCCCGAGCCCGCCAATGGTGGTCATCACGCCTGAAGCCAGGCCACGCTTGACAGGCGAGCCGCGCCCTGAAATCTGCCCGTCATCCGATGCCGCCTCCGCGAATCCCATCGAGATCCCGGCACCCACGGATGCGGCGATTCCAATCAGGAAGGTGCTCCATGTGTCGCCGGTGGCAAAGGCCGCGGCAAAGATCGGCGCCAGCGTCGACACCGAACCGTCCATGAGCCCGGCCAGGCCTGGTTGCGCCCATGTCAGCACGAACTGCCTGTGCGCGGTCCGGCTCTCGCCTTCCCGCGTCTCTTGGTCGAGATGGGTGGCGGACAGGTTCTGCGCCACGGTTTCGTGTCCGGCCTCGATCGCCGCAAGGTCACCCAACAGCTTTCGGGTCTCGGCATCGCCGGCCCTTGCGGCTGCGGCGTCGTAGAATCGGGCGGCGGCGTGTTCCATGGCGAGCGCTTCCTCGCGGATGCGTTCCAGCCCGAGATTCTCGATCAGCCATGCTGGCGGGCGAGCGAAATAGCCCGAGACATGTTCGCGCCGAATGAACGGGATCGTGTCGCCGAATCGCTTTCGGTGCAGGTCGATGAGGACGCTGCGATGGGCATCCTCCTCGACCGCCATTTCGTCAAACACGGCGGCGGAACCCGGGAACTCCTTCCGGAGCTTGCTGGCGTAGGTTCGGTAGATTCGGGCATCGTCTTCTTCCGAGGAAATCGCAAGGGCAAGGATTTCCTGTTCTGTCAGGTCTGAAAACCTGCGACGTCGATCTAGGCCGGGGATCATTCAATTCTCCTGCGGAACTGTCCACATTTGTGGCCGGGGCCTCGAACCTGCAAGGCCGGCCCGCAATCCGCGAACTGACGCGCCCTTTGGGAAGGGCCGAGGAGCGGCGGGGCACGGTCGCCACGCAGGTCGTCCCGCGACAGGGCCGGAACCGGTCGAGTTGTCTTCACGGTCGCGCCTCGGTCGATGAACGCGCGGGGCGCACGACCCGGGCCTACGCCAGTTCCCTGGCGCTGGAGATCACCTTGCCAAGCAGGCCGTACTTGATGGCCTGGTCGGTGTTGAGCCAGAAGTCGCGCCCCGTGTCGCTTGCGATCCTCTTGGTGGTCTGCCCGGTCGCCTCCGAAAAGATGCGGTGGAACCGCTCACGCATGATGCGGATCTGCTCGGCCTGAATCTGTATGTCCGAAACCGATCCGCCGATCCCGCCGCGGGGCTCGTGCAGCAGAAAGCGCGTGTTCGGCAGGCAGAAGCGGTTGTTCTTCTTCGCGGCGACGAAGATCAGTGCGCCCGCGGACGCAACCCAGCCGGAGCCGACCGTCCGAACCGTGGGCCCGATGAACTTGATCATGTCGTGGACCATGTCGCCCGATTCAACGTGTCCGCCCGGCGACGAGATGAAGACGTTGATCGGGTCGTCGCCGTCCTCGGCCAAGGCGATGAGCCGGGTCGCGACACGGTTTGCCAGCCCGTCATTGATTTCGCCGGTGATCAGGACGTTGCGCGACTTGAAGAAGAGCTCTGAAACCCTGTCGCGCGTGGAGTCGTCACGATCCTTGCGGTCGCCTTTTTCGCCGGGCATCATCAATTCATCCCGCATTTCACCCCGTCCTTCAGGGCGGGGTGGAATGCGGGCCTCCTGTTGTTGCGTAAGGACGGGACAGGCAGCCGCAGCCGCCTGCCCCTAGGACGGGTTGCCCCGCCGACGAAGAAGGACCGAAGTGCAGCATTCGCTGCGGTGCGGCTTACGCCGCTCGCGGGGTCGCTCGCGCTTCCCCGGTGACGCCGGCCGAAGCCGGGCTCCCCTCGCACAACCTGACCACCCGCATCACGATTCGCCCCGTTTCGTGCCCGA
>VXSG01000117.1:820-16669 GCA_009838075.1 Boseongicola sp. SB0665_bin_10 | reverse complement strand
GACGCGGACCACGCCGAGGACGCGACCCTCGACCTCTGGGCGGAGCCGGGAACCGACGGGGGCGGCCGCGCCGTCGGCGCGGGACTGGAATGGCGATGGTAAAATGTTGAATTCAACATTTTGGCACAGGGTTTGTCACTTCGCGGTAAAGAATGGCCCGCCGCGCCAGCGTGGGAACCCATAGCCGTTGATCATGACGACATCTATGTCGCTTGGCTGACGGGCGACACCATCTGCCAAGACTTGATCGGCCTCCATTCTCAAGCGGGACAGAATCCGGTCCATGATCTGGTCCGGGGTGAGAGGTCTTGGCGAGACGCCTTTCATCTCGCGTGCCTCTGCAATGATCTTGGCCGTGTCCTTCGACGGTATGGCTTGCCCGTCAGCGTAGTCGTGCCAGCCCTTGTCCGTTTTGCGCCCGAACCAGCCATTTTCGCAGAGCGAGTCAGCAACAGTGACATATCCGTCGTCGCGCGGCGCCGTCTCGGCGCGCCGTGCGCGCGTTGCCCAAGCGATGTCGAGGCCGGCCATGTCCTGCATCTCATAGATGCCCATGGCGAAGCCGTACTCACGCATGGCCGCATCAACCTCCCACGGCAAGGCGCCTTCCAGCAGCAATACGTCTGCCTCGTGGCGATAGCTGCACATGATGCGGTTGCCGATGAAACCGTCGCAGACACCCGCCAGCACGCCGATCTTGCCTAGCCGTTTGGCGAGCTTGGCGGCGGTTGCGATGACATCGTCGGCGACCTTGTCCGGCGTCACGATTTCGAGGAGTTTCATGATATGGGCAGGGGAGAAGAAGTGCAGCCCGATCACGCGCGCGGGATCGGCCACCGCCCCGGCGATCTGGTTCACGTCAAGGTAGGAGGTGTTGGTGGCCAGGATTGCGCGTGGCTTCGTGACCTCGTCGAGTTGAGCGAACACCGCGCGTTTCACGGCGATGTCCTCGAACACGGCTTCAACGACAAGGTCGACCTCATCGAGGTCGCCATAGCGGTCGGAGGCCCGGAACCTGTTGTGCATGCTGTCGAGTTGCACTTGCGCAAGCAGGCCGCGCTTCCGGCCTTGCTCCAGAATGTCCTGAACCCGCTTGCGCGCCGTCCCGACCGCGCCTGCCTCCCGTTCGACCATGTGGACCGGGTAACCGGCGCGCAGGAATGCCGTGGCAATGCCCGCCCCCATGGTCCCGCCGCCGATAACGCCAACCGAGGCAATGTCGCGCGACGGCCCGTTGCACCGCGGGTCCGCGAGCGTCGCCCGTTCGGCGAAGAAGACATGACGCAATGCTGCCGATTGCTCCGAGGCCTTGAGTTCAAGGAACGCGGCACGTTCAGCATCCAGCGCAAGCTGTGCCGGAAGCGTCATCGCGCGTTCGACAGAACGAATGGCGGCACCGACCGAGATCTGGCCCCGCGCCTTCTTGTGCAGCCGGGCTTTGACGGCATCAAAGCTGGTCTGGTCCACGGGTCGCACGGCACGTTGAAGTGTTCGTGTCGTGACGGCCTTGGATGCCAGGTCCTTGGCGGCCTGCACTGGATCGTCAGACATCTTGTCGATCAGCCCCAGCCTCAGGGCGTGGCTTGCAGAGATCGGCTTGCCGCTGGCGATCATCGTCAGCGCTTCGGTCGGATCAATGAGGCGCGGCAACCGTACAGTGCCCCCTGCGCCGGGAATGAGACCCAGGTTGACCTCAGGCAGTCCCAATTGCGTTTCCGGCGTTGCAATGCGCATGTGGCAGGCCATGGACATTTCAAGACCGCCGCCCAGTGCCGTGCCGTTAAGGGCAGCGATCCACGGTTTTGCGCTGGCTTCCATGGCGTTCAGCACATCAGGCAGATGCGGCGGCACCGGCGGGGCGGAGAACTCCTTGATATCGCCCCCTGCCACAAAGGTCCGACCTGCGCCGGCAAGAATGACCGTCTTGATTCCGGCATCGGCGTCGATCTGCTCCAGCACAGTCATCAGACCCGCACGGACGGATTGAGACGTGGCATTCACGGGCGGGTTGTCGATGGTGACGATCGCGACCGGGACATCCCGCTGCAGGGTGACTGTCATCTCACTCTCCCGAAAGCGCCAGGCATCATCACGTGATCTTCGGATCCCCTAACTTGCTTCAAGCATAAAATTTCAAGCCAGAATTTTCAAGCTTGAAATACTTGGGAACTCGCTGCACTCTTTGGAACAGAATCAACCAATGAAGCGGGGAGAGAATGCGGATTGCGTGTTTGGGGGGAGGACCTGCCGGTCTCTACTTCGCGATCTCGATGAAGCTGCGCGACCCCTCGCACGAGGTTACGGTTATCGAGCGCAACCGCCCAGACGACACGTTCGGATGGGGCGTGGTTCTGTCCGAAGAGACGCTCGACAACCTCGCCGCAAACGATCGGGTCAGCGCGGCCACGATCAAGGACCATTTCGCCTATTGGGATGACATCGCGTTGCACTACAAGGGCGAAAGGCTTGTGTCTTCGGGGCACGGGTTCTGCGGGATCGGGCGCAAGCAGCTGTTGATCCTGTTGCAGGCGCGCGCCCGCGACTTGGGCGTGGACCTGCAATTCGAAACCGAGATCGAAAGCGCAGAGGCCCATCGCGCATCCTACGACATCGTCGTCGCGTCTGACGGCTTGAATTCGAAGACGCGCGCGCTTTATGCTGACGCCTTCAGGCCGGACATCGACCAGCGGCTCTGCCAATTCGTCTGGCTCGGGACGCACCAGAACTTCGCCGATGCCTTCACCTTCATATTCGAGGAAACCGGGCACGGCTGGGTCTGGGCCCATGCCTACCAGTTCGACGACACGACCGCGACATTCATTGTGGAATGTGCGCAGGACACGTTCGACAAATGGGGCTTTGGGGAGATGTCCCAGGCCGAATCCATCGCCGCCTGCGAAGAGATCTTCAAGGATCACCTTGGTGGCCATGCCCTGATGACCAACGCGCGCCACATTCGCGGCTCCGCCTGGCTGCGGTTTCCGCGCGTGCTGTGCGAGAAGTGGAGCCATGAGAATGTCGTCCTGATGGGGGACGCGGCGGCGACGGCGCATTTCTCGATCGGCTCGGGCTCGAAACTGGCACTGGAAAGTGCCGTGTCGCTGGCCGACCTGCTGCACAGCGAACCGGATGTTCAAACCGCCTTTGCCCGCTACGAAGACGAGCGGCGGCTCGAAGTGTTGCGCCTTCAATCAGCGGCGCGCAATTCGCTGGAGTGGTTCGAAACGGTGGAGCGGTACATGGGCCTCGACCCGGTTCAACTCAATTATTCGTTGCTGACACGAAGTCAAAGGATCAGCCACGAGAATCTCCGCGAACGGGACAAGGACTGGCTGGAAGGCGCCGAGCGTTGGTTCATGGATCAGGCGGGCTGTGCGCAGGAGGCCCCTTTGCGCGCGCCGATGTTCACGCCTTTCCGCCTGCGTGAAATGGCGTTGAAGAACCGCATCGTCGTCTCGCCCATGGCGCAGTACAAGGCGGTGGAGGGCTGCCCGACCGCCTGGCACCTGATCCACTATGGCGAACGTGCGAAGGGCGGCGCCGGGCTGGTCTGTACCGAAATGACCTGCGTCAGTGCGGAGGGTCGGATCACGCCTGGCTGCCCGGGTCTTTATGCGCCTGAGCATGATGCGGCTTGGTCGCGGTTGACGGCGTTTGTTCATGCCGAGACCGATGCGAAGATCTGCAGCCAGATCGGGCATTCGGGGCGCAAGGGCTCGACCCAACTGGGGTGGGAGACAATGGACGCACCGCTTCCTCGCCATAACTGGGAGTTGGTGAGCGCTTCGCCGATCCCCTGGTCGCCGGAGAACGCCGCACCGCGCGAGATCACAGTCGAAGAGATGGCGGCGATCAAGGCAGAGTTTGTCGCCGCCGCAGAAATGGCAGAGCGCGCAGGCTTTGACATGATCGAGCTGCACGCTGCCCATGGCTACCTGATCTCGTCCTTTCTCTCGCCGGTGTCGAACATCCGCACGGACGCCTATGGCGGGTCGCTGGAAAATCGCCTGCGCTGGCCTTTGGAGGTCTTCAATGCCATGCGCGCGGTCTGGCCTGACGAAAGACCGATGTCGGTGCGGATTTCGGCCAATGACTGGGTAGGGGACGTCGGTGTCACGCCCCACGAGGCGGTCGAGATCGCGCAGGCGTTCCATGCCGCCGGCGCTGACCTGATCGACGTCTCGGCGGGGCAGACCAGCATCGAGGCCAGGCCGGTTTACGGGCGCATGTTCCAGACGCCGTTCTCAGACCGTATCCGCAACGAGGCAGGCATTGCGACCATGGCGGTCGGCAACATCTACGAGGCGGATCACGCCAACTCGATCCTGATAGCGGGCCGCGCGGATCTGGTGGCGGTCGGGCGGCCTCACCTGGCTGATCCCTATTGGAGCTTGCGCGAAGCCGCCAAGATCGGGGACCGGAGGGCAACGGACTGGCCGCTGCCCTATCTCGCGGGGCGGGATCAGGCCTGGCGGCTCGCGGATCGAGAAGCGGAGATGCTGAGGGCATGAGGCGGGTTCTGGTCACAGGCGGGGGAACAGGCATCGGGCGCGCCATTGCGCATGCGTTCGACGATGCGGGCGATCACGTCATCATTGCGGGGCGCCGGACGGGCCCGTTGGACGAGACAGCAGGCGGGCGCGACATCGCGAAGGCGACTGCCGATGTGGCAGACGAGGCAAGTGTCGCTGCGCTGTTCGACAAGGGAGCTTTTGACGTCGTGGTGGCCAACGCGGGTGCGGGCAAGCCCGCGCCCGTGCGCGACATGACGCTGGACGATTGGCGTGCCGCTTTGGATGTGAACCTGACGGGGACGTTCCTGACCTTCCGGGAGGCCTTGCGCGCAGGCATGGGACCGGGGGGGCGGCTGATTGCAACGGCGTCCACCGCCAGCCTGCAAGGCGGGGCGGACATCGCGTCCTATGTCGCGGCGAAACACGGTGTCTTGGGCTTGGTGCGATCCTTGGCCAAGGAGGTCGCGCGGGCCACGATCACCTGCAACGCGGTCTGCCCCGGCTTCGTGGACACCGACATGGCTGAAGCCGCGATCACGGGCGTGATGGAGCGTCTTTCCGTGCCCCGTGAGCAAGCCGAAAAGATGATCGTGAGCGACAACCCGATGAAGCGGCTCATTGACCCGAGCGAGGTGGCAGCGGCTGTCATCTACCTGGCCTCCCCCGAGGCGGCATCGGTCAATGGCCACGCGCTCACCGTTTCAGGAGGCGAGATATGACACCTGGTGCAGACCGCGCAGTTGAGCCCGCCTCAAAGACACGGTTGCGTCTTTGGTTGAAGCTCCTGAAGGTCACAAGCCAGACCGAAGCCGCGCTTCGACGCAGGCTGCGGGATGATCATGGCACCACCTTGCCACGTTTCGACGTCATGGCAGCGCTCGCGCGCTATCCCAAGGGGATCAAGATGAGCGAATTGTCCAGCTACCTCCGTGTCTCAAACGGGAATGTCACCGGGATCGTGGACCGACTCACCAAGGAAGGGCTGGCCCTGCGCGTTGCCGTCGAGGGCGACCGCCGGTCACAGCTCGCGCGCCTGACGCCAATGGGGGCTGTCGCCTTCAAAGACCTTGCGACCCGTCATGAAGCATGGATCGATGGTCAACTGGGCGGCCTGAGCGAAGAGGAAGCGGAAACCGTGCTCGCCATCCTCAGCCGTGTCGGGGATGCAGGGGATGACCAATGAACCTGCCGGTGCCCGAACATTTCCGATGTGAGGCCAAGGACGGCATTGCGCGCATCGCCCATGACCGGCCCGAGCGGAATAACCCCTTTACCTTCGACAGTTACGCGGAAATGCGCGACTGGTTCCGCGCGCTGGCCGTTTCGGGTGACGTGCATGCGGTGGTGATCCTGCCCAATGGCGGCAACTTCTCCTCGGGCGGCGATGTGCATGAAATCATCGGGCCGCTGACCAGGATGTCGATGAAGGAGCTTCTGGCATTCACCCGCATGACGGGCGATCTGGTGAAGGCGATGGTGCATTGTGGCAAGCCCGTCATCGCTGCCGTCGACGGAGTCTGTGCAGGCGCAGGCGCGATCATGGCGATGGCAAGCGACATGCGGATCGCCGGACCAGAGGCGAGGGTGGCGTTTCTGTTCAACCGCGTGGGCCTGGCGGGCTGCGACATGGGGGCCTGTGCGATGCTGCCTCGCATCATCGGTCAGGGCCGGGCGGCAGAGTTGCTTTGCACAGGCCGGACGCTTCGCGCCGAGGAAGGCGAGCGTTGGGGGTTCTTCAACCGGGTGACCTCGACGGAAGAGCTCGAAGCCGAAGCGTTGGCGCTGGCCGAAAGCATTGTCGCAGGCCCGACCTTCGCCAATTCGATGACCAAGACCATGCTGGCGCAGGAATGGAACATGAGCCTTGATCAGGCGATCGAAGCCGAGGCCCAGGCCCAGGCCATTTGCATGCAGGGACGTGACTTCACCCGTGCCTATGAGGCCTTTGCCGCCAAGCAGAAACCGGTGTTTGAGGGGGATTGATGGCGGATCGCAGTTTCCTCAACTGGCCCTTCTTCAATGAATGCCACCGCGCCTGGGCGGCGGAGGTGGAGGCGTTTGCGCTTGGCCTTGAGGTTGATCACGCCGATGCAGACGCTGCCTGCAAGGCGCTTGTAGCTGCAATGGGCGACGCCGGGCTGTTGCGTGCCACGGCCAGCAGCAACCAGCCGCTGAGCGTCCGCCACCTGTGCCTCGCCCGCGAAATGCTGGCGCGTCTCGACGGTCTGGCCGATTTTGCCTTTGCCATGCAGGGCTTGGGCACCGGGGCGATCTCGCTCTTCGGCACCGACGCTCAAAAGACGGCATGGCTGCCCAAGACGACGGCCGGTGAGGCCATCGCGGCCTTTGCGCTGACCGAACCGCAGTCCGGCTCTGACGTTGCGAATTCCGCCATGACGGCAACGCGCGATGGCGGTGACTTTGTGCTGAACGGAGACAAGGCCTGGATCTCCAACGGTGGCATTGCCGATCTCTACACGCTCTTTGCCCGAAGCGAAGACCTGCCTGGCGCGCGCGGCCTCTCCGCATTCCTCGTCACGCCTGACCTGACCGGGTTTGAGGTGGTGGAACGTCTGGACACGATCGCGCCCCACCCGCTGGCCACGCTGCGTTTCACCGATTGCCGCATCCCGGCCTCGGCCATGGTGGGCGCCCCGGGCGCAGGCTTCAAGATTGCAATGTCGGTTCTGGATGTCTTCCGCTCCACTGTCGCGGCGGCGGCCCTCGGGTTTGCCCGTCGCGCGCTGGACGAGGCTCTTGGACGTGTGACCTCCCGACAGGTCCAAGGGTCTCCCCTGGCCGATCTGCAAATGGTACAAGGTCACATTGCTGACATGGCGCTTGATGTCGACGCCGCCGCCCTTCTGATCTACCGCGCGGCTTGGGCGAAGGACCAGGGGGCCCCGCGCATCACCCGCGAGGCGGCCATGGCAAAGCTCTTTTCGACCGAACGGGCACAAGTCGTGATCGACAAGGCGGTCCAGCTTTTTGGCGGTGAAGGCGTGCGGTCGGGCAACGCAGTGGAACGGCTCTACCGCGAAATCCGTGCCCTGCGCATCTATGAAGGCGCCAGTGACGTGCAAAAGGTCATCATCGCTCGCCAGACCCTCGACGCGCACGCAGGAGCAATGCCATGCTAGGCCCATCAGCCCACGTCGATACCTTCGCCCGTGACAACCTGCCGCCCGCCGAAGCCTGGCCCGAATTCCGGCTGGACGGCTTTGACTATCCTGAGCGGATAAATGCGGGCCATGAACTAACCGACGCGATCGTTGCGAATGGATTCGGGGATTGCACCGCGTTGATCGGCAACGGGCGGCGGCGCACATACAAGGAGCTTTCCGACTGGACCAACCGCCTTTCCCATGCGCTGGTCGATGACCTGGGCGTAGAGCCGGGCAATCGCGTCCTGATCCGCTCTGCCAACAACCCCGCGATGGTGGCCTGTTGGCTGGCCGCGACCAAGGCGGGCGCAGTCGTGGTCAACACCATGCCGATGCTGCGGGCGCCTGAACTGACGAAGTGCGTTGACAAGGCCAAGATCCGGTTCGCGCTATGCGACACGCGATTGATGGACGAGATGGCCCTTTGCGCCAAGGACAGTGCGTTCCTGAAGAAGGTCATCGGCTTTGACGGCACCTCGAACCACGATGCCGAGCTTGACAGGCTGGCTCTGGAAAAATCCGTGCAGTTCGAGGCGGTTCAAACCGGTCGCGACGATGTGGCACTGCTCGGCTTTACCAGCGGCTCGACGGGCGAGCCGAAGGCGACAATGCATTTCCATCGTGACCTGCTGATCATTGCGGATGGCTATGCAAAGGAAGTGCTTGGCGTCCAGCCCGAGGACATTTTCGTCGGCTCCCCGCCTTTGGCCTTCACCTTTGGCCTGGGCGGGCTGGCGATCTTTCCGTTGCGCTTCGGGGCAACGGCGACGCTTCTGGAGCAGGCGACCCCGCCAAACATGATCGAGATCATCGAAAAATACCGCGCCACAGTCTGCTTCACCGCGCCCACTGCCTACCGCGTGATGCTCGGCGCGATGGAAGAAGGTGCGGACCTGTCCAGCCTGCGTGCCGCCGTCTCGGCGGGCGAGACACTGCCAAAGCCGATTTATGACGCATGGATCGAACGCACAGGCAAACCGATGCTTGATGGCATCGGTGCGACCGAGCTTTTGCATGTATTCATCTCCAACCGGTTCGATGATCACAGGCCCGCCTGCACGGGCAAGCCAGTGACCGGCTATCAGGCGAAGATCATCGACGATGATGGCAATGACGTGCCCGATGGCGAGATTGGCCGCCTTGCCGTGATCGGACCGACGGGGTGTCGCTATCTGAACGACCCGCGCCAGGCGGGATATGTGTCGGACGGCTGGAACATCACTGGCGACAGCTTCACCCGCGACAGGGAAGGACATTTCCACTTCGCCGCGCGTAACGACGACATGATCGTGTCGGCAGGCTACAAGATCGCCGGTCCAGAAGTGGAGGCCGCTCTTCTGGCCCATGAGGCGGTCAGTGAATGCGGCGTGATTGGCGCGCCAGATGAAGCCCGGGGACATGTCGTAGAAGCGCATATCGTGCTCAACCCTGGCTTCACCGGAGACACCGCGTTGACAAATGCGCTCCAGGATCACGTCAAGGCGTTGATTGCGCCTTACAAATACCCGCGAAGCATCCGCTTTTGCGACCAACTGCCGAAAACGCCAACCGGAAAAATCCAGCGGTTCCGGCTCAAACCGGGTGGCCAAAGCCACGCGATCACAAGGAGACGAAAATGAAAAAAGCAGTTCTTGCAACGGCCATGGCGGCGCTGATGGCCACGCCCGCTGCCGCCGAGGTCAAGGTCGGCATGATCACCACGCTCTCGGGGGGCGGAGCCGGTCTGGGCATTGACGTGCGCGACGGCTTCATGCTCGCCATCAAGCAGTCGGGTCGCGATGACATCGAGGTCGTGATCGAGGATGACCAGCGCAAGCCCGACATTGCCGTGCAACTCGCCGACAAGATGGTGCAATCCGAGAAGGTCGATGTGCTGACCGGCATCATCTGGTCGAACCTGGCGATGGCGGTGGTGCCCAGCGTGACCGCCCAGGGCAAGTTCTATCTTTCACCCAATGCCGGACCCTCGCCGCTGGCGGGCAAGGGGTGCCACCAAAACTATTTCAACGTGGCCTGGCAGAACGACAATCTGCATGAAGCGGCGGGCGCCTACGCCAATACCGCCGGATACGGCAACAGCTTCATCCTGGCGCCAAACTATCCGGCCGGGACCGACGCGCTGACGGGATACAAGCGCACTTTCGAGGGGAACGTGGCCAGCGAGGTCTACACGCAGCTGGGCCAGACGGACTATGCTGCCGAGATCGCGCAGATCAGGGCCTCGGGCGCAGACAGCGTCTTCTTCTTCCTGCCTGGCGGCATGGGGATTTCTTTCCTCAAGCAATATGCGGACAGCGGCGTGGACCTGCCTGTCGTCGGCCCTGCCTTCAGCTTTGATCAAGGCATTCTGCAAGCCGTGGGCGATGCAGCACTTGGCGTGGTGAACACATCCCAATGGAACAAGGACATCGACAACCCGGTCAACGCGGCTTTCGTCGAAGGCTTCCAGGCCGAATATGGCCGTTTGCCCTCGCTCTATGCCAGCCAGGGGTTCGACACCGCGAACCTTCTGATCTCGGCGGTTGAAGCCGCGGATGTTTCAGACGCGGATGCTTTCCGCGAGGCCCTGCGCGCCGCCGACTTCGACAGCACGCGCGGTGATTTCGCGTTTGGACCGAACCATCATCCGATCCAGACGATCTATGCGCGCGAGGTCGTAAAGGAGGGCGATGTCTTCACGAACAAGATCATCGGCACCGCGCTTGAGAACCATTCGGACGCCTACGCGGCCGAGTGCAAAATGTAGGCGAAGGCCTTCGAGCGGGCCCTGGGCCCTGCCCGGGGCCACACCCCAAATCGTCTGCTTTTGACCTCTGACCATGTGGAGGCGACGGAACGCTTCATGTCCGCGATCCTTATCGTCGAACAGGTGCTGAACGGCCTGCAATTTGGCATCATGCTGTTTCTCATGGCAGCGGGCCTGACGCTGATCTTCGGCGTCATGGGGCTCATCAACCTGGCCCACGGCTCGCTTTACATGGTCGGCGCCTTTGCCGCCGCCTGGGTGGCGGGGGCGACGGGGTCCTTCCTGTTGGCGCTTGCTGCGGCTCTGGCCGCCGCCGCCGCCGCAGGCGCACTGGTCGAGATGCTGGTGATCCGCAGGCTTTACAAGGCGGCGCATCTTGATCAGGTCCTGGCGACCTTTGCCTTGATCCTGATCTTCTCCGAGGGCACTCGCTACGTCTTTGGCTCGTTCCCGTTGTTCCTCGACATTCCCGATTGCCTCTCCGGTCCCGTAACGCTCCCAGGCGGCATTCAGTACCCGCTTTACCGCCTGGTGCTGATCGGGGCTGGAATTCTGGTGGCCTTGGGGCTGTGGTGGCTGACCACGCGCACCCGCGTCGGCATTCAGATCCGCGCAGGCGAGAATGACCGCGAGATGATCGCAGCCCTCGGCATCAACATCACAAGGCTTTACACGCTTGTCTTCGCGATCGGCGCGGCGCTGGCAGGACTTGCCGGCGCGCTTGTTGGAGCGATCCAGTCCGTACAAGTCGGCATGGGCGAGCCAGTCCTCATTCTCGCCTTCGTCGTCATCGTGATCGGCGGCATTGGCTCGATCCGGGGCGCATTCATCGGCGCTTTGCTGGTGGGGCTGACCGACACGCTCGGGGGCATCTTCCTGCCTGAACTCTTCAAGCTCTTCATGGAAGGCGGCGCGGCAACCCAAACCGGCTCGGCGCTGGCGGCAATGGCTGTCTACATCCTCATGGGCTTCGTCCTGATCTGGCGGCCCTCCGGACTTTTCGGATCCCGCGCATGATCCCTGAGCGCTTCATAAACGCTTCCGTGATCGCCGGCCTGCTGGCCGTGCCGCTTTGGGCGCTGATGGCCGACGAGATCTTCACCATCACGCTGACGACCCGCGCCGTGATCCTGGCCCTTGCCGCAGTGGGCTTGAACATCGCGCTCGGCATGGGCGGACTGGTCTCCTTCGGCCACGCGGTGTTCTTCGGGATCGGCGGCTACGCCATGGGCATTCTGGCATTTCACGCCCAGACCTTCGCCCCGTTGGAGCTTGGTCCCCTGACCATAGAGGGCACCAAGTCCATGCCGGTGATCTGGCTGGTTGCGACAGTCGCCTCGGCGCTCACCGCGCTTGTGATTGGCCTGCTGAGCCTGCGCACGACAGGCGTCCACTTCATCATGATCACGCTCGCATTCGGGCAGTTGTTTTTCTACTTTACTATCTCCTGGAGCGCATATGGCGGCGAGGATGGGCTGTCGATCTATGTGCGCAACAGCTTTCCGGACCTCAACACACTGGTGCCGATCCAGTTCCTTGGCCTGTGTTTTGCCGCACTCTGCCTGGCGCTGCTGCTGCAATGGCGGCTTAGAAATTCCGCGTTCGGTCTTGCACTCAACGCAGCGCGGCAGACGCCTCAAAGGGTGGAAACAGTTGGCCTGAATCCGATGCGCCTCAAGCTTCTGGCCTTCGTCATCTCGGGCGCGATCACCGGGCTGGCCGGCGCGCTATTCGCGGACCTGAACCGCTTTGTCTCCCCCACCATGTTCAGTTGGCAGCTGTCGGGCGAGTTGATCATCCTGATCATCATCGGTGGCGTGGGGCGGCTGATGGGCCCCGTGATCGGGGCCGCGATCTTCGTGACGCTCGAGCATTGGCTGGGCGGGCTCACGGACTTCTGGCACATCTGGCTTGGAGTGATCCTTCTGGTCATCGTGCTCTTTGGGCGCGGTGGTGTGATCGGGCTTCTGACCGGCAAGGAGGGCCCCCATGTCTGAGCCGGTTCTTGCCACGCACGGGTTGATGAAGTCCTTCGGCGCACTCATCGCGACAGACAACGTGTCCATTGACCTGCACCCCGGAGAGATCCACGCGATCATCGGGCCCAACGGCGCAGGCAAATCCACTCTGATCGGCCAGATCAGCGGCTCTCTCGCTTCTGACGCGGGTCGGATCGAGCTTCTAGGCCAAGACGTCACAAGACTTCGAACCGCCGCCCGCGCGCAGGCCGGGCTGGGCCGAACATTCCAGATCTCGGCGCTGGCGATGGAAGACAGCGTCTTTGAAAACGTTCTGCTGGGGGCGGTCGCAGCGACCTCGGGCGCGTGGTCGCTGTTTATGCCAGTTGCACGGAAAGTGGCATTGACCGAACGGGCGATGCAGGCCCTGGATCGTGTCGGCCTCGCTTACGCGAAAGACACCCGCTGTGCCGATCTCTCCCACGGCCAGCGGCGACAGCTGGAAGTTGCCGTCGCGCTCACCCTTGCCCCCAAGGCGTTTCTCATGGACGAGCCCATGGCGGGTCTTGGCGCCGAGGGTTCAAGGAACCTCACCGGCTTTCTGGACGGTCTGCGCTCAGAGGCGCCCATTCTTCTGGTGGAACACGACATGGACGCGGTCTTTGCGCTCGCCGATCGGATCAGCGTGCTGGTCTATGGCCGCGTGATTGCCACCGGCACCGTCGAGGACATCCGCGCCTCCGACGCCGTCCGCGAAGCCTACCTGGGAGAAAGCGCATGAGCCTTCTCGACTTGGAATGCCTGGCAGCGACTTACGGCTATTCGCAGGTACTGTTCGATGTGAACCTTTCGCTTGAGGCGGGGGAGGTGCTGGCCCTGATGGGGCGCAACGGAACCGGCAAGACCACCACAACCCGCGCAATCTGCCGGATGATGGCTTCGGACGGTCGCTTGGAATTCGCGGGCAAAAGCCTCCATTCCCTGCCCAGTCACGCAGTCGCCCGCCTTGGCATTGGGCTGTGCCCCGAGGGGCGGAGGTGCTTCGAGGACCTGACCGTCCGCGAGAACCTCATCGCCGCCGCGCAACCGGGGGAGTGGACACTCGACACCGTGGGCAACCTCTTTCCGCGCCTCGCCGAACGCGAAAGCCAACGAGCAGCCTCGCTCTCGGGCGGGGAGCAGCAGATGCTCGCCATCGGACGTGCGCTCACGACCAACCCGCGACTTCTGATCCTCGACGAGGCGGCCGAGGGCCTCGCCCCAATCATCCGGCAGGAAATTTGGGCCGCAATCGCCGGCTTGAAACAGGAATCCGGCATGGCCATTCTGGTGATCGACAAGTCGCTGAAGGAGCTCTCCGCAATTTCCGACCGCGCTGTCATCCTCGAACGCGGCAAGACCGTCTGGCAGGGCGCCATGAGCGACCTCACCCCCGAAATCTCCAACAAGTACGTTGGGATCTGATGTTCACCTTCCCGCAAAGAGTCTCGTTCAAACATTGCGATCCGGCAGGGATCGTTTTCTTCCCGCGTTACTTCGAGATGATCAACGACTGCATGGAGAACTTCTTTGCAGACGTTCTTCAAGTGCCATTCGAGAAAGTGATGCCTGCGAACGGCGTCCCCACCGCGCAACTTTCGACCCGTTTCACCGCCCCAAGTCGCCATGTTGACCGGCTTGCTCTCTCACTCAAGGTGACAAAGGTCGGCAGAACCTCATTCAGTTACGAGATGGCCGCCGCTTGCGGCGACGAACAACGGTTTGAGACGACCGGCACACTCGTCTGCGTGAATCGCGCCGGACGTTCCACTCCCTGGCCACCTGCCTTGAAGGACCGCCTATCTGCTGAGAAGGACCAAAATCAGTGACACACAAA
Source organism: Boseongicola sp. SB0665_bin_10 (assembly GCA_009838075.1). Lineage (GTDB taxonomy): Bacteria > Pseudomonadota > Alphaproteobacteria > Rhodobacterales > Rhodobacteraceae > JAJEFO01. The sequence continues at coordinate 2,411 of VXSG01000117.1, read as the reverse complement.
ACCATTCACCCCGAAGGATGGCTTCCCGCAAAAGGCTACGCGAACGGCGTCCTCACACAGGATGGCGTGTTGCACATCGGCGGTCAGATCGGCTGGAACGCGAACAAGGAGATTGTGAGCGACCGGTTTGTCGACCAGATGGAGCAGGCGCTTCGCAACATCGCCGATATCGTGGCTGCAGCAGGGGGCAAGGTGACGGACATCACGCGCCTAACCTGGTTCGTGACCGACAAGCGAGAATACTTGGCGCATCAGAAAGAGGTGGGTGCCGCCTATCGCGCCGTTATAGGCCGCCACTTTCCGGCGATGTCCGTCGTCGTGGTCGCAGGTTTGATCGAGGACGCTGCAAAGGTGGAAATCGAAGCGACAGCGCATCTCGGATGAGCCTCCCCCGATCTATATCTGCCATAACGCTTGTTGCTGACAAGTTTGGGCTGGGTGGAAGGGCAGGGCTGTCGCGTCTGGATTTTGTCGGTTTCGACAGTCTGTGCGAGGCTTGCTGCGGCACCGAGGAGTTTCGGCAGGAAGAGCCGTCGTCCCAGCCAGCCCTCTTCAGCTTTTCGCGCATCGACGTGACTCTCCCGCCATCGGCCGTCCGCGCCAGGTTCAGCGTCGGCTTCCGCATCATCGCCAATTTCTCGGCACCGTTGTCCTTCCGGTTTCGAAGGCCGGTCGGCAGCCCCTACGCGCGCGCGTCGGGCACGCTGGGCGCGAAGGGCGAGCTGCGCACCGGGTACAGGATCGGGCCGGACGCGGATCACGCCGAGGACGCGACCCTCGACCTCTGGGCGGAGCCGGAAACCGCAGAGGGCGGCGGCGCCGTCGGCGCAGGGCTGGAATGGCGGTGGTAGCCGCCTGCGGCGGCACGGAATCGAGACGGGCGGCTTCTGGCCGCCCGCGCCTTCGTCAGCGATCCCGCAGGCGCACGGGACGGAGGCGGCGCTCGCGAACCGTTTCGCATTGTAACGATTCCGTGAGCGCATTGCGCCGCGGCGGCTTTCGTGGCATGATCACCTCCGAAGCCGGACGCGAGCCCGGCCTGATGCGCCTCGGGCATGCCCCCTTTGCCGCCGCATCCGTCACCTGACCCGACGACCGTTTCCGAGTGCCGCTTGTTGAAGACCGGACAGGACGACCGCCATTTGAGGCCGACGCATTCGTTGAGCGATTTCACCGGACCGTGAGCGAGCCGTTGCCATGACCGGACAAAGGCGCCCGACGCCCTTCCGAACGCCCGCCGCTCCGGCGGCGGACGGTGCAGGACGGGGTTGCGGTCTGCCGGACGGCGCCGTGCGGCCCGAGTCGCTCACCGAAGTCACGGGGCGCCCTGACGTCCTCCCCCGTTCCTGCGCGCCCGGCACGGAAACGGCCTTCGGCCGGACCGTCCTGACGGGTGCGGAGCTTCGCCAAGGCGCCGGCCTGATGTCAGCCAGGGCAGCCGGCCCGGCGCGACTGTCGCCGACGTTCCGGGCCGCGCCCTGCGTCGCGCCGCGACGGGTTGACAGGGACGGCGGCATGGGGCTGTACAAGGAGCCGGGAGCCGGGAGCCGGGAGCCGGGAGCCGGGAGCCGGGAGCCGGGAGCCGGGAGCC
>VXSG01000117.1:0-810 GCA_009838075.1 Boseongicola sp. SB0665_bin_10 | reverse complement strand
GGAGCCGGGAGCCGGGAGCCGGGAGCCGGGAGCCGGGAGCCGGGAGCCGGGAGCCGCAGCTGTGTGCGCATCAGGGGGCCGTGCCGGCCGCCCGCCTTGCCCCGCCGCCCAAGGGGGCGCTCTCCGCCTGATCTCCCGGCCTGCGCCGCTCCGCCCGCCCTGCATTCTCCCTCTTCCAGCCGCTGCGCCGGAACCCTCCGGGGCCGCAGGCCCGCCGCACGCCGCCGCGCCGCCTCCAGCCGGTCCGGACCGGCAGCCGGCTCCACCCATCCTTTCCGCCCGGTCCGCGCTTCGGCTGCGGCTGGTCCGCATCCGCCGCGTCGCGACGGGGAGCGGGCGATGACGTTCGGTTCCGTTCGAGAACAACAAGGGAGGCCGCCATGCCACGACTCGCCACGTTGATGATCCCGGCCGCTCTTGCGGCGCCCGCCTTTGCACTGGCTGTCGCCGCGTCCTTCGCGGCCGGCACGCCGGCGCACGCGTCGGCGCACGACTATCCGCCCAAGGAGCGCTGCACGCCGTCGGCGCTGTGGCAGGACAAGGGAAGGTGGACGCAGCGGTTCTACAACACGCACCCGATCCAGCTTGGCTGGCGGGTGCTGAACCCGCGCGTGACCGAAGGCGATAAGGTCAGGCTGGAACTGTTCAGCGTCGGCTACAACCCGGACGTTCCGGCGCGCGGGCGGAAGATCGTCGGTGCGGAGAGGCTATGGGCCGGCCCGCCGCACAATTACCACTACCACAAGCCAATCTATGACACCAGGGAGGTCGGCGAGCACGGTTGCCCGATCAAGCGCATCAATGTCACGG